>JBJEMI010000001.1:0-4254 GCA_051879615.1 Lachnospiraceae bacterium
ACTTAAATCCGTCAATGTACATCTGTGTCTGCTTTATCTCCAATGTTCCCGTATCAAAATATTTCACTGTTATCTTTGGTCTGTTCCGAAAGATGGTCAGTTTCTTAAGCCATGTGGGACTGACATTAAAGGAGCAGGATATTTCCACCACCCCGCTCCTTACCAGATCTCTCTGTCTTGTCCCGGCTTCCGTTTCCCCGGACGAATCTGCCTCCACATCCGATAAGCCAATATCGTAGCTGACAGGAAGTGGCAGGTCTTCTCCATCAAAGTTCAAATATTGAATATGTGCCATTTATCTTCCTCCGCTTCTTAGGTTTATTCTCTGCTGTGCATTCACGACCACTTCATCAAGAAGTGTTCCTCCGATATAAACAGGAATGGAAATGTTACCACCCTGCATATTGAGTCCTGCAAATGCCTCTCTTATTGCACCCACAATGCTTGCCGTATTCTGTGCAGATGAAGTCGATGTACTTTCCATTGCAGCCGAGGTTGCATTCACATTCGGATTGATTACCATGTCCTGTGACACCCCTTCCACCGCTTTAGCAACAACACCCTTACTCTTCTCGATGCCTTTTGCAAGACCATTCATAAAGTCCGGCATCCAAGACTCGTATTCCGTCAAAGGCCCCTCATCCGGCACGGAGAAGTGAAGGAAGGACTTAATCTTGTCAGCCACACTCTTAACGGCATCCCCCACGGCATTGATACAACTCTTGATACCGTTTACGATTCCCATTATCATGTCCTTGCCCCACTGCAATGCCTGTGAGGGAAGGCTCGTGATAAAGCTGATAGCCGTTTGGAATCCACTCTTAATAGAAGATGCAATCTTTCCCACTGTATTTTTTATGGCGGAAAGCATATTGTTAAACACGGTGGAAACCGTACTCTTAATCCCATTCACAATACCGCTGATGGTTGATTTTATGCCGTTCCAGATACTGTCATGCGTCAAATTATAATTCTCTCCTGCCGCAATCCTGCCGCAGATTAAATCCTACATTTTACTTCTTATCTCTGCCTTAGTGTGCCGTTTCTTACCGCACACTTTTTTTCTTGCATTCTTCCCTTACTTTTCTTACATTAATCTATGTAACAAAAAAATAAGAGAAAGAACAGCCCCTACCACAGTTCGTCCTTTCTCTTCACACAGTGTGATCCAAATGCGGTGCCAAATCAGGATCTGTGTCCTACACAATACGGCTATCCTGCATCTGTGGATTCCTTCACACATTACTATGATAAGAAAAAACTCTCTGTTTATCAAGCTTTTTAAGATAAAAACTTCATCAAAATCTTTGTTTGAGCAGTTCATGCCCCTTGTAAGACCTGAACTTGAGACATGTCCGATCTGTAATACCTCTGGAAAACTCCAAATTCACAGCTATTACAAGCGCTGTCTCATTGACTTCCAGGGTGGAAAATGTGTCCGGCATGAGGTCACCGTTCTTCGCTGTATCTGTGACAGCTGTGGTGCTACACATGCTTTCCTTCCGGACTTCATCATTCCCTACTGTTCCTACAGCCTGTTCTTTGTCCTCCGCGTCCTTGGTGAATATTTCATGCACCTGTATACGATTGAGAAACTGTGCGAACGCTTTTCCATTACTTCCAGACAGCTCTATAAATGGTTGGTTCTATGGAAAAAGCACAAGTCCGGGTGGCTTGGATTTTTAAACGATTTGGTGGTTTCGGATAAAGGCTTTCTTTTCTCACTCAGCAGGATGGACCATGCCTCGGACTTTACCTCCGGTTTTGTCCGCACCTTTGGTTTTTCCTTTCTCCAGTCACATGCCAATCCCAAAACCGCAGTTTACTGCCAGGATGTTTTTGTCCCCGATTATCTTTTTTCTCCGACCACTTAACCATGCACATGACTTTGCCCTCACTTCCTTTTATGATGGTCTCATCATAAACAGGGAGGATATTTTCATGACACAAGAAGACGAAATTTTAAAAAGCGCCGCCGCGGTGGCTGAATTCAGGTTCGGTCTCATTGCTCCTGTCATCCAGGGGCTTTTTCCGGATGCCTCAGCCACTGCCTACTACAAACGCATTGCACAGAAGGAATTCACTCTTCCTGACGGCACAGTGAAAAAGTTCAGCTACAAGACCATTGAGGACTGGGCCACACAGTACAAACGCCATGGTCTTGAAGGTCTCATGCCGGCAGTCCGCTCGGACAAAGGTACATCCAGGGCATTAAGCGACGAAGCAATCCTGCAGATTTTTCGGATCAGGGAGGATTTTCCACGTATCAATGCCACACAGATTCACCGGAAACTCATACAGGACAGTTTCATTCCTGCCACTGTCAGTGTGGATTCCGTACAACGTTTTATACGCAACAACAACCTGAAATCTGCCAGAAACCCAAATCTTCGTGACCGGAAAGCCTTTGAAGAGGTCTCCTTTGGAAAAATGTGGCAGGCTGACACCTGTTACATTGCACACATCACCGAAGACGGTGTTACCCGGCAGGTCTACTGTATGGCCATCATTGATGACCATTCCCGTATGTTAGTAGGGGCTCAGATGTTTTACAATGACAATGCCTTAAACTTCCAGAAGGTCTTAAAGGATGCCATTGCCACCTACGGCTGTGTTCCCTCCAAACTTCTGGTCGACAACGGCGGTCCCTATGCCAACGAACAGCTCTCCATGATCTGTATCTCACTTGGCATCAGCCTTATCCACACAAAAGTGAGGGATGGGGCCAGCAAAGGAAAATCAGAACGCCAGTGGCTCAGCATGAAAACTACGTGGATCCACACCATCGACACCCGAAAAATTCATTCCCTTGACCAGTTCAATGAGATGCTTAAAGACTATGTCAGAAAGTACAACACTTCCTATCATTCCGGGATTGACTCTGCCCCCATGACACGTTTTCAGGATACCTGCAAGGATGTCCGTCATCCTTTGTCCCGCGAATGGCTGGATGACTGTTTTTATAACCGCATCACCCGCAAGGTAAGAAATGATGCCACCGTCTCCATCTTTAAGGAATCCTATGATGTTCCCATGCAGTTCATTGGAATGAAAGTGGAGATACGTTTCCTTCCGGAAGATATGAACAGTGCCTACATCCTTTATGAAGACACGAAATCCCCTATTCACAAAACCAACAAAATCGATAACTGCCATACGAAACGCAATAATCGAAATCCGCTTGATTACTCTAAGATCGGAGGTAATGACTAATGTTCAACTCTTTTTATGGTTTAAAATCCAACCCTTTTGACAAACAGCAGTTTTCTGAAAATGACTGTTTCCGTTCCAATGATTTTGAACAGATGACTGCACGGCTCAACTTTCTGAAGGAAACCCGGGGCATCGGGGTATTTACTGCCAGACCCGGCATGGGAAAATCCTTCGCTCTACGCTGCTTTGCCAAAAGCCTCAATCCAAACATGTACCATATGGAGTATATCTGCCTTTCCACAGTAAGTGTCTCTGATTTTTACAAGGAATTCTGTCAGGTTCTCGGTGTCAGTGACAAAGGCGGTAAGACCGGGATGTTCCGTTCCATACAGGATCAGATCTACTATCTTTACAAGGAAAAACGCCAGCCCCTCCTTCTTGCCATAGACGAAGCACAGTATCTGAACACCGGTATTCTCAACGATATCAAGATGCTCATGAATTATGGATATGATTCCCTTAACTGTTTTACCCTTATCCTCTGTGGCGAATCCTATCTTCAGGACACTCTGTGCAAACCGGTTCACGAAGCTCTCAACCAGCGCATCACCATCCGTTATAACTATGAAGGTCTCTCTGATTCCGAAGTCCCGGAGTACATAAATCATAAACTAAAATGTGCCGGTGCGGCACCTTCCATCATCAGTGATTCCGCATTATCTGCTGTCCATGGTTATGTTCAGGGCAATCCCCGTATCATCGATAACATCATGACAGACGCGCTTAACATCGGCTCCCAGATGAAAAGACAGATCATTGACGAGGAAGTCATCCATGCCGCAGTGACCAACCAGAATCCATTCGCATAGGAGGTATGACCGTATGATTTTTCAATGTAATACCGGCAAAACCGTTGGAAAGAAAATCTGGACCGGCGAGATTAGGCTCCTCGTCCATACCCCCTGCCATTATGAAGCTGTCATAACTGCAAGGGGAACTTCTTTTCATGTGATCGCCGGAAAATACCAGAATGGAAACTATCTGTGTGTTCCAAACATGGACTTCGGCTGTGAACTGTCCCACTTTTCAGATACTTTCTGG
>JBJEMI010000002.1:0-81851 GCA_051879615.1 Lachnospiraceae bacterium
ATTTAACCTGCGGTAAAGCTGCCGTAGGTGGGAACTATAATTCGACGCGTGACACCAAATCTGCCGAAAGACCTTAAAAGGCGAAAAATTGGCCTTGAAAAGAAAATGTCAGTAGATAATGCGCATTTGCCATCGTCTGCTGTTCAGATTATTTTAAACGAGAATCAAAATATATTTCTCATCACAGTAGAATTGGAAGTAAAAAGTGGTAAGCTATTCAGGCGAAATGTTACAGAATTATGATTATTGTGCCGTGGCAATCCAAAACTGGTGGACATCTACTATGCGGCGGTTATGTGGAGCGGATTCGGGACTACGCTTGGGGACGCAATTTATTTGGGGGAACTTTTATGGATAAGAAAATCAAAGAAATTTTAACAGCTCTGGACTTTCGTGTTCCAATCGGGGGCATTACTCAATTCTGCGCCGAGGAAGATGGATCACCCTATAATGTATGGAAACTGGACACGGAATGGGGCAGTCTGGTGCTGAAAAAGACAACCCCGGGGGAGCGGGAGGTCTACGATACCTTCTTTCCTCATGGAGGTCCTGTGCCGAAGAACCATGCCTTCGGGGAATACGAAGGGAATCTGTACATGCTCATGGAATATGTGCAGGGCACCAGCATGAGCCGCTGCAACCGGCAGCAGTTACAACTGGCCCTGGATGCGTTGATTGCCAGTCAGGAGCGGTACTGGAACGATACTGCCCACGCAGAGGCAGGCTACAGTTTTGAGAAAAGCTACCCGGGCCGCCGGAAGCGGCTGGCCTACATGGGCGATCTGACAGATGCCTACCAGGCGTATCTGGACGCATTTGCCGCTGTGCCCCGGACACTGTGCAACGATGATCTGCTGCCCTTCAATGTTCTGGTCAGCGAAGAAAAAGCGGTGATCATCGATTGGGAGTACGCCGGGATCCTGCCTTACCCATGCGCAATCGCCCGACTGCTTGCTTTCGGAGAGGACAATCCGGGGGCCCTATTCCAAATGACCGCGGCAGACCGACAGTTTGCCCTGGATTATTATTATGAAAACCTGATAAAAGACAAGAGCATCTCCCGTTCCGAATATGATCGTACCATACAACTGTTTTTTCTGAAGGAGTACAGCGAATGGGTCTACTGCGCCGGAATCAGCGGAGATTACGAGATGGCACACTATAAGAAATATTACGCAAAGGCCAGACAATTGGCACAGGATTTGGGGGTTTATATTTATAACAGCCATTCATACAAAATCCCGTAAAGCTCCCGCACATAATAGGTCGGAAAGAGCCAGAGAGCGGTCCTTGCGGGAACCGCTCCGTATTCGATGTTCAGAGTCTCTGCGATTTTTCCGGCCCGGTATTCATGATACTCACTGGTGACGATCGCAATGGACGGATTCAGTCGGTATTTCTCTGTCAGCTGTCTGGAAAAGTACAGATTTTCCCTGGTGGAGACAGACTGTTCCTCTTTGTACAGCCGTTCCGGTTCAATCCCCAGATTGATCAGATAGCGGTACATGCACTCGGCCTCGGTAATGTCTTCTCCGGGACCCTGTCCGCCGGATAAAATGCATACGGCGTCCTTGTTTTTCAGAAGATAATCTCTCGCAGCATCAAGCCGTTCGGTCATAGATAGACTTGGTTTTTCACCGTAGACGCGGCAGCCTAAAACAACAGCGGTCGCATTTTCCCCGGGCGCTCTGTTTGCTGCGATGATCATGCATGCCGTTTCTGTAATGACTAACCCTGTGATCAGCAAAAGAAGGGCAAACAGTGCCGGACAGAGCCATTTCCCGACAGAATGCGCCTTTAAAGCAGTAAAACCATGGTGCACCTTCGGCATGAACACAGCATATAAAAAAAGGAGCGCAGATATGCCGATCCCCGTAAGGTTACCGATGTTCAGGCCGGCCGACAAAGCCAGCGGCAACATGAACCATATGAGACAAATCAGGCTCAGAACCATTAGTAAAATCTGTATTTTTTTCATAATCTATGCTTCTCCTTTGACGACTTTTGTATATTCTACAATATTTTCGGAAAAATGACTATGATCTCTGAAAAAATGTCCGGGAATTTTCCTGAAAAAACGGTTTACAATTTGCTGATCATATGCTAATATATCTTGGTATGAAAAATCAGCCGGTATTCAGGGCTCGGACACTCCGACCGGTTCTTAATATCAGGCGGTAATTAAAAATTAAGGAGGAAATCAAAATGATTTCAAAAGAAAAGAAACAGGCAATTATTGCAGAATATGGTCTGAAAGAAGGCGACACAGGTTCACCGGAAGTACAGGTAGCGATCTTAACAGCCAGAATTCAGGAATTAACTGAACACTTAAAAGCGAATCCAAAGGATCACCACTCCAGAAGAGGTCTTCTGAAAATGGTTGGACAGAGACGTGGTATGTTAGCATACTTAAAGAAAGTTGATATCGAAAGATATCGTTCCTTAATCGAACGCTTAGGACTCAGAAAATAATAAAAACAGAGGGCGGAGCAATCCGCCCTTTTGTTAGGTAGAAGTTTACTCCCGAGACTACTGAAAAGCGCAAAAACCTTTTGTGTTTTTCAGTCGTTTCGGAGACTTCTGCTGACTTGATGAAAAAGGAGAATAAACATGTACAAGAGTTTTACAATGGAACTTGCCGGCAGAACACTGCGTGTGGACGTGAACAGAGTCGGTAAGCAGGCAAACGGATGTGCATTTATGCACTATGGTGATACAGTTGTTCTTTGTACGGCGACTGCATCCGATAAGCCGAGAGAAGGAATCGACTTTTTCCCTCTCAGCGTAGAATATGAAGAAAAATTATATGCTGTAGGAAAAATCCCGGGAGGCTTTAACAAACGTGAAGGAAAAGCATCTGAAAATGCGATCCTGACTTCCCGTGTCATTGACAGACCGATGCGTCCGTTATTCCCGAAGGATTACAGAAATGACGTGACATTAAACAACATGGTTATGTCTGTGGACCCTGAGTGCCGTCCGGAGCTGGTGGCAATGCTTGGTTCAGCGATTGCGACAAGTATTTCCGATATCCCGTTCTGCGGACCGTGTGCGACGACACAGGTCGGTATGGTAAACGGTGAGTTTATCATCAATCCGTCTCAGGAACAGTGGAAGAACGGTGACTTAAACCTGACAGTTGCTTCTACATCCGAAAAAGTGATCATGATCGAAGCCGGAGCAAATGAGATTCCGGAAGACAAAATGATCGAAGCGATCTACATGGCTCACGAAGTGAACCAGACGATCATTGCATTTATCAATGAAATGGTTGCGGAAGTAGGAAAGCCGAAGCATGAATATACAAGCTGTGCAATTCCGGAAGAAATGTTTGCGGCGATGAAAGAGATCGTGACTCCGGAAGAAATGGAAGCAGCGGTTTTCACAGACGAAAAACAGGTTCGTGAAGAAAATATCAGACAGATTACTGAAAAGATGGAAGAAGCCTTTGCTGAAAACGAAGAATGGCTTGCGGTACTTGGGGAAGCGATTTATCAGTATCAGAAAAAGACAGTCCGGAAGATGATCTTAAAGGATCACAAACGTCCGGACGGCCGTGCGATCACACAGATCCGTCCTCTGGCAGCGGAAGTGGATATCATTCCTCGTGTACACGGCTCTGCCATGTTCACACGCGGACAGACACAGATCTGTACAGTGACAACCCTTGCTCCGTTGTCTGAAAGCCAGAAAATTGATGGATTGGACGAGAATGAAGTAAGCAAGAGATATATGCACCACTACAACTTCCCAAGCTACTCTGTAGGGGAAACAAAACCGTCCAGAGGACCGGGACGCCGTGAAATCGGTCACGGTGCGCTGGCTGAAAAGGCATTGGTACCGGTTCTTCCGACAGAAGAAGAATTCCCGTATGCGATCAGAACTGTTTCCGAAACATTTGAATCCAACGGTTCCACATCACAGGCTTCCATCTGTGCATCTACCATGTCCTTAATGGCAGCAGGTGTACCGATCAAAAAACCGGTTGCAGGTATTTCCTGCGGTCTTGTTACAGGTGAAACAGATGATGATTATATCGTACTGACAGATATTCAGGGTCTCGAGGATTTCTTCGGTGATATGGACTTTAAAGTTGCAGGTACACCGGATGGTATCACAGCGATTCAGATGGATATCAAGATTCACGGTCTGACAAGACCGATCGTAGAAGAAGCGATTGCGAAGACAAGAGAAGCAAGAATGTATATTCTGGAAAATGTCATGCTTCCGTGTATCGGACAGCCGAGAGAAACTGTTGGTGAACTTGCTCCGAAGATCATCCAGATTCAGATCGATCCGCAGAAGATCGGCGATGTGGTTGGCCAGAGAGGTAAAACGATCAATGCGATCATCGAGCAGACAGGTGTGAAGATCGATATCACAGATGACGGCGCGGTTTCTGTCTGCGGCGTAAATCAGGAAGATATGGATAAAGCAGTAGAAATGATTAAAATCATTGCTACAGACTTCGAAGAAGGCATGATCTTCAAAGGTAAAGTTGTAAGCATTAAAGAATTCGGTGCATTCATCGAATTTGCGCCTGGAAAAGAAGGAATGGTTCACATTTCCAAGATTTCCAAAGAAAGAATCAATCGTGTGGAAGATGTTCTCACATTAGGTGATAAAGTAACCGTCGTTTGTCTCGGAAAAGACAAGATGGGCAGAGTGAGCTTCTCCATGAAGGATGTCAAAGCAGAAGCATAAATCAAAATACGGAACCCGCAGGAAAAACTGCGGGTTCTTTTTTATTGCCTGTCTACATATACTGCACAAAGAGGTGAGAAAGTGGAAGTAAGAGAACAGATTATCAGGATGTTTACCGGAAACCTTCGGAAACTGATGGCAGAGCTTCCGATTGATTTTGAGAGGCTGCAGGAAATCCATCTGCGTGCAGGGAAACCATTGCTGCTGCTCTATGAGCATCGGGAAATCTTTGTGGGAAAAAACGGAGGGATTTCCGATCGGAGGAATGCAGTCAGAATCGTAACGGCGGAGGAAATCCGGGATACCTTTTCCGCAGTCTGCGGGTATTCGGTCTATGCCTTTGGAGAAGAAGTAAAGAGAGGATATTTAAGTGTGTCGGGAGGACACCGCATCGGGATTACAGGAAGCGCAGTGCTGGAGCAGGGAAAGGTCAGCACCCTGAAAAATCTTTCGGGTATGAATATCCGGATCTCTCATGATGTGAAGGATTGTGCGGCACCGTGGAAACGATGGATGTACCAGGAGCATCAGCCCCTGCATATGCTGTTTGTTTCTCCGCCGGGGTGCGGAAAAACGACGTTTCTTCGGGATACGATCCGCCTGTATTCGGACGGGACCGGGACGGAAGCCGGTGTCAATGTGGGAGTGGCAGATGAACGCTCTGAGATCGGAGGCAGTTATCTGGGGATCCCGACGCATGATCTGGGAATCCGGACAGATCTGCTGGATGGCTGTCCGAAGGCGGAAGGAATGCAGATGCTGCTTCGTTCCATGTCACCCAGGGTTCTGGCGGCAGATGAGATCGGAAGCCGGGAGGATGTGGAAGCCATTGAGGAAGCCATTCGAAGCGGCTGTAAGATTCTGGCGACGGTACATGGGGAAACCATGGAGGAACTGAGAAATAAGCCCGGATTGGAGAAGCTGTTAAGGGAGTGTGTGTTTGAACGGTATTTTTTTCTGAAAAAAGGACAGACTCCGGGGGTGGTTGCCAGAATTTATGACCGACAGCAGCAGATTTTGTGGGAGGAAGCGGCATGTACATAAAAATCATCGGATGTTTTCTGATTCTCGGCTGCTGCGGCGGAATCGGGAAGCTGTTCGCAGGGGAGCTGTCAGAGCGGGTAAAAAGGCTTCAGGAGCTGAAACGAATGGTGGTGAATTTCAAAGGAGAGCTGTCTTTTCACCATGCTGCTCTGCAGGAAGCATTTCTGCGTGTTTCTGAACGCGTGGCGCCGCCTTACGATCAGTTTCTGAAAAATGTCTCCGGGGAACTGGAAAAGAGAGACGGCCGTATCTTTCTGGAAATCTGGCAGGAAGAGCTGGAGAGCCTGATCGGCTATCCGGGATTCCGTAAATCTGACAAAGACCTGTTACTGACCCTTGCAGAAGGGATCGGCTATCTGGATCTGAAGATGCAGCAGGAGACGCTGGAGCTGGTACTTCAGCAGCTGGAGGAGATGAGCGAAACAGCGGCAGAGGAGAGAAAGAGGAATGGCCGTTTTTTTGAAGTGCTGGGTGTGATGGCCGGAGCATTTCTGATCATTTTAGTCATCTGACGGAGGAACTATGGGAATCACGATTATATTTAAGATTGCAGCGGTAGGCGTGCTGGTTTCCGTGCTCAGTCAGCTGCTGAAAAACAGTGGGAGAGATGATCTGGGACATCTGATGAGTCTGGCAGGACTTTTGATCGTTCTGTTCTGGATCCTGCCCTATGTGGTAGAACTGTTTGAAACCATGCAGAAGCTGTTTGACATTTAAAGGAGGCATCATGCTCAAAATTGCATTATTTGGAATTCTGACAGCCATGCTTGCTGTTTTTTTAAAAGGGATGAAAGCGGAGTATGCGGTATGGCTGGTACTGGCATCGGGTATCTTTCTGGGAAGCCAGATATTATTGAAACTGCAGACACTGGTGGAGGAGATACAGATTCTTGAGGAAGTTTTATCTTCTTATGGAACATATCTGACGATTCTGGTAAAGATCATCGGTATTGCCTATCTATCGGAATTTGCTTCGGGACTCTGCAGAGATGCCGGATACCAGAGCATTGCGGTTTCGATCGAAATGTTTGCGAAGCTTACGATCCTGGTACTTTGCATTCCGATTTTGACAGCTTTACTGGAAACGGTCCGGTTCTTTCTGGGAGGCAGCTGATGGGAACGGGGATTGGTTATGGCGATATAGAAGAAGTGCTGCAGAGGATTCTGGGACAGGATGCCGGATTTGCGGAAATGGTAACGGAACTGACAGAGAGCGGAACTCTGTCGGGCGGTGCTTTTCTTTCCGTGATCAAAGACAGTTTTTTCACTCAGATAGAAGGCTACCGGGAGATGCTGTTTTATCTGATGCTGCTTTTGCTGAGTGCGGCGATTCTTGCGGCGGTCACAAGAGCCTTTTCAAATCATCAGATATCGGATATGGGATTTTATATGATCTATCTGCTGCTGATCCTGGTGCTGATGCAGGTGTTCGGTGAGTGCTATGAACTGACCAGACAGATGGTCACAGATCTTCTGGATTTTATGAAGGTTCTCATGCCTGCCTATCTGATGGCTGCGGCAGCTGCTTCCTACAGGACAAGTGCAGCTGTATTTTATGAGGGGTTTCTCATTCTGGTCTATTATCTGCAAAGGATCGTCCTGCATTTTGTACTGCCGGCAATCCGCGGATATTGTCTGCTGGTCCTGGCAGGTCATCTGGGAAGTACGGATTTTTTTTCCAGAGGCAGGCAGCAGATCAGGAAACTGATCAGTCTGGTTCTGAAGGCAATGATCGGTGTGTCGGCGGGACTGCAGTTTATTCAGGGAATGATCACGCCTGCCATTGATTCCATGCAGCAGACAGCTCTCAGTAAAGGAGTATCCGGTCTCGGAAGCATGGGAAATGTGGCCCAGGGGGTCATGGATATCATTCTGGGATCCGGCGTACTGTTAAAAAACGGTATTGGAGCAGCTGCGGCAGTTTTGATCGTTGTAATCAGTCTGCTGCCCGCTTTAAGAGTGGGAATCTATGTGTTTTTCTTTCAGCTGCTGGCTGTTGTTACCGAGCCTGTGACGGATGGGCGGTTAAACAGTGCCATCGGGGAAATGGGGGAAGGCCTGGGACTGCTTGTGAAGCTGCAGTTTACGGTAGCAGCACTCTTTTTACTGACGATTGCTGTGGTGTGTGTGACGACAGGAGGTTTGAGATGAATATTTTTACGGAATGGCTGGAAAATTTCACCGTATTTACACTGCTGTACGGGCTTGTGATGGAACTGGTTCCGTCGAAGAAATATGAGGCTTATGTGAAGCTGTTTATGGGATTTTTCTTTCTGGCGGTTATGCTGTACCCTGTCATGAAGATCGGACCGGTGGGAACGGTATTTCAGGAACAGCTTGAGCATCTGACGGAGGAACAGAAACAGCTGGAGCGTCAGGCAGAGAGACAGTCAGAACGGCTGTTTTTCACGGAAATCTCCGGAACCCCGAAAAAGGATGTTCAGAAAGAGTCTATAGAGGATGAGAGGATCCGGGGGATTGATCGGATTGATATTCCGGAAATTATAATAGGAGATTAGAAACGTGACAGATCATCTTTTCAAGAACTGGAAAAAACCGGGAAAGGAACAGCTGCTGATCGGTGTGCTGATCGGTGTTTTGCTGCTGGTGATTGCGGTTCCGGTGGATCATAAGAAGGATCAGACAAAGGCAGTATCGGAGAATATCCGGACAGATGCAGTGAATGTTCAGGAACAGGATATGGAGCAGAGGCTCAGTGAGATCCTTTCTAAAATATCCGGAGTCGGTGAAACACAGGTGCTCATTACCTATGCAGACAGCGGAGAAAAGATCGTTGAAAAGGATGGAGAAGAGAGAAGCACTATGATCAGGGAGACGGACAGCAGCGGCGGAAGCAGAATTACGACAGAGGAAGAGATTGCAGAGCAGACGATTTACGGGAATGATGAAGATCCTTTTGTTGTACGGGAAAAGCTGCCCCGGATTGAAGGAATTCTGATCGTTGCGCAGGGCGGGGGAAATGCCGAGGTGAAGGAAAAGATTTCCCGGGCGGTGCAGGCATTATTCGGACTGGAAGCTCATAAAATTAGTATAATGAAAATGGAGGTTTCAAAGTGAAAGCAATTTTAAAGAAAAATCAGCTGATCATTACAGCACTTGCAGTCATGATTGCTGTTGCCGGATATCTGAAATATTCTGACAGCATGATTGATTCAGATATGATCGCTGCGAATACTTCGGCGGTGGAAACTGTAACGGATGAAATTGTGACGGATCCCGAAATAGAAACGGAACTGGAAACGGAGATTTCCATGGAGGATATTTATACTGCTGCGGATTCGCTGGAGGAATCCCCGGGAGAAGCAGTCTTTACCGGCTCTGATGTGACGGTCAGCTCCGGGTTCGCCTCAGAGGCGAAGCTGAACAGGGAACAGACCCGTTCGAAGAATAAGGAATCTCTTCTGGAAATTATAAACAGCAGTGTAGTGTCTGAGAGCCAGAAACAGGAAGCAATCGATCAGATGCTGGAGCTGACCACGATCGCAGAGCGTGAGACCGGTACGGAAACTCTTCTGGAAGCAAAGGGATTTGAAGATGTTCTGGTCAGTATTTCAGATAACAAGGTGGATGTGGTGGTGAATCAGTCTCAGGTCAGCGATACACAGAGAGCGCAGATCGAAGATGTAGTATCCAGAAAAACGGGGATCAGTCCGGAAAATATCGTGATCACACCGGTACAGGTGGATGAATAGGGCAGAAAGAAAAAGAGCGCTCCGATGAGGAACGCTCTTTTTCTTAAAATATTTTAGGATAAATGAAATTGTGAATGAAAATGTCTTGTGTTATACTCAATATATGAAGTGGGAACAGGCGTCTGAATCAGACAACTTGTATTCTGCAGGAGCTTCTACGGGAAAGATGGGATGGAGATATGAGAAAAGGATTACTGTGTCTGCTGCTGGCAGGTGCCGCAGTGCTGGGAAGTGCGTTTCCGGCGGCGGCGACCGGTGTCAATGATGTGAAAAAACAGCAGACAGAAACGAAAAAGCAGCTTGAAAAGATCAACAGCAGTATTGAAACAATGGAGTCAGAGAGAAAAGCGATCAGAAACCAGCTGAATCATCTGAATGAGGAACTGGTGGAGACGATACTGACGCTGGAAGTTCTGGAGACAGATCTGGAAAATAAACAGGTTGAGATCGAACTGGCAGCCGAAGAATATGAGGAAGCCAAACTTCGGGAAGAACAACAGTATGCAGATATGAAGAAGAGAATCCGGTTTATGTATGAGAATGGAGACTTTGATTATTATTCTCTGCTGTCAGCGTCGAAAAATATCGCTGATTTTTTAAATAAATCAGAGCTTGTCCAGGAAGTTTATAAATATGACAGAGAGCTTTTGATTTCATATGAGGAGACAAAACAGCAGGTGGCAGAGTGGCAGGCTGTTCTTGAGGAAGAGCAGGACGAGCTTTTGAGTCTTCAGGAAGACTATGAAGTCCAGAAATCTCAGCTCAACAGCGAAATCGCGGCAGCTGAGAGTGAAGCGGCGGATTTCGACAGACAGCTGGCAGGTGCTAAGGAAAAGGCAAAGGCATATCGTGCTACCCTTCAGGAACAGACAGCAAAGATACGCCGTCTGGAGGCGGAAGCGGCGGCAGCGGCCGCAAAAGAGTCAGCCACAAGTCAGAGCGGCAGTCTGGGCGGTAAAAACACCGGAAATACAGGCGCCGGCAGTTCAAACAGCTCCGGCAGTCAGCCGTCAGCCAGCGGAAGCGGTCTCGGACTGCAGATTGCTCAGTATGCACTGCAGTTTGTGGGAAACCCGTATGTATTTGGGGGAGACAGCCTGACAAACGGAACTGACTGTTCCGGATTTACAAGTCAGGTTCACCGCCATTTCGGTATCAGTATTCCGAGATCGTCAGTGGATCAGGCAGGATCGGGAAAAGAAGTATCCGTTTCAGCGGTACAGGCAGGAGATATTATTTATTATGGAAATCACGTAGGTATCTATATAGGCAACGGGAAGATTGTACATGCCAGCTCGGAAAAGACCGGAATTAAGGTCAGCAGCTATACATACAGGACTCCGATCTGTGCCAGAAGATACTGGTAAAGCCGGAGGTGGAGATGATAAAACTGATAGCCGTGGATATGGATGGCACATTGCTGGATGCGCATTCCAAAGTTACGGAAAAAACAGCAGAGGTGATCAGGAAATATCAGGATCAGGGAGGTATCTTCCTTGTGAATACAGGGCGTGATTATGCTCTGGCCAGTGAGCCGCTCAGAGCAGCGGGAGTTTCCTGCAGCTATATCTGCTCGAACGGAGCAAATGTATATGAAGCGGATGGAACACTGTTAAAAAGTGATTCACTTTCCGCTGATGAACTGTGTAAGATCAGAAATTTGTGCCGGAAAAACGGAGTCCACATTAATTATGTCACGGACAGGGGAATTCTGACAGACGGGACCAGGGCTGAGATGATGGAAATCTTTCTGAAGGAAGTTGAGGAAATGAAAAAGGATTCGGGAGGAGAATTCTCAGCAGAAAAGACCGTTTCGAAGCTGACGGATCTGGCCGATTATATTCAGTATGAGCAGGATATTGAACAGCTTCTGGCAGAGAATGTTCCGTTTTATAAGCTGTCGATGAATTGTCTGGATTTTGAAAAGCTTCTGGAGGTGAAGGAACTTTTAAGAACGTGGCCCCAGCTGGCAGTGGCCTCTTCTTTCAGAACGAATGTGGAAGTTAATTCCAACAGAGTAGATAAGGGAAAAACACTGATGGAATACATTCGGGAACATGACATTGATCAGAGCGAGGTTATGGTCATCGGCGACAGCGAAAACGATCTGGCAATGCTGTCGCTGCCTTTCGGATGTACGGTGGCCATGGGAAATGCACTGGATTGCGTGAAAACAGTGTGCAAAAAAACGACACTTGCCAATACGGAAGACGGCGTGGCCTATGCGATCGAGCATTGGGCAATGCAGTAAACAGTGAAAATAAGATATGCCCGGCATTTGCCGGGCATATTTTTCTGTCTGTTTATTTTACAATATTGTCCAACGGAAGACCGTGTTCAAATGCATAGGCATTTTCCAGGGTCGTAATGGCAATGGCCTGTAATGCTTCACGTGTGAAGAACGCCTGGTGAGAAGTGATCATGACATTCGGGAAAGCAAGCAGACGCGGTACGGTCTCGTTTGCAATGATATCGGAGGAACGATCCTCGAATACGAGTTCATCTTCGTCTTCATAAACATCCAGTCCGACAGCAGCGAATTTCTTGGCACGCAGTGCTTCGATCAGGTCTTCTGTATCAATGAGGGCTCCGCGGGATGTGTTTACAAGTGTTACAGTGTCTTTCATTTTTGCAATGGTCTCTTTATTGATCATATGATAAGTTTCCGGGAAGAGCGGACAGTGCAGAGAGATCAGGTCTGACTGTTCGAGCAGTTCATCTAAGGAAACGTAAGTTACGAAATCTTTCAGAGCAGGATTTTCATACATATCATATGCAATGACTTTCATACCGAATCCGCGGCAGATATTTGCAAAAGCGGCACCGATTTTACCTGTTCCGACAACACCGGCTGTTCCGCAGTAGAAATTTCGTCCTAAAAGACCGCTTAAAGAAAAGTCGTTATTACGAACCTTTGCGTATGCACGATGCAGACGGCGGTTTGTACAAAGTGCCAGTGCCATGGCATGTTCTGCGACTGCTTCCGGAGAATAGCCAGGTACACGAAGCACGGTAATGCCGTATTCTTTTGCTGCGTCCAGATCTACATTGTTGAATCCTGCGCAGCGAAGGAGGATCAGCTTAATATTTAAGTCATGGAGTACTTTTAATACCGGACGGCTGAAATCCGAATTTACAAAACCGCAGACAGCATCGTAGTCTCGGGCCAGAATCGCAGTCTCTTCATTGATGTTGGTTTCCAGAAAATGAATATTCATACCGTAGGATCCTTCTCCGGTTTCTTCTGTTAATGCACCAAACCAAATTTTGTCATAATCTTTTGTACCAAAAAAAGCAATATTCATAGTGTAATCCTCCTTGTTGGATATTTTATTTCTTGTTAAAAAAATAACAAATAACGGCGCATAATGCAAGGCTTTTTTGCATAAAAATCGTATTTTTATGAAATAGTATAGTGCTTTGCGCAAAAAATTATGTGGAAATCAGGAAACAGTGACAAAAACCCTGCAATTGTGATAGAATAAACGCAGTGTCGGAGGTGCAGCATGAGAAGAATGGATTTCAGAATGGAACGGCCGGGACTGGTAAGCCCCGGAGATCATGTGATTCTTAAGGAGGATGTGGCAAATACGATGGCCGGCATCATGTACTATTATACGATCAGAGAAGCCATTGCCATGTCGAATAATACAAAGCAGCGTCTGTCCTGCCTGGAGGGAACAGTGACAGAAGTGATTGAAGAAGAGGGGATTTTCACAGTCTGGGTGGAAATTGAAGAATAAGTACGGAAAAGAGGAGTGAACGGATGTTGAAATTAGAAGAAGTTCTGCAAAATATCGTGCCGACGGAAGATGCGATGGAAGAAGCAGCATGGAAACACTGGGATTCTCTGGCGAAACCGCTTCGCGGAATGGGAATGCTGGAGGAAATGGTTGTCCGTCTTGCACGGATTTACGGAACGGATAAGCCGATGATACATAAAAAGGCAGTGGTTGTCATGGGCGCGGATAACGGTGTTGTGGAAGAGGGGGTTACACAGACCGGAAGCGAGGTCACTGCCTGTGTGCTGGAAAATATGGGAGAAGGAAAATCTTCCGTGTGTCTGATGGCGAAGGTAAATGATGCGGAGGTATTTCCGGTCAATATCGGAATGCTGACAGATGCGAAACATCCCCGGATTTTAAATGTGCCTGTCAGGTATGGTACAGCCAATATGGCAAAGGGGCCGGCCATGACAAGAGAAGAGGCAGTCCGTGCCATGGAGCAGGGGATAGCGGTAGTCGGAAACCTGAAGGAACAGGGCTATGATCTGTTTGTGACAGGAGAAATGGGGATCGGGAATACGACTTCCAGCTCTGCATGTACGGCAGTGATGCTTGACACGGAGGTGGAGCTGGTGACCGGCCGCGGTGCGGGACTGTCCAATGAAGGGCTTCAGAGAAAGATTGAAGTGATCAAAAGAGCGATTGCGCTGAACAGACCGGATCGGAATGATCCGCTGGATGTGGTAAGTAAGGTCGGAGGCCTGGATATTGCAGGGCTTATGGGATGCTATCTTGGAGCAGCTTATTATCAGGTGCCGATTCTGATCGACGGACTGATCTCTTCCATTGCGGCCTATATGGCGTACCGGCTCTGTCCGGCTGCAAAGGACTATATGGTAGCGACTCATGTTTCCGCAGAGCCGGCAGGAAAGATGGTCATGGATGCACTCGGAATGGAGGCACCGATCCACGCGGGACTCCATCTGGGAGAAGGCACAGGCGCAGTTACGGCACTGAGCCTGTATGAATATGCATTCAGAATTTATTATGGCATGCCAACATTTCAGGAAACGGCCATCGAGGAATATCAGCCGTTTTCTTAGGATATTTTAGAGAAAAACAGAGAACACTTTGAGAGACAGGCAGAGTCCGGTCGTCCGGCAAAGTGGAACCGACAGTTTTTGTACGTGATTTTGTACAAGGAAAATGGGTTCTTTACATTGCTTTTTTACAAAACTATCAGTTATGATGTACGCGTGAGGCGAAAGAGATGCAATATCAGTAAAGGAGATTTTTCGAATGGAAAGAATGTATGAAGGCTGGGAAGGGTTCGAAAGAGCGGCCTGGACCAATGAAGTAAATGTAAGCAGCTTTATCAGGCACAATTACACTCCATATGACGGGGATGAAAGCTTTCTTGCAGGCCCTACAAAAGATACCCTGGATTTATGGGAACAGGTGATGGAACTGACGAGACAGGAAAGAGAAGCGGGAGGAGTCCTGGATATGGATACCCGGGTGGTTTCCACGATCACTTCTCACGGTCCGGGTTATTTAGATAAAGAAAAGGAAAAAATCGTGGGTTTTCAGACAGATAAGCCTTTGAAACGTTCCCTGCAGCCCTATGGCGGCATCAGAATGGCAGAGAAGGCATGCGCGGACAATGGATACCGGATAGACCCGCAGATCAGTGAATTTTTTACGGTTCACAGAAAAACACATAACGCAGGCGTGTTTGATGCATACACGCCGGAGATGAGAGCGTGCCGCTCCAGCCATATTATTACCGGACTTCCGGATGCCTACGGAAGGGGCCGTATCATCGGCGATTACAGAAGGGTGGCACTCTATGGTGTGGACAGGCTGATTGAGGACAAGGAAGCACAGAAAAGTGCGGCCGGTCCGGTGATGTATTCAGATGTGATCCGTGACCGTGAAGAATTATCGGAGCAGATTCGTGCACTGCATCAGCTGAAGGAAATGGCAGCATCCTATGGTTATGACATTGCTCTGCCGGCAGTCAATACAAAAGAGGCAATTCAGTGGATGTATTTCGGATATCTGGCAGCTGTCAAGGAGCAGAACGGTGCTGCCATGTCCCTGGGACGTACTGCTGCATTTATTGATATCTATGCAGAGAGAGATCTGAAAAAGGGTGTTTTTACCGAAGAAGAACTTCAGGAAATGGTGGATCATTTTATCATGAAGCTGCGACTTGTGAAATTTGCGCGTACACCGGAATACAATGCGCTGTTTTCCGGTGATCCACAGTGGGTAACGGAATCGATCGGCGGTATCGGAAGTGACGGACGCCATATGGTAACGAAAACATCCTTCCGCTATCTGCACACATTGACAAATCTGGGCGCTGCCCCGGAGCCGAATCTGACGGTTCTGTGGTCCGAAAAACTGCCATGGAATTTCAAACGCTACTGTGCGAAGATGTCTATCGAATCTTCTTCGATCCAGTATGAAAATGATGATCTTATGAGGGTGACCCACGGAGACGACTATGCGATCGCATGCTGTGTATCTTCTATGCGAGTCGGAAAGGAAATGCAGTTTTTCGGAGCGAGAGCGAACCTTGCAAAATGCCTGCTCTACGCGATCAACGGCGGTGTGGATGAAATTTCCGGGAAGCAGGTGGGACCGAAAACCGAACCGGTTACTTCGGAATATCTGGATTATGATGAAGTAATGAGAAAATATGATGCGATGATGAAATGGCTTGCTGAGGTTTATGTAAATACCCTGAACGTCATTCATTATATGCATGATAAATACTGTTATGAAAAAATCCAGATGGCACTTCATGACAAAAATGTTACACGCTGGTTTGCAACAGGGATTGCGGGGCTTTCCGTTGTGGCAGATTCATTATCAGCGATCAGATATGCAAAAGTAAAAACCATTCGTGACGGGAACGGTATTGTTACAGATTACGAAGTGGAAGGTGATTTTCCGAAATATGGAAACGACGATGACAGGGTGGATGAGATTGCACGTCAGGTCGTACACAGCTTCATGGAACACGTCAGAAAAAACCATACTTACAGGGGCGGAATTCCTACAACCTCCATCCTGACGATCACATCCAATGTTGTCTATGGGAAGGCTACCGGATCGACGCCGGATGGACGTAAAAGAGGAGAAGCTTTTGCACCCGGTGCAAATCCGATGCACAGAAGAGATACTCATGGAGCAGTTGCTTCACTGGCTTCTGTTGCAAAATTACCGTTTATCGATGCACAGGACGGCATTTCCAACACATTCTCCATTATTCCGGGTGCACTCGGGAAGGAGGAACAGGGTTTCCTCGGAGAACCGGAAATCGACAGTCAGATCAACAATCTGGTAGCCCTGCTTGACGGTTACATGGAAAAAGGCGGTCACCATTTAAACGTAAATGTATTTTCGAAGGAAACATTGCTGGATGCACAGGCTCATCCGGAAAAATATCCGCAGCTGACGGTACGCGTCAGCGGATATGCCGTAAACTTTATAAAGCTTACAAAGGAACAGCAGGATGAAGTGATTTCCAGAACATTCCACGGCAGTATTTAAACTATGAAAAAGGGATATATTCATTCACGGGAGAGCTTCGGGACGGTAGACGGACCGGGCATCCGTTATGTGGTGTTTCTGCAGGGATGTCCGATGCGGTGTCTGTACTGCCACAATCCGGATACCTGGGAAATGCATCAGGGAACAGAGATGACAGTGGATGAGATCCTGACTGATTACAACAGGAACCGCCCTTTTTATGAGAAGGGCGGTCTTACTGTAACAGGAGGGGAGCCGCTTTTACAGATAGATTTTCTGCTGGAACTTTTTCAAAGGGCGAAGGAACTGAAAATCCACACCTGCATCGATACTTCCGGGGTTACCTATCATCCGGGGAAAAGCCGATACAATCAGAAGCTGGATGATCTGATGAACCATACGGATCTGGTGATGCTGGACATCAAGCATATTGACAGAAAGAAGCACCGGATACTGACCGGGCGGGATCTCCGGGACATTCTTGCATTTGCAGAATATCTGGAGGAAAAAAACATACCGCTCTGGATCCGCCATGTGGTCGTCCCGGGAATCAGCGATGATCCCGGTGATTTAAGGGCACTTGGCAGAACGATCGGAAAGCTGAATAATTTAAAAGCACTGGATGTACTTCCGTATCATACGATGGGAGTTCAGAAGTATAAAGAACTGAATCTGGAATATCCCCTGGAGGGTGTGCCGCCTCTTTTGAAGGAACAGGCGATAGAGGCGAGAGCGTACATCCTGGAAGGGATCAGAGAGATACGTTCGGGTAAAGGAGATAAAAGAAATGTATGATCTTGTAAATGAAGTATTTGATACCGGCTTGGGTGTGATCGAAAAACTCAGGAATACTCAGATGGAAAATCTGAAGGAAGCCGGTAAGTGGATTGCCCGGGCCCATATGGACGGACATCGCTTTTTTGTCAGCGGCAGCGGGCATTCTCACACAGTAGCGGAGGAGTTTTACGGAAGAGCTGGAGGAATTGCATTCCCGATTCCGATCATGACAACGGAGCTGACGTTGGAGGAGCATCCGACAAAGAGCTCCTACATAGAAAGACTGCCGGGATATGCGAAGATCCTGGCAGAGCTTTACGGTATCGGAAACGGTGATGTTGTTTTGATTGCTTCCAATTCCGGAAGGAACGCATATCCGATCGAACTGGCAGTCTGTGCGAAGGAGCTTGGGGCCCGGGTGATTGCGATCACAAATCTGAATCATTCTTCAAAGGTCACCTCCAGACATGAAAGCGGAAAGAAACTGATGGATCTGGCAGATCTGGTCATTGACAACTGCGGTGTGATGGGGGATGCGGCGATCAGAGCCCGGGGAATGAGAACGGCAATCTGTCCGACCTCTTCTATGGCAAATGCATTCATTGTGCAGTCGATTACCGCGGCATGTGTGCAGGAGCTTCTGGAGAACGGCGTGGAACCGCCGGTATTTGTCAGCTTAAATGCAGACGGTAATGAACAGGTGAATGATGAGTATTTTAAGAAATATACGAGAATGTACTAAGGAATTTTAAAAGAGAAAAAGTCCTCCGGTCAGGCGGACTTTTTGAAAATCATGGAGGAAAGATCATATGAAAATAATCCTGGCATCCGCATCACCGAGAAGAAGAGAGCTGCTTGGAAAAACGGGGCTGGAATTTGAAGTGATTCCGGCAAAGGGTGAAGAAGTGATCACAAAAACAGTACCGGCAGAGATTGTTAAGGAACTTTCCGGACAGAAGGCGACAGAAATCGCCGGTATGCAGACGGAGGAATGTATCGTGATCGGTTCGGATACGATCGTTGCGAAAGGCCTGAAGGTGATGGGAAAACCCAAAAGTGAAGAAGAGGCGTTTGAGATGCTTACGGAAATCTCAGGAACGACCCACGAGGTCTATACAGGTGTTACGATCATAAAAACGGGGAAAGAAGAACAGGTCATCAGTTTTGCGGAAAAGACAAGTGTGGAAATCTTTCCGATGAGTGATCGGGAAAAGTGGGATTATATTGCCACGAAGGATCCGATGGATAAGGCGGGGGCCTACGGAATTCAGGGGGATTTTGCTGTTTTTGTCAAAGGGATCGTCGGTGATTATTACAACGTGGTAGGTCTCCCGGTAGGCAGAGTGTATCAGGAACTGAAAACACTTTTGTAGTTTCTGTGATATTGCGAAAACAAAGTGCTTATGCTATACTATGGACAGTTCTAAAAGAGAGGATAAACAGATGAAAAGAGTATTGTTAAAGCTGAGCGGTGAAGCGCTTGCAGGAGAGAAACATACAGGCTTTGATGAAGCAACCTGTCTGAAAGTGGCAAATCAGGTAAAGACTCTGGTTGATGACGGAATTCAGGTGGGCGTTGTCATCGGAGGAGGAAACTTCTGGAGAGGACGTACCAGTGAAAATATTGAACGCACGAAATCCGACCAGATCGGAATGCTGGCAACAGTGATGAACTGTATCTATGTATCCGAAATGTTCAGAAGTGTCGGATTACAGACGAAGGTTTATACACCGTTTGAATGCGGTCCGATCGCGGCATTGTTTACAAAGGATTCTGTGATGGAAAACCTGAATAAGGGAGTTGTCACGTTTTTTGCGGGAGGAACCGGTCATCCATATTTCTCCACAGATACAACAACCACTCTTCGCGCGATTGAGATCGAAGCAGATGTGATTCTTCTGGCAAAAGCGATCGATGGAGTTTACGACAGTGATCCGAAAGTAAATCCGGAAGCCAGAAAATATGACGAGATCAATATTTCGGATGTGATCGACCAGAGACTGGGAGTCATGGATTTAAGTGCATCGATCATGGCGATGGAAAACAAAATGCCTATGATGGTATTTGGATTAAATGAAGAAAACAGTATCGTGAATACAGTCGGCGGAAAATTCACAGGTACAAAAGTAACAGTTTAGGAGGACTTTTAAAATGGATGAAAGATTACAGCGGTTTGACACAAAGATGAACAAAACTTATGCAAATCTTGAAAGTGAGTATGCGGCAATTCGTGCGGGACGTGCAAATCCGCATGTTCTGGACAAAATCAAAGTGGATTACTACGGAACACCGACTCCGCTGCAGCAGGTTGGAAATGTATCTGTTCCGGAACCGAGAATGCTGATGATCCAGCCATGGGAAAAGAGTCTGATCAAAGCAATCGAAAAAGCGATTCTTGTATCCGATATCGGTATTAATCCGACAAACGACGGTTCCTGTATCCGTCTGGTTTTCCCGGAACTGACCGAGGAGCGCCGTAAAGAGCTTGCAAAGGATGTTAAGAAAAAAGGGGAAGAAGCGAAGGTTGCGATCCGAAACATTCGCCGTGATGCAAATGATCAGTTCAAAAAAATGAACAAAGCTAATGAACTGACAGAAGATGATCAGAAAGAACTGGAAACTAAGATTCAGAAAATGACAGATAAATTTATCGCTGATATTGATAAAGCGGTAGAAGTAAAGACAAAAGAGATCATGACTGTATAGTCGGAGCTTCTTTCGTCTGTAACAGTGTGCAAAACGAGGGGGACAGGGCAGGTGAATACATCTGCTCTTCCTTTATGAATAGAGGAGAATGATCATGAACATTCCACAGCATGTAGCAATTATTTTAGATGGAAACGGACGCTGGGCAAAATCCAAGGGAATGCCCAGAAACTATGGTCACATGGAAGGGGCAAAAAATGTGGAAAGGATCTGTGAAGAAGCATGGCGGATGGGAATTAAATACCTGACAGTCTATGCATTCTCCACAGAAAACTGGAGACGCCCGACGGACGAAGTGGAAGCGCTGATGAAGCTGCTCCGCAATTATATGAAAACCTGTTTAAAGACTGCTGCCAAAAATGATATGCGCGTGCGTGTGATCGGAGATAAAACAGGACTGGATGAGGATATCCGGATACGTATTGAAGAACTGGAGGAAGCTTCGAAAAACAATCAGGGCCTGAATTTCCAGATCGCGATCAATTACGGAAGCAGAGATGAAATCGTACGGGGGATCCGTAAAGTGATGGAGGATGTCAGGGCAGGAAAAATTGATACGGCTTCAATGGATGAAAAAATGTTTGACTCTTATCTGGATACAGCGGGAATCCCGGATCCGGATCTTCTGATCCGTACAAGCGGGGAAGAGAGACTTTCCAACTTTCTGATGTGGCAGCTTGCCTACACCGAATTTTATTTTACAGATGTTCCATGGCCTGCATTTTCAAAAGAGGATCTTGAAAAGGCCATTGCAAAGTACAACAGCAGAGACAGACGCTTCGGAGGCGTCAAGGAGGAATAAATGTTTATTACAAGACTTTTGAGCGGAATTGTACTCGTGGCAGTTCTGCTGGCGGCGGGAATTCTGGGAGGTAATGTTTTATGGGGACTTTCGTTGGTGATCTCACTGATCGGCATCCATGAATTCTATAAAGTATTCCGTATTGAAAAATCACTTGGAATCGCAGGATATGCAATGAGTATTTTCTATTACCTTGCACTCCGGTTCTTCCCGGAATCTTTCCATGGGCTGGCTTGGCTTGCAGTATTTTTTATGATCATCGCGGGAATCTATGTACTGCAGTATCCGAAGTATACGACAGAAGAAGTCATGGCAGCGGTGTTCGGCGTGCTTTATCTGCCGATCATGTTATCTTTTGTATATCAGACCAGGATCCTGGAGGACGGTCTGTATTTAATGTGGCTCGTATTCTTGTGCTCCTGGGGATGTGATACCTGTGCTTACTGTGCAGGTGTACTCCTGGGGAAGCATAAGCTGGCACCGGTGCTGAGTCCGAAAAAATCTGTCGAAGGTGCAGTCGGCGGTGTGGCGGGAGCAGCGATTCTCGGTGCGGTCTATGCGGCAGCAGTGGGACCGCATCTGACCATGAGCGGTGCGGTTGTGAAATTTACAGTGATCTGCGCCGTCGGTGCGGTGATTTCCCAGTTCGGTGATCTGATCGCTTCCGGTATTAAACGCCAGCACGGCATTAAAGACTACGGAAAACTGATTCCAGGCCACGGCGGTATTTTAGATCGATTTGACAGTGTTATTTTTACAGCTCCGATGATCTATCTTCTGGCTGTAGCATTCATGTAGGAGAAGTGTATGAAGAAAATAGCAATTTTGGGCTCGACAGGTTCTATCGGTACGCAGACGCTGGAGGTTGCCAGATATCATAAAGATCTGGAGATCATGGGACTTGCAGCAGGAAACAATATCAGACTTTTAGAAGAACAGATCCGTGAATTTCATCCGAAGAAGGCAGCAGTCTGGATGGAAGAAAAGGCAAAAGAGCTTCGTACGGCAGTTGCGGACCTGGATGTGGAGATCGTTGCGGGAATGGATGGACTGATCGAGATCGCTGCGATGGAGGAAACGGAGATTCTCGTGACAGCCATCGTGGGAATGATCGGTATCCGTCCTACAATTGAGGCGATCAAAAGCGGAAAAGACATTGCACTTGCAAATAAGGAGACGCTGGTTACGGCGGGACATATCATTATGCCGCTGGCAAAAGAATATCATGTAAATATTCTTCCGGTAGATTCGGAACACAGTGCGATATTTCAGTGTTTAAACGGAGAGGATCACAGAACACTGCACAAGATCCTGTTGACTGCTTCCGGAGGTCCGTTCCGCGGAAAGAAACGGGCGGAACTGGAAAATATTCAGGTGGAGGATGCGCTGAAGCATCCGAACTGGGCGATGGGCAGAAAGATCACGATCGATTCTTCCACACTGGTCAACAAAGGTCTGGAGGCTATGGAAGCCAAATGGCTGTTTGATGTGGATATGGATCATATACAGGTCGTTGTACAGCCGCAGAGCATCATTCATTCAGCAGTGGAATTTGATGACGGTGCGGTGATCGCACAGCTGGGGACACCGGATATGAAGCTTCCGATCCAGTATGCCTTATACTATCCGGAAAGAAAAGACCTTCCGGGTGAGAGACTGGATTTCGGAAAATTAAAACAGATCACATTTGAAGAGCCTGATATGGAAACATTTCAGGGACTGAAGCTGGCGTTTGAAGCGGCAAAGCGCGGCGGCAGCGTGCCGACGATCTACAATGCGGCAAACGAAAAGGCGGTGGCAAAATTTTTAAACAGGGAGATCCGGTATCTGGAGATTACAGAAATTATCGGGGAGTGTATGGAGCAGATCACCAGGATCGATGCACCGAATGTAGAAGAAATACTTGCTGCAGAAAAAGAAGTTTACGAATTCATTGAGAGCAGGTGGTAATTTGAAAATTATAATAGCATTACTGATTTTCAGTTTCATTATTATCTTCCATGAGCTGGGGCATTTTCTTCTGGCAAAACGGGGCGGTATCGGTGTGACCGAATTTTGCCTCGGCATGGGACCGAAGCTGTTTGGCAAAAAGATCGGAGAGACAGAATATGCGCTTCGCCTGCTTCCTTTCGGCGGTGCATGTATGATGGTCGGAGAAGATGATGAATCGGATGCGGAAAATTCGTTCGGAAAACAGAGTGTATGGACACGTATTTCCGTGGTAGCGGCAGGTCCGGTCTTTAACTTTATCATTGCGTTTCTGGGAGCAATATTCCTTGTTTCCGCAGTCGGTGTGGATAAACCGGTTGTTGACAGTGCAATGGAAGGCTTCCCTGCATATGAAGCGGGAATCCGGCCGGGAGATGAGATCCTTTCCATAAACGGAAAAAAGATGAATATTTACCGTGATGTGACACTGTACATGCAGGTACATCAGGGAGAAACACTGGAAATTGACTATGAACGGAACGCGGAAAAACATACGGTGGTAATAACCCCGAAACAAAACGAAAACGGCATCTATCTGATGGGAATTACCGGCGGTAAATATACAAAAGCAGAGAATATTCCGGAAGTGCTCAGATACAGCGCACATGAGGTCGGATTCTGGATCCGGTCGGTACTGGAAAGCCTGAAAATGATGGTTAGCGGTCAGGTGAGCAGAGAAGATGTGGGCGGTCCGGTCCGGATCGTCGGAATGATCGGCGATACCTATGAGGCCAGTGCCGGAGACGGCGCGTTTTATGTGGCGGTCAATATGGTCAATATTGTGGTGCTGCTTTCTGCGAACCTGGGTGTCATGAATCTGCTGCCGTTTCCGGCACTGGATGGAGGACGTCTTGTATTTCTGCTGATCGAAGCGGTAACAAAGAGGAGAGTTCCGCCTGAAAAGGAGGCCTATGTGCATTTTGCGGGACTGGTCGTTCTGATGGCACTGATGGTACTCATTTTCTTTAATGATATATCCATAATGTTTTTGAAATAGGTGCAAAAGAGGAGGAAAAATATGAAATTAGGTATTGTGGGATTGCCTAACGTAGGAAAGAGTACGTTATTCAATTCATTGACAAAAGCAGGTGCAGAATCGGCAAACTATCCGTTCTGTACGATTGACCCGAATGTCGGTGTCGTAATGGTACCGGATGAAAGATTAAAACTTCTGGCAGATCTGTATCACTCTGCAAAGATCACACCGGCTGTGATAGAATTTGTAGATATTGCGGGACTTGTAAAGGGGGCCTCTAAGGGAGAGGGCCTCGGAAACCAGTTTCTGGCCAATATCCGTGAAGTAGATGCGATCGTACATGTGGTACGCTGCTTTGAAGATTCCAATGTGATTCATGTGGACGGTTCCGTAGATCCTCTGCGTGATATTGAAACGATCAATCTGGAACTGATCTTCTCGGATATCGAGATTCTGGAGAGAAGAATCGCCAAAACAAGCCGCGGTGCAAGAAATGATAAAACACTTGCAAAGGAACTGGAGCTGTTAAATCATCTGAAAGCATATCTGGAAGGCGGAAATCTGGCAATCACTTATTCAACGGAGGATGAAGAAGAGCAGGCCTGGTTGAAGGAATATAATCTGCTGACAGGAAAACCTGTGATCTATGCGGCAAATGTTGCGGAGGATGATCTGGCAGATGACGGAGCATCCAATGAAAATGTACAGAAGGTACGTGAGTTTGCAAAAGAATGCGGAAGTGAGGTTTTTGTAATTTGTGCGCAGATTGAACAGGAAATCGCGGAACTGGATGATGAAGAGAAGCAGATGTTTTTGGAAGACCTCGGATTAAAGGAATCCGGTCTGGAAAAACTGATCAAAGCAAGCTACAGTCTTCTGGGTCTGATCAGCTACCTGACAGCGGGAGAAACGGAAACACGTGCATGGACCATCACAAAAGGTATGAAAGCCCCACAGGCGGCAGGAAAGATTCACTCTGACTTTGAAAGAGGATTTATCCGCGCGGAGGTTGTAAATTATCAGGATCTGCTGGACTGCGGTTCTTATGCAGCGGCAAAAGAAAAAGGACTCGTGGGTCTGGAAGGTAAGGAATATGTTGTAAAAGACGGAGATGTGATTCTCTTCCGTTTTAACGTATAAGAGGTTTTGCCGATGGATATGCAGATTAATTTTCCGAATCTGGGGATTTATCTCGAACATGTCGGAAAAAATGTGGAAATATTCGGTTTTCCGATCGCGTTTTACGGGATGACAATGGCCGGAGGAATTATCGCGGGATATCTGCTGGCTGCCCGGGAAGCCAAAAGAACCGGACAGAATTCGGATGACTATCTGGATCTGGTCATGTATGCGGTGATTTTTTCACTGATCGGCGCGAGAATTTATTATGTGATATTCTCGTGGGACAGCTATAAGAATGATCTGCTCAGTATTCTGAATTTCCGACAGGGGGGTCTGGCGATTTACGGTGCATTTATCGCTGCGGTCATTACCGTTTTTGCGTTTACGAAAAAGCGGAAAAAATCATTCTGGCAGGTATGTGATACCGCATGTCTCGGACTTCTGGCCGGACAGATCATCGGGCGCTGGGGAAACTTCTTTAACAGAGAAGCATTCGGCGATTATACAGACGGACTTCTGGCAATGCAGATTCCGGTATCAGCGGTACGCAGCAAAGAGATCACCACAAAGATGTGGGAGCATCTGGAAGTGATCAATGGCGTGGAGTTTATACAGGTACACCCGACATTTCTCTATGAGGGGCTCTGGAATCTGGGCATACTTCTGTTTCTGTACTGGTATCGCGACCGTAAGAAGTTTCAGGGAGAAATGTTCTTTATCTATATGTTTGGCTATGGGATCGGCCGTTTCTGGATTGAGGGACTTCGGACAGATCAGCTTTTGCTGCCGGGGACCGGCATTCCTGTATCACAGCTGTTGGCACTGGTGCTTGCAGGAGGCTCGGCACTGGTGCTTGCCGGGGCACGCATCCGGATGCGCAGGGCAGCAAATAAATAAAACTGAAAACAATATTTTAAAAGCAGGATTCTTCGGGAGCCTGCTTTTTTGTATTTTTTAATAATTTGCACAAATTACCAAAAAAATAAAGAAAAACTGCTTGCATTCATGAGGAGGAAGGAGTAAACTGAATTCGTGGAGAAAAGTAGGAAAAAGTGGAGGCTGATAGATAAAAAGTGGAGCCTTCGGGAGTAGGTGATTGCATTGTTCATGGGAGAATACAATCATACAGTTGACACAAAAGGCAGGCTGATTATTCCTTTGAAGTTTCGTGAAGAACTCGGTGAAGAATTCGTGATAACGAGAGGTTTGGATGGCTGTCTTTATCTGCATGATATGGAACAATGGAAGAGCTTTGAAGAAAAACTTCGCATGCTTCCGTTGGAGGAAAAGAAATCCAGAAAATACAGCCGATTTTTTATCGCAAGTGCTACCGTTTGTGAATTGGATAAGCAGGGAAGAATTTTGATTCCTGCAACGCTTCGGGAATTTGCCGGCATAGAGAAAGATGTGATCCTGGCTGGTGTGATGGATCGCATCGAGGTGTGGGATAAGGAACGTTACTTCGAAATGAATGATTTTGGTGACGTAGACGAAATTGCAGAAGAGTTAAGTAGAAAGAATAAAGAGGATTAAAGGGGAGCACATGGAGTTTAAACACAAATCTGTTTTACTGCAGGAGACAATTGATAATCTGAATATAAAGCCGGATGGTATCTATGTTGACGGCACTCTGGGAGGCGGAGGACATTCATTTCAGATTTTAAAGCAGCTCGGTGATGACGGTCGCCTGGTTGGGATTGATCAGGATGAAGATGCCCTGAAAGCAGCCGGTATGAGACTGGCAATCTTTGGCGACAAGGTAACAATGGTAAGAAGTAATTACTGTCATATGAAGCAGGTACTTCAGGAACTGGGAATCCGCAGAGTTTCCGGGATCGTACTGGATCTGGGAGTATCTTCCTACCAGCTGGACGAGCCGGAAAGAGGTTTTACATACAGAGAAGATGTTCCGCTGGACATGAGAATGGACAGACGGCAGCCGAAGACGGCGAGAGATATCGTGAATGACTACAGCGAGACAGAGCTGTATCGCATTATCCGCGATTACGGAGAAGATAAATTTGCAAAAAATATTGCAAAGCATATTGTGGCAGCCAGAGAAAAACAGCCGATTGAAACGACGGGAGAACTGATTGAGATCATCAAAGCGGCAATTCCGGCAAAGGTTCGTATGAATGGCGGGCATCCGGCCAAAAAGACATTTCAGGCGATCAGGATCGAACTGAATGCAGAACTGGAGGTTCTGGAAAATTCGCTGGATGAGATGATCGATCTGCTGGAAGATGGGGGAAGAATCTGTATTATTACATTCCATTCCCTGGAAGACCGCATCGTCAAGACGATTTTTAAACGGAATGAGAATCCCTGCACATGTCCGAGTCATTTCCCGGTGTGTGTATGCGGGAAGGCATCCAAAGGGAAGGTAATAACCAGGAAACCGATCGTTCCGGGGGAAGAGGAACTGGAGTATAACAGCAGAGCAAAAAGCTCGAAATTAAGAGTATTTGAAAGAATCAGGGAAGATTAGGGTGATTAAAATGGGGACTTTAAAGGAAACACATAGTAATGTACAGACAGAATACAGAGTGGATGGTACTTCAGTGAGAAAGCTGCGTGTCGTACCGCAGCAGTCACCGGAAAGAAGACCTTCAGCCGTACCGGGAAGACATCATAAGAAAGAAAGAGCGACATTGAGTATTCCATACTGTCTGTTCCTGGGTGTTTTCTGTGTGATGACACTGATGATGGGAGCACAGTTTTTACAGCTGCAGGCGCTGTCCACGAGTAATCAGAAAAAGATCGCATCTTTGGAAAGTCAGCTTACGGAAATGAAAAAAGAGAATAACGATGAACTGAATCGAATCGAATCTTCCATCAATCTGGATGAAATCAGGGATATTGCTGTGAATGAACTGGGAATGGTATATGCTGCAGAGGACAATGTGGTGGTTTACAAAAATAAAAGACAGGATTATGTAAGTCAGTACACAGAAGTGCCTCAGGAAGAGGATTCTCTTTTGAAAAGTATGATCAATGAAGAGTAGGAGCAGACTGTGACCGGTAAAGAACAAAGAAAAATCAGAAGAATCAATAATCGAATGAAGAGAAAGCTGGCACTCATGTTTGCGGTTGTAGTGCTGGCTTTAGTCGGTTTAAGTGTCCGTCTCGTATATATCAATAAGACCAATGGTGAAAAATATACGAAAAAGGTGCTTGCCCAACAGGAAAGCAACAGCCTGACGCTGGCATACCGGAGGGGAGATATTTTTGACAGAAACGGTACGATCGTGGCTACCAGTGAGAAAGTATACAATGTCATTCTGGACCCGAAGGTTTTAAAAGCGTCGGCGGAGCTGGATAAAAAGGACGAAAACAGTGTAGAGGCTACACTGGACGCGTTGGCGCAGTGTTTCAGCTACACAAAGCAGGAACTGTATGATATTTACAATAATAAGATCAACAGCAGTTATGTTGTTCTGGAAAAACAGAAGACAAAAGATGAAATTTCCGGCTTCAAACAGATGATGGAGGAGAATGATCAGATTGCAGGCGTATGGTTTGAGGAGGGATATCAGAGAAAATATCCTTATGATACCCTGGGCTGCAATGTGATCGGTTATACCGTATCCGGTAATGTGGGGCAGTATGGAATCGAAGAAACCTATTCGGACATTCTGAATGGTACCAACGGAAGAAGCTATACTTATTTAAATGAATCCCTGGAAGCGGAAAAGACGATTCACGAAGCTACGGATGGATGCAGTGTGATGTCTACGATCGATGTGACCCTTCAGAAGATCGTGGAAAACAGTATTGACGAATTTATGGAAAAATATCGTGATCAGGCGAGAGAAGGCGGAGGTGCCAAGACCGCTGCCTGTATCATGATGGATCCGCGCAATGGTGAAATCCTTGCTATGGCAAGTAACCGTAAATATGATCTGAATAAGCCATATGATGTTGTGGCAAACGGTCTGTTTACGGAAGAGGAAGTAGCGCAGATGAATTTACAGGCTCAGGAGAGTGAAGAAAAGGCCGGGGAGATCGAAGAACAGAAACTGAATGCTCTGAACGCTCTCTGGAGAAACTTCTGTGTCAGCGATACTTACGAACCGGGTTCTACCGTAAAGCCGATGACGGTAGCAGCAGCCCTGGAATGCGGTGCGATCAGTCCGAATGAAATGTTTTTCTGCGACGGAGGTCAGCAGGTAGTTGCAGGAAAACAGAGGATTAAATGTGCGAAGAGATCCGGTCACGGTCTGATCACTTTAGAGGGATCGATCATGTTCTCCTGCAACGATGCACTGATGCAGATTGCCGCGAAGATGGGATATGATGACTTTGTCAAATATCAGAGAATGTTTAATTTCGGCCTGAGAACCGGTATTGATCTTCCGGGAGAGTCCAGAACGGATACGGTTGTCTATTATCCGGAAGGTCAGGCTCCCTATGCGAATCTGGAAATCGGTCCGATGGAACTGGCGACCTGTTCCTTCGGTCAGGGCTTTAATGTCAGCATGGTCCAGGTTGCAAGTGCGTTCTCTTCCTGTATCAACGGGGGATATTATTATCAGCCGCATGTTGTAAAGAAGATCATGGACAGTAACGGAGGAACTGTGAAAGAGATCGAAGGAAAACTTCTTCGTACACCGATTTCTGAAAAGACAAGTGAAAAGGTCAAACAGTATCTCTATAACACCATGTATGGTCCAAGAGATGCAAACGGTAATGGTGCAACAGGTAAAAACGCACGTATTGCAGGCTATGCAATGGGCGGAAAAACAGGTACTGCTCAGAAAATCCCGCGAGGACAGGGCAACTATCTGGTTTCCTTTATCGGATATGCGCCATATGATACGCCGCAGGTTGTCTGCTATGTTGTGGTGGACGAGCCAAACAGTGATTTCCAGGCGAGCAGCTCCTATGCACAGGAGATCTGGAAGAATATTATGAAACAGGCACTGCCTTATCTGAATATCTTTGAAACCGAAGAACCTCCTGCAGATATGATGGCTGAATATCTGGAAGCACATCCGGAAAAAGATCCGGCGAACATAAAGGAGGAATCCGGGGAAACAAAGAAGGATACGGAAGAAACGACGCAGAGCGGTCCGATGATCGATCCTCAGACAGGGGAGGAAGTTTCTCTTCCGGATGTATCGGGAGATAACAGCATTGATCCGGAAACAGGCATGCTGAAGGATCTGACCCAGGATGATGATTATCCGAGTGAGATCCTCGAAAATGTGCAGCCGTCTGTAGAAGAACTGCCATAGTTCATTTATAATAGAAAGACCTCATAAAATGCAAAAAGTTACATAAACTTTAAAAATGCATTTATGAGGTCTTTTTACGTGGCAGTGAAAACAAAAACCTATCATAGAAAGAAGATCGTGACTGTATTTGCGGTATGTATGCTTCTGATGGCCTGTCTGATGGGCAGGCTGCTCTATCTGATGGTTATCTGTTCGGACTATTATCAGGAAAAAGCAGATGATCTGCATGAAAGAGAACGAAGTATTAAGGCGGCCCGGGGCAAGATCATTGACCGGACGGGAACGGTGCTGGCCACCAATCGTACCGTCTGTACGGTATCTGTCATACACAGCCAGATCAAAGAGCCGGAACGGATCATTGAGATATTATCCAGAGAACTGGAGATGAGTGAGGAAAAGGTCCGGGCCAGAGTAGAAAAGGTCAGTTCGATCGAACGGATCAAATCAAATGTGGATAAGGAAACGGGAGACCGGATCCGCAGCTATGATCTGGCCGGAGTAAAGGTGGACGAAGATTTTAAACGATATTATCCCTATCATTCGGCTGCATCCAAGGTCCTGGGGTTTACCGGCAGCGATAATCAGGGGGTGATCGGACTGGAGGTCGTCTACGAAAAATATTTAAAAGGGATTGACGGAACCATACTGACACAGACGGATGCCAGAGGGGTTGAACTGGACAAAGAAGCGGAAGAACGTGTCGAAGCCGTTGCGGGAAACGATCTTTTCGTCAGTCTGGATTACAATATACAGAGGTACTGCGAACAGGCGGCATTGAAGGTACTGGAGGAAAAAGAAGCGGATTATGTGTCGATCCTGATTATGAATCCCCAGGACGGTTCTGTCTATGCCAATGTAAATGTACCGGAGTTTGATCTGAATAATCCGTATGAACTGCCGGAGGGGACAGATTCCTCGGCCATGACGGAAAAGGAGTTTCAGGACGCACTGAACCGGATGTGGCGAAATCAGAGTGTGAATGATACCTATGAGCCGGGGTCGATCTTTAAAGTGATCACTGCGGCAGCAGCACTGGAAAAAGGAGTGGTGACGCTGGAAGACCGGTTTCACTGTCCGGGTTTTGCGATCGTGGAAGATCGAAAGATCCGCTGTGCGAAGGTTCAGGGGCATGGCAGTGAGACCTTTGTGGACGGGATTAAAAACAGCTGTAATCCGGTCTTCATTGCCGTTGGACAGCGGATCGGAGCGGAGGATTTTTATGAGTACATGGATCAATTCGGAATGCTGAAAAAAACAGGAATCGACATCCCGGGTGAAGCCGGAACGATCATGCATAAAAAGGAAAATATCGGTCCCGTGGAGCTTGCAACGGTTTCTTTCGGACAGTCGTTTCAGATAACGCCGATCCAGCTGGCAGCGACCGTCAGCTCCATAATCAATGGGGGAAAACGGGTGATTCCTCATTTCGGGGTCGAAATTCATGCCGGAGACGGAACTGTCAGAAAACTGGACTATGAACCGAAAGAACGTGTGGTGTCGGAAAAAACATCAGAAACCATGCGGTATCTTCTGGAAAAGGTGGTGTCGGAAGGAGGCGGAAAAAATGCACAGATTGAGGGGTATCGTATCGGCGGAAAAACCGCAACATCTCAGACACTCCCAAGAAGCGCTCATAAATATATTTCCTCATTTCTGGGATTTGCGCCTGCAGATGATCCGCAGGTGCTCGGACTGGTGATCATATCAGATCCGACGGGTCTGTATTACGGAGGAACCATTGCCGCGCCTGTTTTAAAAGATATTTTTGAGAATATTTTGCCTTATCTGGGCATAGAAACAGTTGAAACTTCCGACTAAAAGAATTATACTAATGGGTAATGAACGAAAAAGAGGTGTGTTATGAACCAATCAATTGCAATACCGGTAATCATTGCTTTTGTCATCAGCGTGGTTTTAGGACCGGTCATTATCCCATTTTTAAGAAAACTGAAATTCGGTCAGACAGTCAGAGATGACGGTCCTCAGTCTCATTTGAAAAAGAACGGAACGCCGACGATGGGAGGACTGATCTTCCTGATCAGTGTCATTCTGACCTGCTGTATCTATATGAAAGACTATCCGAAAATCATACCGGTTCTTTTTGTGACAGTCGGCTTCGGTATTGTCGGATTTTTGGATGACTATATAAAGATTGTACTGAAGCGCTCGGAAGGGCTGACACCGCTTCAGAAAATGTTCGGACAGTTTCTTGTGACGGGTGTTTTCGCGGTTTACATGTACAAATATTCCGGTATTTCTCTGGAAATGATCATTCCGTTTTTCCCCGGAAAAACACTGGATCTCGGGATTCTGACAATTCCGGTCATGTTTCTTGCGATTATCGGAACGGTCAACGGTGTGAATTTTACGGACGGTCTGGACGGTCTGGCAACAAGTGTAACGATTATGGTAGCAGTATTTTTTGCTGTTGTGGCACTCGGTACAGCCAGCGGCATCTGGCCGGTGACATGTGCCGTTATCGGTGCGCTGCTGGGATTTTTGCTGTTCAACGTATATCCGGCAAGTGTTTTTATGGGAGATACAGGATCCCTGGCACTCGGAGGTTTTGTGGCAGCAACAGCTTACATGCTTCAGATGCCGATGTTCATCCTGATCGTAGGACTGATCTACTGGATCGAGATTTTATCGGTGATCATTCAGGTTACTTACTTTAAGCTCTCCCATGGAAAACGTATTTTCCGTATGGCACCGATTCATCATCACTTTGAACTGGGAGGATGGTCTGAAACACGTGTAGTTGCCGTATTTACGATCACAACGGCAATTCTGTGTCTGATTGCTTTCCTGGCATTGTAGTTACAAAGGAGCAGAAAATGGAGTTAAGAGATAAAAAAGTACTGGTATACGGTACCGGAATCAGCGGAATCAGTGCGGCTGCTTTACTGGAAGCGGCACATGCGCAGGTGATTCTCTATGATGAGAATGATAAACTGAAAAAAGAAGATGTCAAGGCAAAGCTTCCTGCAGGATCCAAAGCCAGAATTGTTCTGGGGGTGCTGGCAGAAAGCATGATCGAGAGTCTGGATCTGGTAGTTCTGAGTCCGGGGGTTCCGCTGGACCTTCCGATCATTGACGGTTTCCGTTCCCACGGAGCCGAAATCTGGGGAGAAATCGAACTGGCATACCGTCTTGCGAAGGGACGTATCGTTGCGATTACGGGAACGAACGGCAAGACGACTACAACGACTCTTTGCGGAAATCTGATGAGTAATTTCTTTCAAAGTGTATTTGTGGTAGGAAATATCGGAAATCCATATACAGAGGCAGCTCTGCAGATGACAGAAGATACAGTGACTGTTGCTGAGATTTCCAGTTTTCAGCTGGAAACTGTTCAGGAGTTCCATCCGCAGGTAAGTGCGATCTTAAATATTACACCGGACCATTTAAACCGTCATCATACGATGGAATGTTATATTGATACAAAAGAAAAAATCACATGTAATCAGACAAAGGATGATGTGTGTGTACTGAACTATGACGATGAGGTGCTTCGAAGCTTTGGAGCAAAATGTCCGGCCGGGGTATTTTATTTCAGCCGTCTGCATAAGTTAGAGAAGGGAATTTATCTCGATGGTGATACCTTCGTATATAACGATGGGATTTCGGAGACTGCAGTCTGTAAGACAACAGATCTGAAGGTTTTAGGCAGTCATAACCATGAGAATGTAATGGCAGCAATTGCCGTGGCGATCAGTATGAAGGTTCCGATGGAGATTATCCGGAAAACTGTCATGGAATTTACTGCGGTAGAGCACCGGATCGAGTTTGTTGCCGAGAAAAACGGAGTCGATTATTATAATGATTCCAAAGGAACAAATCCGGATGCAGCGATCAAGGGGATCCAGGCGATGAACCGGAAAACAGTTCTGATCGGCGGCGGTTATGACAAAGGCTCCGAGTTTGATGAATGGATCGAAAGCTTTGATGGTAAGGTGACCTGGCTGGTTCTGCTCGGTGCTACGAGAGAAAAAATTGCAGAGTGTGCAAGAAAACACGGTTTCCATAATATTATTTTAACAGACTCTCTGGAAGAAGCCGTACAGGTCAGCGCCGGGAAAGCTTTGCCGGGAGAAGCTGTTTTGCTCTCTCCTGCCTGTGCCAGCTGGGGAATGTTTGACAATTATGAACAGCGGGGCAGGATTTTTAAAGAATTAGTAAGAAAATTATAGGAGTGGAACTCTATGAAAAAATCAGGGGCCGGAACAAAAAGTGTGGATTTTCCATTACTGATCATTGTTCTGGCTCTGGTTCTGTTCGGATTGGTCATGCTTTACAGCACGAGTTCCTATAACGGACTGGTACGATTCGGAGATTCCTTTTATTATCTGAAAAAACAGTTTTTCGCGACAAGCCTGGGGCTGGCCGTCATGTATGCCGTAGCAAATACGGACTATCATGTGTGGGCAGCTTTTTCTTATATAGGATACGGACTTTCTGCACTGCTTTCTACTGCAGTTCTCTTTTTCGGAAAGGAATATAACGGATCCAAACGCTGGCTGGCGCTGGGGCCGCTTTCGTTTCAGCCGTCGGAGTTTGCCAAAGTGGCACTGATCGTGTTTCTGGCATATCTGGTCAGCAGGCAGGGAAAGAAAATCCTGAAGCTGCGTTATATGTTTCTGATTATTTTGAGTGTGCTTCCGATCGTGGGGCTGGTAGGAACCAACAATCTGAGTACGGCGATCATCATTCTCGGGATAGCGGTGGTGCTGATCTTTACGGCAAGTCCGAAATATATGCAGTTTATTGTGATCGGAGCATTGGGAATCGGATTTCTGGCAGTCTTTCTGGGGTTGGAAAGCTATCGGCTGGAACGGCTGGCAATCTGGCTGAATCCGGAAAAATATGAAAAAGGCTATCAGACACTGCAGGGACTATATGCGATCGGTTCGGGCAGGCTTTTTGGTGTGGGATTCGGAAACAGCAAGCAGAAGCTGGGATTTGTGCCCGAGGCACAGAATGATATGATCTTTTCGATCATCTGCGAGGAACTGGGAGTTTTCGGAGCATTTGCGCTGATTTTTCTGTTTGCGCTGCTGATCTGGCGACTGATGGTGATTGCAAGCCATACGAAAGATCTGTATGGATCTCTTCTGGTATCCGGAATCATGGCTCATATTATGATTCAGGTCATACTGAATATTGCGGTTGTGACCAATTCGATTCCGAATACGGGCATTACGCTGCCATTTGTCAGTTATGGAGGAACATCCGTTCTGTTTTTGTTGGCTGAGATGGGAATCGCTCTGAATGTATCCATGGAAATAAAAAAGGAACATTAGAAAAGCTGTATGCATAGAATAAAATGAACGTTTTTTTGGCGGAGGATGTCCCTTGAAAATCATTGAACTGGAAGGAAAGCATAAACTGGAGGGGTCGGTAAATATTCAGGGGAGTAAGAATGCGGTTCTGCCGATTCTTTCGGCCTGTGTTTTAAACGAGGGAGTCAATATCCTGCATGGATGTCCGAAAATCAGGGATGTGGAAATGATGCTGGATATTTTACAGGAAGCGGGGGCAAAGGTCTGCTGGCAGGATCATACACTGCTGATCGATACTTCCGTGATGAATCCGGTAGCTTTAAAAGAAAAGACAGGGTGTATGAGGGCCTCGATCATGCTGCTCGGAAGCTTTCTGGGCAGATTCGGAAGGGCGGTGCTGGGGTATCCGGGCGGCTGCCATATCGGAAAACGTCCGATCGATCTGCATGAGCTTTCCTTAAGTGCAATGGGAGCGGTTTTTCATGAAGAAGAGGATTTTTTAGAGGCTGAGTGCACAAAACTGGAAGGGTGTGACATCTATCTGCCGTATCCGAGCGTGGGAGTTACGGAGAATCTTCTGCTGGCAGGAGCCACAGCTTCGGGGATGACCAGAATCTTCGGTGCGGCGAGAGAACCGGAAATTGTGGAGCTGTGCAGATTTCTGAAAAGTATGGGTGTGCAGATCTATGGTCTGGGTACGAACAGACTGTTTGTTATGGGAAACAGTCACTTTCATAACACGGAATTTACAGTGGCAAGAGACCGGATCGTTGCCGGTACCTATCTGCTGGCATGCGCAGGAGCGGGAGGAGAGATTCTGCTGCGGAATGCTCCCTTGGAGTCCATGCAGAGTACGGTCTCAGTATTGAACGGTCTGGGAGCTGAATTAAAAAGAGACGGATGTGATGTACGGATGAAAATGAAAAAAAGACCCTGTTCGATTCCGTTTCTGGCTACGGCACCTTATCCGGGATTCCCTACGGATCTTCAGTCTCCGCTGCTGGCTGCGCTGTGCACTGCAAACGGCAGCAGCTGCATGGAGGAACGGGTATTTGAGAACCGTTTTCTGATCGTGGAAGAACTTGTAAAAATGGGAGCGGACGTGCGGACGGAGTATCGGCGTGTATGTATCAGAGGAGTCGGGACACTGCAGGGAGGATGTGTCTGTGCCAGAGAACTTCGCGGCGGTGCGGCCCTTGTGATCGCCGGACTGGAAGCGGAAGGAATGACAACGGTGGAACATGCGGAGATCATTGAGAGGGGCTATGAGAATATTACAGCAGATCTGGAATTGCTCGGAGCCATGATAAAGTGTTATGAAAGTAGTGCAAGCTATGAGAAAATGTGATACACTTAATTTCACTGAAAAATTAGCCAAAGGAAAAAAAGATGAGAAAAAACAGGACCGGTTTTAAGAAAATAAATAAAAAATGGAAGATTGCAGGGGTTGTGCTGCTGGTGCTTCTGTCCGGGATGCTGATCCTCTCTTCCGTATTTCGTGTAACAGAGGCGGAAATTACCGGAAATTCCTATTATACAGAGGATGAGATCAGGGAGATCGTACTCGGTAAAGACGGAAGCTGTAATGGTTTATCTCTGATGTTCCGGTATAAATATATGGGAGGTGAAGAGATTCCCTTCATTGATAATCTGGAAGTGAGCATGAAGGACAGAAATACGGTGAAGATCCGAGTATATGAAAAATCAGTCATCGGATATGTGGAATATATGGGAGTGCACCTTTATTTTGACAAAGATGGTACGGTCATCGAGAGTTCTTCCAGGGAACTGCCGGGAGTCTCGTGTATCAAAGGTCTGGAGTTTGATACATTGAGGCTGTATGAGCCGCTGAATGTTCAGGATGAAAAGATTTTTCAGCTGATTCTTTCCGTAACGCAGCTGATGAAAAAGTATGAGCTTACACCGGATCTGATCGCATTCCATGATTCCAAAGAAATCATGCTTACCTTTGAAAACGTCAGGGTGAATCTGGGAAAAGGAGAAAATCTGGATGAAAGAGTGGCAACTGTCAGCACGCTGATGCCGGATCTGGAAGGAAGAAGCGGAGTACTTCATATGGAAGAATATACAAAAGAAAATACGAGTATTTCATTTATTATAGATAAGGCGGGAAATTAATTAGAAGAAATTAAGAGAAAAGTAAAAATGCGCTTGATTAATTAGAAGAAAACGGATAATATAGAATGGTGCAAGGTGCATTTTCGTATATTTATAAACGAAAATGCATAGAGGAGTCGTACAAAAAGGAGGAACAGTGTTTTGTTAGAAATTATGACAAATGAAGCAGAATCTGCAGCAAGAATTATTGTGATCGGTGTCGGCGGTGCAGGTAATAATGCTGTTAATCGAATGATAGATGAACAAATCGGCGGAGTGGAGTTTATCGGTATTAATACGGATAAACAGGCTTTGAATTTATGCAAGGCTGCAAATACTCTTCAGATTGGTGAAAAACTTACAAAAGGACTTGGAGCAGGCGCAAAGCCTGAGATTGGTGAAAAAGCAGCGGAAGAAAATATTGAAGAGATCAAAGATGCCTTAAAAGGTGCTGACATGGTTTTCGTTACCTGCGGTATGGGCGGCGGAACCGGTACAGGAGCGGCTCCGGTTGTGGCAAAAGCAGCAAAGGATATGGGCATTCTGACGGTTGGTGTTGTTACAAAACCATTTAAATTTGAAGCAAGAACAAGAATGGCAAATGCGGTTGCAGGAATCGAAAGATTAAAAGACAGTGTTGATACACTGATCGTCATTCCGAATGATAAATTACTGGAAATCGTAGACAGAAGAACTACTATGCCGGAAGCGCTGAAAAAAGCGGATGAAGTACTCCAGCAGGCAGTTCAGGGAATTACGGACCTGATCAATCTGCCGGCTCTGATCAATCTGGACTTTGCAGATGTTCAGACTGTTATGACAGACAAAGGAATTGCACACATCGGTATCGGCAGTGCAAAGGGTGATGAAAAGGCACTGGAAGCAGTGAAACAGGCAGTTGCCTCTCCGCTGCTGGAAACAACGATCTCAGGTGCTTCTCATGTAATTATCAATGTATCCGGAGACATTTCTCTGATGGATGCAAATGAAGCTGCAAGCTATGTTCAGGATATGGCGGGTGAAGACGCCAACATTATCTTCGGTGCGATGTACGACGATACATATACAGACGAATGCAGTATCACTGTAATTGCAACAGGTCTGGAGGCAAATGTGGCAGGTACTCAGAAAGTGATTCCTTCCATGAGCGGTGTATCTTTAGGCTCAGCACAGAGATCGAACATCCAGCCTTCTGTTCAGGCAACACAGGGTGTGAAGTTTGACAGCAAGCCGTTCCCTGGAATCGTAACGCCAAAGGTACAGGCTCCGGAAGAGCAGGAAATCAAGATTCCGCTGTTCCTTCAGAAAAACAGAAAATAATGAGATGAAAAAAGCTGTCGCGCTGCGGCAGCTTTTAAATTTGTCTGAATTCAGGAAAACAGTCTGCTCCTGACAAGATCCACGGGCATTTCCCGACCGGTCCAGAGTTCAAAGGCGGCAGCACCCTGATAGAGCAGCATATACATACCGTTAAAACAGGAAAGTCCGGCCTCTTTTGCCATTGTAAGAAGCTTTGTTTCTCCCGGATTATATATGACATCAGAGACGATCAGTTCGGGATGAAAATAGGAACTGTCAGGGATCAGACACGCATCTGTGTTTGGTACCATACCCACAGAGGAGGCATTGACAAGAATCGCACTTTCGGAAACAGATGCTCTGAGCGCGTGCTCGTCAGCCAGCTCATTTAATGTGACCTGACAGCCTGTTTTTTTCAGGATCAGCTGAATCTCCTGTTCGATCGCATGGTAGGAGTTTCCTTTCCTGGCAAAGACATTGATTTTTGCAACCCCGTCTAATGCGGCCTGTGCAAGGATTGCGGAAGAAGCGCCGCCGGAACCGAGGAGTGTCATTGTCTTTCCGATGATCCGGTGTCCGGCATCTTCCACTGATTTCATATAGCCGATCCCGTCGGTATTGTGGCCTTTGAATTTCCCGTCTTCAATCACAACGGTGTTGACAGCGTTCATAAGCACTGCGGCATCCGAAAGTTCGTCACATCGATCTGCCATCAGCCGTTTGCATGGCATGGTGCAGTTAAAACCACGGGCATTGACACTTTTTAAGGTTTCCAGTGTATGATCAATGGTAGATGCATCTGTTGGAAAAGCCAGGTAAACATAGTCCAGTCCCAGCTCCTGAAAAGAAAGATTGTGCATGGCAGGTGAAATGCTGTGTGCTACGGGGTTTCCGAGCAGACAGAGCATACGGGTGTGTCCGGTAATTGTTGTTTTCATCATAAAGCTCCGTTTCAAATGTTTTGCTTTATTCTAAGGCAATATTTTTTCCATGTCAAATATTGCACTTTCACGGGAAAAAGCATATACTAAAAACATGTGTACTTATCGGGCAGCAGTCCGCTGAGAGTTTTGTAAGGAGAAGGGTCATGAAACAAGTAGTAACGGTGCGTAATCTGAAAATAGGAGAGGGAATGCCTAAAATCTGTGTTCCGATTATAGCAGAGACAGAAGAAGAAATCCTGAGAAAGGCAGAAGAAATCTTAACTTATCCGGTCGATCTGATCGAATGGCGTGTGGATTTTTTTGAGAATGCTTATAATCTGGAAGCTGTAGAAGCTGTTCTTTCCGGACTGAGAGAGATTCTTGGTGAAACACCGCTGCTGTTTACATTCCGCACAGAAAAACAGGGCGGATGTAAGGATATGGTATCCCAGGATTATTTTGCGCTGAATCTGGCAGTAGCTATGTACGGATGTGTGGATCTGATCGATCTGGAAATCTATCAGGATCTGGAACGGGCAGAAAATGTGATCGCGATGCTTCACGGAGCGGGAATCAAGGTCATTGCATCCCATCATGATTTCGACAAAACACCGACGAGATCGGAAATTATGGAGAAACTGTCGAAAATGGAAGAACTGGGAGCGGATATTCTGAAGATTGCTGTCATGCCGAATGAGATCGGTGATGTGGCAAGACTTCTGAAAATCACCGGAAGAACAAGCATCAACATGGAAAAACCACTGGTGACAATGGCAATGGGGGAGATGGGAATGGTTACCCGTATTGCAGGAGAATCGTTTGGCTCGGACATTACCTTCGGTTCGATCGGAGAAACCTCTGCGCCGGGGCAGTTACAGGTGGAAGACCTTAGAAAAGTGCTGGAAATACTACATAAATATCATGAGAAATAAATAACGGATCAAAAGCCGATGCAGGGAAATGCATCGGCTTTTTTGTCGCTAAGGAACGATGAAAACCAAATATCATCCAAACACTATCTGACAAATAATGAAAACATCTTCCCGTATAATGGGGATACCCAAAAGGAGAGAGACCGAAATGCATTATGAAATATATCCGGATACATTATTTTTGGAAAATCTGCTCTGTAATCTGCTGTTTCTCGGGATTGTGAAAAGATGTCTGGTCCATGCCGTCACATGGAAAGAATGTATTTTTGCGGCAGTTCTGACAGCGGCAGTCAATACAGTCGGTTCCATTTTATGTTTCAGACATTTCTGGATCCTCCAGTCAGGAATCCTGTTTCCTGTATCGGGAATGATGGTCTGTTACTGCATGCAGATTCGGGAATGGAGAAGAATCCTGTATATGATCGTTCAGTTTGCGGGACTCGGACTGATTTTGGGAGGACTCATTGAGTTCGCGGAACAATGGACAGAGCTTCGGATGTATATCGTGCTGCTTGTCTTATTGTTCTTTGGCATAACTGCCGGAATTATGGAAAGGCTTATAAAACATTATCGCAGACAGGATGCTTCCATGAGGAAAGTCGTCATTTATCTGAACCGGAAATGCAGCAGTATCAGAGGGTTTGCGGATACCGGAAATCAGCTGATTGATCCCGTGAGCAAAAAACCGGTATGCATTCTTGAATACGATGCATTGGAAAAAATATTAACGACACGTCAGAAATATGAAATCACAGAGCTGCTGGACTTCGGAATGCCCTTGGAACCGGAAAATTATCGGTATCATTACATTCCATTTCAGAGTCTGGGAACCGGAAACGGGATGGTGCTCGGAATGGAACTGGATTGTATGACAGTTTTGAATGCCGGGCAGATCAGAGTGATTGAAAAACCAATGATAGGCATTACGAGACAGAAGTTTGCAGGACTTTTCCACTATTCTATTTTACTTCACAATGATTACTGTTAGGGGAGGAAATCAAATGCTCGTTAAGGTAGCGATACCAAAACAAATACAATTTAAAATTGTTCCAAATCTGTCGGAAATGTTATTTGGAAAACAACAGGAAGTACATTACATAGGAGGCAGTGAAGTACTGCCGCCGCCTCTGGATCAGGAAACGGAGAACTGTGCCATAGAAAAGCTGGGAACAGCTTCGGAAAAAGAGGCCAGATCACTGCTGATTGAGCACAATCTGAGGCTGGTCGTCTATATTGCAAAAAAATTTGATAACACGGGCGTCGGTGTGGAGGATCTCATCTCGATCGGCTCCATCGGTCTGATCAAGGCGATCAATACGTACAATAAGGATAAAAACATCAAGCTGGCCACCTATGCTTCCAGGTGTATTGAGAATGAAATTCTCATGTATATGAGGAGAAACAGCAAGACCAGGATGGAAGTCTCCATCGATGAACCGCTGAATGTGGACTGGGACGGCAATGAGCTTCTGCTCTCGGATATTCTGGGAACTGAGGAGGATGTGATCTATCGGGATATCGAGACGGAAATGGAACGAAAACTGTTAAATAAAGCCATTGAGAAGCTGTCTCAACGGGAACGCACGATCGTGGAACTGCGTTTCGGATTAAAGAATCCCACAGGCGAGGAGATGACGCAAAAAGAGGTGGCGGATCTGCTCGGCATCTCCCAGTCTTATATCTCCCGCCTGGAGAAAAAGATTATTAAGCGTCTGAAGAAAGAAATTATCAAATATGAGTAAACTGAATAATTTCCGAGATTACGCCTGATTCGTTACAGATCTCTTTTACTCAGCGCAGGTACTGCCGCATGACCTTCAGTGCATGCTTTTCCAGGCGGCTGACCTGTGCCTGGGAAATCCCGATTTCGTCGGCAACTTCCATCTGAGTCTTTCCTTCAAAGAATCGAAGAGTGATGATATGATGCTCCCGTTCAGGGAGTCTTTTCATGGCTTCACTTAAGGAAATATTCTGAATCCAGAGCTCCTCCCGGTTCTTTTTATCACTGATCTGATCCATTACATAGAGGGTATCTCCGCCTTCGGTATAGACCGGTTCATAGAGACTGACGGGACTCTGGATGGCATCCAGCGCATAGATGATATCTTCTTCGGGAATGCCGATCTCTGCCGCGATTTCCGTGACGGTAGGTTCCCTGGAATACCTTTTCATATAATCTTCTTTGGCATAGATGGCTTTGTAGGCAGTATCTTTCAGAGAACGGCTTACCCGGACAGCGCTGTTGTCTCTTAAGTATCTGCGCATTTCTCCGATAATGAGCGGAACTGCATAAGTGGAAAATTTAACCTGGTAGGTTTCCGGCTGGAAATTCTCAATGGCTTTAATAAGACCGATGCATCCGATCTGGAACAGATCATCCGGGCTTTCGTTGCTTCCGGAGAAACGTCGGACAACACTTAAGACAAGTCTTAAGTTGCCCTTGATGTATTCTTCTCTGGCCTGTGGATCTCCGGCACGGACTCTTTCGAACAGTGCGTCTTTTTCTTCGTTCGTTAGTACTGGCAATTTTGCGGTATTGACGCCGCAGATTTCTACTTTCCCCTGAACCATGATGCTCTCCTTATTTGCTGTCTTTGTTCATAAAAAGAGCATTCCCAAATGAAGTGCTTTTATTCTGAAATTAATAAAATGGCTTTTATGCACAACTCCCAAAAATTTCCTGCAATAATTATTACGGATTTTTGCACAAATGTATGGAAAAATCAGAAATTAAATTGTATAATGTATCTAAATAAAGAAAGCGAGGGTTTACTATGGCAAAAAGTAGTATGTTAGCAATGATTTTGGCTGGCGGTCGTGGATCACGCCTTCATGACTTGACCAATAAAGTTGCAAAACCTGCCGTATCCTACGGTGGAAAATATCGTATTATCGACTTTCCTCTTTCAAACTGCGCAAACAGTGGGATTGACGTAGTCGGTGTACTTACACAGTATGAATCCGTTTTGTTGAACAGCTATGTAGCTGCCGGCGGAAGATGGGGACTCGATGCAAAGGACAGTGGCGTATATGTACTTCCGCCGCGTGAAAAAGCAGATGCAAATCTTGATGTATATCGCGGAACAGCAGATGCGATTTCTCAGAACATCGATTTCATCGATTCATATGATCCGGAATATATTTTAATCTTATCCGGTGACCACATCTATAAGATGAACTATGACAAGATGCTTGATTACCATAAAGCATGCAAGGCTGATGCGACGATCGCAGTTATCGGTGTACCGATCAAGGAAGCGAGCCGTTTTGGTATCATGAATACAAATGATACAGGCAGAATTATCGAATTCGAAGAAAAACCTGCAGAACCTAAGAGTAATCTTGCATCTATGGGTATTTATATCTTTAACTGGAAGCTCCTTCGTTCCATGCTTGTGGCTGATATGAACAATCCGGATTCCAACCATGACTTCGGTAAAGACATTATCCCTACAATGTTAAACGACGGAAGAAACCTTTATGCTTGGCAGTTCCAGGGATACTGGAAAGACGTTGGAACGATCGATTCCCTCTGGGAAGCAAACATGGATCTTCTGGACAAAGAATGCGAACTCGATATGAATGATTCCACATGGAAAATTTATACAGAAGATGTTACAACACTTCCGCAGTACATCGGACCGAATTCCGATATTAAACGTGCATTCGTTACACAGGGCTGTGTCATCGACGGTGAAGTTAAAAATTCTGTTCTCTTTACCGGTGCAAAAGTCGGTAAAGACGCCAAAATCATTGACAGTGTTCTGATGCCGAATGTAGTAGTAGAAGAGGGCGCGGTAGTTACCCGTGCTTTAGTGGCAGATGGTGTTGTGATCGGTAAAGGTGCCGTTGTCGGAAGTGCAGACAGCGAAAATATCGAACTCGTTGCAAAAGACGTTAAGGAGGTAGAATAATATGGCAAAAGCATTTGGTATTATCACTTCTTCAGGAAACCATATTTATGTTGAAGGAATGCAGGACTACCGCCCGATCGGAGCATTCTCTTTCCTTGGACGTTATCGTGTCATCGATTTCCAGATGTCTAACATGAGCAACAGCGGAATTGAACACGTACAGGTATTTTTAAATCAGAAACCGCGTTCTTTAGTGGACCACCTGGGTTCCGGACGTCATTACAATATTAACTCCAAACGTGGTAAAGTTCAGATGCTGTTTTCTGAAAACAGATCTGTTACAGATATCTATAACACAGATATTGCAGCATTTGCTGAAAACATCGAAAGTATCCAGAAAGCTCGCTGTCCATACGTAATCATCGCTCCGAGTCATATGGTATACACTCAGAATTATGAAGAATTACTGGATGCTCATATTGCATCAGGTGCAGATGTTTCCTTACTGTATCATGCAGTAGAAAATGCAAATGAAGAATATTTTAACTGTGATGTTCTGAAAATGAACCGTCAGAACGGTGTTTATGAAATTATGAAAAACAGCGGAAACAAAGCTGTCAGAAACATTTTCATGGATACCTATGTAATGAAAAAAGAACTGTTTGTAGAGCTGATTCAGGAAGCCCGCAAAATCTCTTCCATGTATACACTGTCTCAGATCCTGAATAAACAGTGCTATGAAAGCAAGCTGGATGTCCGCGGCATCGCCCATGAAGGATATTTTGCAGCTCTTACAGATTTCAAGAGTGTTTACAAAGCAAATATGGGACTGATCGACATGAATGTTGCAAATCAGCTGTTCAGTGAAAAATGGCCGATTTACACACGTACAAACGATTCCTGCCCGACACAGTATTTTGAAGATGCAAGTGTGAAAAACTCTGTTGTTTCTAACGGATGTTTAATCGAAGGTACGATCGAACACTCGATCATCGGACGTGGATGTACCATCGGTAAAGGCTGTGTGATCAAAAACTGTATCATTTCTTCAGAGTCGGTAATTGCGGACGGAACACATCTGGAAAACCTGATCGTTGATAAACATGCAAGTGTACTTCATGCAAAAGAGATTATCGGCGAACCGGAAAATCCGGAATACGTAAAACGCGGAGATGTGATCTGAGTATCATAATGCTCGACAGATAGAAGAATTTTATGATTGAATTTTTTACCCTGTGAGATTAGAATGGTATATCATTGGAGGTAATTATGATGTATAGTTATTCGCTCTCACAGTGGGTGCTCTTTTTCTTTTGGTATTGCTTTATCGGATGGATCTGGGAATCCTGTTATGTCTCGGTCAGAAAAGCGATCAGCACAAAAAAATGGGAATGGGTCAACAGAGGCTTTGTGCATGGACCGATACTCCCGATTTACGGATTTGCGGCAACAGTGATTCTGATATCGACGATTACAGTCAGAGATGATCTGCTGAAGATTTATCTTTTTGGAATGGCTGCGGTGACACTCATGGAGCTTGTTACCGGAACGGTCATGGAGAAACTTTTCGGCGTGAAATACTGGGATTACAGCGATATTCCGCTGAATTATCATGGACATATCTGTCTGTTTGTTTCGCTGTTCTGGGGGTGTTGTGCCCTGTTGCTTGTAAAGGTCATACATATGCCGGTAGAATCTGTTGTGTTGAAATGTCCCGAAGCGGCAGCAGAATGGATTGCTATGATTCTGGTAGGAATCGGAGTTTATGATTTCAGTGAATCATTCAGAGAAGCAATGGATATGAAGGAACTGTTGGAAAAGATTACCGAAACGAAGGAATCGATACGGCGTCTGGAGCGACGTTTCGATGCGGTGGTAGCATTTACACCGGTTCCTGATATGGAACATATTTTTGAAAAACGCGGCAATCTGAAACAGACTGTCAATTATAATCTGGAAAAGCTGAGAACTTATCGGGTGGAAAAACTTCGGAGCCTGCGGGATTATCTGCAGCAGCCGGAGCTTGAAGAGGACAGAGAGTCTCTGCGTGAACAGATCGAACAGCAGCTTCAGCATATTTTTTCACGTTCCAATAAGCAGTATCAGCGTTCTGCCAGACTCCTGAGACGAAATCCGTATGCGATTTCAAACAAATATGCAGACGCGTTAAAAGAGATCAGAGAATTATTTGAAGAAAAGAAAAAAGATCATTAAAAGTACGGACATCGGCTGGAAAGCCGGTGTCCGTTTTTTCAGCGGTAAGATTTTGCGAGTTTTTCAAAAGCATCCAGAGATCGGACGGCCCGCTCCGTCGGCACACAATAAGAAATCCGTGTATGACCGGGACAGCCGAATCCGGATCCGGGTACGATCAGAAGATTATAATCCTTTGCCCTTTCGCAGAAGGCGAGGTCATCATCTTCCAGAGTACGCGGGAACATATAAAAGGTTCCTTCCGGTACAGTCACATGGTAGCCAAGATCACGCAGTCCTTTGACCAGGATGTTTCTGTTTGTTTCATAGATCGAGATATCTGTTGTTTTGTCGGCACACATTGCGCAGACTCTCTGGAAAAGTCCCGGCGCATTTACATAACCGAGGGAGCGGCCTGCACCTGCAATTGCCGCATAGACCAGTTCCATATCCTGCATTTTGTCAGGAACAAGAACATAGCCCAGACGCTCTCCCGGAAGAGAGAGGGATTTGGACCAGGAGTAGCATACGAGCGTATGATCATAATAATTTGGAAGATACGGAACTTCTGTTCCGTCGAATACGATTTCTCTGTATGGTTCGTCTGCAATCAGATAAATCGGCTGGCCGTACCTGCGGGAAGCCTCTTCCAGGACTGCTGCAAGCTTTCGGACGGTCTTTTCAGAGTAAACCGCTCCGGATGGATTGTTCGGCGAATTGACGATGACAGCTTTTGTGTTTTCGGTAATGGCATTTTCAAATGCTTCAAAATCAATCTGAAAGGTTTCAGTGTCAGCCGGGATCAGCTTCATTGTTGCACGGGCCCCTTCAATAAATACTTTGTATTCCGGAAAATACGGTGCAAATACGATCACCTCATCTCCGGGATTGCAGATTCCGTTTAAACAGCAGCAAAGTGCGGCTGCAGCACCGACAGTTACATAGAGGTTGTCGGCATGGCAGGAAGTCTGAAAACGGGCACTGATGGAATCCGCGATCATTTTGCGAACACCTGCATCTCCCTGTGCGCTTGTATAGCCGTGCAGAATGACTGGATCCGTTTCATTGATCAGACGGATGGCTGTTTCATTGACGATATCCGGTGAGGCGACACTCGGATTACCGATGGAAAAGTCAAAAATATTTTCGGCGCCGATCTGTGCAGCACGCATTTTGCCGAATTCGAAAAGTTCACGGATCACGGAGCGCTGGGTACCTAAGGCAACCATTCTTTCGTTTAACATTACCAATGCCCCCTTTATTTTAATGCGATTGCCTCGATCTCACACAGAACTCCTTTTGGGAGCTCTTTGACAGCAACACAGCTTCTGGCAGGTTTGGAAGTGAAATACTTTGCATATACTTCGTTAAATGCGGCAAAATCTTCCATATTTGCAAGGAAACAGGTTGTTTTCAAGACTTTCTCGAAACTGCTGCCGGCAGCTTCTAAAATGGCACCTATATTTTTGCAGCTCTGTTCCGCAGAAGCTGCGATGCCGTCTGCGATGATTCCCGTTTCAGGATCTACCGGTATCTGACCGGAAGTGTAAATCATGCCGTTTACTTCATATCCCTGAGAGTATGGTCCGATGGCACCCGGTGCCTTGTCTGTTGCGATTATATTCATTCATTTATCCTCCTTCAATCAATGATTCATTTATTATACGACACTTGAAATCGTTGTACAAGTTTTATAAAATGATAGCGGAATCAAATGGAGGTATCGTAAGATGAGAATGAAGAAATGGACAACAAAACTGAGTATGTGGATTGCCCTGCTGTTGCTTTCAGTCAGTATATTGACAGGCTGCGGGGAGGTTCCGGAGCAGGTCATGACAGATTCCCGGCCGGTGCCGGAACAGACAGCTGCAGATCCGCAGCCGACAGTCGAAGTCGAGGAAGACGGGGTATACACTTCTAAAGAAGAGGTAGCGGCCTATCTATACCGGTTCGGACATCTTCCCTCAAATTATATCACAAAGAAAGAGGCGAGGGATCTTGGCTGGATCAGCAGTGAAGGGAATTTGGACGAGGTTGCACCTGGGATGAGCATTGGCGGAGATTATTTCGGAAATTATGAGGGGATTTTGCCGGAAGACAGAGAGTATCATGAATGCGACATTGATTCTGACGGCGGCTATCGGGGAGCCAAACGAATCGTCTATTCGGACGACAGGCTGATCTATTATACGGAAGACCATTATGAAAGTTTTGAACTGCTGTACGGGGAAGAGTGATTATGAAGAGAATTGTTCTTGACGGAAATATACTGGCTGATGGATTTGCAGCACAGAACTATCTGAAAGAAAAGCTGGATTTCCCGGAGTATTACGGCGGAAATCTGGATGCACTGCATGACTGTCTGGCAGAGATGAAGGATGTAGAGATCGTGATTACTCCCTGTGAAGTACAGACGCGTTATTTTCAAATACTGATGCGGGTGTTTCATGATTCTGCAGAGGAAAATGCAGAACTGAGAATCCTGCGGCGGGAGTAAGGCTATGAAAAATACAAATCATGCAAGAATTTCTCTGATTCTGGCAATGGTGATTTTCGGAACGGTCGGGATCTTCAGAAAAAATATTCCCCTTTCTTCGGGGCTGGTGGCGGCTGCAAGAGGGATCCTGGGGGTGGTTTTTCTGGCTGTATTTACAGCAGTGAAAAAGATCCGTCCGGATCGGGCGATGATCAGAAAGCATCTGGTGGTTCTGCTGATTTCAGGGATGTTCATAGGACTGAACTGGGTGCTGCTCTTTGAAAGCTATCGCTATACTTCTGTTGCGGTGGCAACGCTCTGTTATTATATGGCTCCGGTTTTTGTCGTGGTCGCCTCTCCGTTTGTGTTAAAGGAACATGTGACCCTGAAAACGAAAATCTGTGTGGCAGCCGCTTTGCTTGGTATGGTTTTTGTTTCCGGAGTTCTGGATGGAGGTATTTCGGAAATTTCGGAACTGAGGGGAATGATCTTCGGTCTCGGTGCTGCCGCATTCTATGCATTGGTCATTCTGCTGAATCAGAGTCTGAAAGAAGTGCCGACCTATGATAAGACGATGGTGCAGCTGGGAGCGGCTTCTGTCGTGCTGCTGATGTATATTTTTACAGCGGAGGAGCTGACATCAGTATCTTTTGTGCCGATGACCGTCTGTCTGCTTTTTGTTGTGGGGATCGTACATACGGGAATTGCCTATGTACTATACTTTGATTCTATGAAGGAATTAAGTGCCCGGACAGTGGCTCTGTTTGGATATATTGACCCGATTGTGGCAATCATTTTATCCGCCCTGTTTTTAAAAGAGGAGATGGGGGCTTTTCAGATCGCCGGAGCGGTACTTGTATTAGGTTCGGCCTTTGTCAATGAACTTCCGAAAAGAGAAAACAGACAAAATAAGACAAAAAACCGGTAAAAATGCAAAATTCTGTTGCTTTTTTTTATCAGGAGTGGTAAAACCATAGAATACACATGTTGAACAATTTGTTCAATCAGCACAATTAAATGACTGGATAGAGGTGCGGAATTCAAAAGTACTCTGCAGCGACAGCCGGGGGGCTGCTGCAGACAAAAGGGGAGACCGCCGAAGGGAAGAGCATCCCAAGGCTTTTCTCTGGGACGATGCAGAAGATGCAGCGTACTGTCACTTTCGTGGAGCGCTATCGGTGATCAATGACAGGAATGATGATGCCATGGATATGCTTTGCAAAGTATCTCCATGGCATTTTGTTTGTGTTATAAAAATATCGCAGAAATGATTCTGCCGAGGAAAGAGGAAAAAATGAAAGCAAAAATGAAAAAACTGATGGGCGGGCTTTCCTTTGTAATGCTTGCCGTTCTATGCAGTCCTTTGGTGGCATTTGCGGCTGAAGAAGCAGTGCAGCCGGCAAAGTATGCTACCTTTTGGGCACTGATTCCGCCGATCGTGGCAATCCTTCTTGCTCTGATTACGAAGGAGGTTTACAGTTCCCTGTTTGTCGGTATCCTGGTGGGCGGTCTGTTCTATTCGGGATTCTCCTTTGAAGGTACGGTAAATCACATTTTCCAGAATGGGTTTATCGGAGTGCTTTCCGACAGCTATAACGTCGGTATTCTGGTATTTCTTGTGATCCTGGGAGCAATGGTATGTCTGATGAATAAAGCCGGTGGTTCGGCTGCGTTCGGACGATGGGCAAGTGCGCATATTAAATCCCGTGTCGGAGCACAGCTTGCGACGGTCCTGCTCGGATGTCTGATCTTCATCGATGACTATTTCAACTGTCTGACAGTCGGAAGCGTGATGCGCCCGGTAACAGACAAACACAATATTTCACGTGCGAAACTGGCGTACCTGATCGATGCCACAGCAGCACCGATCTGTATCATTGCACCGATTTCTTCCTGGGCTGCGGCGGTTACAGGTTTCGTAGAAGGTGCGGATGGATTCTCTATCTTTATACGTGCGATTCCGTATAACTTCTATGCAATTCTGACGATCGTTATGATGGTTACACTCGCTGTCCTGAACGTTGATTACGGTCCGATGAAAAAGCATGAGTCCAATGCGGTAAAAGGTGATCTCTATACAACACCTGACAGACCGTATGCAAATGCTTCTGAAGAAAGTGTCAATGAAAAGGGAAAAGTGATCGATCTGCTGATTCCTGTCGTTACACTGATCGCATGCTGTGTCATCGGTATGATCTACACCGGTGGTTTTTTCAGCGGAACAGGATTTGTTGAAGCGTTTTCCGGAGCTGATGCTTCTGTAGGCCTGGCATACGGCAGTTTCTTTGCACTGCTGATCACGATCTTACTGTATGTTGTCAGAAAGGTATTATCCTTCTCAGACTGTATGTCCTGTATTCCGGAAGGCTTTAAGGCCATGGTGCCTGCGATTCTGATCCTCACAATGGCATGGTCATTAAAAAGCATGACAGACAGTCTCGGCGCAGATGTATTCGTGGCTGAGTTTGTCAGAACCAAAGCAGCCAACATGATGAATTTCCTGCCGGCCATCATCTTCCTTGTAGGATGCTTCCTCGCATTTGCGACAGGTACCTCATGGGGAACCTTCGGTATTCTGATTCCGATCGTAGTTTCCGTATTCCAGGGTACAAATGATACAATGATGATTATTTCCATCTCTGCATGTATGGCGGGTGCTGTATGCGGAGACCACTGCTCACCGATTTCGGATACGACGATCATGGCATCTGCCGGTGCTCAGAGTAATCATATCAACCATGTAAATACGCAGCTGCCGTATGCAATTACGGTTGCAGCAGTTTCCTTTATCACCTATATTGTGGCAGGTTTTGTGCAGAGTGCATGGATCACACTTCCGGTCGGTATTGTACTGATGCTGCTTACATTATTTGTGATCAGATTCTCAAACCGATAATTCTACCAGAATCACATCGGTACCGATCTGTTTAATATTACACCAGGGGATGCAGATTTCGTCATTGCCGAAAATGTTGAAAAAACTCATCCTCTGGGATACGATCAAAGCTGTCAGATGACAGCTTTTTTTGTCGAATTCCAGATCTACGACACATCCGACTTTTTTTCCGTTACAGATATTGATTACATCTTTTTCACGTAATTCGGAAAGCTTCATGGAAAATCCCCCTCTTTTTCAGTTTATGCAGGATACGGATGAAGGTTTCTGCGAAACTCCCCGGAAAGATTGACATTGCAGGAAAAAATGTAATATACTTTTAGCAGTTTAAGACATGAACCATTGGGGGATGAAATCATGAAATGTCCATTTTGTAATCAGGAAACAACGAGAGTGATTGACTCAAGGCCGGCAGATGATAATTCATCGATCCGCAGAAGAAGACTGTGTGATGAGTGTGGGAAGCGCTTTACAACTTATGAAAAGGTTGAAACCATTCCGCTGATCGTTATAAAGAAAGACAACAACAGAGAGACCTATGACCGTTCCAAGGTAGAAGCAGGCGTGCTTCGTGCCTGCCATAAGCGTCCGATTCCGGCTGAAAAGATCAGTGCATTGGTCGACAGCGTGGAACAGGAAATCTTTAACCGGGAGGAACGTGAGATTCCGAGTGAAAAAGTCGGTGAGATCGTAATGGATAAATTAAAGGATCTGGATTCTGTGGCATATGTGCGTTTCGCTTCCGTTTATCGAGAGTTTAAGGATGTGAATACCTTTATGGATGAACTGAAAAAGATACTGGAATGATCGGCAAATAAGTGATTGAAGGAGATGTTATGTTTCGTACATTTTATCCAAAGGAATATGTGGATTCCACCTATGCGATTGATTTTGAGAAGATGGCATCCCGGGGCTATCGGGGTGTGATCTTTGACATCGACAATACACTGGTGCCCCACGGAGCTCCGGCAGATGAAAAAGCGGAAAAGCTGTTTGCGCAGTTGAAAGAACTGGGGATCAGTGCATGTCTGCTGTCAAATAATAAAGAACCCCGTGTGGCCCTGTTCAATGAAAAGATACAGGTTTATACGATCAGTGAAGGCGGAAAACCGAATCCCAGGGGGTATCGCAGAGCCATGGAACTGATGGGAACCGATGTGAACAATACCTTCTTTGTAGGAGATCAGCTGTTTACGGATGTGTGGGGAGCGAATCTTACGGGGATCTACTCGATTCTTGTAAAACCGATCCATCCGAAGGAAGAGATTCAGATCGTGCTGAAACGCTATCTGGAGAAGATTGTTTTATTCTTTTATTTAAAGGAGCAGAAGAAGAAAAACAGATGAAAAATGTAGTTTTGATGGGATTTATGGGAGCCGGAAAGACGACGGTCGGAAAAATGCTTGCCGGGGCAGAGCATTATCAGTTCATTGATACGGATGAACAGATTGAGAAAGAACAGAACCGGAAAATTTCAGATATATTTGATCAGGACGGAGAAGAAGCCTTTCGGCAGATGGAAACAGATTATCTGAGAAAGCTGGAGGCGGAACAGAGGCCGTTTGTGTTATCGATCGGCGGAGGTATGCCTGTCCGGGAGGAAAACCGGGAACTGCTGCGGAAACTAGGGATCGTTGTTTATCTGGAGGCATCAAAGGAAACGATCATTCAGAGAGTTTCCGGGGATGTGAACAGACCGCTGCTTCAGGGAGGAAGTCTGGAGGAAAAGGTGACGGCACTGATGAATGCCAGAGAGGCAGTTTATCTGGAAACAGCACATGCAGTGCTGAATACGGATGGAGATACTGCGGAAACAGTGATAAAAAAAATAAAAGATCTTTTGTGAATAAAACCCTGAATGCAGCAGGGTTTTTTCGTTAAAAATACCCAATGATTTGCAAATAGATTCTATCTTTTTCGTTAAAATATGGTATAATTGTTATGCAATATGATAGAAAGGAAAAAGGGGTATGCGAAACAAAAAATTCAAACGATTGGGTGCAGCGCTTCTGGCAGCAGCACTCATCATGCCGGGACTTAGCGGCATGGGCACAGTCAGTGCGGCAGAAGATACTGCTCAGATGGCTTCTGACAAAGAAGTTGTGTATGTAAATGAGTATAGCGACACAGCCAAGCGCGAGCAGAACTTTGACAGCAACTGGAAATTTTATCTGGGTGATGCAGCCGGTGCAGAAGGAACAGCATTCGATGATTCCAGATGGGATACGGTTTCTCTTCCGCATGATTACAGCATTGAACAGGAATATTCAAAATCCATGGAAGCTGAAAGCGGATATCTTCCGGGCGGCACAGGCTGGTACAGAAAACATTTTATTTTAGGAAGCGAAATGGAAGGAAAGCAGCTGAGAATAGATTTCGGCGGCGTTTATATGAACGCCACTGTATGGGTAAACGGAACTCAGTTGGGAACCCATCCATTCGGTTACACACCATTCTCCTTTGATATTACAGATTACGTAAAAATCGGAGAAGAAAATGTGATTACCGTAAAGGTAGAGCATAAAACGCCATCCAGCAGATGGTATTCTGGAAGCGGTATTTACCGCAGCGTGAACCTGACGGTGACGGATGAGGTTTATGTGGATCTTTACGGTACAAAAATCGAAACACCGAACCTTGAATCTGAACAGGGCGGAACAGTCAGCATGAATGTCAAGACAAATGTTGTCAACAAAAGTGCTGAAGCAAAAGACGTTGTTCTGGTACATACGATCTACGAAAAAGGTACAGAGAGCAGCATCGGTACTGTCACAACAGACAGTCAGTCTGTAGCAGCAGGCGAAAGCGCAGAAATTTCTGCGGTACTTCCTGCAGACAATCCAAAGCTCTGGGATACGGAAAATCCAAAGCTCTATACGGTAGTTACGGAAGTAAAGGTTGGGGATGAAGTAACAGATACCTATGAAACCGAATACGGATTCCGTTATATCAGCTTTGATACAGAGACAGGCTTTTACTTAAACGGAGAAAACGTGAAGTTAAAAGGTGTCTGTATGCATCATGACCAGGGATCCCTGGGAGCTGAGGCACATTACCGTGCGATTGAACGACAGGTAGAGATTCTTCAGGAAATGGGATGTAATTCTATTCGTGTAACACATAACCCTGCAGCAAATGAACTCATTGAGATCTGCAACGAAAAGGGTATTCTTGTGATTGACGAACTTTTTGACGGCTGGATGTATGCGAAGAATGGAAATTACAATGACTATTCTGTATGGTTCAGAAAAACCATCGAAGCATCCAATGAGATTCTTGGAAGCAAACCGGGAATGACATGGGCTGAATTTGACCTGAAAACAACGATCAACCGCGGAAAGAACGATCCGTCCGTTATCATGTTCTCTCTCGGAAACGAGATTCAGGAAGGTGCAGGCGGAACAGGGTACAATACGATGTGCCGCAGCCTGATTCAGTGGGCACGGGAAGTGGATACAACAAAATTGCTGACCATCGGAAGCAATGCAGTGAAAAACGGAGGCAGCGAACATATTGATATCGCAAATCAGCTGACAGCAGTCGGCGGTGTATCCGGTACAAACTATTCGAACGGAAGCAGCTATGACAACCTCCATGCAGCTTACCCGAACTGGTATCTGTATGGTTCTGAAACAGCTTCTCATATCAACAGCCGCGGTGTCTATGATCGTATCAGCGGCGGCAGTCAGACCTATGACAAACAGCTGACCTCTTATGATTACTCAGCAGTCGGCTGGGGTGCTGTTGCAAGTTCAGCATGGTATGATGTTATTACCAGAGATTTTGTAGCCGGTGAATATGTATGGACAGGCTTTGATTACCTTGGCGAACCGACACCGTGGAACGGTACGGGATCAGGTGCTGTCGGAGCATGGCCGTCGCCAAAGAACTCGTATTTCGGTATCGTTGATACTGCCGGATTCCCGAAGGATAATTACTATCTGTACCAGAGCCAGTGGAATGAAGACGTAACCACACTTCATGTACTTCCGGCATGGAACAGCGATGTCGTATACAAAGACTATAGCGGAAAAGTTCCGGTAGTCGTATATTCAGATGCAGCAGCAGTGGAACTGTTCTTCCGGGCAGCAGGCAGTGATACACAGACCTCTCTAGGAAAGAAAGCATTTACCGAAAAAACAACAGCAGCGGGATATACCTATCAGATCTATGAAGGCAGTGATAAGGACAGCACAGCTCACAGAAATCTGTATCTGACATGGAAGGTTCCGTATGAAGACGGTACGATTACAGCGGTTGCCTATGATAAAGCAGGCAACGTGATCACAGAAACAGAAGGACGCTCCTATGTCACAACAACAGGAGAAGAAGCAAGATTAGCAGCATCTGTTGACCGTGACGAAATCACAGCGGACGGAAAAGATCTTGCATATGTGACAGTTGATGTTACAGATGCAGAAGGCAATATCGTGCCGGATGCTTCCAACCGTGTAAAGATCACTGTAGAAGGGGACGGTGTTTTAGTCGGTGTTGACAACGGTAAACAGGCTGATCATGATTCCTTCCAGGCAGACAACCGTGAGGCATACAACGGCAAAATGCTTGCAATTGTTCAGTCTACAAAAGAAGCAGGCTCTTTCACCGTTACTGCAACAGCAGACGGACTGGAATCAGATTCTGTAACCGTTCATACAACAGCATCTGACACAGTATCTGAGATCAGCTTCTATATGTCTAAAAACTATTATGTAAAAGTGGGCGACAAACCGGTACTTCCGGACACGATCGAACTTCGTACAGGCGGAGAAAGCAAAGATGTAACAGTAGTCTGGGATGAGATCAAGGAAGCTGACTATAACAAAGCCGGTACATTTACAGTGAACGGTACTGCAGACGGAAAATATGCCGTATCTGTTTTCGTAAATATGATTGAGGAAGTCGGCGGATTGTTAAATTACTCTACAGCAACAGCCAAAGGTGTAGCACCGATCCTTCCGGATGCCAGACCGGCGGCATTGGTAGACGGAACAATTTTAGATGTATCCTTCCCTGTTGTATGGGATCCGGTTGAGGCTGAAGCTTATGCAGAACCGGGCACAGTCGTAGTCAATGGTGTTGCAGATGTATTCGGAACAGAAATGAAGGTTACAGCTTCTGTTCGTGTGCAGGAAGAAAGTCTGTCAATCGGTGACAGTGTATCCGGAGCAGCTTATTTAAGTCAGGATATTCCGGAAGCGTTACAGTCTGATACACTGGATGCGATTAAGGATGGAAGTACAGAAATCGCCGCAAATTCTGACGGCGGTCCAAATCCGACGGCATGGTCTAACTATGCGAATTCACAGGCCGGTGACAATACAGCGGAAATCGTGTTTGAATATGATACACAGCAGAGAATCGGTGAAATTGTCATTCATTTCTGGAAAGACGGATATTCTGCAGAATTTCCGGATGCCGGTACTACAGAAATTTATATTTCTGATGATGGACAGGGATGGACAAAGGTAGATGCAGAAGAAACCATCGGAACAGAGGTCAGCAGAGTAAAAGCATATACTTATTCATTCACACCGTTCACGGCTACATTTGTAAAATTCTGTATTACAAACAGTACCGCACAGAAGGCTGTAAAAGCATGTACGGGAATTACTGAAATCGAATTAAAGAAAGTTACGGGAACCTTTTCAACAAACACAACAGCTGCGATCGCAGGACTGACAGTCAACGGCGTAGCTGCGACAGCAGGAGAACTTGCATCAGGTGTCTTCTATACATCGGACAGAGCAGCCAGAGTGAAAGTGGTACCGGAAGGAAACGCATCAGTGACAGTGCTTCCTGCATATGACGATCAGATCGTGATCATCACAGAATCTGAAGATCATAAGACGAGAGAAACGTTTGCGGTCATTCTCGGACAGGAAAAACCGGCAGATCCTTCCGACGCATCCAATGATTATCCGGTCAGCAAACTGACTGCGATCAGCGAGAGCCAGTATTTGCCGGGCACGGCAAACGAAGGTCCGGACGATTACGTTTTAGACGGCAAAGCCTCAACCCACTGGCATACCAACTGGAATACAACAGAAGCCAAGGATGTTGCAAAACGCTGGATCGGACTTAGTCTGGAAGAAGCAACTGAGATTTCCGGTATCCGTTATCTGCCGAGAACTTCCGGCGGAAGCAACGGTGCAGTGACCGAGTACAAGGTACAGTATCGCGAGACAGATGACGGCGAATGGATCGATCTCGCATCAGGAACATGGGATCGGACAGATTCAGACTGGAAATTGGTACCATTTGCAAAAGTAACAGCAAAACAGATTCGTGTAATCGGTGTCCATACTTATGCGGACAGCGGTTACGATGCACACATGAGTACAGCAGAGCTGCGTGTTCAGGTTCCGGGAACATCAGGAAATACAACAGTAGATATCACAGAACTGATCGGCAAGCTCCTGGAAGCGGAAGCGATTGACAGAAGTAAATACACAGCAGACAGCGCTGCAGCACTGGAAGCTGCAATCGAAAAAGCGGATGCAGTCTGTGAAAATGCGGACAGAACAGAAGAGGAAGTAGCAGCTGCCATCGCAGAGCTGGAAGCCGCTGTCAAGGGTCTTAAAACAGAACAGACCAATACGTTCGAAGATGTTCAGGCAGACGATTTCTTCTATGATGCAGTAATCTGGGCAGCAGAAAACAGGATTGTAGAAGGCTGGACAGATACTACCTTTGAACCGTACAGGACATGTACCAGAGGTCAGGTGGTAAGCTTCATCTGGAGAGCTCAGGGCTGTCCGAAAGCAGAACAGGAATCCGGATTCGCAGATGTAGCAGCAGATGCATATTATGCAAAAGCAGTTGCATGGGCAGTTGAAGAAGGAATTACAGACGGCTGGACAGAAACGACTTTTGAGCCTGAAATGACGGTGACCAGAGGTCAGGCAGTAACCTTCCTCTACAGAGCAGCAGGTATGCCGGAAGTATCTGAAGAAACCGGATTTGAAGATGTGGCAGCAGGTGCATATTATGCAAAAGCGGTTGCATGGGCAGTCGAAGAAGGAATTACAGACGGCTGGACAGAAACGACATTTGCACCTGAAGAGGGATGTACCAGAGGTCAGATCGTAACCTTCCTCTACAGAGCAAAATAGTTCCATAGGATATTCTGAATCGGAAGATCGACGTAAGGACATAATGAAAACCCGCCCGGGATTCGGGCGGGTTTTTATAAGAAAATAAAATGATATAAAGTTCTTGCAAAATAATAAAAATTCTGTAAAATAGAAGAAGTATGTAAAGGATACTCATTGAACATTTACAGTTCAATGAGTATGAGATGTGTGGACAATGAGAAAGTCTGACAGAGAAAGGTTGATAACATGATTAGTGCAAACAATGTCACTTTGCGTTTAGGTAAAAAAGCATTATTTGAAGATGTAAATATTAAGTTTACAGAAGGAAACTGCTATGGACTGATCGGTGCAAACGGTGCCGGAAAATCTACATTTTTAAAAATCTTATCCGGAGAGATCGATTCTACAAACGGAGACATCGTGATCACACCGGGACAGCGTCTTTCCTTCTTAAAACAGGACCATTTCCAGTACGATGAATTCACCGTCATGGATACAGTTATTATGGGAAATCAGAGACTGTATGAGATCATGAAGGAAAAGGAAGCCATTTATGCAAAAGAAGATTTTACGGATGAAGACGGTATCCGTGCTTCTGAATTGGAAGGCGAATTTGCAGATATGGATGGTTGGGAAGCGGAGTCCAATGCTGCAACATTATTAAACGGTCTCGGCGTGGATACAGAATATCATTATGAACTGATGAAAGATCTTCCGGGTGCATTAAAGGTCAAGGTCCTGCTGGCACAGGCACTGTTTGGAAATCCTGATATTCTGCTCCTGGATGAACCGACGAACCACCTGGATTTAGACGCGATCGCGTGGCTGGAAGAATTCCTGATCAACTTCGAGAATACAGTCATCGTTGTGTCTCATGACCGTTACTTCTTAAATAAAGTATGTACCCATACGGCTGATATTGACTATGGTAAGATCCAGCTGTATGCCGGCAACTACGATTTCTGGTACGAATCCAGCCAGCTGATGATCCGCCAGATGAAAGAAGCGAATAAGAAGAAAGAAGAAAAAATCAAGGAACTGCAGGAGTTTATTTCACGATTCAGTGCCAATGCATCAAAATCCAAACAGGCTACTTCCCGTAAGAAAGCACTGGAAAAAATCGAACTGGATGAAATCAGACCGTCCAGCCGTAAATATCCGTACATTGATTTCCGGCCAAATCGTGAAATCGGAAATGAAGTTCTGACAGTAGAAGGAATTTCCAAGACGATCGACGGAGTAAAAGTTCTGGACAATGTTTCATTTATTTTAGGCCATAATGATAAGGTTGCATTTGTAGGAAGCAATGAGCTGGCCAAAACAACATTATTTAAGATTCTGGCAGGTGAAATGGAACCGGACGAAGGTACCTTCAAATGGGGAGTGACAACAAGTCAGGCATACTTCCCGAAGGATAACTCCAAAGAATTTGATAATGACTATATTATCGTCGACTGGCTCACACAGTATTCAGAAATCAAGGATGTTACCTATGTACGAGGTTTCCTTGGAAGAATGCTCTTTGCCGGTGAAGACGGTGTAAAGAAAGTAAAAGTATTATCCGGTGGTGAAAAGGTACGCTGTATGCTCAGTAAACTGATGATTTCAGGAGCGAACATCCTGATCATGGATGAACCGACGGACCACCTGGACATGGAATCCATTACAGCACTGAATAATGGTATGATCAAATTCCCGGGTGTGTTGTTATTCTCCTCCCGTGATCACCAGATTGTACAGACAACAGCAAACAGAATTATTGAAATTCTTCCGGATGGAAGCATCATCGATAAGATTACAACATACGATGAATATCTCGACAGTGATGCAATGGCGAGAAAGAGAACAGTATTCATTGCACAGAAAGAAGACGACGAAAACTAAGACTTATCGTATGGATTGCGAACAATACAGAAATAACAAACGGGGATCCGCAGCGGATACCCGTTTTGTTGCATAGGGAGTGAGAATTGGAATGAGAATTAGGAAAAATACGGAAAAGAGAGAATATTCCACCGGAGAACTGCTGAAAAGATTTGTTCCGTATTACGGAAAGTATAAAAAGATTCTGTTTCTGGATCTGTTCTGTGCGGGGCTGACATCGATCTGTGAACTGGTACTGCCGATGATCATCCGTTTTCTGACAAATCAGGCAGTCAATGATGTCAGTGCGCTGACAGTACAGGTGGTGGTGCAGCTGGGAGTGCTTTATCTGATCCTGCGGCTGATTGACGGTGCCGCAAATTACTATATGGCAGGCATGGGACATGTCATGGGAACCTATATGGAAACCGATATGAGGCGGGATGCCTATGCACATCTGCAGAAACTGTCCAATACCTATTACAACAATACAAAGGTGGGACAGATCATGGGGCGTATTACCAATGACCTGTTTGACGTGACTGAATTTGCACATCACTGTCCGGAGGAATTTTCTATTGCAGCCCTGAAGGCGGTGATTTCTTTCATCATTTTGATGGGAGTCAGCCCCCTTCTGACAATTTTGATTTTCACCTGTCTTCCGCTGATGTTTTTTGTCTGTCTGAAGCTGAACCGAAGACAGAAAAAGGTATTCCGTGAGCAGCGTCAGCAGATCGGAGAACTGAATGCGAGAATCGAAGACAGCCTGCTTGGACAGAGGGTTGTAAAGGCTTTTACAAATGAAGAAAAAGAAAATGACAAGTTCGGGCAGGACAATCAGAAGTTTCTGGGGATCAAAAAGCACAGTTACCGGATTATGGCACAGTTTTCCACGGCGATCCGTCTCTTTGACGGTTTGATGTATCTGCTTGTCATCACAGGCGGCGGGCTGTTTTTATTAAAGGGACTGATCACGCCGGGAGATCTGGTGGCCTATACCATGTATGTGAGTACCATGATTGCGACCATCCGACGGATCATTGAATTTGCGGAACAGTTCCAGAGAGGAATTACCGGAATTGAGCGTTTTCTGGAGATCATGGATGCGGAGATTGAAATCTTTGATGAACCGGATGCTGTAGAGATGCCGGTACCGAAGGGAGACATCGTTTTTGAAAATGTAACCTTTGAATATTCGGATGACCATAACGAAGTATTCAAAAATCTGTCCATGCACATCCATGCCGGAGAAAAGCTGGCACTGGTCGGACCTTCCGGCGGAGGAAAGACGACACTCTGCAACCTGATCCCGAGATTCTATGACGTCACTGCGGGTCGGATCCTGATTGACGGTGTAGATATCAGGAGCTATACACTGAGAAGTCTTCGAAAAAATATCGGTATCGTTCAGCAGGATGTCTATCTCTTCTCAGGCACGATCATGGATAATATTTTATACGGTAATCTTGATGCGACAAAGGAAGAAGTGATCGAAGCAGCAAAAATGGCAGAAGCACATGAATTTATCATGAAATTAAAAGACGGATATGATACTTACGTGGGTGAGCGCGGTGTGAAGCTTTCCGGAGGACAGAAGCAGCGCATCAGCATCGCCAGAGTTTTTCTGAAAAATCCTCCGATTCTGCTGCTGGATGAAGCCACCAGTGCACTGGATCATGAGAGTGAAGCTGCGATCGTCAGGTCTCTGGATAAGCTGTCACAGGGCAGAACGACTCTGACGATCGCACACAGATTCAGCAGTATTCAGAATTCCGACCGGGTCGTAGAGCTGGACGAAAGCGGTATTCATCCTCGTAATGAAATATTAATGGAAGAAAAAAGGAAATGATATGAAAAACTGCTTGAAATCCCTGAAAAATTCAGTATAATATACTAATGTGCATAAAATGAATATTTATGCAAAAACAGAAACTTTATTAACATTTTATTCATTCGTTTAAGGAGAATTGTTATGAAAAAGAAATTATTAACACTCGCTCTCACAGCAGTATTGGCAATGAGTGCAGTTGCATGCGGAAGCAGCAATGATGAAGCAAAGAACACAGAAACAGGAAAAGAAACACTGGTAATGGCAACAAATGCAGAATTTCCTCCATATGAATACTATGAAGGACAGGATATCGTCGGTATTGATGCTGAGATCGCAGCAGCAGTAGCTGAAAAATTAGGATGTGAACTCAAAATCGAAGATATGGCATTTGATTCTATCATTCCGGCAGTTCAGAGCGGTAAAGCCGATTTCGGCCTGGCAGGTATGACAGTCAGACCTGACCGTCTGGAAAACGTAAACTTCTCCGATACTTATGCACATGCTACACAGGTAGTTATTTTAACAGAAGATTCGGAAATTAAATCCATCACAGATCTGGAAGGAAAAACAGTTGGTGTTCAGCTGGGTACTACAGGTGACATTTATGCGGAAGAAGAAATTGCAGATGTGACGGTAGAACGTTACAACAAAGGATTTGAGGCAGTTCAGGCACTTTCCCAGGGTAAGATTGATGCAGTGATCATTGACAATGAACCGGCCAAAGTATTTGTGGAAGAGAACGAAGGTCTGGTTATTCTCAATGAAGCTTTCACAGAAGAAGATTATGCAATGGCGATTGCAAAAGATAACGATGAATTACTGGAAAAAGTGAACAAAGCACTTGCCGAATTGAAAGAAGACGGAACATTACAGGAAATCATAGATAAATATATCAAAGCTGAATAGGAAGTTCATTATGGAGTTTTTTAATAATCTGGCAGACAGATTTTATCTGAATTTTATCAAGGATGACCGTTGGCTGTATATTGCCAACGGCCTGAAAACAACTTTGACAGTAACCCTGTTTGCGGTGATCATCGGTATTGTGCTGGGATTCATTCTGGCGCTGATACGTTCCACCTGTGAACGTACAGGAAAGATGAAGATTGCCAATTTTTTTGCAAAGATCTATCTGACGGTCGTGAGAGGTACTCCGGTTACTGTGCAGCTGTTGATTATTTATTTTGTTGTATTCGGCTCCGTAGCTATTAACAAGACACTGGTTGCAGTCATCGCATTCGGTCTGAACTCTGCAGCCTATGTTGCTGAGATCTTCCGCAGCGGTATCATGTCCATCGACATCGGACAGATGGAAGCGGGAAGAAGCATCGGATTCAGCTACTGGCAGACCATGTGGTATATTATTCTGCCGCAGGCATTTAAAACGGTACTTCCGACACTGGGTAACGAATTTATCGTTCTTTTGAAAGAAACCTCTGTAGCAGGCTATATTGCCCTGCAGGATCTGACAAAGGCCGGTGATATCATACGAAGCCGTACATATGATGCCTTTTTCCCATTAATTTCCGTAGCTGTCATTTATCTGATTATGGTAATGATCTTTACGAAACTGGTATCTATGCTTGAAAGGAGGCTGCAGCAGAGTGAACGATAATACAGCACCGTTAATCCGTGCGGTGGACGTACGAAAGAACTTCGGAGGTCTGGAAGTTCTGAAGGGAATAGATCTCGATATCTATAAAGGAGATGTGGTCGTAGTGATCGGACCGTCCGGTTCCGGCAAGAGTACATTTTTACGCTGTCTGAATCTGCTGGAAGTTCCGACAGGCGGACATATTTTCTTCGAAGATGCGGATATTACAGATAAGGCATGTAATATTGATATTCACCGTCAGAAAATGGGAATGGTGTTTCAGCATTTTAATCTGTTCCCGCATATGACGATTTTAAAAAACATGACGATCGGTCCGATCAAACTGAAGGGCAAGTCACAGGAGGAAGCGGAGAGGTACGCAATGCAGCTTTTGGAGCGGGTAGGTCTTGCAGACAGAGCCAATGCTTATCCAAGCCAGCTTTCGGGCGGACAGAAACAGCGTATCGCGATCGTGCGTGCCATGTGCATGCAGCCGGATGTACTGCTGTTTGATGAACCGACCAGTGCACTGGATCCTGAGATGGTAGGGGAAGTTCTTCAGGTAATGAGAGACCTGGCAGCCGAGAAAATGACAATGGTCGTTGTTACCCATGAAATGGGATTTGCAAAGGAAGTTGCAAACCGTGTGATTTTCATCGATGAAGGTATTATTATGGAAGAAAATGAACCGAAGGAATTCTTTGAACATCCGAAGAATGAACGTTTAAAGAACTTTTTAAGCAAAGTATTATAGTGAATCATTGCGAGCAGGCATTTCGCCTGCTCGTTTTGTGTGAAAGCAGGTAAATTCCCGTTGTGGTATATTGAAGTAATTTGGTATAATAAAACTGAATAATCAAAAAGGTGGAAAGACTATGGGGAAATTTTCAAAACGCATTCTGACCGCACTGCTTTCCATGAGCATGATCGCCGGCACATTGGTTCCGGCTGTATCTGCGAAGGCGGCAGTACGGTTGGTAAATGTTGCAGGAGCTGCAGCAGCGAGTACCGAAAACGGCGAATACGGTACACATGTCATTGCCAATATTAATGATGGTGACGACACGACCAGCTGGCAGACAAGCGGTATCTGGCCTTCCACAGCAGTGCTTCAGCTGGATATGGGCAGAAGCATTTCCAAGATTGTTGTGAAGCTTGGAGAGAGGGGCGACAATGCCACGGGAAGAACCGCGCTTGTCACTGTTCAGTATGCACAGAACGGAATCACCAGTGATCTGATTGATTTCGGAACAAAGAGAATGACAGTGGATTCGGATGGAGAGTTTATTGTAGACACACCGGTGTCTGCAACACATATTTATGTGACGTTGTCCGATCCGCGGAATGCAGACGGAACAGCAGGCGGCTTCTGGCCGTCAGTTGAAGAGGTCGAAATCTATGAGCAGCAGGATGCGGAATTGTCTGCATACCAGAATATTGCAGCTCAGGCGGAAGTCAGGAAAAACGGCAACAGTGACGGAAATGAGGCAAACCTCACAGACGGCAATGACAGAACACTGTACAAGTTCCATAATGCACAGCAGACATCTGAAAAAGAGATCGTTCTGACTTATGCTTCCGCAAGAAGCATGGATGCATTCAGAATTGCTTTTGAGAAAGTTGCTACGGAACCGTACGACTATAAGTTTACATACAGTATTCAGGCGCGAAACGGCAGCGGAGAATATGATACGATCGCAGATCATGTGGTGGCAGACCGTACGGAAAACTGGGAACAGACTTATTCCATCTCGGAAAAGACCTATACGGAAGCCAAGATCGTGATGCATTCCTGCAGAACATATCGCGATACTGCAAACGGCTGGCCGGCAGTTGCGGAATTCGAAATATACGGAAGCGAGGAAGAAGTGGATGATGACGGAAGCATCTCATTCGGAAAACCGGTTCATGTATCTTCAGGAAAATCGCTGGCGAAGAATATTACCGACGGCAGTTTGAATTCTGCATGGCGCGGTTCCTACTATCCGGCCTATGTGGACATCGATCTGGAAGAAAACTACAATCTGGATACGGTCACCGTATTTACACCGTCAAACGGATATTCTCAGTATACGATCTATACAAGTATGAATGGACGTGATAATGGTTTTCTTTTCAAAGAAAGTCATTACTGACTTTTTCTGTGCATTTTTTTCCATATTGTGGTAGAATATCATTATGTTTTGAGGAGTGTGAAGAAATGATACAGATATTAGTAAACAGATTTATCAGGGATGCTGAAAATATCAATGATGCCAGGGTGCGCCAAAAGTATGGTCAGCTGGCGGGTACAGTGGGAATTGCCTGTAATTTCCTGTTGTTTTTACTGAAGCTTGCTGCCGGAATGATGACAGGCGCAGTCTCAGTGATGGCAGATGCTTTCAACAATCTTTCCGATGCAGGGTCTTCTGTAGTGACAATGATCGGTTTTTATATGGCGGGAAAGCCGGCGGATCCGGAACATCCTTTCGGACACGGGCGTATAGAATATCTTTCAGGCCTGTTTGTGGCAGTTGCGATACTTTTGATGGGATTTGAACTGCTCAAATCCTCTGCAGAGAAGATCCTGCATCCCCAGGCACTTGAATTTCGTCTGATTTCCGTAATCATTCTGGCTGCTGCCATCGGCACGAAGCTCTGGCTGGCATATTTTAATCAGAAGCTTGGAAATCGGATTTCATCAGAAGCGATGAAGGCAACAGCAGCAGATTCCTTAAGTGACTGTGTTTCCACAGCAGCAGTTCTGGCAGGAATTCTGATCTATTATTTCTTTCATCTGAATCTGGATGGCTATATCGGAGCCGTGGTTGCGGTACTGGTACTGATTGCCGGATATCATGCGGTAAAAGATACGATTCAGCCGCTGCTTGGTTCTGCGCCTGATCCGGAAATCGTTACAAAGATCACAAAAATTGTATTAGAAGAACCGATCATCCTTGGAATTCACGACATGATCATTCATGATTACGGCCCGGGAAGAAGAATGGTATCGTTACATGCAGAGGTTTCCTATGATGTGGATATTCTGGAAGCACATGATGTGATCGACAATATTGAACAGAAGCTGGCTGCAATGTTTCAATATGAAGTGACGATCCATATGGATCCGGTCATTACGGATGATGCAGAGCTTCAGAATGTCAAAGAGATGGTGACGAAGCTTGTAAAAGAAGAAAATCCTGATTGGAAAATTCATGATCTTCGAATGGTACGCGGTAATACACATACCAATGTAATCTTTGATCTGGTGGTTTCGGGCAGAGAGATGATGCGGGCGAAGGAGATCGAATCTGGTCTGAAGAAAAAAATTCATGAGAAAAATCCTCACTATTATGCGGTCATTAAAGTAGAGCAGAGTTACGTGTAAGCACAACTCTGCTCTATATGTTTTTAAAGAAAATTGTCACAAATTCACGATTCAGTTTGTCCATGATTTTTAATGCAGCATCGAAATCCTGTCTCATATACAGAGTAAATGCATAGAAGATTCCGTAGGTAAGTGCAGTCAGAAGCATGTTGAATTCAAAATCATCCCGGTATTCCGGTCGTTCTTCATAGACCCGTTCCCTGATGTTTTTGTCAATGACCTGTATGGCGCGATTGGCGCGGGAGCCTGAAAAGAGGATACTGAAAAGCTCACTTTGTGAAGTATAAGCAAGTGCAAGCTGTGAAAATCCCTCTCCCTTTAAAAGATCCTCCGGATGTTTGATCGATGCCAGACAGTCTTCGATCAGTTCGTCCTCAATTCTTTCCGACAGATCATAGATGTCCTTATAGTGCAGATAGAAGGTTGCCTTGTTAATGCCGGCCAGATCGGCCAGTTCTGTTACCGTAATCTTTTCCAGATCTTTTTTCGAACGCAAAGTTAAAAAAGCATCGCGTATATTTTTCTTTGTTCGTTTGACTCTTAAATCCATAAATACCTCGATGAATCCCCCGGCTGATGTCAATATAAATTAACGATAATAGAAAATAGTTGTATAATTGACGGAAGTTAAAAAGTGATGATTGTAGAAAAATCTGTAAACATTATAATTGATAATAGAAAAATAATCAACAATCGTCAAATAAATGGGGGTTATAGATATGAAGATGCAGGAATTTTATCAGGGAAGAGTGTTTGATGCTTATGAGTATCTTGGGGCACATATCGGTGAACCGGGAACTGTGTTTCGTACGTTCGCACCCAATGCAGCGCGTTTAAGCATCATTGGAGAATTCAGTGACTGGAAAGAAATTCCTATGAAAAAAATATATGACGGCAATTTCTATGAAGCCTTTGTTCCGGAAGCAAAAGAAGGAATGCGTTATAAGATCAAGGTCTATGGAATGGATGGCAGGGATGTGGATCATTGCGATCCGTACGGATTTGGTATGGAAGTTCCGCCGGATAACTGTTCGATCATCAGAAATATGGATCGATATCAGTTTTCGGATGAAAAGTGGATGAACAACAGAACGGACTGTAAGAACAGACCTCTCAATGTTTATGAAGTACATCTGGGTTCCTGGAGACTCAAGGATCCGGAAACAGGGGAACAGTATACATACAGAGAGCTTGCGGACAGACTCATACCCTATGTAAAGGAAAGAGGCTATAATTATCTGGAAATCATGCCGATCGCGGAATATCCGTGTGATGCGTCCTGGGGTTATCAGGCACTGGCATTCTTTTCACCGACTTCCCGTTACGGAACAGCAGATGATCTGAAGGCTTTTGTGGATCAATGCCATCAGAATGACATCGGAGTATTACTGGATTTCGTCCCGGTGCATTTTGCAGTGGACTATTTCGGATTGGCAGATTTTGACGGAACAGCTCTTTATGAATATCCTAACAATGCTGTCGGTTATAGTGAGTGGGGAAGCAAAAATTTTATGCATTCACGCGGGGAGGTTCGAAGCTTCCTGCAGTCAGCGGCGTTCTACTGGATCAAGGAATATCATATTGACGGACTGCGTATGGATGCGATCAGCAATATGATCTACTGGCAGGGAAATTGTCAGCGCGGTGTCAATAAAGATGCAGTTGCATTTATTCAACATATGAATCAGGGGTTAAAAATCTATGATCCGTCGGTTATTCTGGCTGCGGAGGATTCGACATCTTTTCCGGATGTAACGAAGCCTGTGGTGAGCGGAGGACTCGGATTTGATTATAAATGGGATATGGGCTGGATGAATGATACCATACAGTACTTTCAGATGCACCCTTATGATCGTATGAGAGATTATCATAAACTGACATTTTCCATGCATTATTTTTATGGAGAAAATTACCTGCTGCCGTTATCGCATGATGAAGTCGTACATGGAAAGGCAACGATCCTGCAGAAAATGTATGGTGATTATGAAGGAAAATTCCCTCAGGCAAGGGCTTTTTATATGTATATGTATGCTCATCCCGGCAAAAAACTGAATTTCATGGGAAACGAAATCGGTCAGCTCAGAGAATGGGATGAAAAAAAAGAACAGGACTGGATGCTCCTGAAATATCCGATTCACGGAGCATTTTATGAATTTACAAAGTCCTTAAGTCATTGTTATCTGAATAATCCGGCGTTTTATGAAAAGGATTATGATCCTTCGGGCTTTTTGTGGACAGACTGTCACAGCGAGTCAAAATGTGTATACAGCTTCTTAAGAAGATCGGAAGAACAGACGGTACTGGCGGTGTTTAATTTTTCGGATCAAAAACAGGAGGATTATGAAATCAGCATAAAAGATGCAAAAAAGGCACAGATGATGCTGGACAGCAACTGGGAGCGCTTCGGAGGAAACGTAAAAGAAAAACCACTTAAAAAATATGAATTGGAAGAGGAACTTCTGATGCTGGATCTGGAACCGTTTTCAGCCAAGTATCTGCTTATAGAATAAAAATAAGAAAAACGTGCATACTGGAACTGTAAACTCAAAACCAGGAGGTAGATGATGGTACAGTTATCAGAAAAAGAATTGGCTACGTTAAATGACCTGCTTTCAGAGGAAGAACTGTTAGTGAAAAAATTTAAGATGCTGGCAGCTCAGACACAGGATACTGAAATTAAGGAAAGATATGAACGGATTTCCGATCAGCACCAGGGTCATTTCAACGCATTGTATGCGCATTTGCAGTAGCAGGAGGTAGGTATGCAGGTTTATACAGACAAGGAAGTATTAACAGACGGATTATGTGCACAGAAGGCGTCCACGGGAAAATTCAATATGGCAGCCAACGAATGCGTGCATGAGAATGTAAGAGAGACCATGTTGAAAATTTTGGAGCAGGAGCACAGCATTCAGTTTGATGTGTTCAAAATGATGCATCAGAGAGGGTTTTACGAAACTCCTGCAGCGGAAGAAAAAAAGGTAGCTGAGGCAAAACAGAAATTTGCGCAGAGCTGCAAGTAGGTTTCGTGTCGAGTCAGGCATAAAAAAGTGCGGTATCTTCAGGTGATCCAAAGATACCGCATTTTTTATCTGATTTCAATCAGCTCATACTCGGCAGAACCAAGTCCCAGCTTTACGGCATGGTCAATACATACCTTCCAGTCCGTATTTGGGTGTGAATGGTGGAAGTGATCCCGTGCCTCGTGAGCGTGGCCCTCATGATCCGGATCGGTCAGCACACTGCCCTGAATGATCGGCTGTGCGTTGACTGCATCCGCACATGCCATATCCAGTGCCACCGGGTCAAAAGAGGCAAACATTCCCACATCCGGTACGATCGGCAGATCATTTTCCGCATGACAGTCACAGTTTGGAGAGACATCCATGACAAGACTGATATGGAAGCATGGGCGGTCGTCTACGACTGCTTTGGAGTATTCGGCAATTTTCTTATTTAAGATATCACAGGATTCATCTTCCGCAGGTCTGACGGCATCCTTTGGGCAGACTCCGATACAGCGTCCGCATCCCACACACTTCTCGTGGTTAATGGAAGCCTTTTTATCGGTGATGGATGGCGCATCATGTGCACAGATTTTCATACAGGCACCGCATCCGATACAGCTGTCCGTGGCGACATAAGGTTTGCCTGCGGAGTGCATTTCCATTTTTCCTGCTCTGGATCCGCATCCCATACCGATATTTTTTAATGTACCGCCGAAACCGGTTGCCTCATGCCCTTTGAAATGAGTCAGCGTAATGAATACATCAGCATCCATGACAGCTCGTCCGATTTTCGCTTCTTTGACATATTCTCCGCCTTCTACCGGGATCAGAACTTCATCAGTTCCTTTTAATCCGTCAGCGATTAAAATGTGGCATCCTGTAGAGAAAGGACTGAATCCGTTTTCATAAGCACTCTGGATGTGATCCAGAGCGTTTTTACGTCCGCCCACATATAAGGTATTACAATCTGTTAAAAACGGCTTGCCGCCAAGGCTCTTTACGACATCAGCCACAGTCCTTGCATAATTCGGACGCAGGAAAGCCAGGTTTCCGGGTTCGCCGAAATGGATCTTAATGGCAGCATACTTGTCTGAAAAGTCGATATTGCCAATGCCTGCTTTGCGGATCAGTCGTTCCAGCTTCTGCAGGAGATTGTCATTGTTTTTTGCACGTAAGTTGGTAAAATATACTTTTGATTTTTCCATAGATTCCTCCCGAAATAGATTGCTGCATAGTGCGATTCTGTTATCATTATATCGATTCAGAATAAAAAAGTCCATGAAAAGCTCTGAAAAAAGTATTGACTTTAGCAAATCGAAGTGATAAAGTATAGTCAACATCAATGAATAGGTAACAAACCGATGAGGAAGAGTAGTAGGTTTATCAGGTGACATTGCAGAGAGCTGCAGATGGTGTGAATGCGGTATGGAACGATAACTGAATGGAGTTTCGAGGGCAGCCCGAAAAGTTTTTGAGTAGGCGCTGTCGGGAACCTGGCCCGTTATCAATCAGGAGCGTATGATAGTACGTGCAGAGTGGTCGAAAGACAAATTGAGTGGTACCGCGATTATAAGAATTATAACCGTCTCAAACATAGGAATATGTTTGAGATGTTTTTTTTTATGAAGGAAGCCACTTGCAGGTGTTTTGTTCTTATTCTGGTTGTGTGAGATCAATTCAGAAAAGTGAGGAAAAGGGTATGAAGAAAAAAGTTTTGACAGCAATGATGACAGTCATGATGATGGCAGTGTGTACGACAGGATGTGCAGATGAAGACGGGCAAAAATCTGCAGAAGAGAAACAAACGGCAGAAGGAACGCAGTACACCATCGGTATCAATCAGTTTGCGGAGCACGGTTCTCTGGATAACTGCAGAAAAGGCTTTTTACAGGGACTTGCACAGGAAGGAATCGTGGAGGGTGAGAACCTGACAGTCCTTTTTGAAAATGCACAGTCCGATACGGGAATCGCCGGACAGATTTCGGATAATTTTGTATCACAAAATGTGGATCTGATCTGTGCGATCGCAACGCCGAGTGCATGCAGTTCTTTTGCATCCTGCATGAATACGGAGATTCCGGTTGTATATACGGCAGTTTCTGATCCGGTCGGTGCGGAACTTGCGAATGAAGACGGAACGGGCGTGGGAAATGTAACAGGTACTTCAGACAGGCTTCCGGTAGAAGAACAGCTGGCAATGATCCGCAGGATTTTGCCGGATGCAGACACGATCGGTATCATTTATACGACCAGTGAAGCCAATTCGCTGTCTACGATTGCAGAATATGAAGCAGCCGTTGCAGAATACGGATTTACACTGGAAACAGTCGGCATCACAGCTCCGGGCGAACTTCCGACAGCAGTCGATTCCATGATCGCAAAAGATGTGGACTGTATCAATAATTTGACAGATAATACAGTTGTTCAGGGGCTTGCAATGGTGCTTTCCAAAGCAGATGCAGCAAAGATACCGGTATTCGGAAGTGAAGTAGAACAGGTGAAGAACGGCTGTCTGGCATCGGTAGGTATTGAATACGTGGACCTTGGTGTTCAGACCGGTCAGATGGCTGCAAAAGTCTTAAAGGGTGAAGCAGAAGCTTCGGAACTGAAGTATGAACTGATCTCCCGGAGCGGGCTGTATGTAAATACAGCTGTGGCTGAAAATCTCGGAATCACGTTAGATGAAGCATATATCGCAGAGGCTGTGGAAATATTTGACAGCATTGCCGAATAAAAAAGAAACATCAGGAGGAACAGAACATGGGTGTCATCATAGGAGTTTTTGAGCAGGGATTCATTTACGGGATCGCTGCACTGGGAATCTACATTACATATCAGATCCTGGATTTTCCGGATCTGACGGTAGACGGAAGCTTCCCGATGGGGGCGGCAGTTTCGGCGGTTCTGGTGGCAGGCGGAGTAAATCCGTATTCGGCACTTCTGGCATCCTTTGGAGCCGGAGTACTGGCAGGCATCTGTACCGGGCTGATCCATGTAAAATTAAAGGTAAGAGATCTGCTTTCCGGTATTATTATGATGACAGGACTTTACAGTGTAAATCTTCGGATTGCAGGAAAGGCCAATGTGACGCTGTTTAAACAGGAAACCGTATTTGAGAATGCATTTCTGGACGGCCTGTTTCCCGAACCGCTCAGAGGTATCCGGACCATGCTTGTGGCACTGGTATTTGCACTGGTCATGAAGATTTTGCTGGATATCTATCTGAAAACAAAATCGGGTTATCTGCTTCGGGCAGCAGGGGATAATGAAACCCTGGTGACAAGTCTGGCGATCGATCAGGGAATGGTAAAAATCCTGGGTCTTGCCATTGCAAATGGGTTTGTAGCATTAAGCGGCGGCATTATCGCGCAGCAGCAGAGATACTTCGATGTTTCCATGGGAACGGGAACCATGGTAACAGGGCTTGCCAGTGTTATTATCGGAACAAAGCTTTTAAAAAATGTTTCGTTTTTTAAATCTACAACAGCTGTACTGTTTGGTTCCATTGCCTATAAGGCATGTGTGGCGTGTGCGATCGCATTCGGACTGGAAGCCAGAGACAACAAGCTTGTGATGGCAGCGACATTTCTGATTATTTTAGTCCTGACAATGGACAGAAAGAAGAAGGTGAGGGGCAATGCTGGAATTAAAACATATTGATAAATACTACCATCCGGGTACGGTTAATGAAATGTGTCTCTTTCAGGATTTTAATCTGACCATAGAAGAGGGCGAATTCGTATCTGTCATCGGGAGCAACGGCTCAGGAAAAACCTCCATGCTGAACATTATCTGTGGCAGTATTCCGGTGGATGCCGGACAGATTCTGGTCGGGGATAAAGACATCACAAAGAAAAAAGAATTTTTAAGGCATCAGAAAATCGGCCGGGTGTATCAGAATCCGGCAATGGGAACCTGCCCGAATATGACGATCCTGGAAAATATGTCCATGGCAGATAATAAAGGAAAGCCTTTCAATCTGAGACCGGGAACGAATAAGGGAAGAATTGATTTTTACAGAGATCAGCTGGCAAAGCTGGGACTCGGGCTGGAGGATAAGCTGTACACAAAGGTCGGCAGTCTCTCCGGCGGGCAGAGGCAGGCGCTTGCTCTTCTGATGGCGACGATGACACCGATTGAATTTCTCATTCTGGACGAACATACCGCAGCACTGGATCCGAAAACGGCAGATCTGATCATGGAACTGACGGATCAGATCGTCAAAGAAAAGCATCTGACCACAATCATGGTTACGCATAATCTCCGTTATGCCGTAGAATACGGAAGCAGGCTTCTGATGATGCATGAAGGTCAGGCAATTCTGGATAAAACAGGGGAGGAAAAATCAAAAATGAAAGTGGAGGAAATCCTCGGACTGTTTGCACAGATCAGTATTGAACTAGGTAATTAGTGGAAAAGGACGCGTTTATGCGTCCTTTTTATTGTGAAGAATGCAATTTTATGATAGAATAATCAACAGTATTTTTTACGAACAATATGAGAAAGGAGCAAGAGAGAGTATCACGGAAGATACCTCGGAAAAAATCTATGAAAAAAATTTGGATTTCAGGTGCAAACGGACATGTCGGAAGTGCGCTGGTACGTTTGCTGGACAGTCGACAGTATGAATTTATTGCGACAGATCGAAGAGAAGTAGATATTACCGATATGGAGGCAGTGATTTCCTTTTGCAGAATCAATCGCCCGGATATCATTATCAACTGTTCCGGTATGACAGATTTGCAGGCATGTGAGAATAACCCGGACCTGGCATATGCCGTGAATGCGGTAGGTGTCAGAAACCTTGCACAGGAAGCGCAGGAAATTGATGCAAAGCTGATTCAGTTATCGACAGACGATGTTTTTGGTGTGACTGAAAATAATTCCCCGTTAAATGAGTTTGATCCGATCGCACCGAGAAGTGTATACGGAAAATCAAAAGCCGCGGGAGAAAAATTTGTAAGATTCTTAATGACGCGTTATGTCATTATCAGAAGTTCCTGGGTTTACGGCGTGGGCAACGACTATGTCAATACGGTGTTGGATGCTGTCAGAAAAGGCGGCACACTGGAAGCACCGAGCAACCAGTTTTCCAGTCCGACAAGCGCAAAGGAGCTGGCAAAGGTTGTGCTTGCATTTATAGAAAATGATGTTTACGGAACTTATCATGCGGTATGTAAAGGTTTTTGCAGCCGTTATGAATATGCCAAAGAAATTTTAAGACTGACAGATAACGAAGATAAACTGACAGTGGAACCGTTCTTTGATGAGACCTGCGATCGTCCGAATTACTCTGTACTGGACAATATGATGATTCGTATTTCCGGTATGAAGGAGCCGCTGGAATGGAGGGAAGCCCTGAAAGAATACCTGAATGAGACAGGAGGTAATGAATAGTGAAGAAATTTGGTTCCCTTGGACTTTCCACGAGAATCTTTATTGCTCTGATCCTGGGAGCAGTATTCGGAGTTTTATTAAATTATTGTGTGCCGTCCGGTACGATAAAGGATACGTTTCTGATCAACGGCGTTTTATATGTAGTAGGTAACGGATTTATCCGGCTGATGCAGATGCTCGTCATTCCGCTCGTTATGTGCAGTCTGATCTGCGGTTCCATGGCAATCGGTGATACAAAGACCCTTGGTAAAGTCGGAGTCAAAACATTGGGATTCTATCTGGTCACAACCGCACTTGCGATTTCAGTGGCTCTGGGAATCGGAATTCTTGTAAGACCGGGACTCGGTCTTGAGATCACTGCTGTGGAGACTGTAGAAGTGGCCGTTGCGGAGACGACAGGTTTTGCGGATACATTGCTGAATATCATCCCGAAAAACGTATTTTCCTCCATGGCAAACGGTGATATGCTGCCGATCATTGTTTTTGCGGTATTTGTAGGAATCATGCTGGCAAAACTCGGCAAGAAAGCAGCAACGGTGGCGAACTTCTTCGCACAGTTTAATGATGTGATGATGGAAATGACAATGGCTGTTATGGAAGTTGCACCGATCGGAGTATTCTGTATGATCGCAAAAACCTTTGCAACCATCGGATTCGATGCTTTCCTGCCTATGTTAAAATATATGTTCAGCGTAACACTTTCTCTGGCCCTGCAGTGTTTCATTGTGTATCAGGTGCTGCTGTTTATTTTTACCGGATTAAATCCGCTGACATTTTTGAAGAAGTTTTTCCCGGTCATGCAGTTTGCATTTTCTACTTCAACCTCCAATGCAACCATTCCGCTGTCCATTGAAACACTGAAGGAGAAACTGGGAGTATCCAGAAAGATTTCTTCTTTTACCATTCCTTTGGGAGCGACGATCAATATGGACGGGACAGCAATCATGCAGGGAGTTGCAGTTGTGTTCATTGCAGAGGCATACGGCATCAGCCTGACGCCTTCCATGATGGCAACAGTTATTCTGACGGCAACCCTGGCATCCATCGGAACTGCAGGTGTTCCGGGGGTAGGTCTGGTAACACTGGCCATGGTGCTGACTTCCGTAGGACTTCCGACGGAAGGGATTGCCCTGATCATGGGAATCGACCGTATTCTGGACATGCTGCGTACAGCAGTAAACGTAACCGGAGATGCGGTATGTACAACGATTGTAGCAAATCAGGAGGGGGCGCTGGACAGAGAGGTGTTCCAGAAGGATTCTAAAAAATAAAGAAACGGCCTTTCCGTTACTGAAAAAGTATCGGAAGGCCGTTTATCATATACTAAAGCTCTATGGTACATTCAACCGGACAGTGATCGGAACCGAAAATATCTGTGTGGATCTTTGCACCGGTTAAATGATCCTTTAGACGTTCGGAAACGAGAAAATAGTCGATACGCCACCCGGCGTTCTTTGCTCTTGCCTGAAACCGGTAGGACCACCAGGAATAGATCCCTTCTGCATCCGGATAGAAATAGCGGAAGGTGTCGATGAAGCCGGCATCCAGAAGTTCAGTGAATTTGGAACGTTCTTCATCGGTAAATCCGGCGTTCTTTCGGTTTGTCTTTGGATTTTTCAAGTCAATTTCTTTATGTGCCACATTCATGTCACCGCAGACGATCACCGGTTTTTTCGCATCCAGTGCTTTTAAATAATCACGGAAGGCATCTTCCCATGTCATACGGTAAGGAAGTCTTGACAGCTCGTTCTGTGAGTTAGGTGTATAGACCGTTACCATATAAAAGCTGTCAAATTCCAGGGTGATCACGCGTCCTTCATGATCGTGCTCTTCGATCCCGATACCGTAAGAGACGGACAGCGGTTCCTGCCTGGTGTATATGGCAGTACCGGAATAACCTTTTTTTTCCGCATAATTCCAGTATTGGTGATAGCCGTTCAGTTCCAGATCGATCTGTCCTTCCTGAAGCTTTGATTCCTGAATACAGAAAATATCTGCATCAACTGCATTAAAAAAATCTAAAAAGCCCTTGCCGGTGCAGGCGCGCAGGCCGTTTACATTCCATGAGATGAGTTTCATAGGGTTCTCCTTTCGAGGTGATGGAAAATGTGTTATTATGATAGCATATTTATTCACGGAATGAAAGGAGAAAGATTATGAACATGAATTACAGAACAGTGATAAAAGCAGTAATTCCGTTAATCATTGCGTTTATTTCCATTTTTGTATTATCCAAATATGCCGCATCACCGGAATTTCATAAAAATACGATAGAAGCACTGGATGAGAAAAGAACCACGGTGATGGAACTGACTGCTGCCTCAACAGCTGCATCTGCAGCGATTACGCTGCTTCCGGGAGATGCAGCAACTCCGATTGCAGAGAAACTTGCAGATTTAAGTTCCTGTTTTCTGCTGGTGATCTGTGCGGTCTATCTGGAAAAATACTTGGTAACGATTACAGGATATGCTGCCTTTGTCTTGTTGATTCCGATCGCATGTATCCTGCTGTCAGTGAATGTCTTCCTGAAAAATAATATCTTTAGATCTCTTGCGATCAGGCTGGCTGCATTCGGACTTGCGATCGTACTGGTAATCCCGGCAAGTGTAAAGGTGTCCGATCTGATAGAGAAAACCTATCAGCATTCAATAGAGATGACAATCCAGTCAGCCAAAGAAAGCGCGGAAATACTGGAGGAAGGCTCTGAAGAAGATACAGAGGAGAAAGAAGGATTTCTGGGAGGAATCCTGTCCAAGGTAAAAGATGGGGTATCAGATGCAGCTGCAAAGGCAGAGAATGTTCTGAGCAATTTTATGGAAGCACTTGCAGTCATGATCGTAACATCATGTGTCATACCGGTTCTCGTATTGCTGTTTTTTGTATGGCTGGTAAAAATGATCCTGGGTATTCATCTGCCGAAGCAGGAAACGGAAGATAAATTTTCATGAGTTTAAAGAGACAGGCTGAATGATCACCCAAATTTTGATGGTAATTTCATACCTGCAATGATAAGATGATGTTAAAAGAAAAGTTACAAAAACTGAGCGTGGAGGTAATGAGATGGTTGATTATACGGAAGGTGCGGGCGTACAGTATCATGTGCAGTTAAAAGAAGGTGACGTGGGAAAATATGTGATCCTGCCGGGAGATCCGAAACGCTGTGCGAAGATCGCAGAGCACTTTGATGATCCGGTACTGGTAGCGGACAGCAGGGAATATGTGACCTATACGGGTACACTGGACGGTGTGAAGGTCAGTGTGACTTCCACGGGAATCGGCGGTCCGTCTGCTTCCATTGCTCTGGAGGAACTGGCAAACTGCGGTGCGGATACCTTTATCCGGGTGGGGACCTGCGGCGGTATGCAGCCGGAAGTCTGCGGAGGAGATGTGGTCATAGCAACGGGAGCAGTCCGCATGGAAGGAACGAGTAAGGAATACGCACCGATCGAATATCCGGCAGTGGCAGATCTGGATGTGACCAATGCGCTTGTGGCAGCAGCGAAGAAAAGCGGCACGGTCTATCACGTCGGGGTTGCACAGTGCAAGGATTCTTTTTACGGACAGCATCAGCCAGAGCTGCTTCCGAACGGGCAGGAACTGGAGCGGAAATGGCAGGCATGGCTTCGCATGGGATGCCTGGCTTCGGAAATGGAATCTGCGGCACTCTTTATCGCAGGTGCCTACCGCAGAGTGAAGGTGGGATCCGTCTTTCTGGTAGTTGCCAATCAGGAGCGGGAGAAGCTGGGGCTGCCGAATAAGCAGGTACATGATACGGAATGCGCGATCAGGATCGCGGTGGATGCGATTCGGGAAATGATAAAACAGGAGAAAGAAGCAGAATGAAAATAGACAGACATTGTCTGGAGGAGACAAAAAAACAGTTTTATTTGGATTATAATGTGGAAAACGGAAGATGGATTGCTGAAAATGTATGTCTGAGTCCCCATGAAATCAGAGAAGGAGCCAGGCTTCATGCCAGACAGGATACTTTTTTTAAGGTGGGGATTCTGCTCGGGAAGGCCTATGTCATGGCGGATGAGGCGATGCATCCGTGGATTGAAAAGGAGCTGGTCAGACAGCCGCCGGAATGGTGGTGCGATTTTGCCACACTTCGGAAAATCGATGCAGAGCTTGGCAGATTCGGAAGGGAAATTCTGGATACGCATATCTATTTTCTGCCGTCGCAGGAGGTTTCAGTGACAGAACCGGAGTATGACGTATGCTGGTACGAAGGAGAAGACATCGAGCAGTTCAGAGGGAATGAACTGCTGCAGCACGCCCTTTCCTTTTCGCCGACGCAGCCTGACAGAATTGCTGTGGCTGCCTATGACGGCAGTCAGCTCATGGGAATGGCGGGAGTCAGCGAAGACGGTGCGCATCTGTGGCAGATCGGCATTGACATTATGAAACCCTACGGCGGAAGGGGGCTCGGCACCCATCTGGTAAAGCTGATCAAAGAGGAAATTCTTCACAGGGGCAGGGTGCCTTATTACGGGACTTCGGAATCTCACAGTCTGTCCAGAAATGTCGCTGTTTCCGGGGGATTTGTCCCGGCATGGGCGGAAATCGTGACACACGGAAAAAAGGTATAAAATTCTTCCGGCCGGTTCGGCCGATTATCCAGTGAAATGCAATTGAAAACGGAAGGTGTAGGATGAAGGAAAGATATCGTTATCTTCGAACGCTTGGCAGGGGCGGGATGTCAGAGGTTTTTCTGGTGGAGGACCGCAGGCTCGGAAAATGCTGGGCAATGAAACAGATCCGCAAGGAGCAGGAATGTTTAACAAACCGGTTTTACAAAGAAGCAGTGCTTATGAAAGAGTGGAACCATCCTTTTCTGCCGCGGATCGTGGATGTTTTTGAAGACAGAGAGTTTATCTATATAGTTATGGATCATATTGAAGGGATGAGCCTGAAGGAACTGATGAACAGAAGGTCCTGGATCGAAGAAAAACAGATTCTGGCATGGGCCATGCAGCTGACAGAGGTGCTTCTTTATCTGCATGGGCAGGATCCGCCGGTCATTTACCGGGATATGAAGCCGGAAAATGTGATGATCACGAAAGAAGGCTATGTACGGCTCATTGATTTCGGGATTTCCCGTATTTACAGACAGGGCAAATACTCGGATACCGGGTGTCTGGGGACGAGGGGGTATGCGGCTCCGGAGCAGTACGGCGGACATGGACAGAGTGATTTTCGTACGGATATTTACAGTCTGGGCGTCGTGATCTATGAATTGTTTACGGGAAAAAATCTGGCTGATCCGCCCTATGAGCTTCTGCCTCCGGAAGAATGGACTCGGGAAATCTCCCCGGAGTTTTGGAAGATCCTGCAAAAATGTACAATGGCAGACCCGAAACAGCGTTATCAGAACTGTCAGGAGTT
>JBJEMI010000003.1:0-4086 GCA_051879615.1 Lachnospiraceae bacterium
GTAATAAATGGGACTGAACCTGATTACTACCATATATGCTATTGAAAAACAGAACGTATGTTTGTATAATAAGGAGGCAACAAAAGAAAAATAGTGTATATACGGGAGAGAATACTATGAATTATACGTTTAATAAAGAACTGGTCTGTATAGGGGAACAGATCAGGAAACTACGAAAAAAGAAAAAGATGAGTCAGGAAGAATTAGCCTGCCGGATTGGTGTTTCCGTGATCACAGTCTCACGTATCGAGTCCGGCATGACAACGATGAATATCCAGACCCTGATGAATCTTTCAGAAATACTGGATGTTCCTGTCGATGAGATCTTATACAGGCGGAGTGATGAAGAAATGCATCGGGATACAGCCAGTGGATGATTCTCTTCAGGGATTCTGAAAAACCTATCAAAACTGGTAAAAAAATATAACAGATCTGATATTCAAAAACGAACGTATGTTTGCTATTCTTATTACATCAAAGAGCTCTTGATACAATAAAACAATAGATTGGAGATAAAAACATGAAACGAAGAGAATTAATCGGAAAGAGAACAGCAAACACAAAAGTTTTTGAAAACGCAGACCATTCCATGACCGCGGAGATTTATCTGGATGCCGTGCATTTTCAGGAGGAAGATGGTTCGTGGAAAGACATGGACGATACCCTTCATGAAGAAACCGCAGAAGAGGGAAATGCCCTGATCGCAGGAATTGAAGAAAAACAGACGGAGTTTGTCAATAAAAAAGGAAAACTTCAGATACGTTTCGGGAAACATGCGAAGGAACAGGGAACAGTCACAATCATGAAAGACGGTACAGCACTTACCTGGGGCATTAAGGATGCGGCTAAAGCATATGCCGTCCGTGAAGGCAGTAACGGAATCCTTTATCCCGGTGTCCTGGAGGGGATGGATGTAAGATGCCGCGTCATCGGCGAAAAAGTAAAAGAAGATCTGGTTCTGATGAACCCGGAAGCTTCCGGGACAGTCACTTTTGTTTACCGGATGAAAAAGCTGGAAGCAGTTCAGGTGAAGAACCATGTGTCTTTTGTGAATGATCAGGGAGAGGAAGTTTTTGTTGTATATGCACCGTACATGAAGGATGCTGCAGGAGTGAGATCGGAAGCAGTCCGTCTGACCCTTGTACAGGACAAGAAGAACCTCTGCAGGATCACTTTCCATGCAGATGAGGGATGGCTGGGCGCACCGGAGCGGAGATATCCGGTCGTGGTCGATCCGGTAACGACCACATCCAAGAAAGCAGCCGATATTGCGGATGCCCATGTGGATTCCCTTCTGGAAGAGGACAATTTCCAGCAGAGCATTATCCTGAAAACAAAGGGCGGAGATAATATTCAGAGAAGTTTCCTGAAATTTGTCCTTCCAACGATCAAAACAGGAGATATGGTAGTGAATGCAAAACTGGTCCTGGTATCTCTTGCAGAAGACAATAAAGAGCGGACAGTCAATGTGCACCGTGTGATGCAGAACTGGAACTCTGCAACGATCAACTGGTATAACAAACCTGTCTATGACGAGACGATTGAGGATTCCTGCAAATTCAAAGGAGACAAACAGAAATATATCACACTGGATGTGACAAGGCTGGTGAAAGACTGGTACCAGAATGGACATAATTTCGGGCTGATGTTCAAGGATGACTATGAAATGTCCGGATATACGGAGTTCCTTGCTTCAGACTGTGATAGCGGATATCAGGATATGCGCCCGAGAATTGATATTTCCTATGTGAATTACTCCGGGCTGGAAGACTTCTGGAATTACCACAGCCAGGACGTGGGCAGGGCAGGAACCGTGCATGTGAATGATTATAACGGAAACGTGATCCTTGTACGCCCGGATCTGGAGATGGGAGGAAGCCGTATTCCGGTCAGCCTGAAGCATGTCTATAATTCAAATAACAGGACGGAAAACCTTGGCTACGGATACGGATTCCGGTTAAATTATCATCAGACGCTGGAGAAAGTGAAGATTGCCGATACGGACTATTACAAGCATACGGACGGTGACGGAACAGTCCATTATTTTTACTATGATTCCGACAAGAAGAAATGGAAAGATGAATCCGGGATGGAATTTACCCTGACAGTGAATACTGGCAGTTCCGAACCATATGTGATCAGGGATAAAGAAGATAACCAGATGGTATTTGGCAGCAGCGGATATCTGGTTAAGATCCGCGATAAGAACAGCAATGTGCTTTCCATTACTTACAGCAGCAGCCGTATCACGAAAATTACGGACGGTGCGGGAAGAGTGACCACCCTGACCTACTTTAAAGACAGCAGCGGCAATCCGACAGACTTAAGCCAGGTGAAGGCACCGTCCGGCCAGACAGTATCGCTTGGATATACAGACCATAATCTGACATCCATCACCGACATTGACGGGCAAAAGATCACTTATACGTTTACTTCCGGCAGGAATCTGAGCTCCCTTGCCAATGTGGACGGATACCAGGTGAAGTATTCCTACTACAGCACTTCCCCATACCGTGTGAAGAAAATCGCGGAATATGGAGGCAGTACGGCAGGAAACAGCCTTACCCTGTCCTATGGTTACAACAGTACGAAGTTTACAGATAATAAAGGAAGAGCTGAAATCTTCCGGTTTAACAACAGCGGGAACCTGATCCACATCCATGACGGGTTCGGACATGCTGCCAGCGGGAAATATAATAAAGACGGGAACCATGTGAACCGCCTGGAAAACGAGACAAAGCTGCAGGATAACATTGTCCAGCTCCTGAAAGATCCTGTTATCCAGGCAGGTACCATCGGATGGGCAGCAAAGGTATATGCAGAAGGTACTGGAAGCACATCCATCAATACGGATACGAAATACTGTATGGTCGGCACACGTTCCCTTAAGGCGGTCTGTACATCCGAAAGCAGTTATGCATACTGGGCACAGAATGTGACGGTTAAAAAAGGAGAGACCTATACCGCATCCATGTATGTCAGGGCAGAAGTGAGTTCCGCGGCATCCGACGGAGGATGCCTGCTGAGGGTGCGTTATCTGGATAAGGACGGTGTACAGCATCTTCTGGACAGCGAAATCCTGAAAACGACCACCACAGATTTTGTACGACTGAAAAAGACATTTACTCTGCCTGCGGATGCCAGCAGTGATTCCATTAAGATCTACATGGTGGTATGGCATGCAGTAGGGACTATGTATGGCGATATGGCGCAGCTGGAAACAGGTGAGACGGCCAACCGCTGCAATCTGGTGGATAATGGAGAATTCCACAGAGGAAGTACTTCCGGGTTCAGTAAGACCGGTTATCCGGAAGACGGACTGACTACCGTTGGGACAGACTGTTATGTACCGATGCAGGTGGCGATGATGGTGAAGGCATCCGCTGTCATTTATAACACACCGTCCACATCCGGTACCCAGATAGCTGCTGTTTCGAAAAACCAGCATCTGGCAGGCTCTGCCGCATATAAGGACAGCAGCGGAAAGATCTGGTACAGGGTGAAGAATGCTTCAGGACAATGGGGCTATATTTCTTCAGGCAGTGTGGTTCCTTATCTTGGCGGCAGTACCTGTAACCATACTGCGGCAGCAGGCGTGACAGGCGCAGTCCTCCGGGCTTCTGCATCGGACACGGGAACCCCTGTGGAAGAACTGATCCCGAAAGGGACCAGCCTTTCCATTGTGAGCAGCACCACTGATGCAAACGGAAAGAAATGGTATTATCTGGGCATGCAGATTGATACTTCCCGTTATTACGGATATCTGCCCACAGATTCCGTCATCAGGCTCTACAGGAATTATGTGACAGGAAAGATGACCGCGGCTGACAATTATTACCTGAAGCCTTCGAAGACCTCCACTGTCATGGGAAGCGCTGCTTCCGGCGCCACAGTTGCCCTCCGCGGTATCCTGGAGAAGAGCAACGGGGAGAAATGGTATGCGGTGCTCAAAGGAACGGAATTTGTGTTCCTGCCCCAGACAAACATCACTCTGAACATGACCGGTTATGTAGGGAAGATCAATTCCGCTAAGGTAACAGAAACCGTAGGAGGCCTGGAGGAGCATATCTATAAATTCCTGGGTGA
>JBJEMI010000004.1:0-79018 GCA_051879615.1 Lachnospiraceae bacterium
ACTATAAACCAACAGGATTCATTCATTGTTTGTGCCGAAAGGCAGGAATGACGCACGGAGGGCATGCCGCCCGGCATGTTTGGAAGTTTGAAAAGAAATCAAATTTTCGGCCATCCGGGAAGGTCTCCGCTGATGATCGCGTGAAACATCCGCTTTTTGGCACCCGGATTTTCCAGCTGAATCTGTCGGATGAGATTCTTAATATAAGCTCGTTTCGTTGAACCGTCAATCGGACAGGGATTTTTGGATACGGGGAGACAATAGCTGTTTTCAAATCCCCTGACTTCAGCTTCCGGTACATACATCATCGGACGGATGATCGTCAAACCGCTTTTGTCCAGCTTTGTGACCGGCCAGAAGGAACAGAAACGTCCCTCGTAGATCAGTGACATCATGCTTGTCTCGATCATATCATCCATGTGATGCCCATATGCTACCTTATTGCAGCCCAAAGAGAGGGCGGCGTTATTCAGGGCGCCTTTTCTTAAGCGCGCACAGAGAGCACAGGGGGAACCGTCAGAAGCATGTGAGGCAATGATTTTTGAAATTTCCGTGTGAATGATGTGATATTCTACGGACAGTGTACTGCACAACTGCTGGATGTTCCCGGTGTCAAAACCATCATATCCAAGGTCTACCGTCAGTGCGGTCAGTTCAAAATGCTTCGGGTAAAATTTCTGAAGCGAAGAAAGTGCATATAACAAAGTCAGAGAATCTTTCCCACCGGAAATGCCGATGGCTATTTTATCCCCCTCTTCAATCATCCGGTATTGATCGACAGCCTGTCTTGTATAGCTCAATAATTTCTGTAATTTCATAGGTTCTCCATAAGTGATTGTTTTAGAATGGTTACAGTATAGCATACCTTGCGGTATTGGAGAAGTTTTGCTACAATGAAATTCGTGTCAGGAAAGGAACAGACAGATGGAAAAATTAACAGAAGGATCAATATGGAAAGTGCTGGCAAAGCTTGCTTTGCCGATCATGGCATCATCATTTTTATCAACGGCTTACAGCATCACGGATATGGCGTGGATCGGAACATTGGGTTCCCGGGCGGTAGCGGGCATCGGGGTCGGCGGAATGTATGTCTGGCTTTCTCAGGGACTGGCTTCTCTGGCGAGAATGGGCGGTCAGGTATATGTAGGACAGGCACTGGGAAGAGGAGAACGGGACAAAGCTAAGAAGTATGCACTGGCCGCCGTATGGCTGGTGATCCTGTTCGGAATCTTATTCGGGGCAATCAGTTTGATATTTACAAATCCAATGGTGGGTTTTTTCGGGTTGGAAGATCCGGAAACATTGAAATATGCAGTATCCTATATGAGGATTGCCTGCGGGATGATCGTGTTCTCCTATGTGGGCTTTGTTCTCACAGGACTCTACACGGCACAGGGAGACTCAAAGACACCGCTGAAAGCCAATTTTATCGGACTTGCAGTGAATATGCTTTTGGATCCGCTGCTGATTCTCGGAATCGGGCCATTTCCGAGACTTGAAGTAACAGGAGCAGCGATTGCAACAGTCATTGCCCAGGTGATCGTAACGTTGGTACTGATCATCGGCATAGTTCGTTCGGAACGTGAAAAGAATATCTTAAAAGAAGTTTCCTGGAGAAAAATACCTGCATCTGAATATGTGGCGGCAGTGATCAAAATGGGAGGTCCCACCGCACTGCAGGGGACGATTTACTGCATGATCTCTATGGTGCTTACCAGAATGGTCGCCTCCTTTGGAGACGGTGCTGTAGCAACTCAGAGGGTGGGAGGACAGATCGAATCTCTTTCATGGAATACGGCGGACGGATTTGCAGCTGCCCTCAATGCTTTTGCTGCCCAGAATTACGGAGCGGGAAAAATGGATCGAGTGAAAAAGGGCTACTTTCTCTCAGCAGCCGCGATTGCAGCGTGGGGAACGCTGATCGGACTGACGTTTCTTTTGTTTCCGGAACAGATTTCAGAGCTCTTTTTCTATGAGCCTGAGGTGATTAAGATATCTATGGGATATCTGATGATCATCGGCATCGGTGAGCCGTTGATGTGTGTGGAAATAGTGGCAGTCGGTGCGATATCGGGACTTGGAAATACAAAGATCTGCAGTATTATCAGTATCATTCTGACCGGTTTGAGAATTCCGCTGGCATTATTTTTGAGCCGTATGGGGATGGGATTAAACGGAATCTGGTGGGCGCTGACTGTCTCCAGTGTCTGTAAGGGAATTGTATTTCACCTGACGTTTCATCGCGAGTGTAAAAAACTGTCATGATAAATTGTATGGAAAAGCTGTCGATTTATAAGATAGTCGGCGGTTTTTTCATTAGAATTTCATATGCTTTGAAATGGCAGCATATTATTGACAAATGGAAAGAGCATGACTATAATGAAGAACGTTAATTTTAATTGCATATGAAGTCAGAAGAAGATTGCAGGAAAGAGTCGGCAGACCGCCGAAGGAGTAAAGCTCTCAGGTTTTTCTGAAAAGAAAAGGGACTGTAATCAGATGACGCACTGGAGAATCCCGATCGACGGGTGCCGAAGGTGAAAGCAGAACAGGATCTGTGAAACTCTCAGGCAAAAGGACAGTGATGATATCGTAAAGATGCAGAGATTTGATATTTCTGCGTGTTTTATGCGTCAGATAGCGCATGGAGCTGATGATATACAGTTAGATGTCCGGGAATTCATTACCCGGATTTTTTTATGTCCTCAGAATGTCGGAAGTTTTTTCAAGTGAAGGAAATGCTGCAGGTCGATATGCAATATATCAATTAAGAGAAGAGGATGAAGAAATGGAGTTTGTTTCAAAAGTGGTTGATGTGGTAAACACAGTGTTATGGGATTATGCACTGTTGTTTCTTTTACTCGGAACAGGTGTTTTTTTTACGTTTAAGCTGAAGTTTATTCAGGTGCGTAAATTCGGAACGGGTATGAAAATGCTGTTTGGCAGCTTTTCTTTACATGGTAAGGATGAAAAAAAGGGTTTAAGCTCCTTCCAGGCACTGACAACAGCGATTGCAGCGCAGGTTGGTACCGGTAATATTGCCGGTGCGGCGACAGCGATTGCGGCAGGCGGTCCGGGTGCAATTTTCTGGATGTGGGTTTCTGCTTTCTTCGGTATGGCTACCATTTACGGTGAAGCTGTTATGGCTCAGTTTACCAGAAAAGAAGACAACGGAAATTATGTGGGAGGTCCGGTCTACTATATCAGATATATTTTCAAAGGAAAATTCGGAAAAATTCTGGCAGCTTTTTTTTCGGTAGCAATTATTCTTGCACTGGGATTTATGGGAAATATGGTACAGTCCAACTCGATCGGTTCGGCATTTAGCAATGCATTTGGCGTATCTGCGGGTACTGTAGGAATTTTCGTAGCGATCGTAGCAGGTATCATTTTCCTTGGAGGCATCAAACGAATTGCCCGCTTCACTGAAAAGATCGTTCCGATCATGGCATTTTTATATATTCTGGGAAGTCTGATTATTCTTGTGATGAATCCGTCAGGAGTTGCTCAGGCATTCAGAGATATCTTTGTGGGAGCTTTTTCGCCGGAATCGATTGCAGGCGGAGCACTTGGTGTGACTGTACAGAAAGCAATGCGCTACGGTGTGGCAAGAGGCTTATTCTCCAACGAAGCAGGTATGGGTTCTACGCCGCATGCACATGCCACAGCTGAAGTTGATCATCCGAGTGATCAGGGAATTATCGCAATGATGGGTGTATTTATTGATACCTTTGTAATCCTGACAATGACAGCACTTGTAATTCTTTCTACCGGTGCGAGAAGCACAGGCCTGACCGGTGCAGAGCTTGCTCAGTCAGCATTCAGTGCGGGGTTCGGTTCCTTTGGTAATGTGTTTATTGCTATTTGTATGCTGTTCTTTGCATTTACGACAATTGTCGGATGGTACTATTTCGGCGAAGTAAATGTCCGTTCTCTGCTTGGAAATAAGGCAGTGAAGATTTATGCAGTACTGGTGGTTCTCTGCGTATTAGTAGGTTCTGCATTAAAGGTAGAGCTTGTATGGAATATGTCGGATATGTTTAACGGTCTGATGGTTCTTCCGAACCTGATTGCATTAATCCCATGCATTGGCGTGATTGTAAAACTTACAAAGGAATACGAAGCCAAAACAAAATAAGATAATAAGATTTTTTAATTCCCAAAAGGCTCTGAAGGCATTTTCTTCAGAGTCTTTTTCATGCATCCGGATACTCAAAAACATGGAAAAATCACAGTTTTATCAAAAAAGGGCGTTATAATCATATTCGAAAATGCAGAAATGATCATGCATAATTAAAATGATAGGAGAACGCTTTGTGAAAAATTCAATGAAATTTGTGGCACTTTTTCTGGGATGCGGCATTGCGGTATGCGGCTGTGGAACAGAAGAGACAGAAAATGTGTCGAAAACGGAAAATCCTGATACAGTGGCTATCCATCTGGCGGATGATGGAATTACAGTGGACGGAGAAATCATTTCCTCAGACAAAACCTCGGATGTCTATGCCGCCAATGATATTGTATTCTACCTGGAGGGACAGGATCTGACCTACGGAGAAGGTACAGAAGCAGATGCACACAGCCAGGAAGAAGCGGATGCCCATACGGTTGTCCACATTACCAGGGCCGGAACTTATGAATTAAGCGGCCGGCTTTCCAAGGGCCAGGTGGCGGTGGATCTTGGAGAAAATGCGAAGGATGATCCGGAAGCAGTTGTTACATTGATACTCAATAATGCAGATATTACCTGTGAAGTTGCACCGGCAATCATTTTTTATGAAGTTTATGAGTGTGGAGACAGTTCCGCAGAAAATGCCGCAAAAGATGTGGATACTGCGGCAGCAGGTGCGAATATTATTCTGGCAGACGGATCGCAAAACAATATGACAGGTTCCTATGTAGCCAAAATTTATGAAAGCTGTACGTTAAACGAAGAAGGTACGGAAGTTGAGGATTCAAAGAAACTCCATAAGTATGATGGTACCGTTTATTCAAAAATGTCTATGAATGTCACCGGAGAGAGTGAGGGCAGCGGAATCCTGAATATTAAAGCCGAAAATGAAGGGCTTTGTTCAGACCTCCATCTGACGATCAATGGCGGAATTACAAATATTATATCCGGTAATGACGGGATAAATACAAGTGAGGATGGTGTCTCTGTTTTTACGATGAATGCAGGAGAAGTTCATGTGACTGTCTCCGGTGAAACAGGAGAGGGCGATGGTATTGATTCGAACGGCTGGATCGTGATCAATGGAGGTACGATTGTTGCGGCTGCATATGGTGACAGTCAGGATGCAGGAATTGATTCTGATCTTGGCACCTATCTGAATGGAGGAAATATTATCGCATCCGGAAATATGTATGATCGTATTGCAGAGAGTGAACAGGCTTATACAGTGTTTGCATGCGGTCAGAAACAGAACGGAAATAATGCATATATTGTAAAGGATGCGGATGGAAGAGATTATCTGTCGGTAACACCTGCAAATGATTTTCTGTATCTGATCGTATCTGATCCCAATCTGACAGACGAAGAATATACGCTTTGGAACGGTGATACACAGCTTGCAGCCGGTTCTGTGGGCGAGAGCATGATGCATGGAGGACCCGGCGGAAGAAAAGAATTTCCTGAAGGAATGGAGCCGGGAGAACGTCCTGAGAGAATGAAGCCGGAAGAGCTGCCTGAGGGAATGGAACCGGGACAGGGGCCGGATGAAGGGCATCAGGAAGTTGATGACAAGGAATTATGAAACAATTGAATGGACAATTGAAAGATATATAGCAAATTGTAAAAATAATGAAAAAATATTAAAATAATGCTTGACAATTAAAGCCTGCTTTGCTATTATTAACTCAACAAAAGAAAACACCAAAGACATAACAAGAAGATGAAAAATCAGAATTGATTAAAAGATGTCAGGTGAATAATTCCGGGAGGTACGGTCCAATGGAAGTGACAGTTATTCATCAGTATAAGAGTGGTACTGTAAAATAAATCCCTCAGGAAAGACCTTTCATAGGTAGAAGATTATCTCAAACAGGAGATAAAGGAAAGGTAAAATAGAATTACAGCTTATATTGATAAATACCACAACATTTTATTTTGAAACTAATATGTGTAAAGAAATATATTAGACCTTTAAGTAAAATGGTTCAGATAAAATAATCAGATAACTTTCCGATAAAGATATTTATATCAGGGATTCATAAATTAGAAACGAGAATATATCTGAAAGGTTGAAAAAGTAAAACAGGTCCAATGGCTTAGATAATATAGATGACAGGTTGACTGATTGACAATTTTCGATACTATTAGAAAGTGCAGGTAGATACCACCAAAAACTTAATATAAAACTCAAAAGGCCATCTTCATGATGGCCTTCTTTTTTATTATTTGATTGTAATAAAGAGTCCGGATTTTTTCAGTGCCGGTCGAAGTGCCATATATACGGCGACAGAAACTACAGTGGATGAAATTGCATTAATGCTGGTTGCAGCAATGTTCCATGCTAATGTCAGTTCTGCTGCAGGTTTTCCTAAAATGATCAGTTTGTAATAATATCCAACCAGAGGATCAAAGATCACGTTGAATAAAAGACCGCAGACAGCAGCCAGAAGAGTCCAGTAAAATACATGTTTTGTATTGGTAGATTCTGTGATTTTGCCGAATCTGTGAGCTACGACTCCGGTAATCAGACCGATACAGAGCTTTAAAATAAATGTTTTCGGGGCGTATACGATATAGATAGGATCGAACAGGTCTCCGATCGTCATGCCGATGGCACCGCCAAGTCCGCCGTAAAATCCGCCAAGAAGGAGAGCTCCTAAAACACAGACGGCATTTCCAAGATGGATTGAGGTGGCATCTCCGCCGGGAAGAGTGATCTTAATCTGTAAAAATGTAAATACCACATAAGAGAGTGCGGCTAATAATCCGACCCATACGATTTTCTGAACCTTTTCATTTCTCATATAATATTCCTCTTTTCTTTGATTAGCTAGCTATGTTACCCATTATAGAGTAAAATGGCTTTTTCGAAAGTGCCAATTTTGGAAAAATAGACCATGCCAGTTCAGGAAAAGAGAAAGCGTACTTTCAAAAAATGAAAATACGCTTTTGGTCTGTTTATTCAATATCCAGCAATTCATGGTAGAAATTGGTGTAATCTTTTCGTTTGGCTTTCTCGAAATTAATTGCCGAAGACGGATGGGCATTTAAAATTCCGGTCATCAGATAAGGCAGGTCAAATCCCCAGAAATATTCTTTCTTCATTTCTGTCATATGCTTTTCGATAAATTGCATCATTGGAACGAGCTTGTATTTCGGATTTTTTAAGAAACCAAGCAGCGATTCCAGATAGCAGTTTCCGGCGCCGCGTCCCATTCCGCAAACGGTAGCATCCAGTATGCTGGCACCATAGCGGAGAGATTCGATCGTGTTGGCAAATGCAAGCTGCTGATTGTTGTGACCGTGGAACCCTACCAGTTTTCCGTATTTTCCGGCGATTTCCGAATATCGGTCTGTCAGATCCGCTATCTGCTCCGGATAGAAAGAACCAAAAGAATCTACAACATAAATACAGTCGACATTTGTTTTGGAAAGCAGCTCCAGTGCACCCATGATATCACGGTCATTCACTTTGGAAACAGCCATAATGTTTACAGAAGTTTCATAACCTTTTTCATGAATATCTTCAATCATGTCGATGGCTGTCGGCAGTTGATGGATGTATGTTGCGATACGGTATAAGTCGACAACACTGTCTGATTTCGGACCGATGTCTGTTTTATAATCAGTGCGTCCGGTATCAGCCATTACAGAAATCTTCATCGGAGAATGGTTGTCTCCTACAATATTGCGGATGTCCTCTTCGTTACAGAATTTCCATTTTCCGAAATCATTTTCGTTGAAAATATTTTTGCTCGCTTTATATCCGAATTCCATATAATCTACGCCGGCTGCAATATTTGCGTGATAAAGATCCTTAACGAATTCATCGCTGAAAGCAAAATTGTTTACAAGTCCGCCGTCGCGCAGAGTACAGTCCATGACCTGGAGGTCAGGGCAGTAAGAGAGTAATGTTCTGTCAATTTTTCTGGCCATATGTTTCTCCTTAAAAATAAATTTTTCACTTTAAAGTGCGAAAGTACAAGTGAAAAATAATAAAGTGGGAAATCCCACTTTCAAACAGAAAACTTATTCCTTCTGTGAATCATTTCTAAATAAGAGAATAAAGGGTTGACGCTAAAATGTCAACCCCTTTTTTATATCCAATAAATGTCTTAAAGTCTGTTCAGATCATCATAAAAAGCAGGATAGCTGATTTTTACACAGTCTGCATCCGTAATTTCTGTTTCTCCGTCAGCGGCCAGTGCTGCCACAGCAAAGGACATGGCGATGCGGTGATCCAGATGGCTGTCGATCGTCGCTCCATGGAGAGGATACCCTCCATCAATGATCATTCCGTCATCTGTAGCAGTGATGTGAGCCCCCATGCGTTTTAAATTCTCAGTCATGACTTTAATGCGGTCTGACTCTTTTACCTTTAACTCGGCAGCGTCTTTAATGACGGTTGTTCCGTCCGCGAAACATGCCATCACTGCGATGATCGGAAGCTCGTCGATCAGTGTGGGAATCAGATCCCCCTCGATGGTCATGGCATTTAAGCGGCTGTATCGCACTAAAATATCTGCCGTCGGTTCTCCGCCGTATTCCCGTTCGTTTAATAAAGTGATATCTGCGCCCATCTGTCTGCAGACACGGATCATACCGTTTCTGGTAGGATTTATTCCTACATTTCTGATCAGAATTTCTGAACCGGGGATGATCAGGCCTGCAGCAATAAAATAAGCGGCAGAGGAAATGTCTCCCGGCACGATGATCTTCTGACCGTATAAATCCGGTTCGGGATGAATCGTGGCAGTATGTCCTTCACAGATGATTTCAGCTCCAAAAGAGCGAAGCATCAGTTCGGAATGATTTCTGGAAAGCGATGGCTCCGTAACGCTGGTGGTGCTGTCTGCGTAGAGCCCTGCGAGCAGGATCGCTGATTTTACCTGGGCAGACGCTACTTTCGAATGATAATGGATTCCATGAAGCGGAGCAGCGGCAATTTTCAGCGGTGCACAGCCGTTGCCTTTCAGGCTGACAATATCTGCTCCCATTTGGGATAACGGTTCTATGATTCGTTTCATGGGACGAGTCTCAATCGACGCATCTCCGGTTAAAATGGTTTCAAAATTCTGTCCTGCGAGGATACCGCAGAGCAGTCTTGTGGTTGTCCCGGAATTTCCAGTGTTCAGGATCGAGTCTGATTTAGAAAGTCCATGGAGTCCTTTTCCGTGGATCAGTATTTTTTCCGGGGTATTTTCAATGGTGATCCCAAGACGTCTGAAACAGTCGATCGTTGAAAGACAGTCAGCGCCCTGTAAAAAATTCGTAACCTCTGTCAGGCCTTCTGAAATGGCTCCAAACATGACGGCGCGATGAGAGATGGATTTATCTCCCGGGATCGTCACTTCTCCTTTTAAAGGATGTTTGTATTCTAATATCATGGTCATTACCTCTCGTATACCGTGTAGCGGTGTTTTCTTAAAAGCTGTACGGCTTTTCTGCACGGTTCTTCTTCATAAAATTCGATCTTTAATACTGCTTCTTCGAATTCCCGGTTGTTTACAATTCCGATATTCTTTAAATTGATCTGATTGCATGCGAGGATGGTTGCGACGGTTGCAATTCCTCCGGTTTCATCGAGCAGATCTACATAGAAGGAATAGGCTTTTTTGATCGGACCATGAGAGTGATCGGAAATGGAGTTTCTGTATTCTCCGGATTCTGCAAACAGATCGTAGATTTCCTGACCGCACCGGTGATCCAGACTGTGTTTGATATCCTGCATGCTCCGGATGTATTTATCCAGCAGTACGGAAATGTTTCGGTGGTTGGTCATACAGATCTGCTCCCACATGACAGGAGAAGAGGATGCAATTCTCGTAATATCTTTAAAACCTCCGGCTGCCACTGTTTTCATGATCTCTTTTTCGGAATCGTTATGCTTTACCAGATTGACGAGCCCGGCGGCGATTAAATGCGGAAGATGACTGATCGCAGCAGTGATATAGTCATGTTCCTCATAATTTAGGACAAGCGGCAGTGCTTTTAAGGAAGAAATGAATTCGACATAGTCATCAACAGTATCAGAGGAGACTTTTCCGGAAGGTGTGATACAGTAATAAGCATTTTCGATCAGGTGTCTTTTGGAGTTTTTCAATCCTGTTTTTTCGGAACCGGCCATCGGATGACCGCCGATAAAGTTTGCTTCCATATCAAAATCAATGACTTTCTGATGAATGTCTGTTTTCGTACTTCCTACATCCGTAATAATACAGTCCTGTTTGATGATCGGTTTTAAAGCTTCCAGATATTCTGCGTTACACGAAACAGGTGCACATAAGAAAATGTAGTCACACCGGGAGAAAGCTTCATTGATTTCATAAGTACCTTCATCAATCAGATGTTCTGCAAGTGCGTAGTCTACCGTGCTTTTTCGTCCGGATGTTGCGATCAGATGTATTTCCGGATAAAAGTGACGGATTGCCTTTACAAGGGACCCACCGATCAGACCAAGACCGACAAAGCCGACGATTTCCGGTGTCTTTTTCATTAATATCATCTCCTTTATTGCGTCAACGCTCTAAAGCGCATATAAAAACATTATAAGTGATAGGAAACAAAAATACAATAAAAGATATAACAAAATATATTTATGCAAATTATATAAAAAGGTTGAAATTATTTGAATATTTTAGTACAATGTATCCATCGGCAGTCATTTGGGGTATATGGTTGTCATAATGCAAAAGTATTGGAGGATATCGACATGTATGTTTACACAACAGATCAGATTCGCAACGTTGTAGTTTTAGGACACGGTGGCTGCGGAAAAACTAGTTTAGTAGAGGCAATGGCTCATGTTTCAGGTCTGACAAGTCGTATTGGAAAAGTGTCAGATGGAAATACACTAAGCGATTATGACAAAGAGGAGATTAAGAGACAGTTTTCAATCAGTACATCTGTAGTACCGATCGTTTGGAATGATACAAAGATTAACCTGTTAGACACACCTGGATACTTTGATTTTGTAGGAGAAGCAGAAGAAGCAGTTGCAGCAGCAGATGCGGCGATTATTGTTGTTTCCGGTAAAGCGGGTGTAGAAGTTGGAACACAGAAAGCATGGGAAATGTGTGAAAAGTATCACTTACCGAGAATGTTCTTCGTTACGGAAATGGACGTTGACCATGCATCCTTCCGTGCGGTAGTGGAAGAGCTTACAGAACTTTACGGTAAGAAGATCGCACCTTTCTATCAGCCGATCCGCGAAAATGAAAAGTTTGTTGGATATGTTAACGTTATTAAGAAATCAGGACGCCGCTTTACCGGTATCGGAACAAGAGAAAAATGTCCGATTCCTGATTATTGTATGCCAAATCTGGAAATCTGCCGTGAGGCACTTATGGATTCCGTCGCTGAAACAAGCGAAGAGTTTATGGAAAGATATTTTGGCGGAGAGGAATTTACTGTCGGTGAAATCATTGCAGCATTAAAGTTTAATGTAAGTGACGGTTCCGTTATTCCTGTATCCATGGGATCCAGTACAGAAATCCGTAACATCCACAACTTACTGAATGATATCGTAAACTTCTTCCCGAGTCCGGACAAGAGAAAATGTGCAGGTATCAATACAAAAACAAACAGCATTTTCGAAGCAGATTATAATTTTGCGAAACCGAAAACAGCTTATGTATTTAAAACAATCGTTGATCCGTTCATCGGTAAATATTCTCTCGTTAAGGTTGCATCAGGGGTATTAAAACCGGAAGATGTCATGTATAACCAGGCAAGAGATACAGAAGAAAAATTAAATAAATTATATGTTATGCGCGGAAACAAGCCGGAAGAGGTAAAAGAACTTCACGCCGGAGATATCGGAGCCATCGGTAAGTTATCTGCAAGAACAGGTGACACACTCTGTACCAAAACAAACGTGATCATGTATCCAAAGACGGAAATGTCCAGACCATATACATATAAGAGCTATAAAGCAAAAAATAAAGGTGACGAAGATAAGATTTCTCAGGCAATTGCCAAGATGATGGAAGAAGATCTTACATTAAAAGTTGTGAATGACAGTGCAAACCGTCAGACACTGCTCTATGGTATGGGTGATCAGCATCTGGAAGTGGTAGCTTCCAAACTTCAGGAAAGATACAAAGTTGAGATCGAACTCGGAAAACCGAAGATTGCTTTCAAAGAGACGATCAGAAAGAATTCTGATGTGGAATCAAAATATAAAAAACAGTCCGGCGGACATGGACAGTACGGACACGTTAAGATGAGATTCGAGCCTTCAGGTGATCTGGAAGAAGCATTTTCATTTGAACAGGTAGTAGTAGGCGGTGCTGTTCCGAAGAATTTCTTCCCGGCAGTTGAAAAAGGTTTACAGGATTCCGTAACCAAAGGACCTCTGGCAGGATATCCTGTTGTCGGTGTAAAGGCGGTATTATATGACGGATCCTACCATCCGGTAGACTCTTCTGAAATGGCATTTAAAATGGCAACCATTCAGGCCTTCAAACAGGGCTTCATGGAAGCGAAGCCGGTTCTCTTAGAGCCGATCGTGAATATGAAGGTTGTTGTTCCGGATAAATATACCGGTGATGTTATGGGAGATTTAAATAAACGCCGCGGTCGTGTACTTGGTATGAATCCTGTAGGAAACGGAAAGACAGAAATCGAAGCGGATGTTCCTACCATGGAAATCTACGGATATTCTACAGATTTACGTTCTATGACACAGGGAAGCGGAGTATTCTCTTATGAATTTGCAAGATATGAACAGGCTCCTTCTGATGTTCAGGATAAAGAAGTCGCTGAAAGAGCCAAAGAAGCAGAATAAAAAATTGCACCCGGTGCAATTATAATACCAATGCCGGAAAACGGAAATCCTTCGGGATTTCCGTTTTCCATTTTCACATGGACAAACATACTGCCGGTGCGATATACTAAAATGCAGCAGAAATATCGGAGAAAGGGGCTATTTATGGAAAAGTCTTATAAAGAACTGTATCTTGCAGGCGAAGTTGGATTTGAAGAAATTGATGATTACAGTTATCGCTGGGGAATGGGAGAGGACCCGAGAACTCTTGCCCAGTATCTGGGTCTGAATGCCGAGGAAGAGGATGCCTGGGTCAGTGTCGGAGAAGATGCACTGCGTGAGCTTCTGGATGCACAGAAAAACAAGTAAATCTTGAATAATCAGAAATTGTGTGCTAATATCAATACTAGTTTTTTGTAACTATCAGGTGGATATTCCTGAAAAATAGAATTTAACGAGGTGAGAAAAATGGCGGTACCTTATAATCATAGGGCAGTCGAACAGAAATGGCGTAAAAACTGGGAAGAACATCCGGTAAACGTCGATGACGGAAAAAAACCAAAATATTATTGTCTTGATATGTTTCCATATCCATCGGGAAACGGTCTTCATGTAGGACATTGGAGAGGATATGTAATTTCCGACGTATGGAGTCGCTACAAATTAATGCAGGGACATTATATCATTCATCCGATGGGATGGGATGCTTTCGGTCTTCCGGCTGAAAACTATGCAATTAAGATGGGGGTTCATCCTGCGAAGACAACAGCGCAGAATGTTGAAAATATTAAAAGACAGATCAATGAAATCGCAGCTCTTTATGACTGGGATATGGAAGTAAATACAACAGATCCTGAGTTTTACAAATGGACACAGTGGATTTTTGTAAAAATGTTTAAAGAAGGTCTTGCTTATGAAAAGGAGTTCCCAATCAACTGGTGTCCGTCCTGTAAGACAGGTCTTGCAAATGAAGAAGTGGTAAATGGCTGCTGCGAACGCTGCGGTACGGCTGTTACCAAGAAAAACCTGCGTCAGTGGATGCTGAAGATTACTGCTTATGCAGAACGTCTTTTAAATGACCTGGATAAGCTGGACTGGCCGGAAAAGGTTAAAAAAATGCAGGCCGACTGGATCGGAAAATCCTACGGAGCGGAAGTTGAATTCCCTGTGGAAGGCAGAGAAGAAAAGATTACAGTATACACGACTCGTCCTGATACGCTTCATGGAGCTACTTTTATGGTGCTTGCTCCGGAACATGCCATGGCTAAATCTCTGGCAACAGAGGAAACCAGAGAAGCAGTAGAAAAATATATTTTCGATGCTTCCATGAAATCAAATGTTGACAGACTTCAGGATAAAGAAAAAACAGGTGTATTTACAGGCTCTTATGCCGTCAATCCGATCAACGGAGCTAAAGTGCCGATCTGGTTATCTGATTATGTACTGGCTGACTATGGTACAGGTGCGATCATGTGTGTACCTGCACATGATGATCGTGACTTTGAGTTTGCGACGAAATTCAATATTCCGATCATACAGGTAATTGCAAAAGATGGTGTAGAAATCGAAAATATGACAGAGGCTTATACAGAAGCAAGCGGAACCATGATCAATTCCGGAGAGTGGAACGGTATGGAATCCGCAGTTCTGAAAAAAGAAGCTCCGCTGATGATCGAAGAAATGGGAATCGGACGCAAAACCGTTAACTATAAGCTGCGTGACTGGGTATTCTCACGCCAGCGTTACTGGGGTGAACCGATTCCGATCATTCATTGTCCACACTGCGGCAATGTACCGGTTCCGGAAGATCAGCTGCCGCTTCGCCTTCCGGAAGTAGAAAACTATCAGCCGACAGGAACAGGAGAATCTCCGCTGGCAGGCATTGAAGAATGGGTCAATACAACATGTCCTGTTTGCGGTGCACCTGCTAAACGAGAAACAAATACCATGCCTCAGTGGGCAGGATCTTCGTGGTATTTCTTACGTTATGTTGACAATAAGAATACAGAAGCTCTGGTTTCCAGAGAAGCAGCTGAAAAATATCTGCCGGTGGATATGTATATCGGCGGTGTAGAACATGCGGTTCTTCATTTGCTTTATTCCCGTTTTTATACAAAATTTCTGCATGATATCGGGGTGGTTGATTTTGATGAGCCATTCACAAAATTATTTAACCAGGGTATGATCACCGGTAAAAACGGCATTAAGATGAGTAAATCCAAAGGAAATGTTGTATCTCCTGACGATCTTGTAAGATATTACGGATGCGACTCCTTAAGACTATATGAATTATTTGTAGGACCGCCGGAACTGGATGCCGAATGGGATGACAGAGGAATCGATGGTGTATATCGTTTCCTGAATCGTTTCTGGAATCTGGTGATGGATAATAAGGACAAAAACACAGCGCCTACAAAAGAAACGATCAAATTACGCCATAAAATGATCTTCGAAATTTCTCAGAGATTCAGTAACTTCAGTTTAAATACTGTAGTTTCCGGATTTATGGAATTTAACAACAAGATGATCGAAATCGCAAAACGCGACGGCGGTATCGATAAAGAAACAATGGAAGCAGCAGTGCTGATGCTTTCCCCGTTTGCTCCGCATATCGGAGAAGAACTCTGGGAGGCACTCGGACATGATACAAGCGTATTTGCACATGGATGGCCGGAATATGATGCGGAAGCGATGAAGGATGATGAAGTGGAAATCGCAGTTCAGATCAACGGCAAGACAAAAGCAGTGGTGTCTATTCCTGCGGATCTGTCTAAAGAAGATGCGATTGTTGCCGGAAAAGAAGTCATTGCTTCCAAACTGACAGGTACCATTGTAAAAGAAATCTATGTACCGAAACGTATTGTCAATATTGTAATGAAGTAAATATATGAAAAATATGAAAAAGTTTATCGGACTCTCCTTTGGGAGAGTCCGGATTTTGTTAAAGTGGATCATATCTGCCGGATTGACCGGCGTGATCATGGGTGTTGTAGGAGCTTATTTTGCAAGGGCTATCACATATGTAACGGCTCTTCGTGATGGACATCCGTGGATGCTTTACCTTCTCCCGGTGGCAGGATTTTTCATCGCATTCATTTATCGCTGGGAAAATGTGAAGGGAGGTACCAATCTTGTACTGGAATCTGTACGAACTGAGAAGGAAATTCCGTTCCGTACCGCTCCGATGATCTTTGCAGCGACTGTGATCACTCATATGTTCGGCGGTTCTGCAGGCCGCGAGGGTGCGGCACTCCAGCTTGGCGGAAGTATAGCCAATACTTTGGGACGTCTTTTGAAACTGGAGGAGAAAGATAAGAGAATTATGATTATGTGCGGGATGGCTGCGGGTTTTTCAGCGCTTTTCGGAACTCCGCTTGCAGCCACTGTCTTTGCCATGGAAGTGGTTTCCGTAGGAATTATGCAGTATTCTGCACTGGTGCCGTGTACGATCGCAGCATTGACTGCTCATGAAGTGGCAATGCTTTGCGGCGGCGGTGTGGAAGTCTTTCATGTAACGTATATTCCGGAATTTGGTCTGATCACAGGTGGAAAGGCAGTGATCCTGGCAATGTTCTGCGCGGGACTCAGTATTGCATTCTGTATGCTCTTACATGGCTCGGAACATCTGTATAAAAAGTATTTTCCGAATGCATATGTCAGAATTTTTGCCGGGGGTATTTTTGTGGCGGTATTGGCGAAGAGCCTCGGTACGACAGATTATCTGGGCAGCGGAATGCATATCCTGGAACTTGCGGTAGAAGGAAAGGTCATCTATTCGGCTTTCTTTTTGAAAATGATCTTTACGGCACTGACACTTGGTGCCGGATACAAGGGAGGAGAGATTGTACCGACTCTGTTCGTAGGTGCCACCTTCGGCTGTATGGTCGGACAGATTATCGGATTGTCCCCATCTCTTTGTGCGGCCTGCGGAATGATGGCCATGTTTTCGGGAGTGACCAACAGTCCGATGGCATCACTGATGCTCTCTTTTGAACTGTTTGGCTTTGAGGGAATGCCGTATTATCTGATATCAGTGGCAATTGGTTATATGGCATCCGGATATTATGGATTGTATCACAGTCAGAAGGTAATGTATTCCAAAGAGAAACCAGAGTATGTAGGCCGGCAGGTGAAGCATTAAGGATAAAATATGACGAGAGAAACCATTGTGGATTTGAAAATATGGAAAACCACAATGGTTTTCTTTTTGATTTTTTTTCATAGTATGTTAAAAAGACTTATGAGGGAAAACATTGTTTAAAAATCGGTATTTTGTCAGTGTTTGTATAATCGTGGTTCTCATGCTGGTTCTTGCTGCAGGATATCTGTGGAAGAACAGAACACAGGAGGTGATAAATCCGGACACCAGTGAAGAGCAGAAAATCTGTTATCTGACATTTGATGATGGCCCCAGTAAAAATACGGGTATCATTCTGGACATTTTAAAAGAATATGATGCGAAAGCCACGTTTTTTGTAATCGGTAACGAACTGGATGAGGAAACAGGAAAAATACTGCAGAGAATTGCAGAGGAAGGGCATGCGATCGGGCTGCATGCCAATGATCATAATTATCAGAAACTGTATGCAGGTTTGGATAATTTCCTGAAAGATTATGAGACGCTGTATGAGCGTTTGCGGTCAGATTATGGGATTGAAACAAAGTTATTCCGTTTTCCGGGCGGCAGCGCCTGCAGCTGCCTGAACGGACAGGGCAAACAGTACATCCGAATGATGCATCAAAAGGGGTTCTATTGCTTTGACTGGAATGTCAGCGGAGAAGATTCTGTGGGGAAGCCAACGGCTGCTTCGGTAGAGCAACATGTGTTTCAGGATGTATTTAAATATGAACATCCGATTGTGCTTCTTCATGATTCGAAGATCGCAGATGCAACCGTGGAAGCGCTGCCGGAGATTTTGTCGAGGCTGACTGAGGAGGGATATGCCATGAAAACTTTAAAATCTGATGAAGAATACATCTTCCCAAAAAACAGGGAATAATGGTAAAATAAGTCCTATAGGAGGGACGAAGGATGAAGAGATTGAACAGAGTGATCAGTATGCTGCTTGCAGCGGCAATGATTTTCAGCTGTGTGCCGCAGATGCGTGTATCTGCAAATGAAGACCTTGCGTCTGCACAGGCAGCTTTTGAGTTTTCTACCCTGACAGGTACCATTCAGGATCCGGATGGGAACGGTGTCGGGGGCGTTTCTGTATTGTTGTATAATATAGAAGAAAATGAGGCACTGACCTTATGTACGACAGATGACAGCGGAAGATGGACCACCGCAGAGTATGACATCATCGGAGGTTATCATTATTTGGTCAGATATTATAAGCAGGGGTATGAGTTTGAAAGGAACCGGATGGAATGTATGGCATCAGGTTCGGAAACGATGCTGGATCCTGTGACTGCTGAAAAGATTACTTCCGAAGAACCGGTGTGCAATCCTTCGGATTACGAGTATACGATTGCGGATGAGCAGGCTGTGATCACGAAGTATAACGGATCAGATACAGTGCTTCGGACTCCGTCGGAGTTTGGCGGATGTCCGGTCACAGAGATCGGAAGGGGAGCATTTGAAAATCATGCGACAATAGAGACGGTTTATATCGGTGAAGCAGTAACTTTACTTGACATAGGAAGTTTCAGAAACTGCAAAAGTCTGAAAAATGTCTATTTTCCGGAAGGTCTGACAGAGATTGGAAGCCATGCTTTTTATCAGTCTTCCTGTCTGGAGAATATCGTATTTCCGAATAGTCTGAATTCTCTGGGTGCTTATGCTTTTTATGAGAGTACAGGTCTGAAAAGTACAGATTTTCCTGACGTTCTGGAAAGCATCGGAGGTAATGCTTTCGAAGGCTGTACCTCTTTGGAATACTTTATGTATCCACGGGGACTTCAGAGTGCAGGCACAGGTATTTTCAGAGACTGCCCAAATCTGACAAGTATTGCTGTGACGGAGGGAGTAACGGCACTTCCGGACAGAATGTTTGCCTGTGCGGAATCCTTAGAGGAAGTGGTTCTCCCGGATTCCCTGAGGGTAATCGGTGCAGATGTATTTGATCGATGCAGCGGTCTGAAAGAGATTCATCTGCCGGAAGGATTGGAAACGATCGGTACAGGTGCATTTGACAATTGTACCGGTCTGACGGCTGTGAAATTGCCGGACAGTGTAACAACAATCCAGGGTTATGCATTTGCTGACTGTTCCAATCTGGAAAGCATCAACCATCCGTTAAACTGGAAGATTGCGGGAGCCGGCGGAATCTTTTCCGGCTGCGGCAAATTAAAAACCGTAGAAATACCGGAGGGAGTAACGGCAGTTCCCGGATATGCGTTTTATAATGCGGGGTCATTAGAGTATATTCATCTTCCGGAGACTTTAAGCAGTATTGGAAACAATGCATTTTATGGGTGTTTATCTCTGACGGAAATCGTTCTTCCGGAAGGAGTAACGAAACTGGGAGTAAATGCTTTCGGGAACTGTACAGGTCTGGTCAGTGTGAAACTGCCGGACAGTCTTTTGACAACCGGTGACTCGGTTTTTAAAGGATGCAGCAATCTGGAAAGCCTGAATTATCCGAAGAACTGGAAAACCGCGGGAAGGAATATCATTCAGGGATGCAGTAAATTGAAGCACATGACAATACCGGAAGGAGTTTCCGGCATTCCGCAGAATGCTTTTTACGGTTCAGATCAGCTGGAGCGAATCTATATTCCGGAAAGTGTTTCCGGCATCGGCAGCATGACATTTGATCAATGCCCGAAGCTTTCAATTCATGGTGTTTCCGGTTCTTATGCGGAAACCTATGCAAAAGCCAAAGATATTCCGTTTTATGCGGAAGGTGTTTCGGCAGATTTTGCCTCCATGACAGGATTGATTACAGATGAATCCGGAAACGGCGTCAGCGGTGTTGCAGTGTCTGTCTATGACAGAACCGGAGCTGAATCTGTCAGTAACGCATTGTTAACAGATGAAAACGGGGAATGGAGCCTTCCGCAGGTACGTATCGGACATGAATATCAGATTTATTATTATAAATCAGGATACCGGTTCAGCGTGAATGAGATCATCTGTACCGTACAAAGCGGCGGCACAGCAGCCGAAACGTCGGTAATCCGTGCCGCAGGGGAAAATGACCCGGTATGTGATATTGACAGTTATACCTATATCATTTTAAATAACGAAGCTGTGGTTCAAAGCTATACAGGTACGGATCCGGTGATTCTGATTCCGTCCATGCTGGGCGGTTATCCGGTAACGACGATTGGAAACAGTGCTTTTAAAGACTGCAGGATATTAAAGGAAGTCAGTTTTTCGGAATGGGTAACAACAATAGAGGCAATTGCATTCAAAGGATGTACCAATCTGGAAGTATTTAATTATCCGGAAAACTGGACAGTGGCTTATCTGAAAATATTTGAAGGATGCAGCAATCTGACAGAGGTTACAATTCCGGAGGGAATTAAGAAAATTCCGGAAGATGCATTCAGCGGAGCACAGTATCTGCAGCAAATTTATTTTTCATCAACCTTAAAGGAGATCGGAGGCGGTGCATTCTATCAGTGTACAGCACTTTCAGATCCGGAGTTTCCGGATGGACTGGAAAAGATCGGATACAGTGCGTTTGGCGGCTGTACGGGTCTGACATCGATCAGTTTCCCTGACAGCCTGACTGAGATCGGAAGCAATGCATTTGCCAAATGTATAAACCTGAGATCCATACAATATCCGATCAACTGGACAAAGGCGGATTCCGGAATCTTTAACGGATGCAGCAGTCTGAAAGAAATCGTAATTCCTGAGGGAGTTGCCGGAATTCCTGCAAAAGCCTTTTCCGGTGCGGATTGTCTGGAAAAGGTTCAGCTTCCTTCCGGATTAAAAGAGATTGGCAATGAGGGATTTAAGTCCTGCAGCAGGCTTTCAGGCATCGATCTGCCGGAAGGTCTGGAACGTATCGGTGGCTATGCATTCCAGGAATGTACGTCAATTTCAATGGTGGATTTCCCGGAAAGCGTTACTGAAATCGGTCTTTGGGCATTTTATGGCTGCGGAAATCTGAAGCATATTGTTTATCCGATAAACTGGAAAACGGCGGGAAACAGTATTTTTAAAGGCTGTGTGAACCTGACGGGAATCACTGTGCCGGAGGGTGTGACAGAAATCCCGAAAGCAGCATTCTTTGAAGCAGACGGCTTAAAGTGGGTCAATCTGCCGGTTTCTCTGATCAGTCTGGGAGAGAATTCCTTCAGAGGCTGCAGTTCACTGAAAACAATGGTTTTACCGGAGCAGGTAACATCCATCGGTGCTTATGCATTTAAAAATTGTACCGGATTGGAACGTATCTGGATCGGAAGCACTGTGACAGAGATCCCGAAGGAAGCGTTTGCGGGCTGTACGGCCCTGACCATTCATGGAGATATAGGATCTTATGCAGAAATTTATGCTGATGAGAATCAGATTCCGTTTGAAGCGGGTGGGATTGCTTCAGATCATGTGATGCTGACAGGCTGTGTTTTGGATGAAGCAGGAAACGGATTCGGCGGTGTATCGGTGTCACTGTTTGATATTACACAGGAAAAGGCAATTGATGCTTTATGCGTAACAGCAGAAGACGGAAGCTGGAGCATTTCTGATGCGATTGCAGGACATACCTATCAGGTGCGTTACTATAAAGAAGGCTATGAGTTCAGTGAAAATAATCTGACCTGTACGGCTCAGATGGCAGGCTCTTCTTTTGCAGATGTTCGGATCAGGAAAGCCGAAGTCGATATTCCTGCATCATCGGACTATTCCTACTCTGTTTCCAATGGCAATGCGATCATTACCAGGTACAACGGAGCGGGCACGAAGCTGCATGTGCCTTCGGAACTTGATGGATATCCGGTTACGCAGATCCGGGATTATGCATTTCAAAATTGTGATACCATAGAAGAAATCAGTCTTCCGAATGGATTGCAGGTGATCGGAAGCTATGCGTTTTACGGTTGTAAAAATCTGAGGATCGCTGAATTTCCGGATAGTGTAACGATGATCAAACTGCGTGCATTTTCAGGCTGTATGAATCTGGAAACATTTCACTATTCCCGCGGCTTGAAAAATGCCGAAGCATATATATTTGCGGGATGTAAAAAACTGACGGATATCGTTATTCCGGAAGGCGTGACAAACGTGGCAGATCAGGCGTTTATGTATGCAGACTGTCTGCAGACTGTTACACTGCCGTCAACAATCCGGACGATCGGAATCAGTGCTTTTCGTGGATGCGAGAATTTATCCGGGGTCAATCTTCCGAAGGGTCTGCAGGTGATCGGAACGTCTGCATTCTTAGGCTGTACACAGCTGACTGAGATGACATTTCCGGAAAGTTTGAGAAACATTGAAGGACATGCATTTCACGGCTGCAGCGGTTTCACGTCCCTGAAGCTTCCGGACGGAGTGGAAAAGATCGGTGTTTATGCATTTGCAGAGTGTATCAATCTGGAATCCATCAATTATCCGACCGGCTGGAGTGATGCAGAAGGAAGGACATTTCAGGGCTGTGTGAAATTAAAAAATATGGATGTACCGGAAGGTGTCGTTTCGATCGCAGATCATGCACTGGATGGATCGGATTATCTGGAAAGCGTGACACTTCCTTCGACGCTGGAACACATCGGAAACAGAAGTTTCAATGATTGTATCAGGCTGAAAAATATTGTACTGCCGGAATCACTTCTGACAATCGGGGACTATGGATTTGCAGATTGTCCGCTGCTGAAGGATATGGATTTTCCGGAAGGGATGGAGTCACTGGGAGCGTATGCTTTCAGCGGCTGTACCGGTTTTGTCAATGTGAAGCTTCCGGATAGCGTCATGACAGTACAAAAGGGAGCATTCAGCGATTGTTCTGATATTGTAAGCTTTGATTATCCGGTCTGCTGGACTGAAGCCGGAATGAATATCTTCGCCGGCTGTCCAAAGCTGCGCAGTGTTACAGTACCGGTGGGTGTGGAGCGTGTTCCTGCCTATGCCTTTTACGGAGCAGAGGGACTGCGGGTGATTTATTTGCCGGAAACACTGAGAGAAATCGGGGAGTTTGCATTTGCGAATTGCGGAGAGCTGCGTACGGTTACGATTCCGGGAAATGCGGAGCTGATCGGAGAAAAAGCATTCTTTGGCTGTACTCGCCTGGAAGAAGTATATATTACGGGAATTTACTGTGAATTGTCCGAGAAAGTATTTGGAGATTCACCGGAGGTGCTGATTTACTGTAAAGAATTTTCCAAAGCTGCATTATATATGGTTGAAAATAATCTGAATTTCAAACTTCTGTCGTCTGATCCGGATGAGTATCCGCATACACTGGTCAGAGAAGAAGACAGTTATTTTTATTCTTCAGCTTCAGAAGCACAGATTGAAGACAGGATCACGATGTCGGTAAAATATTCTATACCGGCGGATGTATTTGAGAAAGTAACGAAACCACGTCTTGTGGTTACATTTACACAGAATCTGGAACTTCTGGATGATTCCGTAACACTGAACGGGGAACCGGTGCAGACTTATTCCTATCGAAATCAGGTGTTCTCAGTTTCACTTACCGGGGCGGAAGGTGAAATCCGATTCTCTGTCACACCGGTAGAAGCAGGAATCATGGCTGTACATGCAAGGTTCACTTACACGGAAGATCAGGAGAGCAGGACAGATGTTCTCGGAATGGTTTATCTGGATCAGCCGGTACTGAAGTTAAATATACCGAGCAGAATCAGTACCAGAACATTTGAAGTTACAGGTGTGGCAGCAGGCGAAGAAACAGTTCTGCTGAGTGTGGACGGAAAGCCTGCAGGAAAAGTGAAGACAAAGAAGGACGGTACTTTTGCAACCGTGCTGTCTTTGCCGGAGGATGCGGTATACGGAAAGGTTTATGCTGTCACGGCAGTTCTGGAAAGTGATGATACAATTTGTACGGAAGCTGAAATTTCCTATAAAGAGGATGCACCTGTACTGACACTGTTTGATATGTATTATGGAAGTGATTATTCGAGGAAGCTGGATCTGGTAAACGCGGAAGGCACCAGACTGACGAATGTGATTTATCCGGGATCACCATTTAAATTCCATATTCAGTTGAAAAATGCGGACAGCATTGCAGATGTCTATGTTGTCAGCAAAAAAGATGGTGTTGTCAGCAGAATGAAGGCAGAACCGACGCAGACACCGGGTGAATATATCGCAGAAGGATATTTTGAGGGTACGAAAACAACTTATGTTCCGGGAACGATCAACATCTATTACACGACAGATGCCTCTGTTGAAGATTACGGACAGCCGATAGATACGCAGATGCTTCCTGATGCATGGAAAAATGCTTCCTCGGACATCCTTCAAAACTCGAAAGATGATTATCAGGCTCAGATCACTCTTTCCGGCGGAGAAAAGATTCTCTTCGAATACAGGCGGAATCTTTCCGCAGACCAAATGCAGGGAATTTTGGCTTCTGCCGGCAGTCAGAAGAGTGATATTTCAGAGGATGATGGTGAGGTGCTTACGGCAGTTGTTCTGGATCAGAAAATGAACAGAGTACAGTATGTGCTGAAAGATCAGGAAAACAATTCCTTTGATGTGATCAGCATCGGAACAGGAGAGAGCTTATCGGTTTGTGATATCTGTACGGACCTGGCAGATTCAGATACGGAAACTGCATGGAGTCTGATGAATGGAGAGAATGTTTCTGCAGTTCGTACATTCACACATATGATCGCACTAAATGAGACTGCAGCAGATGTGGCATGCTCCACAGACCTTTCTTCGGAAGAAAAGGCATCAGCAGTCGGAATGATCGAGAAGCTTCAGTGGGGATATGGTTCTTTGCATCTTCTGAGATTTGCAGCTGCAGTTACGGAATATGATCAGAATGAGCAGTATCAGAGATTTGCCGAAAAGAGCGCCAATGTGATATTGGGTCTGGCGGAAGAACTGGCAGAGAACTACCTGTATCGCTCCCTTTCTTATTTCGCGGTCGGAGGCAGAGGTACTTACTTAAGATGGCTCATTGACCCGAGCGGATATGTTTACGATACAGGTACAGAGGAACGTCTGAAGGGTGTTACCGTGACAGCATACTGGATTCCTTATGATGGAGAAAATACAGAGTTCTGGAATGAAGTACCTGCAGAGGATGTCTATGGAGAATTCTGGAATGCAGAAGAGTACTCGCAGACCAATCCGCTCATTACAGAAGCTGACGGGTGCTACGCATGGGATGTTCCGGAAGGATGGTGGAGAGTTCAGTTCGAGAAAGATGGTTACGAAACTATCTGGAGTGAATGGATGAGAGTTCCGCCGGTACAGACGGATATCAATATCGGAATGACACTGTCAGAGAAACAGGAGTTTTCTGATGTCCCGAAGGATGCATATTACTATGCACCGGTTCTGTGGGCATTGAAAAATCAGGTGACCTCGGGATATACAGAAGAATTATTTGCACCGGAAATGGCATGTACCCGGGGACAGGTTGTGACCTTCCTCTGGAGAGCCAAAGGGTGTCAGGAACAGGTGAGTGATCAGACCGGTTTTACGGATGTACCGAAAGAGGCGTATTACTCACAGGCAGTCATGTGGGCTGTAGAAAACGGAATTACGGATGGGTGGACGGAAGATACCTTTGCACCGGACAGAACTGTTTCGAGAGGCCAGTTTGTGACCTTCCTTTACAGGGCAGAAAAAGAACCGGAATACACCTGCGGCAGTGATCGGAGGTTTACGGATATTCTGTCGGGGACATATTATTATGATGCCGTTTATTGGGCCGTAGAAAACGGAATTACGGATGGGTGGACACAAGACACCTTTGCACCGGAGATGCCGTGTACCCGGGGACAGGTTGTGACATTCCTGTATCGGGCATACAATTAAAAGAAATTAAGATATGGCGAAGTCCTCAGGACTTCGCCAAAATATTGCGCGCAAATTCCAGGGTCTGGTTCATGCGGCTGATTTCATCGGGACTGTGTCCCTCCTTTAATATGGAAAACAGAATTTCAAATTCTTCAGTGGTAAAAGTAATATTCTGTTTTCTTGCACTGGCCATGGCGGCCATCAGGACAGGCAGAACTTCCTGTTCTGATTTTCCTTCAATCTTTTCGGAAACCTTAGTCAGTAAAAAAATCTTTTTGGGATCCATCTGTCTGAGCGCCGGATGGTTCTTCCACGTAGGTAAACTCATCGACAAGATCACTTCCTTCCATCATGTTTTTCAAAGCATTAAAATCAGGAAATCCTTTTGCGGCAGAAGGCATCAGCCCGGACACCATCTGAGAAAATCCGTTGTTGTCCGAATGAGGCTGCATATTGCCGAACATCTGAAAGATTGCCTGATATTCATCCATGTGGTTCATCATATTCATCAGCATCTCCATCATATGCATCATTTCCAATATTTTCAGATACATCGAAATGAGTTTCTGGATATGTAAGGGGAAATACGGGAGGAACAGTTTCAGGGTTTCGATCATGGTAGGAGTGTTCTCATGGTAAGAAGGGCATCCGAAGATGCCCCCTATACCGGAATTACTTCCGTTAGCAGCCACAGCTGCCTCCACAGTTATTACATCCGCAGCCACAGTCATTTCTGCCAAAGAATCCGCCGCCGCAGAAGATGAGAAGCAGGATCAGCCAGATACAGCTGTTGTTGTCACAGCAATCGTTGCATCCACAGTCGTTTCTGCCGAAGAAACCACAGCCATTGCCGCCGCAGAAACTTAACAGAAGCAGAATCCAAATAATAGAACAGCAGCAGTCATTGCCGTTTCCCATTGCGGAGCGTCCGCATCCGCATCCAGAAGATAAGTCACCCATAAGGATACCTCCAATATTTCTTTACACGATATCATATGTGAAATCAGGGAAAGTGTGAAAACAATGGGAGTTTTTTCGTATTGGAGATTGACATGTATTTCACAAGTGTATACAATAATACCATTGAGATTGTATACTTTTTGACGAAGGTACTCAATGAGGAGAAGAAAGCAGGAGGCTTTATAATGGATAACAGACGTGTGAAATTTAATGAAAAAACGAATTTACTGCAGCTGGAAGAGCATATGTACCATTTGGTGGACACAGATACACCAAACGTGTTCAGAAATCTTTTCCCTTACACCGAGATACCACGTATCGCATTTAACGATCGAGTAGTACCGCATTGTATGCCGGAAGAAATCTGGATCACTGATACGACGTTTCGCGACGGACAGCAGTCCAGAGCTCCGTATTCTACAGAACAGATTGTTACGATTTATGATTACTTAAATAGATTAGGCGGCCCTAAGGGGAAGATCAAACAGAGCGAGTTTTTCCTCTACAGCAAAAAGGACAGAGATGCCGTTTACAAATGTCTGGAAAGAGGTTACCAATTTCCGGAAGTAACTGCCTGGATCCGCGCAAACAAAAAGGATTTCCAGCTGGTAAAGGATATCGGATTAAAGGAAACCGGTATTCTGGTAAGCTGCTCCGATTATCATATTTTTTATAAGATGAAAATGACCCGGCGCGAAGCGATGAATCACTATTTGAGCATTGTCCGCGACTGTCTGGAGATCGGCGTCAGTCCGAGATGTCATCTCGAAGATATTACCAGAGCGGATATTTACGGTTATGTGATTCCGTTCTGTCTGGAATTAAAGGAGCTGATGGATGAATATCAGATTCCGATCAAGGTTCGCTGCTGTGACACAATGGGTTACGGTGTGAATTATCCGGGTGCCGTGATTCCAAGATCTGTACCGGGAATCATCTATGGTATTATGACCCATGCAGGAATTCCTTCCGAACTGATCGAATGGCACGGACACAATGACTTTTATAAGGCAGTCAGCAATTCCACAACTGCATGGCTCTACGGTGCCAGCGGGGTGAACTGTTCGTTATTCGGTATCGGTGAACGTACAGGAAATACACCGTTGGAAGCAATGATCTTCGAATATGCACAGCTTCGGGGATCCCTGGATGGAATGGACACCTCTGTGATCACGGAGATTGCTGAATACTATGAAAAAGAGATCGGATATCAGATTCCGCCGAGAACACCGTTTGTAGGTAAGAACTTTAATGTCACCCGGGCAGGAATCCATGCGGACGGTCTTTTGAAGAATGAAGAAATCTACAATATTTTTGATACGGAAAAATTTTTAAACAGACCGGTGCGGGTGGCCATTTCCAATACATCCGGCCTCGCAGGGATCGCTCACTGGATCAATACCTATTTCGGATTAAAAGCTGACAAACAGATTCTGAAAACGCATCCGGTCGTAGAGGACATTAAGGTATGGGTAGACAGAGAATATGAAAGAGGTCGTGTAACGGTATTGACAGACGAGGAAATCTTACAGGCGATCGATCAGGCATGCAGCAGACTCGGGTACAGGTGTCCTGATTTTGGAGGTAATGGAAGTGAAAGCTAAGGACGTCAATGAAGGCTCTGACAAATACTCCTTAAGAGGCAGAGTCTATGATAAGATCCGGGAAGATATTGTCAATGGACTTTATAAAGAACATGAGGAATTAAAAGAAGCAGTTCTGGGTGAAAAGATGGGAGTTTCCAGAACACCCGTCAGAGAAGCTCTTCGTCAGCTGGAGCTGGAGGGACTTGTGGAAATTATTCCGAACAAAGGCGCCAGGGTAACGGGGATTACGGAAAAGGACGTCAGGGATATCGAACAGATCCGATATTTTCTGGAGGGCTTAAGTGCCCGCTGGGCTACGGAAAATATTTCAAAAGAGCAGCTGGAAAAAATGGAGGAAACGCTTTATCTGACCGATTTTCATGCAGACAAGGGCAATTATGAGCAGGTTTATGCACTGGACAGTCAGTTCCACGAACTGATGTACGAGGCATCAGGAAGCAAAATGTTAAATCATATTCTTTCGGATTTTCATATGTATGTGACAAGGGTTCGCAAAACCAGCCTTTCCAATTCCATGCGCTCTAAAAATTCTACAGAAGAGCACCGTGCGATTTTAAATGCGATCAAAGCGAAAGATGCGGATCTTGCGGAGCAATGTGCACATAACCATGTACAGAATACGATGAAAAACAATGAGAAAATTCAGCAGCAAAACAGTTAAGGAGTAAATAAGTATGGAAAAAATCAAGATGATGACTCCGTTAGTTGAAATGGACGGAGACGAAATGACCAGAATCCTCTGGAAAATGATCAAGGATGAACTGATCGAACCATTTGTGGAATTAAAAACAGAATATTACGATCTGGGTCTGGAACATCGTAACGAAACAGATGATCAGGTGACGATCGATGCTTCAAATGCAACAAAAAAATACGGTGTTGCGGTAAAATGTGCAACTATTACGCCAAACGCAGCCAGAGTGGAGGAATATGATTTAAAGGAAATGTGGAAGAGCCCGAACGGTACGATTCGTGCCATGCTGGACGGAACTGTTTTCAGGGCACCGATCATTGTAAAAGGTATCGATCCTTATGTGAAAACCTGGAAAAAACCGATCACACTGGCCCGTCATGCCTACGGTGATGTGTATAAAGCAACAGAACTGCGCATTCCGGGCCCGGGAAAATGTGAGCTTGTCTATACGGCAGAGGACGGAACAGAAACAAGAGCGATGGTGCATGATTTTCAGGGAGCAGGTGTCGTTCAGGGACAGCACAACCTGGATGATTCGATCGAGAGCTTTGCAAAAAGCTGTTTCCAGTATGCACTGGATACCAGACAGGATCTGTGGTTTGCTGCCAAGGATACTATTTCCAAGAAGTACGATCATCATTTCAAAGATGTCTTTGAGGACCTGTATGAGAAGGAATACAGAGAAAAATTTGAGAAAGCCGGTATTACCTATTTCTATACGCTGATTGACGATGCTGTAGCCAGAGTCGTGAAATCCGAGGGCGGATTTATCTGGGCATGCAAAAACTACGACGGAGATGTGATGAGTGACCTGGTAGCCACAGCCTTCGGGTCTCTGGCCATGATGACTTCGGTGCTGGTATCTCCGCACGGATACTGGGAGTATGAGGCAGCCCACGGAACTGTTCAGAGACATTACTATAAACATTTGAAAGGCGAAGAGACCTCCACAAACTCCATGGCAACGATCTTTGCATGGAGCGGAGCTTTAAGAAAACGCGGAGAGCTGGATAATCTGCCGGAGCTTATGGAATTTGCCGATAAGCTGGAAAAGGCATCTGTCAAGACGATTGAAGAGGGCAGGATGACAAAAGACCTGGCACTGATCACTTCTCTGGAAAATGTGGAAGTGCTGAATTCTCTGGAATTTATTAAGGCAGTCAGAGAGACGATGGAAAAGATGTACTCAGCTTAATGACCGATACAAACCCTATGACCGCATTGTATATCATTTTAATACAGTGCGGTCTTTATTTTATCATAACAGAATACAAAGTCTATTCCGCCAGTTCCTCCCACTGTTCATACAGATCATCCAGTTCCTGCAGAACGCGGTCCTTTTCAATGGAAAGTGCCTGACATTTTGCTACATTGGTAAATACTTCCGGATCTTCCATTTCCGTATCGATTTCTTTGTCCCGTGCCTCCAGCCGGGCGATTTGCTCTTCAATTCTTTTGAGATCATTCTTGCGCTTGCGCTCCTGTGCCTGAATCTCTTTCTGAGCCTTCCAGTCCAGCTTAGTTTCGGTTTCCGGCCTGGATGTTTGGGCAGTTTCGCCGGCGGCATTGGGTGCGTAAATGGCTGTAAGCTCTTCTTTTTTCTCCAGATAGTAATCATAATTACCGATATAGTTGACCAGCGTCTGACCGGTCAGATCCAGGATTCTGGTAGCTGTTTTATTGATAAAATAACGGTCATGGGAGACGTAGAGGACAGTTCCCGTGTAGCGGTTTAAAGCCTGTTCTAAAATTTCCTTTGACTGGATGTCAAGATGGTTTGTCGGTTCATCCAGAATCAGAAAATTGGCATTGGAGAGCATCAGCTTGGCGAGGGAGACACGTCCCCGTTCACCTCCGCTTAAGTCACCGATGCGTTTGAATACATCGTCGTTTGTAAACAGGAATGCAGCAAGCACATTTCGGATCTCTGTATTGGTCAGGTGCGGATAGTCATCGGAGATTTCGTCGAAAATGGTCTTTTCCATATGTAATACGTGGTGTTCCTGATCATAGTAGCCGATGGAAACCTTTGTTCCGAGTGTAACCTTTCCGGCATCGGCGTCCAGTACCTGATTGATGATCTTCAGGATCGTCGTCTTTCCGGTTCCGTTGTTTCCGATAATGGCTACACGTTCTCCGCGTTTGATCTCAAAATTCAGACCGGAGAAGAGCTTCAGACTTCCGAATGCCTTGGCCAGTCCCTCTACAGTCAGGACATCATTTCCGGATATGACCTTTGGTTCGATGGAGAAGCGCATTTCGGAATTCGCTTCGGTCGGTTTTTCGATCACATCCATCTTATCCAGCAGCTTTTCGCGGCTTTCAGCACGACGGATGGATTTTTCCCGGTTAAAGGCTTTTAATTTCCGGATCACTTCCTGCTGGTGTCTGATCTCACGCTGCTGATTAAAGTATTCTCGCAGCCTGGTTTCCCGCAGGAAGGCTTTCTTTTCGGAATAATCGTTGTAATTTCCGAGAAAAGTATGTACTTCACCCTGGTCGATTTCGATGACTTTGGTAACGACGCGATTTAAAAAATAGCGGTCATGGGCGACGATGATGACTGCTCCCGGATAGTTGATCAGATAGGTTTCCAACCATGCGATGGAGTTTAAGTCCAGATGGTTGATCGGTTCGTCCAGCAGAATGATATCAGGTTTTGTCAGCAGAAGCTTGCCTAAGGAGACACGTGTTTTCTGTCCGCCGGAGAGCGTTTCAATGGATTTGCCGAATTCCTCTTCCTCAAAGCCAAGGCCTTTTAAAACGCCGACTACTTCACTTTTGTATGCATAGCCGTTCTGCAGCTCGAATTCGTGGCTGGTTTTGGCGTAGCTGTCCATTTTCTCCTGAAGTGCGTCACCGGAAGCATGCTTCATTTCCTGTTCCAGTGTCCGTAATTTTATTTCCATGGAAAGCAGGTCCTGACGTACCTGAAAAAGTTCATTATAGATCGTATTTTCTCCGGAAAGATCCTGGTGCTGGGCAAGGTATCCGAGAGTTTTTCCTTTGGATACGATCACTTCCCCTGAATCCGGTTCCAGCTCTCCGATGATGATTTTTAAGAGTGTTGATTTACCGACACCGTTGATTCCGACGATGGCTGACTTTTCACGCTCTTCAATGTGAAAAGATGCATTTTTGATCAAATCTCTGGAACCGAATGATTTGCTGATGTTCTGGCATGCCAGTATCATTAGAAATCCTCCTTTTGTTCGTGTTTTAACTGAATTTAATAAATATTTGACATCATTTTAACAAACAATTATAATGTACACAATAGGGAAATCAAGGAGGAGTAACATGGAAGAGCGTGGGATTTCCAAAGCTGTGATTAAAAGACTGCCGAGATATTATCGCTATCTGGGAGAAATCCTGGACAGCGGGATGGAGAGAATTTCATCCAATGACTTAAGCAGCCGTATGAAAGTCACTGCTTCACAGATACGTCAGGATTTAAATCACTTTGGCGGCTTCGGCCAGCAGGGTTATGGATATAATGTAAAGTACCTGTATGAAGAGATCGGGAAGATTTTAGGTCTGGATCATGTTCATCATATGGTCATTGTCGGAGGCGGTAACCTGGGACAGGCACTTGCAAATTTTGTGACTTTTGAGAAAAATGAATTTGTTGTTCGCGGGATTTTTGATGTGAAACCGGAGTTGGATGGGAAGAATATCCGGGGAATTCAGATTCGGATGATCTCGGAACTGGAAGAGTTTATTAAGAGAGAAAAGATAGAGATTGCAGTACTGACGCTGCCGAAATCTGAAGCAGTGAAGATGACAGATATTCTTGTAAAATGTGGTATCAAAGCGATCTGGAATTTTGCACATGTAGATCTGGCAGTACCGAAGGATGTCGTCGTGGAGAATGTTCATCTTTCAGACAGTTTGATGCGCTTGTCATATAACCTTTCTACTTATGAAAAGATTTAGGTTTTCGCATATAGGAAATAGAATGTTTGGAAGTAGCAGGGAAACCTGTTACTTCTTTCGTTAGAAAGAAGTTTAAAACTCTATGAGATATTTACCGGATAATCAGGAAATGAAATTATGGGAGAGTGCGGCGATGGAGCTTTACGGGCTTTTGCCGATGAATCTGATGGAACAGGCGGCAGGTGCGGTCGTGAAAGTGCTGGAAAACGGAATGTATGATCTGCGGCAGGTTCTGATTGTCTGCGGCAGCGGCAATAACGGCGGTGACGGGCTTGCCATTGCGAGGATCCTCAGCGGGAAAGGCATCCGTACAGAAGTTTATTTCGTCGGAAATGAATCCCGTATGACGGAGGAAACAGCCCTTCAGATGGAAATGTACAGGCAGACCGGCGGAAATTTTGTTACAAAGCCTTCTTATGATGAATATACTGTTATCGTGGATGCGGTTTTCGGTATCGGATGCAACCGTGACCTGCAGGGAGCGGTACTGGAATACGTAAGGCAGGTCAATGCCGTGAAGATTCCGGTCATTGCAGTAGACATTCCGTCGGGAGTCAACGGAAGTACCGGGAAGATCTGCACAGATGCGGTGAAAGCATCGACAACTGTTACTTTTTCAGAAAAGAAGCTTGGTATGATGATTCATCCGGCGAAGGATTATTGCGGAGAAGTGATCTGCGCGGATATCGGTATTCCGAAGCAGGATGTGTTCAGGGCGCATGCGTTTTATTACGAAGAGGAGGATCTGGGAAGAATCCCGAAACGGATAGAGAATTCTCATAAAGGGTCTTATGGAAAAGTTCTGGTCGTTGCAGGCTCTGCAGAAATTTTCGGTGCAGCCTATTTTTCATCCGCGGCAGCTTACAGAACCGGATCGGGACTGGTGAAGGTCTTTACACCGGAGGAAAACAGAGTTCCCATGCAGACATTGCTGCCGGAAGCGCTGCTTGCCGTATATGACCGGAAGCATCCGGATCTTGAAAAGCTTCGCAAATGCATGGAGTGGGCGGATGTGATTGCCGTCGGTCCGGGAATCGGAATCGATGACTCTGCAGAAAACATATTGCAATCTGTCCTGAAAGAGAGTAAAGTACCGATAGTAATTGATGCGGATGGGATCAATCTGCTGGCGAAAAATACTGAGATTTTATCAGAAATCTCAGTTCCTGTGATTTTGACACCCCATCTTCAGGAAATGTCGCGATTGACAGGAATGGAAAAAAGTGAACTTGCGGCATCACCTTTCGAACAGGGAAAGGCATTTACAGACAGGTATCCGGTGATTCTTGTCTGGAAGGATGCAAGGACGATCGTGATGTCGAAGAACAGGGATCTATTTGTAAATACGAGTGGGAATCCGGGTATGGCAACCGGAGGAAGCGGAGATGTTTTGACCGGGGTGATCGCGTCGCTGATCGGTCAGGGAATGGAACCGCTGGAGGCTGCGAGACTGGGGGTATATCTCCATGGAAAGGCAGGAGATGCGGCTGCTGTCCGGAAAGGAATGCACGGCATGCTTGCTTCGGATATACTGTATGGAATTTCAGAGGTAATAAAACATGAAGAAATATAACAGAGTTTATGCGGATATTGATCTGGATGCGGTAACATTTAATTATGAACAGATGCATCAGAATCTTTCAGATCATACGAAAATGATTGCAGTGATCAAGACAGATGCCTATGGACACGGTGCTGTTCCGATTGCGAAGCATATTGAAAAGTTAGATTATCTGTGGGGATTTGCCACAGCAACCGTAGATGAAGCGGCAGAGCTTCGAATGGCGGGAATTCAAAAACCGATTCTGGTACTTGGCTATTCTTTCCCGGAAAGCTATGAGACGATCGTGAAATATGATATCCGTCAGACTGTATTCAGCATGGAAGCGGCAGAAGGACTGTCCGAAGAAGCAGTCAGACAGCAGAAGGATGTTGTATTTCATGTCAAGCTGGATACGGGCATGGGACGTATCGGTTACCAGACAGCGGAAGAAGCACTGACGGATCTGAAAAAGATCTCAAAACTCCCGAATGTGGTTCTGGAAGGAATCTTTACACATTTTGCGGCGGCGGACAGTGCGGATAAAACCTATACAAATGCTCAGATTCAAAAATATCAGGAAATCGTTGATGTGCTTTCTGATGCGGGAATTCATTTTCAGCTGCATCACTGTTCAAACAGTGCGGGAATTATCGATCTTGCGCAGATAAAGACGGAACTGGTAAGAGCGGGGATTATTTCCTATGGTTTATGGCCTTCTGATGAAGTTACAAAAGACAGAGTTCTTTTGAAGCCGGTACTGTCTTTAAAGAGTCATGTAGTATATGTGAAGGATGTGAAACCGGGTACAGCCATCAGCTATGGCGGTACCTGGATTGCGAAAAGAACTTCCAGAATCGCAACAGTTCCGGTGGGATACGGGGACGGTTATCCGAGAAGTCTTTCCAATAAAGGATATGTGATCATCCACGGTAAGAAAGCACCGATCGTCGGACGTGTCTGCATGGATCAGTTTATGATCGATGTGACGGAAGTACCTGAAACGAAAGCCGGAGATGAAGTGATTCTGCTGGGAACGGATGGGACATTATCCATTACGGCAGAAGAACTTGGAGATTTAAGCGGACGTTTTAATTATGAACTTGTCTGTGATCTCGGAAACCGGATTCCGAGAATTTATCGCAGAAAGGGTGAAATTACAGAAGTCAGGGATTATTTTGAAAAATAATTGGGAATACTTACGACCATAAGAAAATTGTGGGAGCGTGAGATTGTTGATTATCAGACGGGGAGATGTTTTTTATGCAGATCTGAGACCGGTGGTTGGCTCAGAACAGGGAGGAATCCGGCCGGTACTCATTATTCAGAATGATATCGGAAACAGACACAGTCCGACTGTGATCTGTGCGGCGATTACATCCAGAATGAATAAGGCAAAACTGCCGACACATATCGCCATTAATGCCGTTCACTATCATATGGTCAAAGATTCTGTAATCTTATTGGAACAGCTTCGTACCATCGATAAATCCAGATTGAAAGATAAAATCTGTCATCTGGACAATGATATTCTTGAAAAAATTGATGAAGCATTGAAAATCAGCCTTCAGCTGATTACATAGCGCTGAAAATATCTTGTCATCATTTGCAAATAATGATAAAATGCTACTGCTCAGATAATTAAGTCAGAAAGAAACGAAAGGGAGAAAAAATGTCAGGACATTCAAAATTTGCCAATATTAAACATAAGAAAGAAAAAAATGATGCTGCAAAGGGAAAAATCTTTACGGTTATCGGCCGTGAGCTTGCGGTGGCAGTAAAGGAGGGAGGTCCGGATCCTGCAAACAACAACAGACTTCGTGATGTCATTGCAAAAGCAAAAGCAAACAATATGCCGAATGATACGATTGACAGAGGTATAAAAAAGGCTGTCGGTGACGCGAATTCCGTGAATTACGAGCAGGTAACCTACGAAGGATACGGTCCGAGCGGTATCGCGATTATCGTAGAAGCTTTAACGGATAATAAAAACAGAACAGCAGCGAATGTAAGAAGTGCTTTTACGAAAGGAAACGGAAGCATGGGCAACAGCGGCTGTGTATCCTACATGTTCGATAAGAAGGGTCAGATCATCATTGATAAGGAAGAATGTGATATGGAAGCAGATGATCTGATGATGATCGCTCTGGATGCGGGAGCGGAAGATTTTGCGGAAGAAGAAGACAGCTTCGAAATTCTGACGGATCCGGATGATTTCAGTGTTGTAAGGGAAACACTGGAAAAAGAAGGGATTCCGATGGCTTCTGCTGAAGTTACGATGATTCCGCAGACTTATGTGACATTAACAGATGAAAACGACATTAAATTCCTGAACAGAACGCTGGATCTCTTAGATGAAGATGATGATGTTCAGGCTGTATATAATAACTGGGATGAATAATTTCGAGGAAGCCATGTCCGGGTTGGACGGCATGTTTGAGCCGGTGCAGGAGTGTTTAAAAGGATTTAAAAAGAAAACCTATCCTGAGGTTTTTAAGAATCTGATGTCGAAATACGAACGTACTTTTGCCTGTGTGGAAGAGCTTTACCGGGCGGAGGAGGATAAGGAACACTGTCTGAACAGGCTTGCCGAAAGACTGGTTGACCTTGCACAGACCCGTATTGAGAATGAAAAACGTAAGACAAGACGGGAAACTATGAAAATTGACTACAATATGTTTGCAGTATCTTATTTGTTTCCGGCGATTCTGGAATACCGGGGGCAGATGTCAGGACCATTTGCGGAGAAGGTAAAGGAGCAGTGGAACAGTATCTTTGGAACACAGCTGGAATGTGCAGGATATGAATGCATCTGCGGCGGCTTTCGAAATACGATTTTCGGAATTGATTTGGATTCGTTCGGACGAAAATAACAGGTGATGAAGTGAGGTATTACATATGAGCAAAGATTACAGACCGGATACAATATGTGTACAGGGAGGATGGAAGCCGAAAAAAGGGGAACCGAGAGTTCTTCCGATCTATCAGAGTACGACTTTCAAATATGATACAACAGACGAAATGGGAAGGCTGTTTGATCTGGAAGACAACGGTTATTTCTATACACGTCTTCAGAATCCGACCAATGATGCGGTGGCAGCAAAGATTGCAGAACTGGAGGGCGGAGTAGCAGCGATGCTGACATCCTCAGGACAGGCAGCAAACTTTTATGCGATCACAAACATCTGTCAGGCCGGAGATCATGTGATCTGTTCCGCAAAGGTTTACGGCGGCACCTTTAATCTCTGTGCTGCTACGATCAAAAAGATGGGGATTGACTGTACTTTTGTGGATCCGGATGCATCTGAAGAAGAAATCGAAGCTGCATTTCAGGAAAACACAAAGGTGGTTTTAGGTGAAACAATCGCAAATCCTGCACTTGTGATCCTGGATATTGAAAAAATGGCAAACATTGCTCATAAACACGGAGTACCGCTGATCGTAGACAATACATTCGCAACTCCTGTAAACTGCAGACCGTTTGAATGGGGAGCAGATATTGTGACTCATTCCACAACCAAATATATGGATGGTCATGCAATGGCTGTCGGCGGAGCGATTGTAGACAGCGGGAATTTTGACTGGGAAGCTCATAAAGATAAATTTCCTGGTCTGACGACTCCGGATGAAACCTATCACGGTATCATTTATACTGAAAAATTCGGAAAGCTTGCCTATATTACCAAAGCAACCTCTCAGCTGATGAGAGATCTGGGAAGTATTCCTTCTCCAATGAATGCATTTTTGTTGAATGTCGGTCTGGAAACACTGCCGCTGCGTGTGGAAAAACATTGCAGCAATGCAAAAAAAGTTGCTGAATTTTTAAATGCACATGAAAAAGTGGAGTTTGTGAATTTTGCAGGCTTACCTGATGACAAATACTACGGACTGGCTCAGAAATATATGCCGAACGGTACCTGCGGCGTAATTTCTTTCGGACTGAAAGGAACGAGAGAAGATGCGGCCAGATTTATGGACAGCCTGAAGCTGGCGGCAATCGTAACACATGTTGCGGATGCCAGAACCTGTGTACTTCATCCGGCGAGCCATACGCATCGTCAGATGAATGACGAACAGTTAAAAGAAGCCGGCGTAACACCGGGAATGATCAGACTTTCTGTAGGCATTGAAAATCCGCAGGATATTATTGAGGATCTTGCGCAGGCTTTAGATGCAGTATAATTCAGTGTATGACTGAATATTTCCCTGTTTTTCAGAAATACTAATAGCAGTATTTCTGAAAGGCAGGGTATTTTTATGGGAAAAAACAGTAAAGAGGAGAAGAACGAAAAAGGAAAGAAGGACCTGAAGGAGGAAAAAGAACAGAAGGCAGGAGTGGAGTCACTATCCAAGATCCATCTTCTGACGATCATTGGAGAGATTGAAGGACATGAACTGGCATCTTCCACAAGCAAAACAACAAAATATGAGCATGTGATTCCGGCACTGGCGCAAATTGAGGATGATAAAAGCATTGAAGGACTGCTTGTGTTGATCAATACGATCGGTGGAGATGTGGAATCGGGGCTTGCAATTGCAGAAATGATAGCATCTTTAAGCAAGCCAACGGTATCTCTGGTACTCGGAGGAAGCCACTCGATCGGTGTTCCGCTGGCAGTTTCTACGGATTACTCCTTTATCGTACCGACAGGAACGATGCTGATTCATCCGGTCAGAATGTCGGGTATGGTGATCGGAGCACCACAGACCTATGAATATTTTCAGAGAATGCAGGATCGGATCGCCGGATTTATCGAAGAACACAGCCATGCCACCAAAGAATCCATAGAAGAGATGATGTTTGATACCGGATACATGACAAAGGATCTGGGAACGATTCTTGTGGGACAGGAAGCGGTAGATGCCGGAATTATCAGTGAAGTGGGAGGAATTAAAGAAGCTCTTCGAAAACTCTACCGTATGATCGGCAGGACTTCCGGGAAAAATTAGACAAACATCAGAGATTGTGATAAGATATTCAGCAAAAGAAAGGAAAACATCTGTAAATTACAGGTGTTTTTAAGTTACAGGAGGTTTGAAGAAGATGGCATCCGGTCAGACTAAAAAGAATAATACTTCGTCAAACAGAAAAAATACATCTGCAAAAAATAAAAAAAATACAAATACTCCGGCTGTCAGTCAGGATATTATCAGAGAAGTGGGAGTAATCCTTCTTCTTGTGATGTGTGTCCTGCTCTTTATCAGCAATTTCGGACTCGGGGGAATCATTGGCTCTGTACTGAGTGATCTGTTCTTTGGAATTTTTGGTATCTATGCTTATGTTTTTCCATGTGTTTTATTCATTGGAGTATGTTTTTTTATCGCGAACAGAAACAATGGAATCGCAGTGATCAAGATCACCGCGCTGATCCTGGCACAGGTTGCAGTCTGCGGTCTGCTGCATGCTCTTTTGGGAAATGATGACATTGAAACCTTCAGGGGAATCTTCCGTGACTGTGCACAAAATCATACGGGAGGAGGCTGGATCGGCGTTGTGGTCTGTCAGGTGCTGTCCTCTGCGTTTGGCATGGTGGGTGCAGTGATTGTGCTGCTTACCGTATTATTGATTGCAGCGGTGATCGTCAGTGAACGCTCCTTTTTAAGAGGTGTTCAGAGGAGCGGGACGAAGGTAAATGAGATTGCCAGAGAAGAATCCATCCGCAGAAAGGAACGTGCGGAAGAAAAAAAAGTACGGCGTGAAAACCGTCTGGAAAAAAAGGTTTCCGGTGTCAATATGGATGTGAAGCTGGAAAGAAAGACGAAAGCAAAATCTGATATGAGTGAATTAAAGGATGAGATCCGGGAAACGAGAGAAGAAATCCTGCTCACTCCTGAGATGACTGAAATTCCGGTACATAAGGAAAAGCCGAAGGAAAATCCAAAGAAAATGACAGAAGAAGAACTGGAGGCGGAAGTGGTCGATACGGCTGAATCGATCAGTCCTTCGAATTACCGATATCAGTTCCCGCCGCTTCGTCTGCTGAGAGCATCAAGGGAAAAAAACACCGGAAACAGTATGTCTGAGCTTCGGGAAACAGCAGCCAGACTGCAGCAGATACTGAAAGATTTCGGTGTCAATGTTACGGTAACGGATGTCAGCTGCGGTCCTTCGGTAACCCGCTATGAACTGCAGCCGGACCATGGGGTAAAGGTCAGCAAGATACTGGCACTGTCCGATGATATCAAGCTGAATCTGGCAGTTGCGGATATCAGGATCGAAGCTCCGATTCCGGGAAAAGCGGCAGTCGGTATCGAAGTTCCGAATAAGGAAAATACAACCGTCACGTTAAGAGAATTATTATCATCAGAAGAATTTGTCAGACACAGCTCAAATCTCGCGTTTGCGGTCGGCAAGGATATCGGCGGAAAGATCATGATAGCTGACATTGCCAAGATGCCCCATCTTTTGATTGCCGGTGCCACAGGTTCCGGTAAATCGGTATGCATCAATACACTGATCATGAGCCTTTTATATAAGTCGGCACCGGATGATGTGAGGCTGATCATGATCGACCCGAAGGTCGTTGAATTGAGTGCTTATAACGGGATTCCGCATCTTCTGATTCCTGTCGTGACAGATCCGAAAAAGGCTGCGGGTGCCTTAAACTGGGCAGTTGCGGAAATGACGAGGCGTTATCAGCTGTTTGCGGAATATCAGGTTCGTAATCTGGAAGGTTATAACGCAAAAGTGAAGAGCATCGAAATGATCGAGGATGATGAAAAGCCCGAAAAGCTTCCTCAGATTGTGATCATCGTAGACGAACTTGCAGATCTGATGATGGTTGCACCGGGAGATGTGGAGGATGCAATCTGCCGGCTGGCACAGCTGGCCAGAGCGGCGGGCATTCATCTGATCATTGCGACACAGAGACCGTCCGTTAACGTGATTACAGGTCTGATCAAGGCGAACATGCCGTCCAGACTTGCATTTGCGGTGTCTTCCGGAGTTGATTCCAGAACCATTCTGGATATGAACGGAGCGGAGAAGCTTCTCGGAAAAGGAGACATGCTGTTCTACCCATACGGATATCCAAAACCTGTGCGTATTCAGGGTGCTTTTGTATCGGATGAAGAGGTTGGAGCTGTTGTGGAATTTTTAAAGAAGAACAATACAGCGATGACTGCAAGAGAGGATATTGAAGAGCATATCCGGTCAAAACAGTCTGCAGTACCGGAAAATGCCGCGGCGGGTAGCTCCGGTGACGGAAAAGATCCGCTGTTTGCAGATGCCGCTAAATTTATCATTGAAAAGGATAAAGCATCAATCGGAATGCTTCAGAGATGGTTCAAGATCGGATTTAACCGTGCAGCCAGAATTATGGATCAGCTGGCGGAGGCCGGCATTGTGGGTGAGGAACAGGGAACCAAACCACGGGAGATTCTGATGTCACCGGAACAGCTGGAGCAGTATATCGAAGAAAATGTTTAAAGGATTTTAATCTATGCAGTGTAAGAAATGCGGTACCGAAATCAGGGAGGGCTGCCTGTTCTGCCACAACTGCGGTGAGGCAGTTCAGATCGTTCCGGACTTTGATCCGGAAATTGATGACCTTCAGATAGGGATTCCAAAAGAAAAAGTGAAATTAAACAGAGAGGATGAATCTTCAAAACAGGTAAAAGAGCATACGGTACACCCTGCGGAACAGTCTGTAAAAAAGGCAAAGCACATTCCGTGGCTGAATATCTGGATTGTGGTTGTTGTGATCGTTGCGGTGATTGCTTTCTTTGCCTCCTATTATTCTGTGCTGCAGAGTCAGAACCCGGAAGCGATCCAGCAACAAACGGAACAGGAAACAGAGTATGAAAAGGACGGGGAGATCTCACCGCCGAAGCTTGGTATCCCGAGCGGCAGCTATACGTATTATGCGTCTGTTCGGCTGACCTCGGAGGAAGGGACCGTTTATTATACGACAGACGGTTCGGTTCCGGACGAAAGCAGTCAGATATACAGAGAGCCGATCAGGCTTTCTGAGGGTGTTACGATCATTCGTGCTTTTGCGATGGATGAAAACGGAAATGTCAGTGACGAAGTATCCGGAACCTATACGGTGATTCCGGGCGGACCGGATAATCCGGCAGTTTATCCGGAATCCGGAGATTATTCCGGTGAGCAGTACATAACGATTGAAGTTCCTCCGGGATGTGTGGGGTATTATACATTAAATGGGCAGGAGCCGACAGAATTTTCGGAAATCTATACAGGACCGATCCTGATGCCTGTGGGCAATATTATCGTCAGTGCCATGGTAGAAGATGAAAATGGTGCATTGTCAGGGATTACCCATGCTTATTACACCTGCTATGAGAGTGAAAATTTTTAACAGAATTTTACAAAATAATTATGTAAAGATGATTTTTCGGTTGAAAAGTCATCTTTTTTATTATATCATTTAAGTAAGTATGTAGTAAAGAATTGGGAACTACATGAAAGCAGGTTTTCCTGCATAAACTAGGAGGCAGATATGTTTAAAATTACAAAGGCAGAACAATTAACATCAAACATCTATCTGATGGATGTTGTTGCTCCAAGAGTAGCAAAGTCCTGCAAACCGGGACAGTTTATTATTGTCAGATTAGATGAAACAGCAGAGCGTATTCCGCTTACAATCTGTGACTATGATGCAGAGGCAGGTACAGTTACAATCGTATTCCAGCCAATCGGAGCATCTACTCATAAGATGACATCATTAAAGGCAGGAGACTATTTCCTTGACTTTGTCGGACCTCTGGGATGTCCTTCAGAACTTTGCAATGAAGATATTGAAACATTAAAACAGAAAAAGATTTTATTCGTAGCCGGCGGTGTCGGTACAGCACCTGTTTATCCGCAGGTAAAATGGCTTCATGAAAGAGGAATTGCAGCAGACGTTATCGTTGGTGCCAAAACAAAAGATTTACTGATCCTCGAAAAAGAGATGGAAGCTGTAGCGGGAAATCTGTATATTACAACAGATGACGGCTCTTACGGACGTCACGGCATGGTTACAGCAGTAATCGACGAACTGTATGCAAAAGGCGAAAAATATGACCTTTGTGTAGCGATCGGACCAATGATCATGATGAAATTCTGTTGTCTGACGACGAAAAAATATGATTTAAAGACTATTGTCAGCATGAACCCGATTATGGTTGACGGAACAGGTATGTGTGGTGCGTGCCGTCTCGTTGTCGGTGATGAAGTGAAGTTCGCGTGCGTAGACGGACCTGAATTTGACGGACACCTGGTTGACTTTGATCAGGCTATGAAGCGCCAGCAGATGTATAAGACTCAGGAAGGCAGAGCATTGCTGAAATTACAGGAAGGTGATACACATCACGGCGGATGTGGTAATTGCGGAGGTGACAAATAATGGCTGATGTATTAAAGAGAGTACCTGTCAGAGAACAGGAACCGGCAGTACGTGCGAAAAACTTTGATGAAGTTTGTCTTGGATATAATAAAGAAGAGGCGATGGAAGAAGCCAACAGATGTATTGGCTGTAAAAAAGCGAAATGTGTGGAAGGATGTCCTGTTTCCATCAACATTCCGGGATTTATCGCTCAGGTAAAGGAAGGAAATATGGAAGAGGCTTATCAGGTGATCAGTCAGTCCAGTGCACTTCCTGCAATCTGCGGACGTGTTTGTCCACAGGAAAGCCAGTGTGAAGGAAAATGTATCCGCGGCGTAAAAGGAGACCCGATCTCTATCGGTAAACTGGAAAGATTTGTAGCTGACTGGGCCAGAGAAAACGGCATCAAACCGGAAGGCACAGAAGAAAAGAACGGTAAGAAAGTCGCAGTGATCGGTTCCGGTCCTGCAGGTCTGACCTGTGCAGGAGATCTTGCAAAACTGGGTTACGATGTGACAATTTTCGAAGCATTACATAAAGCAGGCGGTGTACTTGTTTATGGTATTCCTGAATTCCGTTTACCAAAAGACGGTGTTGTACAGCCTGAAATCGAAAATGTAAAATCTTTAGGTGTTAAGATTGAAACAGACGTTGTTGTAGGTAAGGCTGTTACGATCGATGAGCTGCTGGAAGATGAAGGTTTCGATGCAGTATTTATCGGATCAGGTGCCGGACTTCCGAAATTTATGGGAATTCCTGGAGAACAGGCAAGCGGTGTATTCTCTGCAAATGAATATTTAACACGTAATAACCTGATGAAAGCATTTGACGAAAATTATGACACTCCGATCGCAGCAGGCAAAAAAGTTGCGGTTGTCGGCGGTGGTAACGTAGCCATGGATGCTGCAAGAACAGCACTTCGTCTCGGAGCAGAAGTACATATCGTTTACCGACGCAGTGAAGAAGAACTTCCGGCCAGAGTAGAAGAAGTTCATCATGCGAAAGAAGAAGGCATCATCTTTGATCTTCTGACAAATCCGACAGAAATCGTAGCTGATGAAAACGGCTGGGTTAAAGGTATTAAATGTGTGAAGATGGAACTTGGTGAGCCGGATGCTTCCGGAAGACGTCGTCCGGTTGTCGTAGAGGGCAGCGAATTTGAAATCGAAGTGGATACAGTGATCATGTCTCTCGGTACATCACCAAACCCACTGATTTCTTCTACAACAAAGGGTCTTGAGGTTAACGGAAGAAAGTGTATCGTGGCAAGTGAAGAATGCGGAGCAACTTCTAAAGAGGGTGTTTATGCCGGCGGAGATGCTGTAACAGGTGCTGCAACGGTAATTCTTGCAATGGGAGCCGGAAAATCTGCCGCAAAAGGTATCCACGAATATCTTTCCAATAAATAAGCAAAGGAATAGAAAAATGAAAAAGAAAACTTTATTACTGATGATTTCCATGGCACTGGTACTTGCTGCCGGTGGATGCGGAAATGATGTCGAAACATCGACAGATACTGAAACACTCGGAGAAAAGGTACCTGGAGAATCACAGCAAGAAGTTGAAGAAATCGTCAGAGATGAGGTTCCGGAAGGCTATTATCGTTCAGAGCTTACCAATGAGATCATTTCTGAAGATATTAAAGATCAGAGACCGGTTGCCATCATGGTGGATAATGAAAAGATCGCGCTTCCGCATTATGGACTGACAGATGCGGATGTGATCTATGAACTGATGAACAGTACTGCCAACGGCCGTATTACAAGATTTATGTGTCTGTATAAAGACTGGGATGCAATTGAGAGAGTCGGAAGTATTCGAAGTGTTCGTCCGACCAATATCCTGCTTGCCACAGAGTGGAACGCAGTTCTTGTACATGACGGAGGTCCGTTCTATATTAATGAATATTTAAAAGATCCTGCTGCTGCAAACTTCTCCGGAGGCTTCAAACGTATTAATAACGGTAAAGCAAGAGAGTATACGGAATATGTAACAACAGGTGAAATCGCAGGCAGATTTGAAAAATCAAAATATTCAACAACCTATAATGAATATTACGAAGGATCTCATTTCCGTTTTGCATCAGAAGCGGAACCGGTAACTCTGGATAACTCGGATCAGGTTCGGAATGCAGATTTTATCGATCTTCCGTTCCGGCATAATGGTTCTGAGCTGAAATACAGTGAAGAAGACGGACTGTATTATTATTCGGAATATGGTTCGCCTCATCTGGATGCGGGAAATGACAACAAACAGCTGAGCTTTAAGAATGTAATTATTCAGTATTGTTCTTTTCATCAGTATGATTCGAATGGTTACATGATCTTTAACTGCATCGGACAGGGATTGCCGGGATATTACATTACCAATGGCAATGCAATTCCGATTTACTGGGATAAACTCAGTTCTACGGGTATCACGCGCTATTATGATCTGAGTGGTAACGAAATCACTTTAAATACAGGTAAAACCTATATTGCGTTTGTTCCGGATGATAACTGGAACGATTTGGTAATTGAATAACACATAATATGAAGACCTCTTTCATACATTATAAAAAGTATGAAAGGGGTTTTTTATGAGCAGTCAGAATAATCAAGAATTTCATTTATACAAAGATATCCAGATGAGAACCGGGGGTGAAATTTATATCGGGGTGATCGGTCCTGTGCGTACCGGAAAATCAACCCTGATCAAACGGATGATGGATGTACTGGTTCTTCCGAATCTTCCGGACGGTCCGGAAAAGATGAGAATTCAGGATGAACTTCCTCAGAGCGGGGCCGGAAGGACGATCACGACGACAGAGCCGAAATTTCTGCCCAAGGATGCATTCGACCTGAAGCTGTTTGGCGATATTGATGTCAGGTTCCGGCTGATTGACTGTGTGGGATATATGGTTGACGGAGCAACGGGTCATATGGAAGAGGATGAACCCAGACTTGTAAAAACACCCTGGTCCGATCAGGAAATTCCCTTTGTGAAGGCGGCAGAGATCGGTACGAGAAAGGTCATGGAGGACCATTCAACGATCGGGATTGTTGTTACCTGTGACGGTTCTTTTTCGGATATTCCGCGGGAGTCCTACATAGATGCCGAGAAGAGAACGATTACGGAAATGAAAAATCTGAAAAAACCGTTTGTAGTCGTTTTAAACAGTATCCGTCCCTATTCTGATGCGACAAAAGCGCTTTCAGAGGAAATGGAAAGAAATTACCAGGTGCCGGTACTTGCGATGAATTGTGAGCAGTTGAAAAAAGAGGATATTACACACATATTTGAACGGATCCTGATGGAGTTTCCGATTGCTGATCTGGAGTTTTTTATTCCGAAGTGGGTGGAAATGCTCCCGAATGATTCTGACATTAAGACAGAATTGCTGAAATGTGTACGTCAGATCCTGGATCGGATCGATGTTTTAGAGGATGTGAATGTTCAGAATCTGGAGATGAATTCACCTTATGTTTCCAGGGTGATGCTGGAACAGATGGATCTGTCCAACGGAAAAATCAGAGTTAAGATTGATATTGATGAAAAATATTATTATGAGATGATCAGCGAAATGACAGGGGCTTCTGTGCCGGGGGAGTACGAACTTCTGAAGCTTCTGAAAGAACTGTCCGAAATGAAGAAAGAGTATGTAAAGGTGCAGTATGCCATCGATGCGGTAAGACAAAAAGGGTACGGTGTTGTTATGCCAATCAAAGAAGAAATTGCCCTCGAAGAACCTGCTCTTGTCAGACAGGGAAATAAATACGGTGTAAGGATTCGTGCGGTAGCACCTTCGATTCATATGATCCGCGCCAATATTGAAACAGATGTTTCTCCGCTTGTGGGAAATGAGCAGCAGGCGGGAGATCTGATCAGGTATATTAAAGAACAGGGTGCAAAGGAAGGAAATATCTGGAGTACAAATATATTCGGAAAAACGGTAGAGGAGCTGGTGGAAGACGGGATTAAATCCAAGGTATATCAGATCGGAGAAGAGAGTCAGGCGAAGCTACAGGAAACGATGCAGAAGATCGTCAATGATTCCAATGGCGGGATGGTATGCATTATCATTTAAAGATTTTTAAATAATAACAGAAAAATTTTATAAGTTAGGCTTATGATCATTCATGAAAAAAGAGTTATTGGCAAAGTAAGTGTTTTTTTGCTATGATAAAAGCGTTCTATTTTGAAACAGCAGTTATCTGCAATGATTAAGGAGGTCTAACTTATGTTAGAAAAATTATTTAAATTAAAGGAGAATAGAACGGATGTTAAAACTGAAGTTTTAGCCGGCGTTACCACATTTATGACAATGGCTTATATTCTTGCAGTAAACCCGTCCATTCTTGCCGATTCCGGTATGAATCCGAATGCAGTTCTTCTTGCGACAGCAATTGCTTCGTTTATCGGATGTTTCTGTATGGCAATGATGGCAAACTATCCGTTTGCACTGGCTCCTGGGATGGGTCTGAATGCCTATTTTGCGTATACGGTATGTATCGGTATGGGTGTTTCATGGCAGACAGCGCTTCTTGCGGTGTTCGTGGAAGGGATTATTTTTATCATTCTTTCACTGACCAATGTACGCGAAGCGATTTTCAATGCTATTCCGCTGACCTTAAAAACGGCAGTTTCCGCAGGCATCGGTCTGTTTATCGCATTTATCGGACTTCAGAATGCAAAGATTGTTGTAAACAGTGACGCGACTCTTGTAACCTATCAGTCATTTAAAACAAATTTCACTACAGAAGGAATTACAGCACTGCTTGCGATTATCGGCGTGCTGATCACAGCATATCTGATCGTTAAAAAAGTGAAAGGAGATATTTTCCTTGGAATTATCATCACGTGGGTACTGGGAATGATCTGTCAGGCAGCCGGTATCTATGTTCCGAATCCGGAGGCAGGATGGTATTCTCTGTATCCGAATTTCTCTGCAGGTTGGAATTTTGCGGCTTTGGGAGAAACCTTCGGTGCTGTGTTTAAAGCCAATTTATCCGAGATCGGTATTGGAAACTTTATCGTGGTTATTTTTGCATTCCTTTTTGTGGATATTTTTGATACGCTGGGAACTCTTATCGGTGTGGCTTCCAAAGCGGATATGCTTGACAAAGACGGAAAGCTTCCGAAAATTAAAGGTGCATTAATGGCGGACGCGGTTGCTACGACATCAGGTGCAGTACTTGGTACTTCTACTGTAACAACCTTCGTGGAAAGTGCTTCCGGTGTTGCTGCAGGCGGAAGAACAGGTTTGACCGCATGTGTGACAGGTCTTTTGTTCCTGGTATCCATCGTGCTGAGTCCTCTGTTTCTTTCCATTCCTTCTTTTGCAACAGCTCCTGCGCTGATTGTTGTAGGTTTCTATATGATGTGCAATGTTGTGAAGATTAACTTCACTGATTATGTGGAAGCGATTCCGGCATACCTGACGATTCTGTTTATGCCGATCATGTACAGTATTTCAGAAGGTATTGTAATCGGAGTGATCTCTTATACAGTGCTTGTGCTGGTAACAGGAAAGGCAAAAGAAAAGAAGCTCAGTCCATTGATGTATGTACTGTCCATTCTCTTTATCTGCAAATATATTTTTCTTTAAATCTTTTTGAAGAATGGTTCTGACGGCACTTCCGTAAGGAAGTGTCGTTTTTGAGTATGACGGCTGACAGGAAAATATATAAAAGTATTGTAAAATCATTACTTTTCGGCTAAAATAGGCAATGGTGGGAGCACCGAAAACAGGAGGAATGATGTTAGTTAAAATTTACACTGACGGTGCAGCAAGAGGAAATCCTGACGGACCGGGCGGGTACGGTACGATTCTGTCCTATACGGACAGAAATGGTGAAGAACATATCCGGGAGTTCAGCCAGGGTTATGAAAAAACGACGAATAACCGCATGGAGCTTATGGCGGCTATTGTTGGGTTAGAGGCATTGATCAAACCATGTGAAGTAGAATTGTATTCGGATTCCAAATATCTGGTGGATGCTTTTAATCAGAACTGGATTGGGAGCTGGCTGAAAAACGGATGGAAGACCAGCACAAAGAAACCAGTCAAAAATCAGGAACTGTGGCAGAGACTTCTGAAAGCCATGGAACCGCATAAAGTTACTTTCATCTGGGTGAAAGGTCATGACGGCCATGCACAGAATGAACGTTGCGATCAGCTTGCAACTTCTGCGGCTGACGGAAATCATCTCATAAAGGATGAGATCTTTGAGAAAGAGAGGTAAGCTATGTTTTTTCAAACATTATTAACATCTTTATTCAAAGCAGCACTCCTGGCGCTGGTAGCCTTTGGCGGCGTGAAAGCCGGGAAAAAATTACGCGATCATAAAAATGCGAAAGCAGATGAAGAAGCGTAAAATTTGGAGGAAACAAAAGTGAAAGAATACGGCGTAAACGAATTACGAAAAATGTTCCTGGATTTTTTTGAAAGCAAGGGACATCTGGCGATGAAGAGCTTTTCTCTGGTTCCGCATAATGATAAGAGTTTATTATTGATTAACTCAGGAATGGCACCATTAAAACCATATTTTACAGGGGCTGAGATTCCGCCGAGAAAAAGAGTGACAACATGCCAGAAATGTATCCGTACAGGTGATATTGAAAATGTAGGTAAGACTGCCCGCCACGGTACATTCTTCGAGATGCTCGGCAACTTCTCTTTTGGGGATTATTTTAAGCGGGAGGCGATCCACTGGTCCTGGGAATTTCTGACCGAAGTAGTAGGACTGGACGCGGAAAGACTTTACCCGTCTGTATATCTGGAAGATGATGAGGCATTTGAAATCTGGAATAAAGAGATCGGCATTGCTCCGGAAAGAATTTTCCGTTTCGGAAAAGAAGACAACTTCTGGGAACATGGTGCAGGTCCTTGCGGACCATGTTCGGAAATTTACTATGACCGCGGTGAAAAATACGGCTGCGGAAGCCCTGACTGTACAGTGGGCTGTGAATGCGACAGGTACATCGAAGTATGGAATAACGTATTTACACAGTTTGATAATGACGGCAACAATCATTACACAGAATTACAGCAGAAAAATATCGACACAGGTATGGGACTGGAACGTCTTGCTGTTGTTGTGCAGGATGTGGACTCTATTTTTGATGTCGATACCATCAGAAGCTTAAGAGATAAAGTATGTGAGATTGCAAACTGCGAATATCACAAAGACGCAGAGAAGGACGTTTCTATCCGTCTGATCACAGATCATATCCGTTCCGCTACATTTATGATTTCGGATGGTATTATGCCGACCAATGAAGGACGCGGCTATGTTCTTCGCCGTCTGATCAGACGTGCCGCACGTCACGGACGTTTACTGGGTATTGAAGGAAAATTCCTTTATAAATTAAGTGCGTCAGTGATCGAAGGCAGTAAAGACGGCTATCCGGAACTGGAAGAAAAGAAGGAATTTATTTTCAAGGTTCTGTCCCAGGAAGAAGAACAGTTTAATAAGACCATCGATACAGGATTAAAGATTCTGGGTGAAATGGAAGAAAAGCTTGCAGCATCCGGCACAAAGGCATTATCCGGTACAGATGCATTTAAACTCTATGACACCTATGGATTCCCTCTGGATCTGACAAAAGAAATTCTGGAAGAAAAGGGCTTTACCATTGATGAAGACGGATTTAAGGCGTGTATGGAAGAGCAGAGAATTAAAGCCCGTACAGCCCGTGAAACGACAAATTATATGGGTGCAGATGCAACAGTATATGATGAGATCGACGCTTCCGTAACTACAGAATTTGTCGGATATGATCATTTAACATATGATTCCAGAGTAACTGTTCTGACTACAGAACATGAAATCGCAGAAGCTCTGACGGACGGACAGGTCGGAACTGTATTTACCGAAGCAACACCGTTCTATGCTACTATGGGCGGACAGCAGGGTGATAAAGGTATCATCACTGCAGGCGATGCCAGATTCGAAGTAGAAGATACGATCAAATTACGTGGCGGCAAGGTCGGTCATGTCGGTCGTGTGGTATCCGGTATGATCAAAACCGGCGACATGGTTACTCTGGCTGTTGATGAAAAGGGCAGAACCGCTACAGGAAAGAATCACAGTGCGACACATCTGCTTCAGAAAGCATTGAAAACTGTTCTTGGAAATCATGTAGAACAGAAAGGTTCTCTGGTGACTCCGGACAGACTTCGTTTTGACTTTGCACATTTTCAGGCAATGACTGCGGAAGAAATCGCAAAGGTTGAAGCAATTGTCAATGAAGAGATTCAGGCGGCGCTTCCGGTCGTTACAGAAATCATGAATATTGAAGATGCGAAAAAATCCGGTGCGATGGCGCTGTTTGGTGAAAAATATACAGAAAACGTTCGTGTCGTATCTATGGGAGATTTCTCTAAGGAACTCTGCGGAGGTACTCATGTGAAAAACACAGGTGTGATCACGGCGTTTAAGATTGTATCTGAGGCTGGCGTGGCATCCGGTGTCCGCCGTATCGAAGCCTTAACAGGTGACGGGGTATTCGCATATTACAGAGAAATCGAAGAAATGCTTGCAGAGGTTGCAAAACTTGTTAAATCTACTCCTGCTGCAGCAGCAGAAAAAGTAAGCCATTTACTTGCAGAAGTAAAAGCACTTCAGAGTGAAAATGAATCCTTAAAGAGCAAAGCAGCCAAGGACGCGCTCGGTGATGTGATGAATCAGGCCAAAGAAGTGAACGGCATGAAAGTGCTTGCTGTTAAAGTTGAGGGTGTAGATATGAACGGCCTGCGTGATCTGGGTGATCAGCTGAAAGAAAAAATCGGTGAAGGCATCGTTGTAATCGCATCTGATGCAGACGGCAAAGTAAACTTAATGGCAACAGCTACGGATGCAGCAATGAAAGCAGGTGCTCATGCAGGCAACCTGATCAAAGAGATTGCCAAACTCGTCGGTGGCGGCGGCGGCGGCCGTCCGAATATGGCTCAGGCGGGAGGTAAAAATCCGGCAGGTATTGATGAAGCACTGGCAAAAGCGGTGGAAACCGCGACAGCTCAGCTGAGCTAAAAATTATTTTCAGGCAAAAAATGTCTTGACAATCAGACTTGCTTGCCCTATAATAACTAACAGTGCAATAAAAATACCCATACAGTTGTATTATGCACAATACACAACTGGAGGGAGGTTAGGTGTGAATCTATGTCAAATGTAATCGTAAAAGAAAACGAGACTTTAGATAGCGCTTTACGCAGATTCAAAAGAAACTGTGCAAAAGCAGGTATTCAGCAGGAAATTCGTAAGAGAGAACATTACGAAAAACCAAGCGTAAGACGTAAGAAAAAATCTGAAGCGGCTAGAAAACGTAAATACAATTAATGTGCAAAAAGGGACTGAATATTCAGTCCCTTTTCTGATTCAAAAGAGTTCTTTTTTTTCATGATCCTGATTAAACTGTAAAGAGTAAATATCGGGAGTTTTTTATGAAAAAAACAAGTGTTCTGGCAATCCTGTCTCTGTGCGCATTCTGGATCTTATCCGCCATTGCTCTGGCTGAAGAAGATCCGGTTACGGTCGAAGCCCCTCATGCACTTCTGATGGAGGTTACGACAGGAACGGTTTTATATGAGAGGGATTCCGAGACACAGACCGCACCGGCCAGTATTACGAAGATCATGACGCTGCTGCTGATTTTTGATGCCCTGGAATCAGGAACAATAAAATTGGAGGATGAGGTTACCGTTTCAGAACATGCAGCATCCATGGGCGGTTCTCAGGTGTATTTGGAGCCTTTCGAAAAGCAGACAGTAGAAACAATGATCAAATGTATTTCCGTTGCCAGTGCCAATGATGCATGTGTTGCGATGGCAGAATATATCGCAGGAAGTGAAACGGAGTTTGTAAAACGGATGAATGAAAAAGCCGATTCCCTTGGGATGGATGGCACTCATTTTGTAAACTGCTGCGGACTTGATACCGAAGGACATCTGACGACTGCGAAAGATGTAGCGCTGATGTCGCGGGAACTGCTGATAGAGTATCCTCAGATCCATGATTACTGCACGATCTGGATGGAAAATATCACACATGTAACAGCAAAGGGAAGTTCGGAATTCGGGTTGACAAATACGAATAAACTGATCAGACAATACGAGTATGCTACCGGACTGAAAACGGGTTCTACGGATGATGCCGGTTTTTGTGTGTCTGCATCGGCGAAAAAGGATGGTATTGAGCTGATTGCGGTGGTTATGAATGGGGAAACCGGTAAATCGCGGTTTGCGGATGCATGTACAATGCTGAACTACGGATTTGCAAATTGCAGAGTTTATGAGGATAATGAAGAATCAAGAGAAAAGCTTCCCGATATTTCCGTAAAAAGAGGAGAAAAGGTTTCAGCCCGGATTCAGTATGAAAAGGATTTTGCCTATGTGACAACCACCGGGGAGGATCTGTCGGGAATTTCAAAGGAAGTGAAGGTTCCGGAATATCTGGAAGCTCCTGTAAAGAAAGGAGATCCGATCGGGGAAGCAGAATACAGAATCGGAGACAGAAAGATCGGAACTGTGCGGATCCTCTGTGCGGAGTCAATTGAAAAGGCGGGATATACAGACTATTTAAAAAGGGTATGGCTTGCGTGGATGATGTGAGTTGTGTTAAGATAACCTGCGGAGGAAATTATGTTTCAGACGGTACATTATGAGATTCAATCAGATAAAATAAATTCACCGGTGAAGATAGTTATGCTGGCTGACCTGCATAATTATCTTCATGGAGCATCAAACAGGGAGCTGATGGAAGAAATCAGAAGAACAGCTCCTGACTTTGTGTGTATTGCAGGAGATATGCTGATCGGAAATTCCATGGTAAGTCATGAAGTGGCTCAGAACTGTGTTCTGGATCTTGCGAAAGATTATCCGGTTTTTTACGGACTGGGAAATCACGAGGCACGTATGAAGATTCAGAGAGAGATTTACGGAAACAAGTATGAGGATTATATGGCCCCGATCCGGAGTGCGGGAGTCTTTGTGCTGGAGAATCAAAAGAGAGTTTTCAGAGTCAGGGAAAACGAGTTTACAATCTATGGTTATGATCTTCCGATGAAGTATTTCGAGAAGTTTAATCGTTATCCTTTCGAAGTGAATCAGCTGACGGAGGCTCTGGGGAGCAGTCAGGAAGATGACAGCTATCGGATTCTCATCGCACATAATCCTGTATATTTTAAACAGTATGCTGCATGGGGAGCGGATCTGACATTGTCAGGCCATCTGCATGGAGGAATTATTCGTCTGCCTTTGATCGGCGGTATCATTACGCCGCAGGCAAAGCTGTTTCCGAGATTCAGTGCGGGAAAATATCACATCGGAAACCGACATCTGATTGTTTCAAGAGGGCTTGGTACACATACGATTCCGATTCGTTTCCATAACCCGCCGGAGCTTTCCGTCATTCATCTCAAAAGTACGAAAATTTAAGGAAAAATAACATGTCATTACCCGTTAAGATAGAAAACTTTGAGGGACCGTTAGACCTGCTCCTTCATTTGATTGACGTCAATAAATTTAATATATTTGATATTCCGATCGTTGAGATTACAGCGCAGTATCTGGCAACTGTTCAAACGATGGAAACCGAAGATTTAAATGTGATGAGCGAGTTTCTGGTTATGGCGGCAAATTTACTGGAGATCAAAGCAAAGATGCTGCTTCCGCCGGAGGTTGATGAAGAGGGGGAAGAGATCGATCCCCGAGAAGAGCTTGTTCAGAAACTGCTTGAATATAAGATGTATAAATATATGTCTTATGAATTAAAAGATCGTCTCAAAGACGCTGAAAAGGCGATGTATAAACAGCCTACCATTCCGGAAGAAGTAGAAGAATACATAGAACCTGTGGATCTGGAAAAACTGCTCGGAGATCTGACGCTGAACCGACTGAATGCGATCTATCAGTCCATTATGAAGCGCCAGACGGATAAGATTGATCCTGTCAGGAGTAAGTTCGGAAAGATTGAAAAAGAAGAAGTATCTCTGGAGGATCAGCTGGATTATGTACGTACCTATGCAAGGGAGCATAAACAGTTTTCATTTACCGGGCTTCTGGAGGGACAGAAGACAAAGATGAAGATTGTGGTGACGTTTCTGGCGATACTGGAACTGATGAAAATGGGAGAAATCGAGATTGAACAGGATGGGACTTTTGCTGATATCCTGATCACTCCGGTGGGATAGGCAGATGGAGAAAAATATGGAATTAAAGAAGACAGAAGCGTCGATAGAAGCAATTCTCTTTGCGATGGGAGAAGCGGTCGAGGTGGATAGGATTGCAGCGGCAATCGAGCACGACAAAGAGACGACCAGAAAGATCATTCATCAGATGATGGATCATTATGCTGCAGAGGATCGGGGGATCAGGATCATTGAGCTGGAGGATTCCTTTCAGCTTTGTACGAAGAATGAGTATTACGATGTGCTGATCAGGATTGCGAAACAGCCGAAGAAGCAGGTGCTTACAGATGTTCAGCTGGAAACCCTTTCGATCGTTGCTTACAAACAGCCCGTTACGAGAGCGGAAATTGAAAAGATCCGGGGTGTCAGTTCGGATCATGCGGTGAATAAGCTGGTAGAATATGGTTTGATTGGTGAAGTGGGAAGATTAAACGCACCGGGCAGGCCGATTTTGTTCGGAACTACCGAAGATTTCCTGAGAAACTTCGGCGTAAGCTCCCTGGAAGAGCTGCCGACAGTCAGTGCTGCAGCAATGGCTGACTTTGAAGCGGAAGCTGAAGAAGAAATTCAGATGAAACTGGGCGTTTAGTATCATAGAATGACTGTTTGCCTCATAAATTTGTAGAAACGAATTTGAGGCGGGTATGAAAAAGAAATATCAGAACAAAAAGCGGATGATTGCAGCGGGAATGATTATATGTATACTGCTGCACACCGCTTTTTTTTGCTTTTATGAAAGTGCTGCTGGGGCTGAGAATACTTCGGATGAAATTTCCGGACTGTATGCCATCGGAGCCGTTTTGATGGATGCGGATTCCGGGCGTGTGCTCTATTCCAAAAACGGTCAGGAATTTATGCCGATGGCAAGCACTACGAAGATCATGACCTGTATTCTTGCTCTGGAATACGCAGATACGGATGACATTGTCAAAATATCGAATGAGGCAGCTGCCATGCCGGATGTGCAGCTGAATGCACGGGCGGGGGATGAATTCCGTATGATCGATCTGCTGTATTCCATGATGCTGGAATCCCATAATGACAGCGCGGCGGCCATAGCAGAACATATCGGAGGGAGTATTCGCGGGTTTGCGGAAATGATGAATTTAAAGGCTGCTGAACTTGGCTGCTATCAGACTCATTTTGTGACGCCTAACGGACTGGACGGAGAGGATGAAAACGGTATTCACGGAACAACGGCAGAAGAACTGGCAGGAATTCTTCGGTACTGTATCTGCGAATCTCCGAAATCGGAAAAATTTCTGGAGATTACCCGTGCGCCGTCCCATGAATTTACAAATGTTTCCGGGACCGGAAGTTATCAGTGCAGAAATCACAATGCATTGCTTACCAGCTTTCAGGGAGCGGTTACCGGAAAGACCGGATTTACATCCAAAGCAGGATACTGCTATGTGGGAGCGGTCGACTGCGGAGAAATGACACTGATCGTATCACTGCTTGCATCCGGATGGTATCCCCATAAGAGCTACAAATGGAGTGATGTGCGCAGGCTCCTTGCCTATGGCACAGAGAATTATCACTGCCGGAAGATCGGGATGACGGAATGGGATTTAAAACCGGTCCCGGTAACAAACGGTATGAAAGACTCGGTCCGGGTTACGACAGATGCATCACCGATCATCTATCCTGTCCGGGAAGGAGAGCATCTGAAAATTATTCAGACATATCAGAAAGCAGTCAAAGCACCGGTAACAGAGGGGGGATGTGCAGGAAGCATCCGGTATCAGCTGAATGGAAAAACTATCCGGGAGTTTCCGGTATATGCGGCAGAGAATATTGAAGAAGCTTCATTTGGTAAAAAGGTAAAGGCCTTCTTTGAAAAAGCAGTCGATTTTGTCCGATTATTGTTAAAAAAGAAACAAAATGCTTGAAATCGTCGGAGATTGTTGTTAGAATGATACACGGCAGAAATTGGTATTATAATTTACAATATAAGAAGATGGAGGGCTGACTAATGAGTAATACAGCACAGAGCTTGGCAGGTAAAAGAATCGCTTCTTTACTTGACGAGAACAGTTTTGTTGAAATCGGTGGTATGGTAACTGCCAGAAATACAGATTTTAACATGCAGACAAAGAATACTCCGGCAGACGGCTGCGTAACCGGCTATGGAGTGATCGATGGCAGTCTTGTATATGTATACAGCCAGGATGCAGGCGTTTTAAACGGTTCTGTAGGTGAAATGCATGCGAAAAAGATTGCAAACCTTTATGATTTGGCATTAAAAACAGGAGCGCCGGTGATCGGTCTGATCGACAGCGCAGGTCTAAGACTTCAGGAAGCTACAGATGCACTGAATGCTTTTGGTGAAATCTATATGAAACAGACAAATGCTTCAGGTGTGATCCCGCAGATTACGGCAATTTTCGGTAACTGCGGCGGTGGTCTCGCAATGATCCCGACATTAACAGACTTTACTTTCATGGAAGCTGATAAAGCAAAATTATTTGTAAACTCCCCAAATGCCATTGCAGGCAATGAAGTTTCCAAATGCGATACAGCATCTGCCAAATTCCAGATGGAAGAAGTTGGAATTGTTGATGTAACAGCATCAGAAGCTGAAATCATGACTCAGATTCGTGAACTGGTTTCCATGCTTCCTGCAAACAATGAAGATGATGCTTATTTCGAAGAATGCACAGATGACCTGAACCGTGTATGTGCGGATCTCGAAAATGCGGCAGCTGACCCGGCAATCGTTTTATCCAATATTTCCGACGATGCGGTTTTCTTTGAAACAAAGAAAGGTTATGCGAAGGAAATGGTAACAGGCTTCATCAAATTAAACGGAACTACGGTAGGTGCGGTTGCGAACCGTACGAAGGAATACGATGAAGAAGGAAACGTGGCAGCCGAATATGCAGCAGAACTTACAGCACGCGGATGCAGTAAGGCTGCGGAATTCGTAAACTTCTGTGATGCTTTCAATATTCCGGTACTGACTCTGACAAATGTGAACGGATTTAAAGCAAGCATGTGTTCAGAAAGAAATATTGCAGCGGCAGCAGCGAAATTAACTTATGCATTCGGTAATGCAACAGTTCCGAAGGTAAACGTGATCGTTGGCAAGGCTTTCGGAAACGCTTATAACGTGATGAACTCCAAGGCGATCGGGGCAGATATGGTTTATGCATGGCCAAACGCTGAGATCGGTATGATGGATGCAGAACTTGCAGCAAAAGTGATGTACGGCGATACAGATGCAGCTACAATTAAAGAAAAAGCAGCTGAATATGCAGAACTTCAGAACAATGTAATGTCAGCAGCAAGAAGAGGCTATGTTGATACGGTGATCGAAGCACAGGATACAAGAAAATACGTGATCGGTGCATTTGAAATGCTGTTCACCAAGAGGGACGAACGTCCGGCGAAAAAACACGGAACAGTTTAAGAGAGGTGAACAGGATGAAAAAGAACATAAAGAAATTATCAGCGCTCCTCTGTATGGCAGTGCTTGTTCTTGGTCTGACCGCCTGCAGCTCTGAAGAAACAGGTGCAGAAGAAAATTCTGCCGGTTTTGGAAGTGAATATATGGAAAGCTTATCTGTATTTATGGTAGAAAACATGACCATGATGGATGCAGAAACCATGCAGTACTATACAGATCTGGAAGCAGAACAGATGCAGGCCGTACTGGACAATTCAGGGCTTCCGATCAGGGCTGAAGCATTTCAGAATGTATTTTCGGGTTATCTTTCATCCACAGAAGATCTGGGAGCGTATATCTCTACAGATGGTTATGAAGTAAGTGTGGATGATGAAGAAACGATTCAGGTTACAAACCTGACTTTTGAAGAACATGAAGCTGTCATGACTCTGATTTTTGATGAAGATGGTGTGATCACGGGCAGTTCGCTGGATCTGAAATACGGTCTGGGGGAAATCCTTGAAAAAGCTGCATTAAATACAGTACTTGGTATGGGAACTGTATTTGCGGTACTGATCTTTATCAGTTTTGTAATTGCTCTGCTCCCGAAGTTAACAGCGGTTGTAGACAGGAAGGACAAAAAAGAGAATACGGAAGCTCCAAAGGCAGAAGTTCCTGTGGCCGCAGTTCCTGCGGAAGAAGAACTTGCAGATGATCTGGAACTGGTAGCGGTGATTTCAGCTGCGATTGCAGCATATACGGGAACATCTTCGGATGATTTCGTCGTACGTTCCATTAAACGTTCAAAGGCAAATAAATGGAAGAAAGCATAAGTAAGGAGGAAATTCAAATGAAAAATTATACAATCACAGTAAACGGCACAGTTTATGATGTTACGGTAGAAGAAGGCGGAACAGGCAGTGCACCTGTAAGAGCAGCAGCACCAAAGGCAGCTCCGAAGGCAGCTCCGGCAGCGGCTCCGAAAACAGCTCCGGCAGCAGCGGGTTCCATCGAAGTCAAGGCTTCAGTTCCTGGTAAAGTGTTCAAAATAGAAGCAGCAGCAGGCAGCGCAGTAAAGGCCGGTGATCCGATCGTGATTCTGGAAGCTATGAAAATGGAAATTCCGGTTGTGGCTCCACAGGACGGTACAGTGGCAGGTATCAATGTATCTGTTGGCGATTCAGTTGAAAACGGTGATGTTTTAGCTACAATGAACTAATCTGTTGCATGGATTCTGACGGGAGGTTAAAACATGAGTTACATCATTGATACATTAGGAAACCTCGTGCATCAGACCGCATTTTTCAATCTCACATGGGGAAACTATGTGATGATTGCGGTTGCATGTGTGTTCCTTTTTCTGGCGATCGCAAAGGAATATGAACCATTGCTTCTGGTTCCGATTTCTTTCGGTATGCTTCTGGTAAATATCTATCCGGATATTATGGAGCCGGGCGGATTATTACATTTTTTCTATTTACTGGACGAATGGTCGATCCTGCCATCTTTGATTTTCCTCGGAGTAGGTGCGATGACAGACTTTGGTCCGCTGATTGCCAATCCGAAGAGTTTTCTTTTGGGCGCGGCTGCTCAGTTCGGTATTTTTGCTGCCTATCTCGGTGCCATGGCACTTGGATTCAGTGATAAAGCAGCTGCAGCTATTTCCATCATCGGTGGTGCCGATGGTCCTACATCCATTTTCCTTGCCGGAAAATTAGGACAGACAGCAATCATGGGTCCGATCGCGGTGGCAGCATATTCTTATATGTCACTGGTTCCGATCATTCAGCCGCCGATCATGAAAGCATTGACAACTGAGGAAGAAAGAAAAATCAAAATGGAACAGCTTCGTCCTGTTTCCAAGCTTGAAAAAATTTTATTCCCGGTAATTGTAACAATTATCGTATGTCTGATTTTACCGACAACAGCTCCGCTCGTAGGTATGCTGATGCTTGGTAACCTGTTCAGAGAATCCGGTGTTGTTCGTCAGCTGACGGAAACAGCTTCCAATGCACTGATGTATATCGTAGTTATTTTACTTGGTACATCTGTTGGTGCTACAACAAGTGCAGAAGCTTTCCTGAATTGGGATACGATCAAGATCGTTATCTTAGGTCTGATTGCGTTCGCATTCGGTACAGCTGCCGGAGTTATTTTCGGTAAGATCATGTGTAAGGTAACAAAGGGGGCGGTAAATCCGCTGATCGGTTCCGCAGGTGTATCTGCCGTTCCGATGGCTGCACGAGTTTCTCAGAAGGTCGGTGCGGAAGCAGATCCTACAAACTTCCTGCTGATGCATGCGATGGGACCAAATGTAGCCGGAGTTATCGGTACCGCTGTAGCAGCCGGTACATTTATGGCAATCTTTGGAGTTATGTAAGATATTAGGAGGAAAAACAAATGGCAGATGTTAAAAAACCGGTAAAGATTACCGAAACAATATTGCGTGATGCTCATCAGTCTCTGATCGCAACCAGAATGCCAACCGATATGATGCTTCCGATCGTGGATAAAATGGATCAGGTTGGTTATCATGCGGTAGAGTGCTGGGGCGGCGCAACATTCGATGCTTCACTTCGTTTCTTAAAAGAAGATCCGTGGGAAAGACTTCGTAAATTAAGAGACGGATTTAAAAATACAAAATTACAGATGCTGTTCAGAGGACAGAATATTCTGGGATATCGTCACTATGCGGATGACGTAGTAGAATACTTTGTTCAGAAATCTATTGCAAACGGTATTGATATCATTCGTATTTTTGACTGTTTAAATGATATCCGCAATCTGGAAACAGCAGTAAAGGCTACAAACAGAGAAGGCGGACATGCTCAGATCGCGCTTTCTTATACATTGGGTGATGCCTATACACTGGATTACTGGAAAGAAACAGCTAAGAAGATCGAGGACATGGGAGCCGATTCTTTATGTATCAAAGATATGGCAGGTCTTCTGGTTCCGTATAAAGCAACAGAACTTGTCCAGGCATTGAAAGAAGGTACAAGTCTTCCGATTGAACTTCATACACACTATACATCAGGTGTAGGTGCCATGACATATATGAAAGCTGTGGAAGCCGGATGTGATATCATCGACACAGCAATGTCTCCGTTAGCTATGGGTACATCTCAGCCGGCTACGGAAGTAATGGTTGAAACCTTCAAGGGAACGAAGTATGATACAGGACTTGACCAGAATCTTCTTGCGGAAATCGCAGATTACTTCAGACCGTATCAGGAAGAATGTCTTGCAAACGGCCTCTTAAATCCAAAGGTTATGGGCGTTAATGTAAAGACTCTGTTATATCAGGTACCGGGTGGTATGTTATCCAACCTGGTTTCCCAGTTAAAAGAACAGCATGCGGAAGATAAATACTATGAAGTGCTGGAAGAAATCCCGCGTGTTCGTAAAGATCTCGGTGAACCGCCGCTGGTAACTCCGTCCTCTCAGATCGTTGGTACACAGGCTGTATTTAACGTGCTGATGGGCGAAAGATATAAGATGATGACAAAAGAAACAAAGGCGGTACTGCGCGGAGAATACGGTCAGACAGTAAAACCTTTCAATCCGGAAGTTCAGAAGCTTGCGCTTGCTGACGGTGAAAAACCGATCACATGCCGCCCGGCGGATCTGATTCCGAACGAACTGGAAAAGATCGAAGCAGAAATGGCACAGTGGAAAGAACAGGACGAGGATGTATTGTCCTATGCTCTGTTCCCGCAGGTTGCTTTGGAATTCTTTAAATACAGAGAAGCTCAGAAAACAAAGGTAGATGCAAAGGTTGCGGATACAGAAAACGGAGCTTACCCGGTATAAGATTTTTTATGGGGACATCTGATGATGTCCCCACGATTGTATATGGAATGGAGAAAATAATGAGCAGAGTAGCGGTAATTGGTGGTGGTGCAGCCGGGATGTTTTCCTCAGTGTTTGCGGCGCAAAACGGAAATGAAGTTCATTTATTCGAAAAGAATGAAAAACTCGGGAAAAAACTTTTTATTACAGGCAAGGGACGCTGTAATGTAACGAATGCGGCTGATATCGAAACGTTATTTTCCAATGTACGCGCAAACCCTAAGTTTTTATATAGTGCTTTTTACGGTTATTCCAATGAAATGGTCATGGATTTTTTTGAAAAGAACGGATGTCCGTTAAAGGTTGAGCGTGGTGACAGAGTGTTTCCGGTCTCAGACCACTCTTCAGATGTCATTGCAGCATTGGAACGCGCCATGCGAAAAGCCGGAGTATCGATTCACCTGAATCATGAGATACATTCACTGGACGAGCTGGCAGAATTTGACTCGGTGATCGTTGCGACGGGAGGATATTCCTATCAGTCAACCGGATCTACCGGTGACGGTTACAGGTTTGCAAAAGAAAAAGGACTGACAGTCACGGAAATCTGCCCCGGACTTGTGCCGATGAATGTGGAAGGCGAGATTCCGAAAATGCTTCAGGGTCTTTCTCTTAAGAACGTGACTGCGGCAATTTATGACGGAAAAAAAGAATTATATAAAGATTTCGGAGAAATGCTGTTTACTCATTTCGGTGTCAGCGGTCCGCTGATTCTGACGGGCAGTTCCTATATTTCGAAACAGATCAAAGAGCGTCCGCTCAGACTGGTAATAGATCTGAAACCTGCCTTGACAAAAGAACAGCTGGATGCGAGAATTTTAAGAGAGTTTGAAGAGGGCAGCAGAAAGCAGTTCAAGAATGTGCTGGGTTCCCTGTTTCCATCGAAGCTGATTCCTGTGATGATCGAGCAGAGTGGCATTGCACCGGATAAGAAGGTCAATGAGATATCAAAAGCGGAAAGACAGCATTTTGCGGATCTGATCAAAGGGTTTGAACTGACGGTCACATCTCTTCGCGGGTGGAATGAAGCGATCATTACGAGAGGCGGGGTTTCCGTGAAAGAAATTAATCCGTCTACCATGGAATGCAGGAAAATCCCGGGACTCTATTTTGCTGGTGAAGTTCTGGATCTGGATGCGAAGACAGGAGGATTTAATCTTCAGATCGCATGGTCCACAGCCTATCTTGCAGGAATGAATGCATAGAATGAAAACGGGAATATAAAGGAGAGCGAATATGGCATACAGTGTGGCAATTGACGGACCTGCCGGCGCAGGAAAAAGTACCATTGCAAAGATGGTTGCGAAATCAGGAAACTTTATTTATATCGATACGGGTGCAATGTACCGCGCAATGGCATTGTACTTTATCAGACAGAAGATTTCCGCCGACGATTCGGATAAAATCAGTCAGGCAGCAGCCGATATTGACATTACGATTGAATATATCAATGGGGAACAGCAGGTACTCTTAAACGGTGAAAATGTCACTGCCTGTTTAAGACAGGAAGAAGTTGGGAAAATGGCTTCCGCAAGCTCGGCAAATCCTGATGTTCGGAAAAAACTGGTGGAACTTCAGAGAAAACTTGCGGCAACTGCGGATGTGATCATGGACGGAAGAGATATCGGCACCTGTGTGCTTCCGGATGCAGATGTAAAGGTTTACCTGACAGCCAGCAGTGAAGTGAGAGCAAAAAGAAGATATGATGAGCTTACGGCGAAAGGCGAAGTCTGTGATTTTGATGTGATAAAAGCAGATATTGAAGATCGGGATCACAGAGATATGAATCGGGAAATTTCACCGCTGAAGCAGGCGGAGGATGCGGTTCTCGTGGATTCATCAGATATGACCATCGAAGAAAGCGTCGAAGCGATTTTGAATTTGATCAGGAGATAGAGAAAAGCAAAATGGAAGTCAGATTAGCAAAAACAGCAGGATTTTGTTTTGGTGTAAAACGTGCGGTAGACACCGTATATACGGAGGCTGAAAAGAACAGCCGGACAATCTATACATTCGGCCCGATCATTCATAACGAACAGGTCGTTTCGGATCTGGAACTGAAAGGCGTTTCTGTGTTGAATTCCAAAGAAGAACTGGAACAGCTTTCTGAAGGAACGACAGTGATCATCCGTTCCCACGGGGTCGGCAGAGAGATTTATGAACTCATGAACCGGCTGAAATTGAATATTGTGGATGCAACCTGTCCGTTCGTAAAGAAAATACATCGAATTGCAGAACGGGAAAGTCTGGCAGGAAAGACGATCGTTATCATCGGAAATGACAGACATCCGGAAGTAGAAGGTATCAAAGGCTGGGTTCGGGGCAGATGTGCTGTGGTTGAAAGAACAGATGAAGCGCAGCAGTTTCAGGCTGCAGAAAATGAGAAGATCTGTATCGTCTCACAGACGACATTTAATTACAAGAAATTTCAAGATTTAGTTGAAATTATTTCAAAAAAAGGTTATGATGTGGAGAGTATAAATACGATTTGCAATGCGACAGAAGAACGTCAGACCGAAGCAAAAAAAATCGCTGCAGAAGTGGATGCGATGATTGTAATCGGCGGCAGTCACAGTTCTAATACGCAGAAGTTATTCGAGATTTGTAAGAAAGAATGCGAAAATACCTGTTACATTCAGACACTGGAGGATCTTGATACAGATGTGATCCGTGGAGCAGATGTGGTCGGTATTACTGCAGGGGCTTCCACCCCAAACAATATTATTCAGGAGGTTCAAAAACATGTCAGAATTAAGTTTTGAACAGATGTTGGAAGATTCATTGAAAACTATTAGAACAGGAGAGGTTGTCGACGGAACAGTTATCAGCGTAAAAGAAGACGAAGCTGTTTTAAATATTGGTTATAAGTCAGACGGTATTCTTACCAGAAACGAATACACAAACGCAGCAAACGTTGATCTGAGAACTGTGATCAATGTTGGCGACACAATGGAGGTAAAGGTTCTGAAAGTGAACGATGGAGAAGGACAGGTTCTCTTAACATATAAGAGACTTGCAGCAGACAAAGGAAACAAACGTTTAGAAGAAGCTTTCGAAAACAAAGAAGTTTTAACAGCGAAAGTGGCAGAAGTATTAGCAGGTGGCTTAAGTGTTGTGGTTGAAGAAGCACGCGTGTTCATTCCTGCAAGCCTTGTTTCCGATACTTATGAAAAAGATTTAACAAAGTATGCCGGACAGGAAATCGAATTTGTGATCAGCGAATTCAATCCGAAGAGAAGACGTGTGATCGGCGACAGAAAACAGCTTCTCTTAGCTAAAAAAGCTGAAATGCAGAGAGCTTTATTCGAAAGAATCGCAGTTGGCGATGTGGTAGAAGGAACTGTTAAAAACGTTACAGATTTCGGTGCATTCATTGATCTGGGCGGAGCAGACGGACTTCTTCACATTTCTGAGATGTCCTGGGGCAGAGTTGAAAGTCCTAAGAAGGTATTCAAAGTCGGCGATACTGTAAAAGCTTATATTAAAGATATCAACGGAACAAAGATTGCTCTTTCTATGAAATTTGAAGATGAAAATCCTTGGAAAGATGCAGATGTTAAATATGCAGTCGGAAATGTAGTAGAAGGTAAGGTTGCACGTATGACAGATTTCGGTGCATTTGTAGAACTGGCACCGGGGGTTGATGCACTTCTCCACGTATCTCAGATTTCTAAAGAACACATTGAAAAACCGGCAGATGTATTATCCATCGGCGAAGTGATCACAGCGAAGATCGTTGATTTCAATGAAGAAGAAAAGAAGATCAGTTTAAGCATGAAAGCGCTTGCGGCTTCAGAACCGGCACAGGAAGTTGTGGAAGATGACGCAGATGTAGCTGATGTAAATATTGAAGAAGTTGCAGCTTCTGTAGAAGAATAATTCAAAAGTTGCAGCGGATAAAAGATAACCAGGGGGCATACGTTTGTATGTCCCTTTTTTATGGTGGATTTTTTGATGTATCTGCTTTATAATAAATTAGAGTGATATTTATTTCTGGAAAGAAAGGGTTTAGGAGCATGTCATATTTTACCTTTTACGGAGGGATTTTTCTTCAGGAACATAAAAAAGAGACAAAAGACAGTAATATTATAGAAGTACTTCCGGGAAAGGAACTGGTATTTCCGCTGTCACAGCATCAGGGGACACCGGCAGAGCCTGTGGTCGTTCCGGGTGACCGTGTATATGGCGGACAGCTGATCGCCGAGGCGGGACGGGGAATTTCCGCTCCGGTTCACAGTTCTGTATCCGGTGTCGTAAAGGCAATTGAAGAACGCCTGACGGTCAAGGGAGCTATGGAAACATGTATTGTCATAGAAAATGATGAGCGGTATAAAACTGTCGATTATGGAGATTTTGTAGAAGCAGATGACCTTACCAATGAAGAAATTATCCGAAAGATCCGTGAAGCCGGAGTTGTCGGTATGGGTGGTGCCGGATATCCGACGGCAGAGAAGCTGATGGTAAAAGAGCCGGAAAAGATAAGGTATGTAATTGCAAACTGCGCGGAATGTGAACCGTACCTTACTTCCGGCTATCGTGGGATTGTAGAGAGTCCGGAATGGATTGTAGAGGGGCTTCGGATTGTTTTAAAGCTGTTCCCGAAGGCAAAAGGAATGTTTGCCATCGAAGATCATAAACAGGAAGCAATTACCGGACTTCAGATGGTAGCTGCAGATACAAGAAATATGAAGATTGTTCCTGTTAAGTCAAAATATCCGCAGGGAGCGGAGCGTATGCTGATCTATGCATGTACAGGCCGTAAGCTCAATTCCGGACAGATTCCGGAGGATATCGGATGCATTGTACTGAACTCGGACACGATTCATGCAATTTGCAATGCGGTTACTTTTGGAAAACCATTGGTAAAAAGACTGATCACGGTTGCGGGAGACTGTATTGAGAAGCCAATGAATCTTCAGGTTTATATGGGAAGCAGTTTTCAGGATCTGGTAAAGGCAACCGGTGAACTTGTAAAAGATCCGAAGGCAGTGATCTGCGGAGGTCCGATGACCGGAAAGCTTCTGAAACAAATGGACGTACCGGTTGAAAAAACAAGCTCTGCATTGCTGTGCTTTTCAGAATATCCGGCAGGATACAGCAAGCCTGAAGAATGCATTCACTGCGGAAGATGTGTTGAGGTCTGCAATGAACAGCTTCTGCCTTCCATGCTGGTTCGTATGGCAGCTGGAGGAAAGAAGGATAAATTTCTGGAATATGGCGGTATGGAGTGCTGTGAATGCGGTTCCTGCTCCTATATCTGTCCGTCCAAACGTCCGTTAACGGAAATTATAAAAAACATGAAGCATCAGATTTCAGAAGGAACTGTCTGATGCTTCGTAGATAGAAGGAATTAGAAATGAATGAATTAATCCATGGAATCTCAGGGCCTCATATCAAGCATCCTATGACAACTCAGAAGATTATGGGGATTCTGATTCTTTCATTACTGCCGCCGGGAATCTTCGGAGTGTTTCATTTCGGGCTTTCCTGTGCGCTGCTGATCGCTGTTACGACAGTTTCTGCAGTACTGACTGAATTTTTATATGAAAAATTATTAAAAAAACAGGTGAGAATTTCAGACGGAAGAATGATCATTACAGGTCTGCTGCTTGCCTACTCACTTCCTCCGGATATTCCATACTGGATGGGAGCACTGGGAGGTGTTCTGGCAGCATCATCTGTCTTTATTTGCCTTTCTTTTTTTGAACGGAATCTGTTAAATCCTGTGATTGTATCCCGTCTGATACTGTCAGGAATATTTGCTGAGCAGATGAATCGATATATTCTGAACGGTATATCAATGGCCACTCCGTTGAATGCTTTGAAAAACGGAGAAGCAGTGGATACCTTTCAAATGATTCTGGGTAACATTTCGGGAACGATCGGTGAGACTTCAGCCCTGATTCTATGCCTCTGCGGTGTCGTACTGATTCTGGCAGGGATCATTGATTATCGGGTATCTCTTACCTGCCTGATCACTTTTGCCGCATTTCTGGCAGTATTCAGCGGAGAGGGATTAAGTTCCTATTATCTGACAGCACATCTGGCCGGAGGAGGCTTTATGCTTGTTGTCTGGTACATTGCACCGGCTTATTCGAATCTTCCGATGACAAAGAAGGGAAGGATCGTATATGGAATATTGCTGGGCGTATTAAGCGGGGCATTCCGTCTTTACGGTGTATCACCGGAGGGAATCTGTGCGGCTGTCCTGATCGCCAATTTATGTGTTCCTGCGATCGATAAAATAACAATTCCGACTCCTTTTGGAGTTCGATAGAGGAGATTATGATTTCTTTTTTAAAGGGTATCATTGAAGATATCAATGAAAACAGTATTCTTATGGATGTCCGGGGAGTCGGATACGAAATATATATGCCTGCACCGAATCTATCCAGATTGCCGGGGATCGGCGAGGAGATGAAGATCCATACCTATCTTCAGGTCAGTGAAAACGGGATCGGTCTGTATGGATTTTTGACCAAAGACGACCTGAAGGTATTCAAGCTTCTGATCACGGTCAATGGAATCGGACCAAAGGGAGCCGCCGGGATTCTTTCCTATCTGAGTGCGGACGAGCTTCGTCTGGCAGTTTTGGCTGATGATGCACGGGCGATAGCAAAAGCACCGGGGATCGGGCCAAAGACTGCAAAGAAGCTGATTCTTGAATTGAAGGATAAATTTCATCCGGAAGACATATTTTCCGGCCCGGAGGAATCTTCAGATCCTGCCGTGCGGGAAACTTCCGCAGGCAATGATGAAAGACAGGAAGCAATCCAGGCACTGGTTGCGCTTGGATATTCCAATACAGATGCATTAAAGGCTGTTCGAATGGTAGAGCATGCCGAAACAATGAGTGTAGAAGAAATATTGAAGGCTTCATTGAAGCATCTGGCATTTTTATAATATAGCCCAAACGGGATTTTGGAGATGATTTATGAAAAAAAGGATTATGACGACAGAAGCAGCGGCAGAGGATTTGAAAATTGAGACGTCGCTGAGGCCACAGTCGTTAGATGAATATATCGGTCAGAAAAAAGCAAAGGAGAACTTAAAGGTTTATATTGCTGCAGCAAAGGAACGTAAAGAAGCACTGGATCATGTGCTGTTTTACGGACCTCCGGGGCTTGGTAAAACAACATTGGCCGGAATTATCGCACGGGAAATGGGCGTACATATGAAGGTGACCAGTGGTCCGGCCATCGAAAAGCCGGGAGAAATGGCTGCGATTTTAAATAATCTCCAGGAAGGAGATATTCTGTTTGTGGATGAGATTCACAGGCTGAATCGCCAGGTTGAAGAAGTGCTTTATCCGGCGATGGAAGATTTTGCAATCGACATCATGATCGGAAAGGGTGCTTCCGCACGATCGATCCGACTGGATCTGCCTCATTTTACACTGGTGGGTGCAACTACCAGAGCAGGACTTTTGACTGCTCCGTTAAGAGATCGTTTTGGAGTGGTTCATCATCTGGAATTTTATACGGCAGAGGAATTAAAGACGATAATTATCCGTTCTGCAGCTGTCCTGGGTGTTGAGATCGATGAAAATGGTGCGATGGAGATGGCGAGAAGAAGCAGAGGAACACCGCGTCTTGCGAATCGGCTTTTAAAGCGGGTCAGAGACTTTGCACAGATTAAATATAATGGGGTGATCACAAAGGAGGTCGCTGATTTTGCATTGGATCTACTGGAAGTAGACAGATACGGACTGGATCAGATCGACCGTCTGATTCTGACAACCATTATTGAAAAATTTTCCGGTGGTCCGGTAGGACTGGATACACTGGCAGCGGCGATCGGGGAGGATTCCGGTACACTGGAGGAGGTTTACGAGCCTTATCTGATAAAAAACGGATTTTTAATCAGAACGCCGAAGGGGAGAACGGCAACACCATTTGCCTTTGAGCATCTGGGGATTCCGTATAATGAATAATACTGATTTGGAGGAGTTATGGGTAAGAATATAGCTGAGGTAGTGATTGGGGGAAAGATTGTTTCGATTTCAGGAGATGAAGATGCAGCGTATTTAAAAGAAATAGCATCTGTTATCAATGAAAAGCTGGGAGAGATTCAGAATGCAGGGAATTATCGAAGACTCTCTGCGGAACAGAAGATGATTTTGCTGGGGATGAATCTGGCGGATGATTATTTCAGAGAAAAAAGGAAGGCTCAGATTCTGGAGTCTGAGATTGAATTGAAGGATAAAGAAATCTACAGTTTGAAGCATGAACTCATTAATGTGCAGCTCGATATGGAAAAACTGGAAAAAGAATTGAAAAATTCAAAGGTATCTAAACAGGATTGAGGACAACGGCCAGCCCGAGGGCTGGCTGATTATCGTAGAAGGAGAAAAACATGAGAAAAATTGAACTTCTTGCGCCGGCAGGTTCTGAAGAAAGCCTAAAAGCTGCGGTCAGTGCAGGTGCAGATGCGGTATATCTGGGAGGAACGAAATTCGGTGCCCGCGCTTATGCGAATAATCTTTCGACTGATGATATGAAATGGGCAATCGATTATGCTCATCTTCATGATACTGCAATTTATATTACGATCAATACACTGCTGAAGGAACAGGAGCTGGAACAGGAGCTTTATGATTATGTAAAGCCTGTTTATGAGCAGGGAGCAGATGCGGTGATCGTACAGGATATCGGGGTGGTACGGGCACTGGGAGAATGGTTCCCGGATCTGCCGGTCCATATTTCCACGCAGATGACGGTTACGGGAACCGGGGGCTTTGATTTTTTGAAACAGTTTCCGAATGTGACAAGAGTTGTAACGGCAAGAGAACTTTCATTCAATGAATTGCAGAAGATTCGGGAGCATACAGATCTTGAAATCGAAAGCTTCGTACACGGTGCTCTCTGCTACTGCTATTCCGGTCAGTGTCTGTTCAGCAGCATGATCGGCGGACGAAGCGGAAATCGCGGACGCTGTGCACAGCCCTGCCGTTTGCCTTATGAGGTGATCTGCCGTGGCAAGAGGATATCGGATCCAAATGAAAACTATCTGTTAAGCCCGAAGGATATGAATGCACTGGAATTACTGCCGCAGATTCTGGATATGGGGATTGATTCCCTGAAAATCGAAGGACGAATGAAACGGCCGGAATATACTGCCGGAGTTGTCCGTATTTATCGAAAATATATTGACCGGTATCTGGAAAAGGGATCTGCGGGAATGAAGATCCTGAAGGAGGATATTCGGGAGTTGGAGGACCTTTATCGGAAAAGAGGCTACAGTAAAGGCTATTATGTACAGCATAACGGAAGAAATATGATGGCACTGTCTGAACCTGTACCGGTAAAAGAAGAAGCTGTCAGAAATGCTCTGATGGAAAAAATCCGTGCGCAGTATGTAGAAAAAGAAAAGAAAGAAAAAATTAAGGGAATCTTGGAAGTTTCTACAGAAAATCCTATGAAATTAATGCTAGAATGGGGTGAAATCCGAGTAGAAGCAGAGGGTTCCAAAGCCATGATCCCAAAGAATCGTGCAATGGCTGAAGCGGATTTTGTGAAACAGCTGTCTAAGACCGGTAATACCCCATTTGAATTTGAAAAACTTGATGTGTTTCCGAACGGAGAAGTGTTTGTTCCGAACGGAGCGATCAATGAGCTTCGAAGAACGGCATTAGAATTGCTGGAAAAGAAAAAAACAGAAGCATTCCGCCGTGTTTCGAAAAGGAAACCACTCAACCGGCAGATTCAAAAGAATACGGAATCTGAGAAATGGGAACCGGTATTTCATGCTTTAGTAGAAACAATGGAACAACTGAAGGCGGTTTTGGAAAATGACAGCATCATGATCGTATCCATTGACAGCAGTCTGATGGATATGGAAGCCCTGACAAAACTTTATTCGGATAAACGATTTGCGAATTCCCTGAAAAAACGCAGAGTCTATTATCGTTTGCCTGCAGTTTTCAGGGAAAAAACCAGGGAACGATATGATGCGGAAGTATCGAAGATACATAGCATCTGCTGGGATGGTTTCCTGATCAGAAACCTGGAAAGCTTCGAATGGCTGAAACAGCAAAAATTTTCAAAGGAAATCATTGTGGATGCAGGTCTTTATACTTTTAATCGGCGTGCCTGCGAGTTCTGGAAAGCTGCCGGAATTGTCCGGCATACAGTTCCGGTCGAACTGAACAGCAGAGAAATTATTGAAAGAGGCGCCGGTGAATCGGAAATGATCATTTACGGTCATCTGCCAATGATGATTTCAGCGGGATGCGTCTATCGGACAATGAAAAGGTGCCTGCAGGGTTCAAAAGAATCTCTGCAGCCTGCAGACTATCTTTCCTTGAAGGATCGAAGAAATAAACAGTTTCCGGTAAAGCCTGTCTGCCGGGACTGCTACAATGTGATTTATAATGCACAGCCTTTAAGCCTGCTGAATCATGAAAAGCAGGCAGCGGCTCTGAAACCTGAGATTCTGCGGCTGGATTTTACCTTGGAGAGCTATGAACAGACAAAAAATATCATAGATAGATTTATTCAAAATTATATATATGGAGAAGCTGTTGAAGAGCTCAGTGATTTTACGAGGGGACATTTTAAGCGAGGAGTCGAATAGTATGACAAACCTGATTATTGAACTGTCAAAATACGCCCTGATCATACTGATGGCGATCTATACGTGTATGACATACCTTTCATTTCGTGCAAAATCAAAAAAAACAAAGGATTTTATGCTGTTTCAAATGACATTTGTAATGCTTACACTGCATTTTGTGGCATATCTGGTGCTTTATCTGAAGCTGGAGCAGGAAAATCTGCTCTATTATTACGGATTCCAGGTCCTGTTTTTTGTACTTTCTCTGGTTTTATGGAGGATTGTCTATCCGGGAATCCATCGAACGCTGCTTTCGAATATGCATATGCTGCTGACGATCAGTTTCATTATTCTGACACGGATCAATTATGAGAAATCGGTAAAACAGTTTAAGATCGTGCTGATTTCCATGATTCTGACATTTTTGATACCGATGCTGATCCGAAAGTGGAATACACTGGCACGAATGACAAATTTTTACGGAATTACGGGAATTCTCATGCTGGCTGCAGTACTGATCTTAAGTGCCGCTACCTATGGGGCGAATATTTCTTTTACAATTGCGGGAGTCACGATTCAGCCATCTGAATTTGTAAAAATCCTTTTTGTGTTCTATACGGCGGGCAGACTCAGAAAATCTACCGAATTTCGTGATGTGGCGATCACAACAGCAGTAGCTGCGGTTCATGTGCTGATTCTGGTGGTTTCTACAGATCTTGGCGGCGCACTGATTTATTTTGTTACTTACCTTGTCATGCTTTATGCAGCAACTCAAAAGCGTACTTATCTGTTGGCCGGATTATCGGCCGGATGTGCAGCCGGATATCTCGGATACCATCTCTTTTCCCATGTCAGAGTTCGTGTGATGGCATGGAGTGATCCCTGGTCCTGTATAGATTCGGGAGGCTATCAGGTTGCACAGTCCCTGTTTGCCATCGGTACCGGTGGATGGCTGGGAATGGGGCTTTGCCAGGGGATGCCGTCCAGTATTCCTTTTGTAGAAAAAGATTCGATTTTTTCTGCAATTTCGGAGGAACTCGGAGGTATTTTTGCAGTCTGTTTAATTCTTTTGTGTATGAGCATTTTTTTGACGATGTTTTTACTTGCAATGAATGTAAAAAACAGCTTTTATAAAATCGCATCCATGGGATTCGGAACCATGTATGCATTCCAGGTATTTCTGACGGTTGGCGGTGCTACGAAATTCATTCCTCTGACCGGTGTAACGCTGCCTTTAGTCAGTTATGGAGGAAGTTCTTTACTGTCAACACTGATTATCTTTGCAGTTATGCAGGGAATCGCGCTATTGTCAGAAGATGAAGCAAAGGAAGCTGAAATGGAGAAAATAAATGAAAAAAAAGAATCATGAACTGATTACAATCGCATATCTCTTCTTCGGACTGTTTTTATGTATGATCGTTCATTTCGCATATTTTCAGGCTGTGGAAAGCAGCAATGTGATCACCAGTCCCTATAATAAACGTCAGGATACCTTTGCAGACCGTGTGATCAGAGGCGATATCCTGACCGGTGACGGTACGGTGGTTGCAACAACAGAGGTGGCATCTGACGGGACTGAAACAAGAATCTATCCATATGGCAGAATGTTCGCCCATGCGGTTGGATATGCTTCTAATGGGAAGGCAGGTGCAGAGCTGCTCGGGAATTATCAGCTGCTGACTTCCAATGCCTATTTTGCCGAACGCTTCTGGAATGAAGTCAATGAAGAAAAGAATATGGGGGATCAGGTCTATACAACGCTGGATTTTGAATTACAGAAGGCGGCATATGACGCGCTGGGGAATCGTGACGGAGCAGTAATCGCAATGGAGCCTTCCACGGGCAGAATCCTTGCGATGGTATCGAAACCGGATTTTGATCCAAACAGGATCGCATCTGACTGGAAAAGTATTTCCGAAGATTCCGATGGCGTGCTTTTAAATCGTGTGACACAGGGAAAATATGCACCGGGTTCCGTGTTTAAGATCATTACACTTCTGGAATACTATAGAGAAGGAAACAGCCTGGATGATTTTTCCTATCACTGTGAAGGAAAACTGGCTGAAAATGATTTTTCAGTCAGCTGCTATCACGGAAAAGCACATGGGGATTTGAATCTGGAAAAGGCATTTGCGAAATCCTGCAACGGAGCATTTGTGGAGATCGGTCTGCAGCTGAATGCAAATCAGTTTCTGCAGACCTGCGACTCTCTGCTGTTTAATCAGGAGCTGTCGCTGGATTTTCCGTATAATAAGAGCAGCTTTCAACTGACAGAGGCTGCGGATCACTGGACGATCGCACAGACATCGATTGGACAGGGAACGACGGAAGTGACACCGATGCATATGGCAATGCTGACCTGTGCGATTGCAAACGGCGGAAATTTAATGAAACCTTACATCATCGATAAAGTGGAAAGCTATCAGGGAGATGCTGTGAAAAAATATATGCCGTCTTCGGAGAAAAGACTGTTCTCTCCGGAAGAAGCACAGATGCTGACGGAGTATATGACGGCTGTAGTGGAAACCGGAACTGCTTCGGCACTGTCAGGACGTTCCTACAGCGTTGCGGGAAAAACCGGAACTGCTGAATACTCCAGTGATAAATCCAAAAGTCATGCGTGGTTTGTGGGATTTTCCAATGTGGAAAATCCGGATCTGGTTGTCTGTGTACTGGTAGAAAAGGCTGGGTCCGGAAGTGAATATGCAGTTCCGATCGCAGGTAAACTGTTTGATACTTATTATAAATAGTTTTCAATAGATTGCGGGCGATTTGCTTGTATAAAGGATCAGAATTTGTTATAATGATATCAGGTCTTGAAAAGACACACCAGCAGACACAGGAGGGATTGCAATGATAGAGGCAACGAGCTGCGGCGGTGTGGTAATATTTCGTGGTAAGATTCTGCTTTTATACAAGAATTATAAAAACAAGTATGAAGGCTGGGTACTGCCGAAAGGAACTGTAGAAGCAGGAGAGGATTATAAAGATACTGCGATGAGAGAAGTTCTGGAGGAATCAGGAGTAAATGCATCGATTATTAAGTATATCGGAAAAAGTCAGTATTCATTCCATATACCGGAGGATACCGTGGAGAAAGATGTTCACTGGTATCTGATGATGTCGGACAGCTATTACAGCAAACCACAGCGTGAAGAGTATTTTGTTGATTCCGGGTATTATAAATACCACGAGGCGTATCATTTGTTGAAATTTGCAAATGAAAAGCAGATTTTGGAAAGTGCGTATCAGGAATACATGGATTTGAAAAAAGCAAATCTGTGGGGCACGAAAAAATATTTTTAATTCAGTTCAGCTGACATGAAAAGAAGAATTACTTTGTTGTAAGTTTGTTTACGACAGAGTAATTTTGCTTTTCATATATGACCGGACTGTGATTATGAAAGGAACCGTATAATCTGAGATGAAATGGGCAGTGAATCTGTATACAACTGAAAAAACAAAAAAGAAGCTGCCGCTTATCATGTGGAGAACGGGCAAAAAAAAACTGCAGCCGAATGTATATTTTCTGACGATTGCTTCCAATGAAAAGCATCTTATGGATATTTTTCACAGCTCTATGTATTTGCAGTCCGTATTTCAGAAAATGAATCCCGAAATCATCGGGATCGCAGAGGATTATGACAGGGCATTGGAACTGATGACACAGATCATTTTGGATGTTCAGAATAAAAACGGGGATTTTGATGTCAGAAAATTTTTTGTTTTTGAGGAGTAGCTGAATGCTGAAGGTCATTTTAACGATATTGAAGTTCTGCGGGATTACAGTGGGTATAGTTCTTGCAGTGATCATAGTTCTTTTACTGCTTTTGCTGTTTGTTCCGGTAAGATATGATGTATTTCTTGAAAATGAGGAAGAGATGAAAGCCAAAGGAAAGGTTCACTGGCTGTTCCATATTATTTCATTTCAGATCGTTTACGAGAACCGGGAAATGAAAAAAGTATTGCGTATTTTTGGAGTACCGGTATGGAAAGAATAAAAAAGATTTTTCATGATATGATATTTTATAAAAACCTGATCGAACAGCCGAAAGTAAAGGAGGCATACCGGCTGGCGAAGAGGGAGATTCTCAGACTGCTGCGCAGGATCCGACCGAAGGATCTGAAGGGGAGCCTTGTATTTGGTACCGGAGATCCGGCTGTAACAGGAGAAGTACTCGGAGTGATCGCAGTATTTTATGGATTGTATCCGGAGGAACTGCGGATTATTCCGGATTTTGAAGAACAGCGGCTGGAGGGACATTTGCAGGCAAGAGGAAAGCTCCGTCTGATCCATGTGCTGATCTCAGCAGTCATCTTATTAAAAGATCGTAACATCAGATATGTAATTCATAAAATCAGAGCCAAGGAGGGTACAGAAAAATGAGTACAAACAACAACAGCTTCGAAACAACGGTAGAATCTTTATTCAAAGGTATGGACAGCTTTATCACGACCAAGACGGTTGTGGGAGAACCGATCACTTTTGGTGATACGATCATCCTTCCGTTAGTAGATGTTTCATTTGGAGTCGGAGCAGGAGCGTTTTCTCAGGAAAAGAAGAATAACGGCGGCGGAGCCATGGGCGGTAAGATTTCTCCGAGTGCAGTGCTTGTGATCCAGAACGGAACAACAAAACTTGTCAATGTAAAAAATCAGGATGGTCTGACGAAAATTCTTGATATGGTACCGGATTTTGTAAATAAATTTACAGCCGGAAAAGAAAGCACTCCGGTAGCAGATGAAATCAGGGATGCGATGGAAGAAGAATAAAGAATATCTGATCGATCAGTAAATTAAAAACAGAAAACAGCATATAATAAATAAAAAGGAGTGCGGCATGAATAAAACACTTTTCGGAGCAGCGCTCTTTTTTATTGGCTTTGGAATCTTTTTTACATTGCTTGTTCCGATGGAGAGCTTCTGGATCCGTCTCATCGTTTCTGTAATACTGATGATCGTGGGATATAAGATCGGTTCCGGCTGCTGAACATAAAAAAAGGACTTGAAAACCAAGTCCTTTTAAATCTTTGTATTAAGCTCTTTCTACGAAACCGGATTTTAAACAAGAAGTACATACGTACATCTTCTTTGCAGCTCCGTTTACTTTAACTTTCACAGATTTTACATTTGCTTTCCACATTTTGTTATTTCTTCTATGTG
>JBJEMI010000005.1:0-22170 GCA_051879615.1 Lachnospiraceae bacterium
GCTATGGCAAGAGTAGCTCACAGAGAAGGATATCCGGAAATCGGTTTATACTGGGAAAAAGCTGCTTACGAAGAAGCAGAACATGCTGCTAAATTTGCTGAATTATTAGGTGAAGTAGTCTCAGACAGCACAAAGAAAAATCTCGAAATGAGAGTTGCTGCTGAAAACGGTGCTACAGCAGGAAAATTCGATCTGGCTAAGAGAGCAAAAGAGCTCGGCTTAGATGCAATCCATGACACAGTGCACGAAATGGCAAGAGACGAGGCCAGACACGGCAAAGCATTCGAAGGTCTTCTCAAGAGATACTTTGGCTAATATTTGCCTATAATGGAATTTAGCGAAAGAAGAGGGAACAACCAATTTGGTCGTTCCCTTTTTTGTATCTTATTTTTATACTTTATCTGTTCTGTAAAGGAATGTTACGATCTGACCTCGGGTACATCCCATATACGGCTCATACGTATCTTCTGTCCAACCGTCTGTAATTCCGTTTTCCACTGCCCAGTAGACAGCATCATAGAAATACTCTCCTTCGGATACATCCGAGAATACTCCTGTCTTTTCGGATTCTCCTTTTCCGGGCTTTCCTTCTGCTCTCCAGAGGAAGGTCACCACCTGACCTCTGGTTACCGTCAGATTTGGTTCGAATGTAGTTTCCGTCCAGCCGTCTGTAATCTCGTTTTCTACTGCCCAGGCTACCGGCTCCGCATAATACTCATAAGATGGTACATCTGTAAAGCCCGCTTCTGTTGTTTCAGGTGCCGGGCATCCGTTTGCCCTCCAGAGGAAGGTTACCAACTGACCTCTGGTACATGTCATATCCGGTGCAAAGGCTGTTTCTGACCATCCATCCGTGATCCCCTTTCCTACTGCCCAGACTACCGGATGGTAAAAGAAATCCTGTGTCCATACATCTTCGAAGCCGGTCACTTTGATTTGAACATCTTTTGATTTTGTACAGTTTCCAAGTGCTGCTTTTACTCTGTATGTATATGTCCTTCCTCCCTGCTTTCCTTCCGGAAATACGAAGACATTGCTATTGGCACCATCCACACGGACCTCCGAGCCGTCCTCTCTTACTTCATACCACGAGAATACGGGATCTCCCGTTTGTCCTTCTGCTTTTACCGCTTCTGCAGTCAAAACCGGAAGCTCTGTATAACCATAAGTTACACTGTCCGCTGTTAAGGATACACGGAGTGATTCAATAGTCGCCGTATACCCATCTTTGCATAAAACCGGACCGTTGATGAAACTGACACCATCGGTAAACACTACATTCCCCACCGGATGAGAGACGATGAATTTCAATGTTCCGATCACTGTATCAGAACCGACCAGCAGATAATCTTCATTTTCATATCCTGAAACGGCTCCTTCTTCTCCACCCAGCGGATCATTCCATGTAACATCGACTGCATACCATGCTCCGTCCACTTCCACATAATTCCACATATGGTTTCCACCGGATTCTCCATCACCCGCATAACCATCCACCAGTACGCACGGAATACCGGACCGGTCGCAGAGAACCTTCATTGCTCTTGCATAGGATTCACATACAGGACCGTAGTCTCCGGTCAGCCCTTCCAGTGCTGCTGTACATTCAAACGCATCCGGATAACTGTAGAGTACGGTCCAGATATCATCTTTTCCATAACCGATTCTGTGATTATATTCGTTGTGAGTCGTTAACCATTCATTGAAATATGCGATTTTTTCGGAATCCTCCATTCCCGGATTCACACCTGCTAAGATTTCTTCTGCATTTTCATCGACTTTTTCTATTGTTTCACGAACCACAGCCGCATCCTTATATTTATCATGCCATATACTCCACTGATTTCCGTCACTTTCCAGGATAAAATACAGTTCATTGGCGTAAACATAGTTTCCCTGCAGATCCGTATAGATGGAATCTCCCGTTGTCGAGAAGTAACAGCTGTCCTGAAGCCAGAAAATCTCTGCGAAATCTCTGGTAAATGCAGCATAAACCGAACACATCTCATAGTACATTTTAAAAAACTCGTCCTGCGCCGCTGAAAATGCCTGATCCACATCGGCAGCCACACCACGGATATCACCAATCTTGATCCCCCTTGCCGAAACTTCTGCAGCGTCTCCGTTTTCATCCCATTCCCAAATCTTTATTTCTTTCACCAGGGAACTGCTCTTCATGTCAACGAGAAAATCATTCACTCCATCATTATCAGCTGCTTCTCCGAGCAGGTCGTAAAACCTCAGTGCATCTTCCGAAAGCTTTACCCGGTCGATCCATCGTTCATAATTGCCGTCCTTTAATTCCGGAAGGTATGAATCCTCATCATCCAAGGCCATAATACCCGGTTCCCACGGTTTGGATTGTGCCATCATACCAATGAAATACCTGTCGGAAACTTTTTCTGCCTGTGCATCCATTCGCCACGCTCCGCCAATCAGTGCCGCACCAAGAGCCACGCCAAAAAACCAATACTTCCATTTTTTACATGTTTTCATACATTTTCTTCTCCTATTTTTCTTTTCAAACTTTCCGGTTTCCTTTTGATTGTATCAGACACCTCAATACAAGAAAACGAAAAAATATATCTTTTTATATTTTACTTGCATTTTCTTTTTATTCGTTGTAATATCTTCATATCAATACATAGTTTTAATTACTACATCATAAAATATAAATATATACAAGGAGGAACTCTAATGAACATTCATGTAAAAGATCCCGGCAGTGCCATTACTCATTTTATCGGTATGATGATGGCAATTTTCGCTTCTACACCGCTTTTGATCAAAGCCGCAAGACAGCCTGATAAAATTCATTTAATTTCGCTTGGAATTTTTATCGGAAGTATGATTCTCCTCTATGCAGCAAGCACTCTGTATCATACTCTGGATCTTTCCAAACGGGCAAATAAAATATTTAAAAAAATCGACCATATGATGATCTTCATCCTGATTGCAGGAAGTTATACCCCCATTTGTATGATCGTTTTGGAAAAACCGCTTGGATATCAGTTACTTGCCCTTGTCTGGGGAATCGCTTTTTCCGGTATTATCGTAAAAGCATTCTGGATCAACTGTCCGAAATGGTTTTCTTCTATATTATATATAGGAATGGGCTGGGTATGTGTACTCGCTTTTACGCAGATTATCAACAATCTTTCAGCAGCAGCTTTTGCCTGGCTGCTTGCAGGCGGCATCATTTATACGATCGGAGGTATCATTTACGCATTGAAATTACCAATCTTTAATGCAAAACACCGTTATTTCGGCTCCCATGAAATTTTCCATCTTTTTGTCATGGGTGGAAGCATCTGCCACTTTATTGTCATGTATGTATTTGTTGCGGGAATGCCTCTGAATCTTTTTTAAACATAAAAACACACTGCACGAGGGTTTTGCAGTGTGTTTCTTTTTGGAGAGATTAGGATTTATAGACTAACCGCAATGCAGTTTCTTCCGAGGGAGAGGAGGGCGTTGCACCCTCCAAAATGTTATGAATGAAATACTGTTCTTTACTACAATCATAATATAACAAATAATTATGACTGAAATATGTCACTTCTATAAAGTTATTCTTAAATAAATTAAGAAATTATGATGATTCACAAAATAATCATCATATACCTATTGACATGGCATTTATCGTATGATTAAATATTCATATGAACAATTAATCATACGAAAACTGTATTTAAAAGGAGTTATATTATGAGTGAATTTACAGAAAACAGGAAACCCGCCGTTTTTCTGCTGGAAAATCTCGGCTGTGCACACTGTGCCGCAAAGATGGAAGAGCGTATCTGCCGGCTGGATCAGGTAGAATATGCTTCGATCACCTTCGCTACGAAGCAGCTTCGGATCCTTGCAAAAGATCCGATGGCACTGGTTCCCGAAATTCAGAATATCTGCAGTTCCATTGAATCTCAGGTTCAGGTCATCCCACAGGAAACGAAATCCGGAAAAGAAAGAAAATCCGTCTCAAAAAAAGAGGAAAAAAATTCGGATCTTCCGCAGATCATCATTGGAGCCGCCTTATTTATTGCCGGAAGTCTGATCTCCCATTTTTACGAGGATACACGGATCGTACTTGGCATTTTCCTGATAGCCTATCTGATCCTGGGAGGAAAGATTCTTCTGGAGGCAGCCCGCAATATTGCTCACGGACAGATTTTTGACGAAAACTTTCTGATGTGTGTAGCCACCATCGGCGCATTTGTCATCCGGGAGTATCCGGAGGCAGTCGGTGTCATGCTCTTTTACCGTATCGGAGAGTATTTTGAAGAAAAAGCAGTGGAACGAAGCCGAAGCCAGATTATGGAAGCAGCAGATATGCGTCCGGAAGTCGTTAACCTCGTCATGGGAGATCAAATTTCTGTCATCGATGCTGAAGATGCTTCCATCGGAGATATTCTGCTGATCCGTCCGGGAGACCGGATCCCATTGGATGGAAAAGTAATATCCGGCGAAAGCCGCATTGATACTTCTCCGGTGACAGGAGAGCCCGTTCCTGTTTCGGCAAGACCCGGTGACAGGATTATTTCCGGATGTGTCAATACCTCCGGACAACTGCAGATGCAGGTAGAAAAAACACTTTCCGAATCCATGGTTACCCGTATCCTGGATTCCGTAGAAAATGCCGCGGCAAGTAAACCGAAGCTGGATCGCTTTATTACCAGATTTGCAAAGGTATATACTCCCTGTGTTATATTTCTTGCCGCAGCCACTGCCATTATTCCGTCGCTGGTTTCCGGAAACTGGAATTACTGGATATATACAGCACTGACGTTTCTCGTTATGAGCTGCCCATGTGCACTGGTATTAAGTGTTCCTCTTGCATTCTTCTCGGGAATCGGTGTGGGTTCTAAAAACGGCATCCTGTTTAAAGGCGGAGCTTCCCTGGAATTTTTAACAGATCTGGGAGCTGTTGTCATGGATAAAACGGGAACCATCACCGAAGGAAATTTCTGCCTTCAGGAAATCAAATCAGTCGGCAGACATTCCGAGGAAGCCATGCTCCGGATCTGCGCAAGCTGTGAACAGTTTTCCACACATCCGATCGCGCTCAGTATCGTACATGCTGCCGGAGAAAGAAAGCTTTCTCTGAGCCGACCGGTAATGGTAAAGGAGATCGCCGGCCATGGCATTTCCGCTTTTCTCCCGGAAGGAAAAGTGCTCTGCGGAAACCGCAAGATGATGGAAGACAACGGAATCCATATGAATTTTTCCGATGAAGAACTGAACGGTTCTGAAGTATTCTTAAGTATCGACGGAGACTTTGCAGGATATTTTATAATCTCGGATACGATCAAAACTGATGCCGGATCTGCCGTAAGTCGTCTAAAAGCACTGGGACTTCACACAGTCATGCTGACAGGAGATTCTGAAAAAACTGCGAATGCTGTTGCAAAAGAAACCGGTATTGATACCGTCTACGCCAGACTGCTTCCGGAAGATAAGTTGACGATTCTTCAGGAAATACGTCGGAGATACGGATCTGTCATGTTTGTCGGTGACGGAATCAATGATGCTCCGGTTCTTGCAGGTGCGGATGTAGGTGCCGCCATGGGATCCGGTGCAGATGCTGCCATAGAAGCTGCCGATGCGGTATTTATGAATTCTTCTGTAGCATCCATTCCGCAGGCGATTGAAATTGCCCGTAAAACAAACCGCATTGCCCTGCAGAATGTCATTTTCGCACTTGCTGTAAAAATTATCGTCATGGGCCTTGGTCTGGCAGGCTTTGCCAATATGTGGATGGCCGTATTTGCAGATACCGGCGTGGCCATGATCTGTGTTGTAAATTCCATCCGGATGCTCTATTATAAAAAATAAAAAAGGTGGTTCTTTATTATGGAAATCATTACATTAGAAAATATAGACGAATCTCTGTATCAGCTGGCTGATCTCTTTCGTGTATTCGGGGATTCCACGAGAATCCGCATTCTCTACACACTGGCAAAGCAGGAACTCTGTGTTCAGGATATTGCCGATGAACTTTCCATGACCCAGAGTGCCATTTCACATCAGCTACGCATATTAAAGCAATCCTCTCTTGTGAAAGGTCGCCGCGAAGGGAAAACCATTTATTATTCCCTTGCAGATGATCATGTGGCCACCATTATGAATCAGGGCTTAGAACATGTTTGCGAGTAATGTGCTTGCAATAATTCCTGTCACTGTGGCAATCAGACAGCCTGCCAGCGTATAGCGGGTTTTTCGTATCCCGACACTCATAAAATATAAAGACATCGTATAAAAAATCGTCTCGGTACTGGATAACATGACCGAGGCGATTTTTCCGATTGTAGAATCTGTACCATATTCTTTATAAATATCCAGAAGTAAGCCCGTCGCCGCAGATCCCGAAAACAATTTCACGATTCCCAGCGGTACGAGCGGTGCAGGAAAATGAATCTTCCGGGCTGCAGGCTTCAGCAGATCTGCCAGAAAATCCAGGAATCCGGAAGCTCTCAGCACATTGACCGCCAGCATCAGTGCGATCAAAGTGGGCAGGATCCTTACAACCGTCCAGATTCCATCCTTTGCTCCTTTGATAAAATCTTCATAGACATTCTGCTTTTTGCAGACTCCCAGTGCGATCAGATAAAACATCATCACCGGGATAAAAAACTGTGAAAAATAAGTCAGATACTGCATAAAACCATCCGGACTTTTTTTCATTGTATGAAAAAAGAGAACCTCTTATTCATACTCAGACGCTGTTCCTTCTACATAAGGATTACTGTATTTACCGTCCTTCAGTTCCCTGTAGAATACGGCTCTTGCGGATTCTTTATAAGGTCTTAAGAACAGATTGCCGATACCGAAAGTAAAGGAACATAAAATATCCCATCCGATAAAGCTAAGATCCAGACAGAACAGACGGAATTTATTTCCACGCATCATTTCCTTTGATCCTGCGATCGCTTCGGAAGGTGTCATATCCGGATTTTCATACAGAAGATACGGCGCCATGGAATAACTGTATGCAGCAATAATTCCCGGAATCACCAGGCAAAGCATCCACAGAAATGTATAGATGAATGTCAGAAGGTTGAGTATAAATCCGTCTTTAAATCTGTGAAACTGTGAAAGAATATCTCCCAACTGCGGATTTGTATCATCCACCAGATTCAGGTTGAATTTCACATATCCCAGTGATACTGCCCCTCCGATGATCAGCATAATAATTGCCCAGAAAAGAGCAACTGCGAGAATCGTCAGTATTGCCGGAGCTACAACTGCCATGACATGTTCGCCGAACAGCGGATAGGATCCTCCCCACGGAAGCGATACGGATACCCCATCCATATTGTTTACCTGAAATTTTATACCGCTGCTGCCTCCTGTTGTTGCACCTCCAAGCAGAGCTGCTACCAGTCCGACTGCCGCAGCCAGAAACCAGCGGCCTCTCAATGCTTCTCTGGCATGCATTCTGAAATCTTTTGCAAATAACATCTTTCATCCCTCCTTTGTTTCTATCAGTATAACATTCACCCGTTTTTATGTCATCTTAAAAATCCTTTAATATATTTTTTCATCTGTTCATATACTGTCTTAAGAATTCTTGGGAGTATGCTCATGGACTATTTATGGGCGGGAATGATTTTTGTCGGAATTCTCTACGGTGCCTTCACAGGAAATATGGAAAACGTGACAGATGCTGTTTTAGATTCCGCCAAAGAGTCCATTCAGCTGTGCATTACCATGGCAGGAACAACCGCGCTCTGGATGGGACTGATGGAAATCGCCAAAAATGCCTCTCTGATTCAGACTGCCACCGATCGAATTCAGCCATTTATCAGTTTTTTATTTCCAAAACTGCCAAAGAACCATCCCGCAAGAACACACATTGCTACAAACTTTATTGCTAATTTTTTAGGACTTAACTGGGGAGCTACCCCCGCCGGATTGCTGGCCATGGAAGAACTCTCCAATCTGGAAAAAGAACGGACCGGGAAACAGTCCGTCACTGCTTCAGAAGAAATGTGTACATTTCTGATCATCAATATCTCCTCTCTGCAGCTGCTGCCGGTCAACATTCTGGCCTACCGCAGCCAGTACGGGAGTACCAACCCGGCCGGAATCATCGCACCGGCCATCATTGCCACCTTCTCCAGCACCGTCGCTGCCGTGATCTTCTGCAAACTGATGCACCAAAAAAGGGACGGATGACCGTCCCTTGTCTGTCATTTGATCCTCTTCAGCACTTCCTGCGCCAGAAAACCGATGAGCGTTCCCGTAATCAGGCCTGCCGCCAGCAGCACAGGCATATAATAGAAGAATACCGTCGTCTCCAGAACCAGTCCGGCCACGATCAGCTGTCCGATATTATGAAACACTCCGCCGGCAATACTGATTCCGTAAATACTGAATTTTTCAGTTTTCTTTAACAGCGCCATCACGAGAAAGCTGAAAATCCCCCCTGCCAGACTGTAGATGATGGTAGAAAGATTTCCGAACAGAAAGCCAATCAATAAAATTCTCATCAGATTGATGCAAAAAGCTTCCGCCGGCGTCAGAAAATAAAGAGCAAATACGATAATTATATTTGCCAGACCAAGCTTCACACCCGGAATTCCCAGACTGAGCGGAAGCAGCGCTTCAATATATCCCGCAATCATTGCCAGTGCAGTTAACAGCCCCATTCGGGCAAGCCTTTTTGTCGTAATCTTCATATGATTTCCCTATAATAATGCCTGGTAAATATCTCTTTTGGAAACACCACGGTCTTTCGCTACCGTCTTCATGGCTTCCTTCTTATCCATTCCCTGGTCCAGATAAACCTGCATATGTTCTTCAATACTCATTTTTTCCCAACGGTCTCTCTCTTCCTGTACCAGTTCTTCACGATTTTTCCCGCTGATCACAAGCACACATTCTCCTTTCGGTTCCTGTGTACCGTAAAATGCCAGCAGATCTTCGATGGTCGTCACAAATACCGTTTCATATTTTTTCGTCAGCTCTCTGCACAGGGTCATCGGACGATTACCAAGTACATCTCTTAATTCCTGCAGTGTCTTCACCAGACGATGCGGTGCTTCATAGAGAATGATCGTTCTCGTCTCATCTACCAGCTCCTGCAGCACGGCCTGACGCTCCTTTTTATCCGACGGAAGAAATGCCTCAAATGCAAATCTTCTCGAAGGCAGTCCGGAAAGTGTCAATGCAGTAATACAGGCTGCCGGTCCCGGGAGGGATGTTACCTCGACTCCGGCTTCATGACACATTCTCACCAGATCCTCCCCCGGATCGGAGATTCCCGGAGTGCCGGCATCTGTAATGAGCGCAATATTCTGCCCTTCCTGCATCTTTCGAATCAACACCTGAGCTTTTTCTATTTTATTATATTCATGATAACTTGTCATCGGTGTATGAATATCAAAGTGATTCAGAAGCTTAATACTGTTTCTCGTATCTTCTGCCGCTATCAGATCGACTTCCTTCAGTGTACGCAGTACACGAAATGTAATATCCTCCAGATTTCCAATCGGTGTCGCACACAAATATAATTTTCCCTGCATCCTTTACCTCCCAGGCTGCTCTTTGTAATACAGTTGCCTCACTTCTTCCGTATAGACTCCGGGCTTCTCATATACAATGAGAGGAGCCTCCACGGTAATTCTCGGTTTTCCCCCATGGAGTGCCTCGATCAGCACCATATTCGGTTCCTTATCCACATACGGATATACCAGACGCATCCTCTTCGGTTCCAGATGATACCTTACGAGCAAAGACATGATTTCTGCCAGCCGGAACGGCCGGTGTACCATATAAAATCTGCCGTTGCTTATTAAAAGCTTCGATACCGATGAGATCATTTCCTCCAGAGAACATGTGATTTCATGACGCGCAATGGCCTTCGCATTCCGCAGATTGACCAGTCCGTGGCTGTTTGTCATATATGGGGGATTCATGGTAATCACATGAAAAGAAGCAGCTCCGAAAATATCTGCTGCCTCCTTCATATCGCCTGTTACAATATCTATTTTATCTTCCAGATGATTCAGAGAAACACTGCGTCTCGCCATATCAGCACTTTCTTCCTGAATTTCCAGCCCCGAAAAATGGGCTCCTTCGGTTTTTGCTTCCATAAGAATCGGAATGACCCCATTTCCGGTACCCAGATCCAATACTTTTTCCCCTTTCTTTGCTTTCGCAAAGGCAGACAAAAGCACCGCATCCATCCCAAAACAGAACCTTTCCGGATCCTGAATAATCTTATAACCATTTCTCTGCAGGTCATCCACACGTTCACCCGGTTTTAAACTAATTGTCTTCAAGCTTTGATTTTCCTTCTCTTCTTTCCAGTGCCTCTAATTCCTTTAATTCCGCATCTGCAACCACTGCTCTTTCTTTTCTGCGGCGAGGTTTAAACTTCAGTTCTTCAACTTTATATTCACGAATTTCCTTTTCGTCATTATCCAGCGTAACGACTACCTTTACCAGCTGGCGAAGCACACTCAGGGACTGTACCTCTCCTTTGAATCCATCTGCAGTTGTCACATAGTCTCCCACATTCGGCAGCCGGCTGTTCAATTCTTCATAAGTCTCTTCTTCGTTCTTCAGACAGCACATCAGTCTTCCGCAGACTCCCGAAATCTTTGTCGGATTCAGGGACAGATTCTGTTCCTTAGCCATTTTAATAGAAACCGGTGAAAAATCAGCCAGAAAAGAATGACAGCAAAGAGGTCTTCCGCAGATACCGATTCCTCCTAAAATCTTCGTCTCATCACGCACACCGATCTGGCGAAGTTCGATTCTTGTTTTAAATACAGCAGCCAGATCCTTTACCAGCTCACGGAAATCAATTCGTCCGTCTGCAGTAAAATAGAATAAGACTTTGTTATTATCAAATGTATATTCCGCATCGATCAGTTTCATTTCCAGACCATGCTTATGAATCTTTTCCAGACAGATTTTAAAAGCTTCTTTTTCTTTTACTTTATTATTGGCCGCTCTTTCATCATCCTCCGGAGTCGCTACACGCATTACCGTTTTCAGCGGCTGTACGATCCTGTCATCCTCCACTTTCTTCATCCCGAGGACAACATATCCGTATTCCACGCCGCGGGCCGTTTCTACCACAACATGATCTCCCTGTTCGATTTTCAAATCTCCGGGAGCAAAATAATATACCTTTCCAGCATTTCTAAAACGCACGCCGATTACATTTACCATAAATCAGTTCTCCTTCATAGTCAGCAGCAGCAGTTCCATCGTAAGATCAAAATTTACATTTGCTGCCAGACGGATTTTTGCTTTATCCAGCGCATGCAGAATGTTTTCAATGCCTTCATAAGAGCTCTGTGCCGCCTGCTTCTCCACAGTCATGATCTCATCCGAGAAAACAAGGGAAGATGCATTCATCGTAGCCTTATATAAAAGCACATCTCTGTACCAGACAGTGATCAGATCCAGATAATCTGAGATGTCTGTCTTAAATTCCGCAATTTTTTTCATACTTTTGATCATCTCGGAAACCGGCATATCATGGATATATTTCACGAGACGCAGCATATGTTCTTTCATCTGGCCGAACTCCTCAGATACAGCCAGCCTTTTCGCTTTACCGATATTTCCCTGAGCAAAAGCTACGCAAATATCAGCCTCATAATCCGGAATTTTCACTTCTTCCATCAGAAACTTCCGAACCAGGTTGTCCTTTGTCGGTTTGAGATGCAGTGTCACACATCTGGAGAGAATTGTCGGAAGAAATTTTTCAGAATTCACAGTCAGCAGTAAGATCACTGCATAAGCAGGCGGTTCTTCTATTGTTTTTAACAGGGCATTCTGTGCCTGTACATTCAGTTTTTCCGCCTCATCAATAATATATATTTTATAGGGTCCTTTGTAAGGCCTGATCTGGATATCTGCACAAACCTGTTCTCTGATATCATCCACACTGATCGTATTCGGCTTTTCATGCGTCACACGAATGATATCCGGATGATTTGCCCCTTCTGCCTGTTTACAGGATTTACACTCACCACAGGGATTGGTTCCCTGCTGCTCACACTGTAAGGTCATAGCGAAAATATTCGCAAGGAAATTCTTGCCGGACCCCTTTTCTCCATCAAAAATATATGCATGAGATACTTTCTGTAACTGTATGGCACTCTGTAAATGTTCAATAATCTGTTCATGTCCGATCACGTCCTGAAAACCTGCCATGTGCTCACCTCCTGTGTAGAATTCCTGTAAATACTTTTACCTTATCGATTCAGTATAACATAAAAACACACGTTCCCGCAACTACAGAAACGATTGGATATAATCCATAATTTCCCTCAGGCATCTTGAAAAATCGTTATTCTGAAATCTTTTCGTAATACCGGATCTTTCGATTTTCTCTTCCGAAAAATCCTGCGAATCTGCCAGATACCTGCGGCACATTTCCTCATACCGGGGATGATCCTGCATCCGTTCTCTGTCCAGCGCCCGCTGAAGACGGACACCGTTTTCCACTTCAATATAGATTGGAATGATCACACCTTCTCCAAAATATCTTCTCATGGCTTCATAGGATTCCAGCGTCCCGATTACGATATAATGGTTCTTCTCCAGATGAATCTGGTCATCGCACACCGTAAAATAGTGCCAGACACCATGCATCGTATCATAGGATCTGCATTCAATGACCTTATTTTCCTCCGTCAGCTCCTGAAGTCTATCTTCATTGACAAAATAATACTCCAGCCCGTTTTTTTCCCCTGCACGGATCGGTCTGGTCGTATACATGACAATGTTTTTCAAACCGAGGGACTTTTCCTCCATCAGCCGCTTATAAAATGTATCTTTACCCGTAGAACTCTTTCCCATAATGTAAAAGATCTTTCCCATACGGCTTTATCTCCTTTAAATGCTGCAGATCACAATTCCGATCAGGATCAGACCCATGCCGATCGCAGTTTTTTTATTGATTTTCTCTTTCAAGAAAATTCTTCCCAGTACTGCTATAAATACATAGCCCACTGCTTCGATCATCGGTCCGATGGACAGCGGTACGTATTTATAGGAATACATCGTCAGAAAGGAAGACAGCAAAAAGATACTGTACGCTGTAATCACAAGAGGATTTAAATATTCCTCAATAATATTTTTATAAGTTTTGTTCGCGCCTTTCTTCAATAAAATCTGGGAACAGGAAGAAATAAATACGCTGAATAAAAACAGACAGATAAAAAGATACTTAATGTTCATTATTCGTCACCACCATATAGATTCCGGCGAGAATAATGATTCCGCCGATAATTGTTTTCAATGTAATCGTCTCATGGAAAAGAATCGCTCCCCAGATGACTCCCCAGACAATCGTAATACCCTTATTCGCATAAGCCACTGTCAGCGGCAGATATTTTAAAACTCTCTGCCAGGCAAGCGCATAAAAGAACAGCAGGAACAATACCAACCCGTAAAACAGGAAAAATTTAAAAGAAAACAGTTCCTGCTGTGCCGCCATTTTGGAACACACACTTTCCAGTGAATACATAAACAGCAGAAGATGCAGAAACATAAATACCTTCAGATTGCTTTTTTTCTCCAAAGCACAAACCTCTCTTTCGTTATTCGTTTACAGCCCTGATTTCATAAACTGCGTAGGAATTGCCGTTCGGACTGAAGATCGTTCTTGTCCAATCCGAATCATATCCTTCGCCCAGATAATCCATCAGACACTGCAGCTGATAATTATAGAGCATAATGACATAACTGTTCTCCCTCGTAAGAGCTTCCCTGACCTCCGTCACGTCATCCACTCCGTGTTTTTTCAGTTTTTCATAATAATGCGGACAATAAGCTGACCAGTCACCCAACGGAATATAATTCATATATTCCGGATCGGTGTTACGGATCGTACAGGTTCCGTACTGCTCTGTGATCGAAGCTACATCCATAAAAAAAGTATCTTCCGGATTTTCTGCACAGAATGTTTTAATGGCCTGAATATCCCGATACTGATCTGCCTTATAAATATTGTCATACCGGCAATTCCGGAAATTCATCCCCGCAGCAACTGTTAGTCCCGCAAACGCAGCCACAATCCCGATCCGTTTTATCCGCACTCCGGAAATCTCCGGTTTTTCCATCGTGCAGAGCACATGGAGCAATACAGCCAACTGAATCAGGCTTAAAGATACCTGAATACGGCCAATGGCTCTTTCCCAATAGTTCATATACAGCCAGAGCACCAGGATCGCCGCGCACTGCAATACGAGATAGGCAGACATTCGGAAATCCTTCTTCCGTAACAGCCGGATAATCAGCAGCAGAGCAGCTGCAAAGAACACGGTATTTTCCAATCCGTAGGAACCATAAAACACATCTGATACAAAGGTTTTCACTGCAGCGATTCCTCTTGTCAGCGGAGTAATTCCTGCATCCCTTTCCATTTGCTGATAGTTTTCGATATATTCCGGAAAAAATTTCTGAGGCAGATCGCCCAGTACCGTGTAATCATAAATTCGGAGCATATTGTACTCATCTTCCGTCACTCCGGACGGCTCATATAATTCCGGATGCTCCTCATAGGAGAGCAGATCATAAAAATCATAGATCTGTGTACGTTCATCAAAAAACTTCCGAAATTCTTTCCAGCCCTCCTGATGATTGGCAGTATAATCCACGGCAAACAGGCCACCGATCACAGCCAGCATCAGAAACGGAGCCGCAAATACCAGCCCGGATTTTCTTTTCTTCTCTGTGATCTTCCAGATCCAGATGATTCCCGCTGAAGGAATCAGCATGTAAAATACATTCGGACGGACAGAAAACGCCAGTCCTGCCAGCAGGCCGGTCATCAGTACATTTTTAGGTGCGTCCTCCGACAGGGCATACCAGAGAAGTGCCGCAGCACCCACAAACGCCGCTGTGGTCGTATAGGTCATCTGCACAAATACCTTCACCCACAGTGCAGCATAGATGAGCAAGGCTGCAGCCAATATCAAAACCTTCTTTTTCCGGTCCTTCCCGCGGGACTGCAGACGATACAAAACCGCACCATACGAAAAAATCTGCAGACCGATCAGTACGATTCCATACCAGTTCAGTGCACCTGACAGCCGATACAGCCTGCTCAGAAACCATGTAAAACCGAATGTCATCTGAATCGCACAGCTTTCCGGTCTGCCCGTAAACTGCCCGGAAACAAATTCCATGATCATCCGGTCATCATTTGTGGAATATACGATTGGAATGAATCTGTAGATCACTGCAAACAGAATTACGGACAACAGCATGCAGCCGAGAAATTCCACACATTTTTTCTTATTTTGAACCATATGATACCTCTTATTTTTTGTTCGGGTATATCTTAACATATTTATGCTTTTTTGTGTACTGATTACAGCAGAGTTTACAGAAAAAGAGCCTGCCCGAATGCTTTCATACATTCGGGCAGGCCCCAAAAAGATTTCTATTATCTGACTTTATTTCGCTGAGCGTTCTTCTTTTGTTTTCCAGAAGCTTTCAAATACAGGAATCAGAAGAAATGCTACAATGCCGCATGTAAATCCGCCGTTGTACAGGCAGAATCCGCTGTGCCACAGCGGGACACTCATAACCAGGGTAGCATGGAGCGCACCTGCGATGACCCCTCCCCAGAATCCGTATTTTCCGCTTACCGGCGCAAGTCCGCTGGCGAAGCACATACCTACAAGAATCGCCTGTGTAGTCAGTCCCCAGTTTACGGTTTCTGTAATGCCGGACAGATACATTCCAAGCGGAAGCAGGGATGCAACTGCATATCCGACAGCGATCGGAAATACCGTTCTCGGCTGGGCACCCTGTGCACTGAATGCATACATACACATGATCGCTCCCATAGTTGCTCCTGTAAATTTTGCTCCTGTAAGAACAAGTTCTCCATCTACGACTGCAAATCCGTGAATAATACTGTAGTAAAGAAGGATAAACAAACCGTAAATACCGAAGTTCACCATGGTAGCCGGCATTCCGAATTTTGCAGTATAGTCAGTCTTATATCCGTCACTTTTCCAGAGTGCTTTGTACTGCTTAAAGCAGTCATGATCCAGCAGATAGGCGGCCAGCAGACAAAGTAAAAATACGATCAGGAAAAATACAGTTACAAATACCCGTTCGCCGTCTCCCAGATCCGTATTGGACGGAACCGGAACTCCCGGTGAACGATAGAGAATACAGTAGATCAGAAATGCCAGAAAGCCTGCTGCAGGTCCTGCATTGTAAAGATCATAGCCTTTATGAAAATTCGGCGCGTGTGCACAGAGAGACGGCATCACACATCCGACAACAATTCCTAAAATAATTGCCATGATCAGACCTGCAAATGAAAATCCGCTGGTTTCCATATTCGGATAACGGAAAATCAGCTCACTTGCAAACGGTGCAAGTGCGGTAGAGAACATTGCCAGATTGGCAACACTTCCGAATGGCACCTTCTTAATTCTGGAATAGATAAATGTACCGAAGAAAAACGGCCAGATATTTACAAAATTCATACCGAATGTCGCAAATCCTACATTCAGCCAGTAGGCAGCAACCGTCAGTCCGGTACATTTTGCTTTTGAAAGCCAGAGCAGACCGCAGCATGCGAGACCCACCATACCGGTATTTAAAAATGAACTGCCGAGCCCTCCCAGTTTAAAGTAATCCATCGTAAACTGAGATGGTCTCGTACAGATTGTAATAAATCCCGGAATCAGATTTTTTATGTCTCCCGCACAGACTGCCCCGATTATAAATGCAATAGAAAAGCCAAACAGGACTTTTAATATCATTTTGCTGTTCGCAGTTTCATCAATTGGTTTCATATGTATGCCCCTTCCCAAATAGTTTGTGAAAATTATAACACACAAAAAAAATGTGCCCATCCTACACTTTGTAGTATATTCTCAACTATTTTTTATAACGACACTGAGAACAGTCTCCTGTACACCCGCTGCAGGGACCTCCTTTATGTTTGATTAAATAGATTACCGCAGCAATAAATGCCGCGGCAATCAGTATCAATAAAATAATACTCTGTACGTTCATATACTTCTCCTATACCAGCCCGATGGCAAGTCCGATCAGCCGGATCACAAAACAGATCAGCCAGGCAATGGCACACTGCAGAATTACGACCGCTGCTGCCCATTTTCCTCCGAGTTCGTTTTTGACGGAGCTGACTGCTGCTACACATGGCGTATATAATAGGGTGAATACTAAAAATACTGCTGCTGTAAACGGCGTAAAGATCGTATCCAGCGCAGCGGCTGTTCCTCCGATGAGGACTGTCAGCGTGCTGACTACACTTTCCTTCGCCATAAACCCTGTGATCAGTGCAGTAGACATTCTCCAGTCGCCAAATCCAAGCGGTGCAAAAACCGGCGCGATAATACCGCCGACTGCAGCAAGCAGGCTATCTGCAGAATCGCTGACTACATTCAGTTTCGCATCAAAGCTCTGTAAGAACCAGATCACAATCGTTGCTACGAAGATGACAGTAAATGCTCTGGTCAGGAAGTCCTTTGCTTTTTCCCATAAAAGCTGCAGCACACTTTTTGCACTTGGCATACGATAATTTGGAAGCTCCATCACAAACGGAACCGGTTCTCCCTGAAACTTCGTATTCTTTAATAGCAATGCATAGAGGATTGCTGTGACAATACCAAGCATATAGAGAAGGATCATGACAAGGGCCGCTTTATCCGGGAAAAATGCCGCTGCAAAAAATCCGTAAATCGGAAGCTTGGCAGAACAGCTCATAAACGGAGTCAACAGAATCGTCATTTTACGATCCCGTTCTGACGGCAGCGTTCTGGTTGCCATGATTCCCGGAACAGTACATCCAAATCCGACCAGCATCGGTACAAAGCTTCGTCCCGAAAGTCCGATCTTACGAAGCAGCTTATCCATTACAAAAGCAACACGGGCCATATATCCGCTGTCTTCCAGAATCGATAAAAAGAAGAACAGAATGATAATTGTCGGCAGAAAGCTTAATACACTTCCTACACCGGTAAAAATACCATCGATAATCAGAGAATGAACCACTTCATTAATTCCGTAAGCAGTCAGTCCCGCATCCGCAAGATCTGTTACCCATGTCACTGCCATTTCCAGAAGTTCCGAAAGCTTCGCCCCGAAAACACCGAAGGTCATCCAGAAGATCAGTCCCATAATTCCGATAAACGCAGGAATTGCTGTATATTTTCCCGTCAGAATCTTATCCATTCGGGTGCTTCTGATATGTTCTTTGCTTTCACGAGGTTTTACAACCGCTGCCTCACAGACTTTTTCAATGAAATCAAACCGCATATCTGCAATGGCCGCTTCGTGGTCCATGCCGCTTTCTTCCTCCATCTGCAATATAATATGCTCCAGCAGCTCCTTTTCATTCTGAGAAAGATTCAGCTTTTCCAGGATCAGTTCATCTCCCTCTGCCAGCTTCGAAGCTGCAAAACGCAGCGGAAGCTTTGCTCTGTCCGCATGATCCTCAATCAAATGCATAATGGAATGTAAGGATCTGTGAATTGCTCCTCCATGATGTCCGCCTGCATCACAGAAGTCCTGACGGCCCGGACGCTCCCGGAACCGTGCCACATGAAGAATATGCTCTACCAGCTCTCCCATTCCTTCTTTCTTTGCCGCAGAAATGGGTACTACCGGAATTCCCAGTGCATTTTCCAGTTCATTGATATAAATCGTTCCTCCGTTTTCACGTACCTCATCCATCATATTTAACGCAAGTACCATAGGAATATCCAGTTCCATCAGCTGCATGGTCAGGTAAAGATTTCTTTCCAGATTTGTCGCATCCACAATATTAATAATTCCTTTCGGACGTTCCTCCAGAAGAAACTGTCTGGTCACAAGCTCCTCACTGCTGTATGGGGACATCGAATAAATTCCCGGAAGATCTGTCACCAGCGTATTCGGTACACCTTTAATCTGGCCGTCTTTTCTGTCTACCGTAACGCCCGGAAAGTTTCCTACATGCTGATTGGAGCCTGTCAGCTGATTGAACAATGTAGTCTTTCCGCAATTTTGATTTCCGGCAAGCGCCAGTGTCAATGTTTCTCCCTCCGGAATGGCAGCTCCCCTGGCTGTTGCATGATAGATCCCCATCTCACCCAGTCCCGGATGACTGGCTGCTTTATGTTCTTTTTTGATATTTTCCTCACATTTTGCATAAAAAGGTTTTTTAATGTCTATTTTCTGTGCATCTTCTTTACGAAGCGTCAGCGAGTATCCGCGGATCAGAAGTTCCATAGGATCTCCCATGGGTGCCACTTTAACAAGTGTCACTTCCGTTCCCGGAATGAGTCCCATATCCAGAAAATGATGCCGAAGAGCTCCTTTTCCTCCGACAGAAACAATCTCTGCACTCATGCCAATCGGCAGTTCTTCCAGTGTCATATGTATCTCCCCTTATCTGTTTTACTCAGGTATCATGGAATCAAAATATTTTTCAATTCCTATTTCAATCATATTTTATCACAATATTTCGCAATATAGAAGTGTTAACTAACTGAAATTTCATGCGTTTAACTCATTTTTATTGCACAAAACTTACAAAAGGTTTTTGGGGACTATTGCGGGAATTTTACCCGAATATTATAATTATGATATAAGACAAAAACCTGTTAATGCAGCCATCGTTATAATTTTTTCATGTACAAGGAGCTGATTTATGAAGAGTTTAAAACAGAGCATCAATTTTGATTTTCAAAAAGACGGAAAGCGAATTCTGATCATATGTCTTGCCGCCATACTCATGGCTACCAATATAAAGACTTTCGTACGAACGGGTGATCTCTTTCCGGGCGGTGCAACCGGGCTGACCCTGCTGATCCAAAAATCCGCAGAACAGTTTTTCAGCCTGCACCTTCCTTATACGGTGATCAACATTATTTTAAACGCGATCCCGGTTTATATCGGATTCAGATTTATCGGATTTAAATTCACTCTGTATTCCTGTCTGATGATCATGCTGACAAACATTCTGACAGATATCATCCCGGGCTATGTAATCACCTATGATATTCTTCTGATCAGTATCTTCGGCGGAATCATTAACGGTATCGTCATCAGCCTGTGCCTTCGCATGAATGCAACCACCGGCGGAACAGACTTTATCGCTATTTACTTTTCAGAAAAGAAAGGCCGTGACTCTTTTAATATTTCTTTGGGCATCAATATGGTAATCCTGGGACTGGCAGGTATCTTATTCGGATGGGACAAGGCTCTTTATTCCATTATTTTTCAGTACACATCCACTCAGGTGCTGCACATGCTTTATAAAAAATACCAGCAGCAGACGTTGTTCATCGTAACAAACAAACCGAAGGAGGTCTGCCATGCCATATCGAAAGTCAGTAATCACGGCGCAACAATACTGGAAGGGGAAGGCTCCTATGAGCACTGCGAACGAAATGTTGTTTACTCTGTCGTTTCCAGAGCAGAAAGCAAGCAGGTCATCCGTGCCGTTCAGGAAGTAGATCCAAAAGCATTCCTAAATGCAATCCGGACCGAAAAACTATCCGGACAATTTTATCAGAGACCTAACGAATAATGCATAAAAAAGAGACTGACCTGTCAAAATTCTATAAAGGAGGACTTATTATGAAATATGATGTAATTATTATCGGAGCCGGTCCGGGAGGAATCTTCTCTGCTTATGAACTTCTGGCACAAAATCAGAAACTGAAAATTGCGGTATTTGAATCCGGACATGCACTGGAGAAAAGACACTGTCCGATTGATGGAAAAAAAATCAAAACCTGTATCAAATGTAAAAGCTGTGCAATCATGAGCGGCTTCGGCGGTGCCGGTGCATTTTCAGACGGAAAATATAATATCACCAACGATTTTGGCGGAACCCTGTTCGAACATATCGGAAAAACGCAGGCTTTGGATTTAATGAAATACGTTGATGAAATCAATATGGCTTACGGCGGTAAAGGTACAAAAATGTATTCCACTGCCGGAACCAGATTCAATAAGCTCTGTATGCAGAATAAACTAAAACTGTTAAATGCTTCTGTGCGTCACCTCGGAACAGATATTAACTACGTGGTACTTGAAAACCTTTACAAAAAATTAGCTGAACATGTGGATTTCTATTTTGATACTCCGGTTGAAAAAATCGAAGTTCTGGATAAAGAGTATCGTGTTTTTACCGCTGATCAGTCTTATGACTGTACAAACTGTATCGTCTCTGTAGGAAGAAGCGGAAGTAAATGGATGCAGACTGTATGTGAAGATTTAGATATTCCGACAAAATCCAATCGTGTAGACCTGGGCGTTCGAGTAGAACTTCCGGCAGTCATTTTTTCACATCTGACCGATGAACTTTATGAAAGCAAAATTGTATATCGTACTGAAAAATTTGAAGATAATGTACGTACCTTTTGTATGAATCCAAACGGTATTGTTGTAAACGAAAATACAAACGGTATTGTGACGGTTAACGGACACAGTTACGAAGATCCTGCACTTCAGACTGAAAATACCAACTTCGCACTTCTTGTCGCTAAACACTTCTCTGAACCTTTCAAGGACAGTAACGGATACGGAGAAAGCATTGCAAGACTTTCCAATATGCTTGGCGGCGGTGTCATTGTTCAAAGATTTGGAGATCTTGTCCGCGGACGACGCAGTACTGTCAGCCGCATTGAAGAAGGACTCGTTCGCCCGACACTTGCAGCCACTCCGGGAGACTTAAGCCTCGTACTCCCAAAACGCATTTTAGACGGAATTATCGAAATGATTTATGCTCTGGATAAAATTGCTCCCGGAACAGCAAATGATGATACATTGCTTTATGGTGTGGAAGTTAAATTCTATAACATGGAAGTAGAGATTGATGAAAATCTGGAAAGCAAATATCAGGGACTTTACATTATCGGTGACGGAAGTGGTGTTACCCACTCTCTCTCCCATGCTTCAGCCAGCGGTGTTTATGTCGCACGTAAAATTTCAGAAAAATATAACTGATCAAAACAAGAATCCTGTGGAAAACAATCCACAGGATTCTTGTTTTTTTTATCATCTATCCACAATATTTCTCTTTATGCACAAAATGCCGGGGGAAAAGTCACAAAGATAAAATCATTTATAAATAAAAAAAAGAAGCTTCTTCAGCTTCTCAAACAAATGAGACATCGGGGATTCGAACCCCGGACAACTTGATTAAAAGTCAAGTGCTCT
>JBJEMI010000006.1:0-3899 GCA_051879615.1 Lachnospiraceae bacterium
TCTCCATCAATTAACGGATGATATCTTATCGTCTGCATTTTCTACACCGCCTTTCCATCTATTCTTGTGAATCTCCCTCTGCAAAAGTCCATTGCATCTTCATAAGTCGGAAATACCAGACACGAAAATCCATACTGCACTTTCCATATTGGAAAATCCTTGTCCATTTTCTGAGATACTGCCACTGGCATTCCAGACTTTCCCTGCAATAAAGCCTTACATTCATATCCATCTCTTGAAAACATCTTCTTATCGGAATCATTTAATTTGAAATCCGAACCATAGAAAATCCTGCGTTTCATGTTCTTCACTCCTCCTGCATAATTTATTGTTTTTCTCTGTAATTCTCTCCAAGACTCTTACACAATGCCCGGATTGCTGTGTCCCTTCTTGACATCCACTTCTCTCCCTTCTTCATCTGCGGGTAGCAGTAATTAACTTTGGGTAGCTGTCAAACCGCAGATTATCTCAGGTGATTTCCGCAGATTATATAAGGTGGAAATACCTGTCACAGTCTGCGGTTAATGAGGTAAAAGCATTTTATATCGGGTGGCACCGCAGATTATCGCGGGCTTATTTCAGTTCAGCTATGGCCGGATTGAAATAAGGCCACGAGCAGCTCGTGACCTTGAACATTGAAAATCAAATAACTTCATCAAATAGGGAAAGTGCTTTTATTCCACAGACAAGACTTTCCACATCGACCGGATTGTCGAGATGCTGCCGGATCCTCTCAGCATTCCAAAAGGTATCTGAAAAGTGGGAAAGCTCACAGCCGAAATCCATGTTTGGAACACACAGATAGTTTCCATTCTGGTATTCCCCAGCAATTACATGAAAAGAAGTGCCCCTTGCTGTTATGACAGCTTCGTAATGAAAAGAGGTATAGACAAGAAGCCGGATGTCACCGGTCCAGGTTTTCTTTCCGACGGTTCTGCCGGTATTGCATTGAAAAATCATATGGCCATGCCTCCTATGCAAGTGGATTCTGGTTGGTCACTGCTGCATGGATGACTTCCCCGTCAATGACCTGTTTTTTCATCTGGGAGCCGATGTTAAGAGCGTCTGTCATGATGTTATCGATGATACGGGGATTGCCCTGAACATAACCATGGACAGCAGATAATGCGGAATCGCTGATGATGGAAGGTGCCGCACCGGCACACTTTAACTTGTGTTTTATGTATTCCGGGACTTCAGAGTCAGAGAGACCTTCATAGTTGTAACGGATAGTGATGCGCTGGTTGAGAGCTTCGTGAACCGGTTTGCGCAGAGTGTCCTGAAGATAGGATTCGCCACAGAGGATAAGGGTAAAACAGTTGAGGGAATCATATCCATAATTCATGAGCATTTTTATATCGTTGAGGATCCCGGTATTCAGATACTGTGCTTCGTCTACGGCAAGAAGAAGCGGCTGGCGTTTTTCCTTGTAAAGATAGTAGATCTGATCCTGTATGGAACGGAACATCCCGGTCTTACCGCCTTTGTCACTGACACCGAGAACCTGACAGAATTCCTTGTAAAAATCAGAGACACTCACCGTGGAAAGGCAGATATATTCCATGTGGTACATGTTTGGATTGAGGCTTTTGGCAAAGCATCGTAAAGCGAAGGATTTTCCCATGCCGGGTCTGGCGGTAAAAACACCAATGCCCCGTGTTTCCTTCAGAAAGTTGAGCCTTGCAGTCATCTGTTCAAAATCATGGGAACGGAAACAGTCATTTTCAGGAAACTGCTGTTTGTCAAACGGGTTGGATTTTAAACCATAAAAAGAGTTGAACATTAGTCATTACCTCCAATCTTAGAGTAATCAAGCGGATTTCGATTGCTGCGTTTCGTGTGGCAGTTATCGATTTTGTTGGTTTTGTGAATAGGGGATTTCGTGTCTTCATAAAGGATGTAGGCACTGTCCATATCTTCCGGAAGGAAACGGATATCCACCTTCATGCCGATGAACTGCATGGGGACATCATAGGATTGATTGAAGATGGAGACGGTGGCATCATTTCGTACCTTGCGGGTGATACGGTTATAAAAACAGTCATCCAGCCATTCCCGTGACAGGGGATGGCGGGCATCCCCGGAGGTTTTCTGGAAACGTTCCATGGGGGTGGTGCCAATGCCGGAATGGACGGAATTATTATACTTTCGCACATAGTCTTTAAGCATTCCGTTAAATTCGTCAAGGGAATTTATTTTCCGGGTGTCGATGGTGTGGATCCACGTAGTTTTCATGCTTAACCACTGGCGTTCTGATTTTCCTTTACTGGCACCATCCCTCACTTTTGTGTGGATAAGGCTGATGCCAAGGGAAACACAGATCATGGAGAGCTGCTCGTTGGCATAGGGACCACCATTATCGACCAGAAGCTTTGATGGAACACATCCGTAGGTGGCGATGGCATCCTTTAAGACCTTCTGGAAGTTTAAGGCATTGTCATGGTAAAACATCTGTGCGCCTACGAGCATGCGGGAGTGGTCATCAATAATGGCCATGCAGTAGACCTGCCGGGTAACTCCGTCTTCCGTGATGTGTGCAATGTAACAGGTGTCAGCCTGCCACATTTTTCCAAAGGAGTCCTCTTCAAAGGCTTTCCGGTCACGAAGATTCGGATTTCTGGCTGATTTGAGGTTGTTGCTGCGTATGAAACGTTGTACGGAATCCACACTGACAGTGGCAGGAATGAAATTGTCCTGTATGAGTTTCTGGTGGATCTGTGTGGCATTGATACGTGGAAAATCCTCCTTGATCCGGAAAATCTGCAGGATAGCTTCGTCGTTTAATGCCCTGGAAGTACCTTTATCCGAGCGGACAGCCGGCATGAGTCCTTCAAGCCCGTGGCGTTTGTACCGGGTGTTCCAGTCTTCAATGGTCTTGTAGCTGAATTTTTTTACAGTGCCGTCAGGAAGCGTGAATTCCTTCTGTGCAATGCGTTTGTAGTAAGCAGTGGCTGATGCATCAGGAAAAAGCCCCTGGATGACAGGAGCTATGAGACCAAACCTGAATTCAGCGGTTGCGGCAGCATTTTTTAAAACTTCGTCTTCTTGTGTCATGAAAATATCCTCCTTTTTTATGATGAGACCATCATAAATGGGAGCAGTGACGAAGTCATGTGCATGGTTAAGTGGTCGGCGAAAAAAGATAATCGGGGGCAAAGACCACCTGACAGGAAACAGCAGTTTTTGGATTGGCATGTGACTGGAGGAAGGAAAAACCAAAGGTGCGGAAAAAACCAGAGGTAAAGCCCGAGGCATGCCTGCTCCTGCTGAGTGAGAAAAGAAAGCCTTTATCTGGAGTTTCCAGGCTGCTTAAGAAACCCAACCACCCGGATTTGTGCTTTTCCCATAGATTCAGCCATTTATAGAGCTGTCTGGAAGAAAGGGAAAAGCGTTCGCACAGTTTCTCAACCGTATACAGGTGCATGAAATATTCACCAAGGACGCGCAGGAGAAAGAACAGACTGTAGGAACAGTAAGGGATGATGAAATCCGGAAGGATGGCATGGGAAGAGCCACAGCTGTCACAGATACAGCGAAGGACGGTGGCCTCATGCCGGACACTTTTTCCACCAATGAAGTCGATCAGATACCGTTTATAGTAACAGTGGACATGGAGATTTCCGGAGGAACCACAGACCGGACAGGTCTCAAGTTCAGGTCTTACAAGTGACATGAACTGCTCAAACAGAGATTTTGATGAAGTTTTTATCTTAAAAAGCTTGATAAACAGAGAGTTTTTTCTTATCATAGTTATGTGTGTATGAATCCATAGATGCAGGATAGCCGTAATGTGTAGGACACAGATCCTGTTTTGGCACCGCATGTGGATTACACTGTGTGAAGAGAAAGAACGAACTTTGGAAGGGGCTGTTCTTTCTCTTATTTTTTGTTACAAAGAT
>JBJEMI010000007.1:0-3757 GCA_051879615.1 Lachnospiraceae bacterium
TTAATTCCTCTTTCCTTTCTTAATTCTTCTAATCTGTTTTTCATTGATGCTTTTCCCATCCCCTTTCCATTCACGGAAAGTTAACTTTCCATATCTTGATTATACATAATCATCCATAAATGTCAAGTTAGCTTTCCATAAAGGAAATAAAAAGAACTCCTCATTTGCTAATGATAAAGATACCCTGTTAGCGACGGGTGATTTTAGCCACTCAGAGCCGCTTAGTTTCAACCATTCCGAGGCGGAATCAAATCACCATTTTCGGACAGATTAAAAAAGCCATTGTATTTTTCTGTGCTTGTTTTAGACTGGTGTATGCCAATGCATCAGCTAAAATCAATCATGGGAGATAAACACAATGACTTAACTGAAATAATAGCACAAACCCTCAACGATATGAAGAGGGAGCAAGGTGAAAATTTCGATCTGGCTAAAGTCAACCTTGCTGAATTCGAACGCCGAACCGGCATATCCAGGGCTAAACTCCGCAAAATAAAAAAGGATGTATTTGAAGTCAGGCCGCATGCCCTCACTGGCCGAACATCCGGGAAATCCAAGCTGGATGGTTTTAGCGGTATCCTCAACGACCTTCTTGGTAAAGGTATCACCAACTCGAGCGTCTGCTATGAGCGCATAAAAAAATACGGATATCAGGGCGGAAAGACAATTGTAAAAGATTACATACGTGCCCATAAGTATCTTGTACCGCCCAAACGCCAGCTGATTGCTCCAAGAGGGAACAGAGGACGACGCTATCAGACTGAACCAGGCAAATCTTATCAGATGGACTGGGGATTCGTTCAGGTTGAAACAAAGGATGGTACCACTTACAAAGTGGCATGCTTTGCCATGATCTGTCATTCCTGCGGGCAGCGTTATATTGAGTTTTTTCCTAATGCAAAACAGGAAAATTTATTTATCGGCATAATCCATGCATTCCTGTACATGGGAGTTCCGGAATATATTCTGACAGACAACATGAAAAGTGTTGTAATCCGGAGGGATGATCAGGGGCATCCCATTTGGCAGAAAGATTATGAGCTCTTTATGGGGAATCTGGAATTTGAGACAAAGCTCTGTAAACCCAGACATCCGTTTACAAAAGGTGCTGTGGAACGTCTTGTAAGATTTGTAAAGGAAAACTTTCTGCCTGGCAGAATCTTTAATGAACTCACAGACCTTAATTACGAGGCCATTCGTTGGTGTAATGACCAGAACAGTATCTATCATCGTGCCGTTGACTGTATTCCTGACGATAAACATAGAACTATCTGTATGAAGCGTGCGCATCCACTGGAAGAGACGATTGAGTTGTCTTATTATCTCTGCCCGGAACGCCGCATATCCTTCGATGGATTTGTCAACTATGAAGGCCGCCGTTTTGGAGTGCCTTACTGGTACACGGAAAAGATATGCCGGGTAAAACGGGATGGATACATGATATATATTTATGATCGGGCAATGACAAAGGTACTCACCACACATGATGTGACCTGGAGCCGGCGTGACAGCTTCTGCAGGGATCAGTATGTGACAAAACAGCCCGAAGAAACACCCACGACATCGGTAAAGATCCATATCCGGCAACTTGATCCGCAGCCACATGATCCGGGCTTCAGCAAGTTCAACTTTGAGGAGGGTCTGTGGGATGAATGAATCAATATATACTCAAATACAAAACTCTGCTGATTTTCTGAATGTCGATCTTCAAGCACAGGAAATCGCACAGCTGGCTGTTGAACATGAACTGAATGAGGAATGCATTCAGGCTGTGTCACTTGTTTTTGAACATCTGAAAACCAAGAAGAATGAGAGCATCATAAATACGCTGCTGCGAATGAGCCGTCTGCCATTAAAAGAACCCAAAACATTTGAAGGGTTTGATTTTATGCAGCTCCATGGGAAGCAAATGGAAGCTTTGAAGAATCTTCCGTCTCTCTCTGCAATCTACGCCCATAAAAACCTGGCTTTCATAGGGCCTCAAGGTGTTGGAAAGACACATCTGGCGATGGCCTATGGTCGGGAATGCTGCATGAATCGATTGAAAACATACTTTCTGAAGGCAACAGAGCTTAATCAAAGGTTTACAGATGCCAGAAAGTACGGACGTGAAAGCAGCACAATCAATGGTCTTGTAAAGCCATCCTGTCTGATTATTGATGAGATAGGCCGCTGCGTTTTTGACAAAGAAAACACACGAATGTTTTTTGATGTCATTGACCGCAGGTACAACAAGGAAGGACCAAACACAATGATATTTAACAGCAACAAAAGTCCTGATAAATGGGGCGAATTCTTCAATGAGGATTCCCCGCTGCTGTGTGCGCTGGACAGGATCTTTGATGATGCTACTGTATTTATAATCAAAGGTAACAGTTATCGGGGGCGAAAATGTGAAACCATCGCATTGGCAGCCGGCGAAAGATCTGCTTTACCCAAACAATAAAATGAAAGGAGTGGCTGGTGCATTGGCTTTTTTAGACTGACCAGAAATGGTTAATTCTCCCCGTCTCTGAATGGTCATTTCCGCCCGCCTCTAACAACCCTTTCTTTTTCACTTCTTACCCATATATAATCTCTGTAAACACTATTTCCTCTACTGCAGTCCTTATTCCATTCATCCTTTGTACCCATAGTATCGGCTGGTCTTCCTTCAACCGTTCCGTAACTCCCTTTTTTTCTGCCATCTGTGCCACCAGAATATCCATCCGCTCATGCGCTTCCCGATCCACTCTATTCAGGTGTTTATTAAGCTTCCCCTGCAGGATCAACATCTGATAGTACGCTTTTCTATGCTCCATCAGGTAAGTTTTCCGCAGCATTCCATACTTTCCGTAATGTGCTTCTTCGTCCTCAGGCAATTCCAGATCCGGCAGATAATAATCCCCATACAGTGTATAGCCCAGACCATTCTTATCATCGTAAATATGTTTTTCCATAGCGTTAATCCTCCCTATCTTGCGTCCCGATCATGCGACCGCTTATTTACTTTTCTTCTGTTTTTCTCAGACATCTCTCTGCTTTTTTCGTTCTGAATGAGATATTCGGAACGTTCTTCACCAACTGCCCTTTTTAATCTCCAAAAATCTTCTTTTTCTTCCCGAAGAACAGCATTTTCACTTATTAATTCCTGTTTCTGCTCCGCTAATATATGATTAGAATTTTTCAACCTGTCATACTTATAAACAACCTGATCTAACTGCTCTTTTATTTGAATATATTTCAGATACAAACCATATAACAGCTCTTTCAGTTCACTGATTACCGGATATGCCTTTTTATCCCGATAACTCTTGGCACTTTCCAGCATCCCAGCTTCTGGAAGCACCTCATCAACCGGTTTCGAGAATTCACCGGCAAATTTCTGAATATCTTTTGCAATCGTTTTTGCCTGTTTCAGACTTTTCTCATATTTATCGGCAGTTGCTTTTGCCTGTTTTGCTTCCTTTTCTGCCTGGGCACGCTCTGCCTTCTTTTTCTGCAGCTCATCCCCAGTCTGCTTCAATTCCTCATGGAGGTTATCTGCCAGTTCATGGCAAGCAGCCGTTTCCTTCTTCAGCTGTGCTTTCTGCTCTTCCAGATCTGCCACTTCCTGCTCACGCTGTTTCTTTTTGAAGTTTAAGACATCCAAATGCTCCCGGTGTGTACCTTTATGCTCCCAGATCATCCCATATCTTTCTGCGATCTTCGCCAGCTCTTGCTTCTCCGATTCCATCCACTGATTATATTCTGTATTTTCCCTGCCCTTTCCGACAAA
>JBJEMI010000008.1:0-1655 GCA_051879615.1 Lachnospiraceae bacterium
CTTCCTAAACTTTTTCCAACTTTTTTGTATTTAGAAGCTGAGAAGGCTACAGATCAATAATTCGAATCGGTTAGCCGCTCAGTACTTTGACAACTGAATGAGCTTGCCAGTCCGCTGGAATCCAGCCAGATAGGGTTCCGGATAAGTCCAAGGATAATCGGTCCGAGGATGAACAGAAACAGAGGTTTGCATTTAAGCATTGCTACGGCGATGGCTTTCTGAGCAAAGCGGCGAACTAACAATGAGACTCCCGAATGATGTCGGCCAGGAGAAGTGAGGATCCTGGAGACCATACATGATATGGCTGAGGCTGCCTGCAATGGCGCTAACGGACTGGGTGTTCCCTGAGATGGGATACACGCGTAAACAAGACAAACGAGCACTGTACGAAATTACAATTTGCCCCGGTGTATTCCGGGGTAACTGACAATAGAAGCCGTGTGGCAGAGGAGTATGTAACTTTTCTGCCACATTCTTGTGTTGCCAGAGAAAATAAAGTGGCAATCAGAAAGGGGATTACACATATGAGACCTTGTTTGAAAGCAAGAGATATTAATAAGGATATCAGAGGGCAGTTGCCGGTGATTGATGAGGTTACGTTCAGAGAGCATTTTTGTGCGGAGTGTCCGTACTATGCAGGAAGAATCGACAAGAAGGCCCGTTGCATGCAGAGGCATTGTGCCTGGGATGATGAGAATGAAATCTTCTCTCCGGTTCTTAAGAGTATGGTACCGATCCTTGAAGCAGAATTTAAGAAGGCGGGGGAGAAATATCTCGAAGCAAAACATCGTAGAGATGTGATTCATAAGATGTTTGCGGACGAACTTCTTCAGGATCAAAAGAAAAAGGATCCTTGTTACAGATGTGCTTATAACAGCCATGCGCCTTGCATTGGATTTTGTTATAAACAGATGACATCTGATCCGGTAGATCCGGCTGAAGCAGAAATGATTTAAGAAAGGAGGAGCTACAATGAATGTGATCGCACTTGTGGGAAGGCTGACAAGAGATCCCAGCTACAGTGAAGTCCAGAATGAGAAGGGAACGCATCATATCGTTTCTTTTTATCTGGCAGTGCCGAGAAATTATGGCAAGGAAGTGAACTACATCAAGGTAACAGCATTTGGAGGTCAGGCCGAATTCGCAAATAAGTATTTCAGAAAAGGAAAGAGAGTTGCGGTAACCGGCGAGCTGATGACCGGCAGTTATAAAGATGAAGAAACCGGCAAGACCATGAGAACTGCAGAAGTGACTGCAAATCGATTAGAGTTTGCCGATGGAAAAGACAATGGTCCAGAGCCTGCACCGGATGGTGAAGGTTTTATGAACATTCCGGACGGCATGGATGATGAGTTGCCATTTCGATAGGAGGGATCACCGATGAATCAGGTAGACAAAGAGCTTTTGATCAGCAAGGGCTTCATGAATGAACAGGAACGAGTCAATGATGTTGAGATTCAGGTCTCAGCATTGATGGAAGCCACAGTGTTTGCCGGGTCTATCCTGGATAACAACCTGGATCTGTCAAAGCTGATGGCTGTTTCTTTATATATTGAAGAACTGGCCAGTAAAAAGAATTATCTGCACATCCATCTTTATGTGCAGCGATGTTTTGGAGATAGCAGATCCGGAGGAGAGCTGGATGGTTTTTATGC
>JBJEMI010000008.1:1755-3485 GCA_051879615.1 Lachnospiraceae bacterium
TGCAGCGATGTTTTGGAGATAGCAGATCCGGAGGAGAGCTGGATGGTTTTTATGCTGCCTCTCTTTACGAAGAAGTTTTGGAAGGATATGCACTGTATTTCACTTTGTATCTTCGAAAGATCGTGAGTGAAATCAATGAAGCCAGAAAGAAAATCAGAGAATATCAGGGGTTGCTGGATCTGATGGCCCAGGAAAAACCGGTGGAATATGTTCCTGTCAATTAAGTGATGGAGGTAAAAAGTCATGATTAACGGATCAGATTATGCACCTGTGGAATGTGTGAACATTCCTAAAATACTGTTTCAGGAAAAGCAGTATGAGAAGCTGTCCGTGGATGCAAAGCTTTTGTATTCCCTTCTTTTGGACAGAAAAACAATGGCCATCATGAATGGCTGGGTAGATCAGTATGGCACTGCCTATGTGATTTATCCGAAGAGTGAAATGAAAAAACACCTGAATGCTTCCAGGTATCGTGTGGATATGGCACTGAATGAACTGAAAAAATGTGGACAGATGGTTGTTGTGACGCAGCCAAATCCCGGTAGACCATGCCAGATCTATGTGAAGGACATTACAGGAAATATGATGAGAGATATGGAGGAAAAATCTATGTGTATGATGATGAAAGATGCGAATGATAAGAATGGAATGCCAATGATGGGACCGTGTATGGGAATCCCGGGAATGCAGGGTGTAGCAGTATTTTTTGATCCGGAAGCTTTTATGAAAGCTTTTGAGGCAGAAGATGAAGAAGCAGATCATGCAAAAGAATCTGCAGAAGAGGAGAAAGGCAATGAGCAAGACTCGGATTACGATTACAGGGACAGCGCTTATTATGCCCTTCCCCGTAGGAAGCAGAGACTGATCGATATGACTTATTATGGCTATATCGATGAGAATCACGTGCCGGATGATCATACGATCATTGAAGATTCGACTTATCTTGGTAAGGAAATTGGAGAAAAACTCGCCCATCTTGCTGTGACTCAACATGTAGACTTGGATGGATTTTTCATGTATATTCATCACCTTTATAAAGCCGGAAAGCTGAACCAGATTCGTGCAATTATGAAGGCGATTGCTTTGTTATGCGGGGATTTGGATGAATATGTGGATGCTATGGAATGTTGTATGGGTTATCCCAAAAAGCTGTTTTTGACCGGTGTGTGTTATGTCAGCAATAAGGTTGCAGCAGATATTATTGAGGAAGAAGACCAGGAGTAATTATGCAGGAATTTGCTTACTTTCAGGAGAAGGATTCCGAGCAGTTTGCTTTCTACAAGATTCCCAAGGTACTCTTCACAGATCCGAGGTTCAATGGAATTTCTACGGAAGCCAAGATCATGTACGGCGTAATGCTGGATCGAGTCAGTCTTTCCAGAAAAAATGGCTGGATTGACGAAAATGGCAATGTTTATATCCAGTTCACCCTGTCGGAGATGATGGAGTATTTCCATTGGACTAAGTACAGGATCTATGAAATCCTGAAGGAACTGGATACCGGTGGGGATGGCATTGGCCTTGTTGAAAGGAAAAGAACCGGTTGTAATAAGCCCAATGTGCTTTATGTGAAGAATTTTGCTTCAGTATTAAATCGCAACAGAGGTGCTCCGGATTTCCGAAATACAGACATCAGGACTTCCGAACAGTCAGACATCCGGACTTCCGAAGGACAAACATCCGGATTTCCGACAGACGAACATCCGGATTTCCGACCATCGGACACGAGT
>JBJEMI010000009.1:0-74008 GCA_051879615.1 Lachnospiraceae bacterium
AAAGTTACATCCAGAATATCAGCTCCGGACGTTCTCTGCCTTCCATGAGCCAGTTTTATGAAATATGCCGTTATTTTGATATTACACCACAGGAGTTCTTTGATGAAAGGATTCATAACTTACCTCTTTATCAAAAAGCAAACGATCTTTTAAAACAGTTGGATGAGGATGATATGATGGCGGTTATATCCATTCTCAAAAGATTAACCGCCAAACATCCCTAATGATTCTTACAGGCTGCCTTTTATGGCAGCTTAATTTTTTTCCAAAATTCTTCCAATCTCCAAAATTTCATGACTATTTCTAAGTAAATGGGCAAGACCCAAGTTGTACCTTGATAATTGCATACACCTCTCAGAAGATTGATATAGGTGCTGCAGATAGTGCCTGCATTTATTGCGTGCCTGCAGCTTTAAGTTTACATAGTAACGCCTTCTACGTGGCCAGGAAGGGCACAGGAACTGGCTTCTGGGAGATTTACATCATTTTTCGTCAGGCTATTTTACAATAGTAAAATTACTCTAAACTTGATATAATAATGGACAGGTATTGAAGTTTTATCCTGTCCGTAGAAAGGAGCAGAATGATTACAGTAACAAAAAGTGATTTGATAAAGTTAGGTTATGGTCCTTCTTTTTCAGCAGATATTATCCGGGAAGCGAAAAAGCTGATGATTGCCAAGGGCCATACTTATTATCAATCAAAGAAACTGGACAGGGTGCCAAAGGAAGCGGTTGAGGAATTATTGGGAATCACTTTGCCAGATACTGAAAACTAAGTGTACTTCTTGCATTAGAGAAGGAGTGTAACCATGGCAAAAGATCCAATCAAGAAAGCAACTAACGGAACCTATTATTTCAGGGCGAACTTAGGAAAACACCCTGTAACTGGGAAACAAATACAAAAATATCGCAGTGGATTTGCAACAAAGAAAGAGGCTCGGGCAGAATATTCAAAGCTTATTCTGTCTACACCAGATGAGCTTACTGAAAAGAAAGAGGAAGTGACTTTCAAAAAATTTATTCAAGAAATTTATCTTCCCTGGTATAAAACCCAGGTAAAAGAAAGTACATACAAGAACAGATATGCTACCATTGAAAAACACTTTGCCTATTTCTATAAGATGAATACTGACAAAATTGAGCCAATTCATGTGCAAAACTGGCAATTAAAACTGGCAAAAAACTACAGCCCAAATTATGTAAGAATTATTCAGGGTATGCTTGCAATCGCATTTGACAGAGCTATTGTTCTGGGACTTGCAAAGAAAAATCCAGCCCGAATGATCGGAAATGTCAAAAGCAGAAAACCGAAAATTGATTTCTGGACACTAGAAGAATTCCAGAAGGTCATTTCTCTTCTGTATAAGGGAGATTATTATGAACACTATCTGTTCATTTCCTACTGGTTGTTATTTATGACTGGAATGCGAATCGGAGAAGCGGCAGCACTGCAATGGTCAGATATTGATTTTGAGACAGGCGTTCTCAGCATCAACAAGAATCTTTACTACAAAACCATGACCGACTATAAATTTGTAGAGACAAAAACGCAAGCAGGTATTCGGGATATCGTTATAGATGATGATACAATAAAAGAACTGAAAGAATGGAAAGAAGTTCAACAGAAAGTTCTACCAAAATGTAATTTTGTTTTAAGCTATAACGGAACGCCCACCAGCAAGACAACTCTGCCAAGAGCCCTGGAAAAGCTGGCAAATCTTGCTGGTGTCCACCGTATTAAAATTCATGCCTTACGGCATTCCCACGCTTCCCTGTTAATCAGCATGGGAGAAAACCCATTAATCATCAAAGACCGTTTAGGACACGAAAAAATCCAAACGACTTTGGGAACCTATGGGCATTTATATCCAAACAGCAACTTTGAAGTAGCAAAGAAGCTGACAGGAAAACTTACCTATACACCTGCAACAGAAAGTGTGGCTGATTACACAAGCAATCAGTTCACAGCTGAGTATCATAAGCAGGTGAATTAAAAAAATGCAATGAAAATGCAATTTTCAAAGGCCGAAGCCCGGAAGCCCCGTAAAATAAGGCTTTCTGGCCCACCGCCTACTATTCAAACTCTATCGTTCCAGGTGGTTTACTCGTAATATCATACAGTACTCTGTTCACCCCGCGAACCTCATTAATAATCCTGCTCATTACTCTGTTCAGTACCTCATACGGAATCTCCGCTGCTTCTGCTGTCATGAAATCCACCGTATTCACTGCTCTTAAAGCCACTGCATAATCATAGGTTCTCTCATCGCCCATGACACCGACTGATCTCATGTTGGTCAGTGCCGCAAAGTACTGACCCATTGCGCGGTCCAGGCCGGCTTTTGCGATTTCTTCGCGGTATATTGCATCTGCATTCTGTACGATCCGCACTTTTTCCGCCGTGACTTCGCCTACGATACGTACACCGAGTCCGGGACCCGGGAATGGCTGACGATATACGAGATGTTCCGGGATTCCAAGCTCCAGTCCTGCTTTTCGAACTTCATCTTTGAAAAGGTCACGGAGTGGTTCGATGATTTCTTTGAAATCCACACAGTCCGGAAGACCGCCTACATTGTGATGGGATTTGATCACAACGGATTCTCCGCCCACACCGCTTTCTACAACATCCGGATAAATGGTTCCCTGTACAAGGAAATCCACAGATCCGATCTTTTTTGCTTCTTCTTCAAAGACGCGGATAAATTCTTCTCCAATGATCTTTCGCTTTCCTTCCGGTTCTTCCACACCTGCGAGTTTTTTATAGAAACGTTCCTGTGCATTGACACGGATAAAGTTCAGGTCATAATTTCCTTCCGGACCGAAGATTGCTTCCACTTCATCTCCTTCATTTTTGCGGAGTAAACCGTGATCTACAAATACGCAGGTAAGCTGTCTTCCGACCGCCTTTGACAGCAGAACCGCTGCTACCGAAGAATCCACACCTCCGGATAAGGCACATAATACTTTTCCGTTTCCTATTTTTTTACGAATTGCCCGGATGGAATTTTCCACGAAAGCATCCATCTTCCAGTCTCCCGCACATCCACACACCTGATGTACGAAGTTAGACAGCATTTTGGTTCCTTCCTGCGTATGAAGTACTTCCGGATGGAACTGGATCGCATATAACCTGTCCTCCGCTCTCTCTGCTGCTGCTACCGGACAGTCCGCCGTATGAGCGCTGATCCGAAATCCCGGTGCCACTTTGGAAATGTAATCGAAATGGCTCATCCAGCAGATCGTTGTCGGGGACACATTGTGGAACAATGCGGACGTTGTTTCTGTGAATACTTCTGTCTTTCCATATTCACGAACCGGTGCTTTTTCAACCCTTCCTCCGAGGACATGCATCATCAGCTGAGCACCGTAACAGAGCCCCAGAACGGGAACTCCAAGTTCGAACAGTTCCTTTGAATACGTTGGCGCCCCCTCTTCATAACAGCTGTTCGGACCGCCGGTCAGGATGATTCCCTTGGGATCCATTGCTTTGATCTTTTCAATATCGGTTTTGTAAGAATAGATTTCGCAGTAAACATTACATTCGCGCACACGCCGTGCTACGAGCTGATTGTACTGTCCACCGAAATCAATGACAATGACAGTTTCTCTTTCCACGGTTCATTCCTCCTCGTTTTGACTGAGACTTTTCATTATAAGATAAACATTCAGGACACTGGATCTAAAAGATATTTTACCCCCAGCATCACATTTTAAAAGAAAATTATAAATCAATCTTTTTCTGTTGACAATGAAAATTTCAGGAATTCTCACATAAGCAAAAAATCCACTCACTGTTTCGGTGAATGGATTCTTTACTTATATCCTCTGACGTTCAAGTGCTGCCGCTGTCATTGCTGCCGCTGCCGGTATGGAAATAACTACTGCCATGCTTCCGATCAGCCCCTTTACTGTTTCTACAACTATAAAATCCGAATTGAGCAGACTGATTACCGGCGTACAATACATGTAATAGACAACTACCAGATTAATGCTGCTGCCTGCGAAAGCCAGAATCAGCGTATTGGTCATGGTTCCCATCATATCTTTTCCGATATTCATTCCGCATTTCATCAACTGATTTGCCGTGATAGATGGGTTTTGTTCTCTGATCTCGCAGAGCGATGATACGATCGACATGCTGGTGTCCATGACAGCTCCCATGGATGCAATCAGGATTCCTGCCGTCAGCAGATTATCAATACGAAAATTTGTATTCTCCGTTATAAACAGAAGCTCCTCAACCTCCGGCGTATTCAATGTTGTAATTCCCCCGAAGTATCCCACTGCCCATGCCAGAATTCCGGCCAATGCCGTACAGACAGTGCAGCAGCCTGCTGCAATCATACTCTTCATGCACAGACCGTTTAATGCGATCATTGTGTACAGTGCAGAGAGCAGTACTACAGCAATCGCCGCCGGAATCGCAGGCACACCGTTGATCAGCATCGGTATGAAGAGAAATACGACATTTAACAGTGTCACAAGCAGTGCCGCCACGGCTGCAGCTCCTTTTTTCCTGCCATAAAAAAGTATCATTGCCAGAAATGCTGCTGCCAGAACAAAAAGTATTCCGCTTCTTTCATATGACATCACATTCGCAGTTAGAAACCCATCATAGCTTCCGAGAATGTAGCGTGTACCCGTCTTTCCTTCATACTGAGTCGTTCTCGTGACAAAATTCATCGTCTCGACAGTCTTTCCCTTATATTTCCCCGAAGTGATCTCCAGTTTCAGTTTCTGCTTGCCGATTCTGATATAATCATAATCAGGATCCTGTCCCATCTCTTCTTTGATGATCTCCACAACTTCTGCTTTTGCATATTCAATGCCTTCCGGATAATCTGCCGGACGTTCAAAGTCCAGACTGTGATTATATCCCCAGATCAGAGCAATGTACAGCAGGATAAATATCGTATGATACAATACTTTTTTCATGAGAAATCCGGTACCATCTTAGCGAATAAAACTGACGATCATGACATAGTCCAGTGCATTGACAACACCGTCACGGTTGATATCGCATTTTGTTTCGGCTGTCCGGTAGTATAACAATGCAATGGAAAGGTCTGCAAGAGTTACTTGACCGTCTTTGTTGATATCACTTGCTTTTTTGTAAGAATAAATCACTGTGGAGGCCTGATCCTTCATGATATTGGAAGCAACATCTTCTGAATTTACTGTCTCACCGTTTTCCAGCACCTGTACTGTATCCGCTTTTTTCAGTCTTACGGTAACTTCATCTGCCTCCGCACCATCCTTCAGACGGAATGTGTATTTTACGACCGCTGTCTTTTCTTCTGCTGAAAATGGAGTCTGTACACCGACCATCACATCAGATACACCGCCTTCTGTTTCTGTATCAAAAAAGATTGTATTTTCCAGGCAGCTTTCTACACCGATCAGTTCCATTTGAGATTCATCATAAGAAAGAGCTGTTTCAAATGCGTTTGTATTTACAATATGATTAAAAGAAACTGTATATTCAAGAACATCCCCCTTTTCTTCCACCATGAGCTCTGTTCCATTGACATATGATGTTGCGCAATCTGCCAGGTTTCTCTTTACACTGAAAGAATCATATACATATTTATCTGTTGTAATCTGATCTTTGTCTGTATCGTATTTAAAGTTATAGGTTACAGCATTGATCTGCTCATTGGTTACCTCCAGCATCGTAATAACCTGCTCTTTTTTCACATCACTGCCTGTATCGGTGGAATTTACATCCAGGAAGGAATAGTTCAGGGCCAACGGATCACCTTCTGAAACTGTGTAGTTCTTTTTGGAGTACCATTTTAATCCGCCTGCATGTCCGCCTACCATGTAAAGCGGCGCATTGTCCGGCTGTATGATGGCACCGTCTTCATCTATTGCAGGGTTTGCATTCTGGCCTTCAGAGGTTACAAATCCTCTGGAATACACATGGTCATGTCCCTGAAGCACAAGGTCTACATCCAATTCCGCAAAAATCGGTGACCAGAATTTTCTTGCAGAGATAATGTCACCATCTACAATGTGAGATGCACCTGTATAAAGTGATTTATGAAAACCTACGATTGTCCACTGACCGTTTTCCTTTGCATCGGCAACTTCCTGTCTTAAATATTCTGCCTGCTGATTTCTTGCATCTTCACTGGATCTGGCAGCCTCCAGGTTCAGGATAATAAATTTTGCGCAGCCATAGTCGAAGCTGTATACAATTTTTCCCGCTTCTTCCGGAGCATTGATGTGCTGATACATTTCGTTGTTATCGTGGTTACCCTGAGTAACTGCAACCAGACTGTTTGCGAACATTGCTTCACCACCCGCAGGATACGCGCCGTCGTTGTTGAAGAGCCACTGCCACTGTTTTTCATTGTTGTTTGTATCTGTTACGTCACCTGCCAGATATACAAAATCCGGGTTCATGTTATTTACTTCTGCCAGTGTCGCACCCAAAGCTTTTGCATTGGATGCATTGGATACCTGTGTATCTGCCAGATATGCAAAAGTAAATGCTGTGTCATCGTTCTTTTCAAGTGCTGTTTTAAAGGTTCCTCCATGAGTATTGAAACCGTCACCCACTGTATAGACGTACTCTGTATATGGTTCCAGACCGCTGACTGCAATTTCATGAATATATTTTCCGCCAAGGCCCTGATAAGAACTTCCTTCCACATACATTTTATCGCCGCCATCCGCTTTCTGAATCGCAATGACAGTGCTTGTGTCAGTTACTGTCGTGTAGGTCACATTCACCTGTGTAGCTGCATCGTTTCCTACATGCACGTTTAACTGCGCAGGCACCTTGTTCTCATCGATCACGCTGGTGACTGCCGCTTCTGCCGCTGTACTTACAGAGGCTGATTCAGCTGCTGAGACATCCGGTACTCCGGGCATGAGCATTGCCAATGCAAGTGCAAGTGCACCGATCCTTCTTCTCATTTCTCTGTTACTTTTCACCTTTTTTGAAATCATTTTTTCTCTCCTCTCGTGTATGTTTTCTTTGATCGTTTCTATATATTAATGCTCCTGCTGCAGCCGCAAGGCCGATAAACAGCACGATTGCACCAATACCGTAATCAGCGGATTTTTCATCTGACAGTTTTACCGTTTCCGGTGCTTCTGTCAGGAACACAATTTCTTCACTTTCCAAAGCAGTCGACTGATATTCCTGATCTCCCACGGTATAGATTCTGGCATCCTGAATCATCACTGCAGAATCTTCTTTCGGCCGGCAGATTCCCTCGACAGTCAGCGCTGTCACTTCGGTGAAGCTGTCCTCACCGTCAAAAAAACCAAACCATACCAGTCCGTCTGCCTCCCTGGGACCTGTAGCAGTACCTTTCTCGCAGCTGATGGAATTGATTTCTGTTCCTTCACTGCAAATCACACCAAACTCTGCCCCGGCATAGGCCTCTTCAGATTCGACCTGAATCTGAAAACGGAACTCTCCGCTTGTCTGATCTACTTCAGCCTCCAATGCGTCAAATTTCATGATTTCATCTCCTTGTTTGTTCTCGATAAATCCAATCTATCAGCCGAATGTAAACTGTAATACCCAGGATTTGGAAAATTTTCAGAAAGTAAGGTAAAGGAAACGTAAAAAGGACAATGTCATTTCGACATCGTCCTTGAAAGCTTTCTTATTTCTCGGTATATGAATGATGCTCCAGATGCAGATATTTCTCCTTCGTAGCCAGTCCTCCTCTGATATGCCGCTCCGCTTTATTGATATCCAGTACTTTTCGTACTTCTGCGGCAAGACCGGGATTGATCATAACCAGCCTTTCCACGCAATCTTTATGTACAGTACTTTTGCTGACTCCGAATTTCTTAGCTGCCTGACGAACAGTTGCATTATAATTTATGATATACGTCGCTATTTCCACAGCCCGCTCTTCGATATAATCTTTCATTAAAAACCCCTGCACTCATTATTTTTACAATGTATGCAGGGGTTTGTTTCAATATGCTATTTACTGTAAAAGTCCCGTCAGACCTGCCTGCAGACACGTCCGTTTCGGTTATTGAGCTTCCTTCTCTCTATAATAACTGATCCACTCATCCAGTCCCCACGGTGTATAATCGGAATACATACAGAAACAGTTGAGCATATTGCAGGGAATCGTCCCGTCATTCCGGGGAGTCTTACGTGTAATTTCCTGAAACTGTTCCACGAGTCTCTGATCCGTCGTGTCATGCACGTGTCCATAGAGCATATAGGTTTTGGGATTTCCGTGCTTGCTCAGTCGGTTCTGACCGTTATAACAGAAGACCGGGTAATGACATAAGACTACCTTTCTTCCGTTGTCATGCATTTCCGCATAAGGTCTGATCCAGAGAAATACGGAAGGGTCAAACTCCTTATCCCTGAGAAATCGATCATGATTTCCCTGAATCAGATATATTTTTCCCTTCAGCTGATCCAGAACTTCTTTCGTCTTATCCCATTTTTCCATGGACAGATCACCAAGTACAACGACTTCGTCATTTTTGCGCACACGGCGATTCCACTGTGTGATCATATACTCGTTCATATCCTGTTCATCACGAAATCCCCGGCAATCCATCTGACGATTCAGAGAGTCATGATAGAAATGCAGATCGGAAATGTAATAACGCATCCATTATTCCTCTGCCGGTACTGCGTTTTCTGCAAGGAATGCAATGGCTTTCGCTGCAATAATCTGATTTTCAATATTTTCTCTTCCGGCAGCTTCTTCAAAGGCCGCAGAATCGGTATAGCCATAATAGTTTGCATACTCTTCTACGAAGGAGGTATAATCATCTTCCGTAACCTCCAGACCTTCTTTTTCTGCGATCGCAGATTGAATCAGCCATACTTTAATCTGATAGATGGACTCTTCTCTGTAGGTTTCTTTAAATTCTTCTAAAGTAGTTCCGTACATTTCAAGATAAGATGCCAGCTCTAATCCGTATGCGGTAAGCATGCTTTCCTGCTGCTGTACCGCAATGTCCATATACAGCTGAACTTCTTCATCTGTCACGGTAAATTCACTGTTGTCGATAATTTTACCGATCACCTCTGTGATCATATTTGAATTTGCAGCGTTCTGCTTTTCGTTTCCCAGACTTGCTCTTGCATCTGCATACAGGGCATCCACACTGTCATATCCGTTTTCTGCTGCAAATCCATCATTTAATTCCGGTGTCACATACTGGGAGATGTAATTTACCGTTACGGTAAATACCACATCCTGTCCTGCCAGTTCTTCCGAACGGTAATTTTCCGGGAATGTCAGATTCAGATCCTTTGTTTCTCCGACCTTCATTCCTACCAGGCCTTCTGCGAAACCGTCAATGAATGTACTGTTTGCAATATCCAGGTCATATCCTTGTGCCGTACCTCCGTTAAATGCAACACCATCTTTTTTTCCTTCATAATCGATGTTCGCAACATCAGTTTCTGTAACAGTGTCATGGTCTGTGACTTCCACCAGCTCCTGAGAAGAAGCCAGCAGCTGCTGAATCCGCTCTTCAACCATGTCATCTGTGACTGTTGTATCGGTCGGAGTATAGGTAATTCCTTTATATTCACCCAGCTTGTTCAGAGTACTTGTACCAAGTGCAGATCTGTCAATTTCTGTTCCCTGAGTATCATCTTTCTCTGTGTCTGTTTCAACCTGTGTATCGTCTGCAGGTTGCTCTTTTTCTCCGCATGCTGTTACGCTGACAGCCATGCATGCAATCAGCATCCATGTAATTAGTTTCTTTTTCATTTTTTTCCTCCTGATAATAAAATAGTCGAATGTTCCCCCACTCGCACTTTATAAAATTAATGAAAACATTCTGGAAAACTGCTCCTTGAAACGAATGACAAAACTACGTTTCGCATATAGATACGGCGTGATCCTCGTACAATGTTCCAAATCATTTTCAAAAATTTTTTCCAGTTTTTCAGTTGTCCGGGAACTGTAGATCGTCGCATTGACTTCGAAGTTCAGTTTAAAGCTTCGGATATCCATATTGGCAGTTCCAAAACAGCTGACCAGACCATCTGACATCACTCCTTTGGCATGCAGAAAGCCATTATCATAAGTATAGCATTGCACGCCGGCATCCAGAAGTTCACCCACATAAGAGTAGCTCGCCCAGTACACCAGCGGGTGATCCGGTTTACATGGTATCATGATTTTTACTTCCGTGCCTGATAAAGCCGCCATCCTGATCGCATTCAGAATCGTTTCGTCAGGAACCAGATAGGGCGTCTGAATATAAACATGGTCTCTGGCTTTACTGATCAGTTTCACATAATTATCTCTGATCTCCTGATTGATGGAATCGGGTCCGCTGGAAATAATCTGGATTCCGTCAGTTCCTTCACTCTGAACATCCATTCTCTCAAAAAGAGCATCCATTCGAAACAGATCATCTTTTGTGGCATAATTCCAGTCCAGAATAAATCGAATATGAAGGGACAGAACCGAAGATCCCTGAAGCATCAGATGGGTATCCCGCCAGTAGCCGAATTTTGGATCCAGACCCACATATTCTCTTCCGATATTAAATCCGCCGATAAATGCCTTCGTTCCGTCGATCACTACGATCTTCCGGTGATTGCGGTAATTAATTCGAAGATGCAGACGTTTAAAGAGTGCCGGGAAAAACTCCCCCACCTGAACACCTGCTTTTTTCATGCGCTCCCAGTCGCTTTTTTTCATGGTCCGGCATCCCATGCTGTCGTAAAGAATCCGAACCTCCACACCCTGTGCTGCCTTTTCCATCAGCAGCTTCTCGATCGGCTGCCAGAGCTCATCATTTTTAATGATATAAGACTGAATGTGTACAAACCGCTCTGCCTTTTTTATTTCTTCATAAAGCGTCTGAAAATACTCCTTACCGTCGGAAAACACTTCTACTGCATTATCGTCTGTATAAACAGATTTTGCAGCCTCAAGATTATACAGTACAAGATCCGAGTAACGGGAAAGCCTTCCATTGTCGGAGAAGATCTGCCTGTTCCTTACACGCTCCTCCTGATTGTGGACTGCAGAATGCAAAGCATCTTCGATTTTCTTGGTCTTAAACATTTTCTGCTTATGAAAATCTTTTCCGACCAGCAGATACAGCAAAAATCCAAGCCCCGGAATAAAATATAACAGCAGCAGCCATGCCCACAGTGTTCTTGGGTCTCGCCGCTCAAAAAAAACGATGACGATCGCAAGTAAAATGTTGATCGTAAAAAAATGGGTCCAGATAAATTCAAAAATCATCTCACTACTCCTCTGTGAGAGTATATCATATTTCCTCCGTAATTGCATCAGGAAATTCCTGATGAAATGCTTGATTTAGCATGTAAAAAATGTTACAATGATTAGCGATTCATTGAAAATATTACCATTGATTCGGATAATAGCTGGAGGTCTATAGAATGTTAGCAAAAGTGTTGATTGTAATTATAATCGTCCTTCTGATCATCCTTGCTGCCTTGTATTACTTCGGCAGAAAAACGCAGAAGAAGCAGGCAGAACAGCAGGCACAGCTTCAGGCGATGGCTCAGACAGTTACCATGCTTATCATCGATAAGAAACGATTAAAAATCAAAGAATCCGGTCTTCCACAGGCTGTAATCGATCAGACACCTAAATATCTGCGCGGATCCAAACTCCCGATTGTTAAAGCAAAAATCGGACCGAAGATCATGACATTAGTAGCAGATGAAAAGGTATTTGACATTCTCCCTGTAAAGAAAGAATGCAAAGTTGTTCTCAGCGGCATGTATATCACTGAAGTAAAAGGTGCCCGCGGCGGACTGGAAGCGAAACCTGAGAAGAAAAAAGGGTTTTTTGCAAGATTTAAAAAATAAGACATTAAAAGGCGTGCCTTGGAGGTACGCCTTTTCTCATGCTTTACAGATCATTTTCCAGTATCTTCAGTTCTTTCGGACAGATACTCAGCTTTACTTCGTTTTCTGTCACCACATTTCCGTCTGCACTGATCGTGTAGATGATTTCCACATCAATCAGTTCCTCCCGGACAGTCAGATTTAATTCCTCGGTATAAATGGAAAGCGAAAGCATCCCCATCGGTGTATGATAAAGGGTTCGTGTATCCTGCTCTCTTCGAAATGCCATACGGGTATTCGCCGCACCGTTTCGGATCAGCTCCGCACAGGACTCATCAAACTTCAGAAGACTTCTGATTTCCCCTTCCACGCCTTCCAGCACCTCCGTAAACTGTACATAGTGTTTTCCGTTTTTCAGAAAATACTGTCCTGGTGTGATGATTTCCACCGGATCATCCGAAATTCCGTCAGTCTCATAAAGTCCGGAAATCGTCAGTATAATATCTTTTGTCATTCTAATAATCCTCTATATTAATCTGTTTGATACTTGTCACATCACAGGGAAGAATAACGTTTGCGAAGTTTTTAAACTTCTCCGCCGCATCACTGACAAAGAATTCATACGGGTTTTCAAACTGTGTATTGTTTCCTTCATTTGCCATTCCCTTTTCCGCCAGAAGCGCACGAAGCTCTATGGCAGTCTCATAGGCCGGATTGACCAGCGTCACCTTTTCTCCCATGATATCGCCGACCATATGCCGAAGCAGCGGATAATGCGTACATCCGAGAATCATCGTATCAATATCTGATTTCTGCAGATCCGCAAGATATCTTCTCAGGACCTCTTCTGTCACAGGATCCTTCAGCCAGCCCTCTTCTACCAGAGGACACAGCAGCGGACATGCCTTTCCGATCACCTCCGCTTCCGGATTCAGTTCTTTAATAAATTTGACATACATTCCGCTGTTGATCGTTGCCTCCGTTCCGATGACTCCGATTTTTTTATTCCGCGTCGCTGCCACCGCAACTCTTGCTCCCGGACGTACCACGCCGATGATCGGAATATCCACCTCTTCTCTGATCGCCTCCAGAGCCGTGGCACTGGCCGTATTGCAGGCAACAACAATTGCCTTCACACCCCTCGTTTTTAAAAAGCGGATGATCTGTCTGGTATATCGGATCAGTGTACCTTCTGACTTACTTCCGTAGGGTACTCTGGCGGTATCACCAAAATAAACAATTCTCTCCTGCGGAATCTGCCGCATGATTTCCCGTGCAACAGTCAGTCCCCCCACACCGGAATCAAATACACCGATCGGTGCTTCTTTTAAATTTAACATGTGTGTTCCCCTTATTTCATTTCCTGACGCAGATTCCAAAGCTCCAGAAACCTGAAATGAAGCTCCAGCGGAATCTCAGGATCTATGTTATCTTCCTGCGTTATCACCTGTCCCTGTTCATCTACCAGTACCAGATGCTGCCGCAGAATCATCCTCGGATATAAGCTGCCGATCAGCAGACAAATTCCAAGTACCGTCATCATCATATATTTTTTCATTGCAATACTCCCCTTTCCGTTATCCGGAGTATTGCCCGGTTTTTGTTTCTTCAATCAGTTACTCGCATGTGATTTTACTGATCACTGCCGACTGCTGTGTATCAATATGCTTCTGCATACATTCTCTGGCTGTTTTCTGATCCCCGGCAGCGATCGCTTCCAGAATCTGCCGATGCTCTGCTGCCAGACTGTCATAATAATTGGCATCTTTCAAATATTCAATCCGATAACGATACATATTCTCTCTCAGATGATTCAGTATCTGAATCAGCCTTTCATTATGTGTCGCTTCGTAGATAATTTCATGATAATGCATATCCAGCTGGGCAATGCGGATCAGGTCTTCACAGCCTTTCGCTGCTTCAAACATTTCTGCTGCCATTTTCAGTCTCTGTAGCTGCTCTGATGTGATTCTTTCGCAGGCCACTTCCGCGGCAAACATTTCCAGCGTTCTTCGAACCTCCAATACGTCCTTGGTATCCTTTTCCGTAATATTGGCCACTGTCGCTCCTTTTCGGGGTACCATAACGACCAGTCCCTCCAGCTCCAGCTTTCGGATTGCTTCGCGGATCGGTGTCCGGCTTACGCCCAGCCGATCTGCCAGTTTCATTTCCATCAAACGCTCGCCCGGCTTCAGTTCTCCTTTCAGAATGGCCTGACGAAGTGTCTGAAACACCACATCCCTTAATGGCAGATACGCATTCTCCTCTATATTGAATCCAGAGATCATTCCTTTTCCTCTCTCCTGTTATACGGAGTGGTCAGGTATACCTGTTTTGACAATCCACTGTTCAAAATCTTCCGGCAGGCAGATTCGGCCTGACTGTGGTTTTTGAAAATACCGAAAACCGTCGGACCGCTTCCGCTCATCATCGCACCCATTGCTCCGTTTTCTTTCATCATGTTCTTGATCTCATCAATGACCGGATATGCCGGAACCGTTACTCTTTCCAGCACATTTCCCATATGTGTCACCAGTTTCTCCAGGTCCTGTTCCTTCAATGCTTCCAGCTGCGCATCCACATTCGGATGCTCCTCCGGCTTCATATCGTTTGCATGCAGATTCTCATAAACAAATTTCGTGGATACACTGATCGGCGGTTTTGCGATCAGAATATAACATTTCGGCATCGGAGGCAGAACTGTCAGTTTCTCACCAATCCCTTCTGCCAATGCAGTTCCGCGCATAATACAGTAAGGAATATCCGCACCCAGTGTCACACCACGATCCATGAGTTCCTGTAACGATAATCCCAGATGATACATTCTGTTTACACCAAACAGTACGGCTGCCGCATCACTGCTTCCTCCTGCCATACCTGCTGCTACCGGAATCACTTTTTTTAAATTAATATAAAGACCTCCCGGAATCTGAAATTCATCAAACAGCAGCTTTGCAGCCTTATATACCAGATTATTCTCATTATTCGGCAAATAATACAGATTTGTCCGGATACGGATTCCCTCCGAATCTGTTTTGCGAAGCGAAATCTGATCATAAAGATGAATCGTCTGCATGATCATCTTTACTTCGTGGTAACCATCTTCTTTTCTTCTTAAAACATCGAGCCCGAGATTTATTTTTGCAAGTGCCTTTAATTTCAGTTGATTCATCTTTGATCTCCTTTTGTACTTTGTATACAATTCGCATTGCTACAGTCAATTATACTTGCTTTTGACTGTCTTTTCAAGTATGGGCCTGCTTGATCAGGATGAGCTTCTGTCCGGATACCACCTCTTCTCCAGGCAGTTCATTTAATTTTCTGATATCGTCTACCGACGTACAATGGTTCCTGGCAATTTCCCACAATGTCTCCTGCGGCTGAACAAAGTGGATCATCATTCCCGGCTGTTTCTGCAGCTCCTCTGCCGAATAGTCTTCCTCTTCGATATCCACAATATTTTTCATAATTCTCTGTCCCAGTACACAAAGATACAGGGAGATCACGCCTTTGACTTCCAGCTGACCGCTGCCCGAAAGTGTCACCTGAAGGTTATCCAGCTGTTCCGTCAGCTGCCACCTGTCAGTTTCGTCAAATTCCGGGATCTCCAGAAGCTGACTGTAAGGAATCGTCAGTGTCCTGCACGCTAACGGCATCGTACTGTCAGAGGTCATGCAAAGTACCTGCAATTCCAGCAGTCCTTCCGCGAGAATTCCTGCTTCCGCAGATTTCCTTGACCTTGCATAAAGCATCGGCTGAACACTTAATACCTGTACCGGTCCCACGCTGCCTTCCTCTGCTGACTCTTTCTGTGAGATCTTACAGAAAAATTTTCTGCAGAGTCCTGAAACCTCATACCCTGTCTGTTTTTCTGTCGGTATCAGCTTCTTGCTCGTACTGTAGAGATCCTGAAGCACCTGACACTCCCTTTCCTCATAAATACGCATCTGAATATCCAGCATGATCTCGATCTGTATCACGCGCATCTCACCATCATAATCCGGTTTTACTTCGATTTCCTGATGGGCAATCTCTGTATCCAGACTGCCAAACATCTCGGGACGCAAACTGTCTACTTCCAGATTTCCGTGAAATGGCAGCATCTGCTCCGCCCAGTAAATATTTCCGTCCTCACCTTCATAGAGGACAAATACTACCGCTTCTCCTTTCACCCCCAGCTGACCCTCCAAAAACTGAAGATCCATATTCCGAAGCTGAGGATTTTTCCACAGCAGCCGTTTGATATTCGGTCTGTTTGCAGGAAGGGAAAATTCATCCCGGATACGATAGCTGTCTTTGCGATCCAATACCGGCTCTGCGATCAGAAACTGCTCTTTTTTTTCATAGAGATCCTCTGCTTCCCCGACCCCTGTCGTAAGCTCTGCAGATTCATTTCCGATGATCTCTCCGTAGACCGTCACAACCGCACGAATTCCAAGCTTCGCAGAATGAATCACGGAAACCTCCAGACTCTCCATCACCCAGTTCAGTTTCAGATGATCTCCGGATTCTGCACCGTCCACATAGAGCACCTCGTCAAAGGCATGTTCTGTCTCCAGGCAGTCTGCATGAACTGCTCCCGCCATTGTCCTATAAAGAATCTGCAGCTTCAGCACTCCACGGATTCTGACCTTGGACTTTTCCGTATGTACATCCCGGATGATCAATTCTCCCTTCTTCTGTAAAATCCCTTCTACCGGCGGCTTCGTCTCCGGAAGACTGTAGTCGTCACTGACAGTCATCTGACTGGACGCTCTCGCCTTTTCAAAATTTCGATGGATGATCTGTTTTTCCAACTCCATAAAAACCTCCCAGATTACAGTATCTCTATTACCAGACTCTGTTCATTATATGAAGAAAGACTTTTCATTATGTTTTTTTCGGAAAGAAGACCTGGATTCAGAAGTATGGAATCTGCGTCCGCCGGCTGCACTCCGACAAAAAGGCGGGATCCCGAAGAATCCCGCCTTTCTATGTTTATTTACCCATCACTCGGAGCCACACGATTATTTTTCTGCCCTGTATAAGAATGTTACAATCTGACCTCTTCTGCATGGATCACCATCGTCGGAAGCGGGCATAATCTTATTCTATCAATGCGGCATTCTTATCCAGCATTGTCTGAATTTTCCCCTGTACATAAGCGCCCAAAAACTTCTTTTCCTCTTTGGAAAGTGCTTTCGGATCTACCGGTTCCCCATATTCCAGTACTACTTTTGCTTTCCTGATCCATGGCAGATGATCTTCGAAAATTGCAGAAGAATTCGTGATTGCCATAGGAATGATCAGACATCCTGTCTTTTCTGCAATCTTCAGACTTCCTTCCTTAAACGGGAGGAGCTCATCCTGTTTATTTCTCGTACCTTCCGGAAAGATACAGATTGAAATCCCCTGTTTCACATACTCAATTCCCTGAAGGATCGTCTTCAGTCCGGCACGAATATCCTCTCTGTCCAGAAAGAGACAGTACAGCTTCTTCATCCAGTCACGCAGCAGCGGATATTCCAGCATTTCCTTTTTGGCGATGTACCCTGTAAGTCCCGGGCATCTCGAATAAGTCAGCAGAATATCAAAATAACTCCTGTGATTTGCCACATAGAGCACCGGCTGATCCTTCGGAACATGTTCCTCACCGATTACCGTCGTTTTTACTCCCGATACCCATAAGATCAGTTTAAATGCCGCCTGTACCATGCGCAGTGCTATCAGATCACTGGAATGCCGGTTTACTTTTCCGTACAGATGTAAAAGCAGCAGCACCGGAATACCGGCTACCAGATAGATGAACAGTATCAATGCAACCAATATAATTCTCATCTTCTTATCTATTAAAGAGCTGTGACATCAGCTTCAGCTGTTCCGCCTGCCAGTCCTTTAAATCTCCTTCTTCAAATCTCCATGCCCAGTTTTTTCCCAATACACCCGGAACATTCATACGAGCATCAGAACCGAGCATCAATACATCCTGCAGCGGATAGATCGCATACTTCGCAATCGAACTCATGGCTGTACGGATAAAATCCCAGCTCACATTTCCGCCGTCACAGTTCATGTATCTTCTGACACGGTCTCTTGCCTCTTCTTTTGCGTTTTCATACCAGCCTTTGGTTGTATCGTTGTCATGAGTACCGGTATAGCAGATGCAATTTACAGTCTTGAAATTATGAGGATAGAATCCGTCATGCGGCCAGGCTTCGAAGCCAAACTGAAGTACCTTCATGCCCGGAAATTCAAATCTGTCACGCAGCTTTTCCACTTCAGGTGTAATGATTCCCAGATCTTCCGCAAAGATCGGAAGTTCTTTGCCAAGTTCCTCTTCGATCGCAAAGAACAGTTTTTCACACGGCCCCTTTTTCCATTCTCCGTTAACAGCCGTTTCTTCACCCGCAGGAACCGCCCAGTACGATTCAAAGCCTCTGAAGTGATCGATTCTCAGATAGTCCACCTGTGTCAGCTGATTTTTAACACGTGCGATCCACCACTCAAAACCCTGTAATTCATGTTCTTTCCAATCATACAGCGGATTTCCCCAAAGCTGTCCTGTGACACTGAAATAATCCGGCGGAACTCCTGCTACTTCCAACGGATACCCCTTGCTGTCCAGACTGAACAGTTTTTTGTTTGCCCATACATCAGAACTGTCGATCGATACAAAGATCGGCATATCTCCGATGATCCTGATATCTTTTCCATTTGCGTATGCTTTTAATTCTGCCCACTGTTTAAAAAATTCAAACTGTTCAAATTTGACCAGATCAATTTCTTCTTTCAGCTTTCCTTCCCAGAGTGTTCTTACTACCGGTGTCGGATTTTTCAGCTCTGCTTCCCATTCGGTCCAGCACTGATATTCTTTTTCTTTGCGAACTGCCATATAGAACGCATAATCACTGAGCCAAAAGTCCTGTTCCCGGATAAATTTATCGTATTCTTCTTTCAGCTTCGCATCATCCGACTTCTGAAAGTTTTCAAAGGCTTTTGCAAAGATTTTGTTTTTCCAGGTCTGTACTTTCCCGTATTCGACACATTTGGCATCAAATTCCGGAAGCTCTTCCAGGTCGGATTCTTCAAGCAGCTTCTGCTCCGCCAGTTTCTGCGGACTGATTAACAGCGGCTGGCCCGCAAACACAGAATAGCTCTGATATGGAGAATCACCATAGCCTGTAGGTCCCAGCGGCAGTACCTGCCAGAGTTTCTGACCTGCCCTTTCCAGAAAATCCACAAAATCATAAGCACCTTTTCCGAGATCACCGATTCCGTACGGTGAAGGAAGGGATGTCGGATGGCAGAGAATACCACAGTATCTTCTTTCTTTCTCTTTATCCTTCTCTGTTTCCGTCACTTCTTCAGCAACCTCTTCTGTAACTGTTTTTTCTTCTGTTTCTAATACGATCATAATCTCTCCCCCAATGAAGTTTTATAGCAATCCGTACTCATTCAGCAGCTTTTCCTGATACTCCAGATCCTGAGTGCTCCTTTTCAGTTCTTCCATCCGTCCATCTTCCAGAAGACGTGCTGTCAGTTCATTCACCCGTTTCGCTGCCTCCTCGCCCTGCCTGTTCTGGTTTTCCAGCAGTGCATTCATTGTCCGCTCCAGATCGCCCAGACGTTTTTCCATTTCTTTCGCCGCAGCAGAATTCTGCGAATTCTTTCCTGCTTCTTCGGCCTTCTTTTTAGCTGCAAGCTCTGCCCTCAGTTCTTTTAACATATCCTCCGGAAGAGAACCATCTTCCATCATGCGGTCCATATGTTCAATCTGCATATGATAGTCTTTGACCGGTCTTCCCATCATCTTAAAGATTTCTGCCAGGGACTTCGAATACACACAGATCGTACCTGCCCAGTAAATCTGTCTGTCATAATCAAGACCGCCGAATGTATTGCTCATTTCCACATACGGAAGGAACATCTCTTTGATTTCTTTGCTCTGTGCTGCCCAGTTCGGATATTCACTTCCGTCATACTGTTTGAAATCCACATACGTCTGAGACGAAATAAGCAGAAGCTCCTCTGCCTCACACTCCGAAAGCACCGGATTGGTCTTGACAAGCAGAATCTTCACCATATTCCCGTCTTTCCAGATGACTGCAGGACAGTTATGAACCGCGTGGACTCTTGACTGTGCGATCACAATTTTGTAATGTTCCTCCGGCACCTCATATTTTTCCAGAAGCTCCTGATAATCTTTGAATGATTTTATCGTTTCCACTTCAATATCTTTGACAAGCACTCTGGAAATGACAACTATGACCAGAAACATCACAATCAGTACAATCAAAACAATCATCTTTTTCACCTTCTCTTTAATATCATAACGTATCTATTTTAATTCATATTACTTCTGAAATCAACCTGTGATTTTTCGATTCCCGCTTGATATTTCGGATGTCTCGTATATAATATTTTATAAAACAGATACGTTGCATGGCAGTCAGGCAGCGAAACAATCCCAAAAGGAGGAACTTTTTTGAAAATCGTAGTATTAGCAGGCGGAACAAGCACAGAACGTGATGTTTCTCTCTGTACAGGCAACAATGTATATACAGCTTTAAAAGAAAAAGGACATGATACGGTTCTTATTGACTTATACTTAGGATATGAAACTGAAAAACCACTGGAAAGCCTGTTTTCTGAAAAGGCCAACTGCTGCGGCAGTATTTCCGCTATTTCCGAAAAAAATCCGGATATTTCCGAACTTCGCAAATTGAGAAAAGACGGAGGAAAAAGTATCTTCGGGCCAAACGTTCTGGCCCTCTGTGATATGGCAGATATCGTATTTATGGCACTCCATGGTTCTAACGGTGAAGACGGACGTATTCAGGCTGCCTTTGATCTGATGGGCATTCCATATACCGGAACAGGATACTTAAGCAGTGCCGTTTCCATGGATAAGGGAATTACCAAGCAGTTCTTTGCCGCCTACGGTGTACCGACTCCAATCGGCACCACACTGAAGAAGGGCCGGAAAATATCCGTGAAAGATGTCGTCGGTTTCCCATGTATGATCAAAACATGCTGCGGCGGATCCTCTGTCGGAGTTTATAAGGTAACGAATGAAGCAGAAGCGGAATCCGCACTGGCAGATGCATTTGCCTTTGAAAACGAGGTAGTGATTGAACAGTTCATCACGGGCCGCGAATTTTCCGTAGGCGTGATTGAAGGGAAAGCACTTCCGATCATTGAGATCGCGCCGCTTGTCGGTTTCTATGATTATAAGAACAAATATCAGGCAGGCAGCGCCGTGGAAACCTGTCCCGCAGTACTCTCCGGGGAACAGACCAAAGAAATGCAGGGCTATGCAGAAGCCGCCTATCGCGCACTGGGCATGGAATCCTATGCACGCTTTGACTTTATGATGGATACCCGGACCGGTAAAATGTACTGTCTGGAAGCAAATACGCTTCCGGGAATGACACCTACCAGTCTCCTTCCGCAGGAGGCCGCTGCCATCGGCATGTCATTCGCAGATCTCTGTGAACACATTATCACAGTTTCTATGAAAAAATATGAGGAAAACTAAATGAAAAATATGACTTTGGAACACATCTGTGCTGCCTGCGGCGGAACCTATTATGGACCTTCCGAAAACCTGCAGAAAGAAGTGGAAGGAATTACAATCGACAGCCGGAAAGTACAAAAAGATTTCCTGTTTGCCGCCACGAAGGGGGAACGTGTTGACGGACACAGCTTTATTGCTTCCAGCTATGAAGCCGGTGCGATCTGCTGCATCTCCGAGAAAGAACCGGAAGATCCGACCCATTCCTGTATTTTCGTAAAATCTACCTTTCAGGCATTAAAAGATATTGCAGAATATTATCGAAGCACGCTTTCTATCCCTGTTGTAGGAATTACCGGAAGTGTCGGAAAAACAAGTACCAAAGAAATGATCGCATCTGTTTTGGACGTAAAATTCAACACTTTAAAAACAGACGGCAACTTTAATAACGAAGTGGGCCTGCCGCTGACCGTATTCAATATCCGGGAGGAGCATGAAGCTGCCGTTTTGGAAATGGGAATCAGCGATTTCGGAGAAATGCACCGTCTAAGCAAGATTGCCCGTCCGAACATCTGTGTGATCACAAATATCGGCCTGTGCCATCTGGAATTTCTGGGCGACCGCGATGGTGTGTTAAAGGCAAAAACAGAAATTTTCGACTTTGCGGCTGACAACGCCGCTGTTATCGTCAACGGAGATGATGACAAGCTGCACACATTGAAAGACCGCAAAGACTTATCCCCTATTCTTTTCGGTATAGATCCTTCCAACGATGTCTATGCTGAAAATATTGAAAATCTCGGACTGGACGGACTGTGCTGTGACATTGTAACCTCGTCGGGAAGGATCCATGTCCGGATTCCGATCCCAGGCATGCATATGGTCTATAATGCTCTGGCAGGTGCCTGCGTCGGCCTTGTCAGCGGACTGAGCCTTGACGAAATCAAATGCGGCATCGAAGGCTTACAGCCGATCAGCGGGCGAAACCATATCATCCATACGAAACACTATACAGTCATGGATGACTGCTATAATGCAAACCCTGTTTCCATGAAGGCTTCTCTGGATGTTTTATCCACCGCTCTCGGCAGAAAGGTAGCGATTCTCGGAGATATGGGGGAACTCGGAACCAATGAAAAAAAACTGCACTACGATGTCGGCGTACACGCAGCCGGAAAGTCTATCGACCTTCTGCTCTGTGTCGGCACTCTTTCAGAGGAAATCGTCAAAGGTGTAAAGGATACAGATCATACCCGACAGGCACTCCTTTTTGCCACCAGAGAAGAGCTGCTGGAAGAATTACCGAAACTGCTGCAGAACGGTGATTCTCTTCTTGTAAAGGCTTCACATTTTATGCAGTTTGAAAAAATCATTAATTTTTTATTGTCAAGTGATTCATAAAAATACAATTCCAGAAAACACTTGACGAAGATTGGAGGACAAAATGCCATTAGTAACATCAAAAGAATTGCTCCTGGATGCTCAGAAGAACGGATATGCCGTAGGAGCTTTTAATGTAGAGAACATGGAAATGGTTCAGGCTGTTATCGCTGCGGCAGAAGAATTGAGATCCCCTGTCATCATGCAGACAACACCATCTACACTGAAGTATGCGGATCCTGATTACTTCTATGCAAACGTAGCAACCGCTGCCGGAAAAGCCGATGTTCCGGTTGTAATGCATCTGGATCACGGCAGCAGCTTCGACCTTGCGATGAAAGCTTACCGCGCGGGATACACGTCCATTATGATTGACGGTTCCCACAGCGTCTTCGAGGAAAACATTGCGATCACAAAATCTGTAGTAGACGCATGCCATCCGGGCAATGTTCCTGTAGAGGCTGAACTTGGCAAAGTCGGCGGAAAGGAAGATGATCTTGACGGCGGAAACGGCGGATATACAGACCCTGCTGAAGCGGCTGAATTCGCAGAGAGAACAGGCGTTGACTTCCTTGCGGTTGCGATCGGAACGGCCCACGGTGTTTATAAGGGAATTCCGAAACTGGATATCGAAAGACTCAGCCGGATTCGTGAAGTTGTTTCCATCCCGCTCGTCCTTCATGGAACCTCCGGTGTCCCGGATGACGCAGTAAGAGAATGTATCCGCAGAGGAATCTGTAAAGTGAACTATGCTACCGATTTAAGAATTGCTTTTACAGAAGGTGTAAAGCAGGTTCTGACAGAAAAGCCGGATACGATCGATCCGAAGAAATATAATGCTGCAGGCCGTGAAAAAGTAAAAGCATATGTTATGAGCAAAATACTTGTGTGCGGAAGCAACGGCAGAGCTTAATTCATCGGCTTTATTGATAATAATAATAATAATAATTGAGAACGGAAATATCCGTTCTCTTTTTTTACAAAAAAAGCGGGATTCCGAAGAATCCCGCTCTGCGCTTTTCAGATATCTGTCAGGCTCAAACCTGTTATTTCGCTCTGTAAACAAATGTTACGACCTGACCTCTGTCACACCCCTGATTCGGTGCAAATGTAGTTTCTGTCCAGCCATTTGTAATTTCGTTTTCTGCTGCCCATACAACTGCTTCTGCATAATATGCATCAGGATCTACATCTTCAAATTCTACAGTTGATTCTGCATCCGGTCTGTCTGCTGCTCTCCAGAGGAAGGTTACCACCTGACCCCTTGTAACAGTCATATCCGGTGCAAATGTAGTTTCTGTCCAGCCGTTTGTAATTTCGTTTTCTACTGCCCATGCAACTGCTTCGGCATAATATTCTCTGGCAGGTACATCTGTAAAGTCAGATGCTTTTTCTGCTTTTGGACATCCCTGTGCTCTCCAGAGGAAGGTTATCACCTGACCCCTGTTGCATGTCATATATGGTTCAAAAGTTGTCTCTGTAATTCCATTCGCAATTTTCGCATTATACGCCCAGAGTACTGCATCATAGAAGAAATCTGTTTCTGCAACGTCTGTAAACGGATTTTCAGCAACCAGTTTTGGAATAATCTGTTCTTCTCTTTCACCACAGATTTCACAGATACGTACTTCCAGACCTTCTTCTTCAAAGGAAGCTTCTTTGACGACTTCCCAATCACCCCATGTGTGTCCGGATGCTTTGATCACTTCGCCTTCTGCTACAACTGCTCCGCATTTCGTACATACGAGATCCCCGGTATATCCGTCTGTTGTACATGTTGCATCGATTTTGCCCACAAGCTCTGTCTCGTGTTCCTCACATACAGCAGCCGGGATTCCTTTCACACGTACTTCTGCCGCGGATGCAAATTTACGCGTTGCCTGATCACTGTAAGCCTCTACAGTCTGGAGTCTTACATACTGCGCATTGACCGGTTCGAATGTTACTTCTTTCCATGCTTTTGTCAATGCCCAGCTTCCTTCTGCCACGATTGTCCAGTCTTCACCGTCAAGGCTCACAAGAATCTGATATTTTGTAATGACACCATTGTTGCTCGTGTCCTGACGCGGCAGATAACGGAACGTATCCACTGCATAAACCTTGTCTAACTCCAGCTGCAGCCAATGGTTTTCATGTGTATTATAAGCCTCCGGATACCAGTCTGTATGCCATTTTGTATTCACATTATCATCAATCGCGAGTGCTGCCGGACCTTCTGATGCACCACCGGCTGTCTCTTCATCACCTGTTGTGATCTTCATCTTGGAAATTTCGATTTCTTTTGATTCTAAAGATACCTCAAGTGCATCCAGTGCCGCTCTTAATTTTGCTGCTGCCGCATCAACTTCTGCCTGATCTGCATAGGCTTCATAGTTTTCAACGATTTCCGCATATGCGGCATCTGCTGCTGCAACACTTGCATCTGTATAACCGGACATGTCTGTTTCGATATATTCTGCGACAACTGCATCTAATGCATCATAATCCAGGGCATCTGCTGCCATGAATACTTCATAGTAATCGAAGCATATCTTCGGAGTGGTTACTCCGGCAGCTGCTGCGTCTGCTGCAATACCGTCCACAGTAACAGTCACTGTATGTTCCGCATTTTCTAATCCGAGTTTCTCAAATACTTTCTGCTGTGGTTCGCTGCCCTTTACATCCGTAAATGTAGAAACCCTGTCCGGAGCACCGCCGTCAATAGAAATTGCCAGCTGTCCGCCGCCGGTTGCACCGGATTTTTCAAGTTTCATACAGTAGAGTGCCACACCCGTACCATTAAATTTGAATGTAAAGCTTGCTCCGTCCCTTGTTGTCTCAGTTTCGGTTCCCTGATAATGTTTGCCTTCATCCCATGTAGACCAGTTTGCATCGTATGTGATTGCCTGATCACGGTCATCCACTTTCACAGAACCGCCTGCTGTGATCGTAATGCTCTTTGCGGCAGCCAATTCAGAGTTTTTCTTATCAACTGCATAAACTGTAATATTTCCGGCTTTATTTGCTGTCAGAAGACCGGTATCACTGATTGACGCAAATGTCGTCTCAGTACCGATGGCATTGACCACTGACCATTCCACACCTGAACCGACTGCACCTTCCGGTGTATAGACAACTTCCATCTGCATGGTTGTTCCAGCGTTCATTGTATCCGCTGCAGATGTGATCGTCATTCCTGTAGGTTCTGCAACAGCATCTGAAAGAAGTTCAAATGCGTCCAGGGAAATCTTCGCCTGTGTTACTACCAGTTCCACTTTGTGAAGTCCTTCTTCAAGTCCGAGAACTTCTCCGAGTATCTGCTGACGCTGTGCTGAGCCTGTCGTGCTCTTTGTGTCAACATTTTCAAGTTTCAGTTCACCGTCAACATATAAGCTGAATGTTCTTGTATTATTTGCCTTCATACCGATCACACGAAGTCCGTTTCCGTAGAAATAGAATTCCAGTGTGTCACCGGTTGTATCCGTATATTTTTCAGTGCCTCCGTACTGTCCGCCGTCAGCCCAGTTACCCCAGCCTGAAGAATATTTGATTCTCGGGTCACGATCATCGATCTTTGCTTTGACTTCCAGCATAGAAGGGGTAATTTCTTTTGTCTTTTCACCTTCCGTACCATCCGCTACTGCTGCTACTTTATAAGTTGTGCCTGCTGCATAGTCGTTTGCCTTGTACTCTGCCTCTGTAACTGTTGCAACTTTTACAAATGTTTCTCCATCGGTAGAAGCATATACGTTGTAAGCGTCTGCCAATACCATTTCGTCAAAAGTGAGAATTAAATCCGTACCAAAATAGATCGCCTTTGCATTTACAGGTGCTTTCATAGGTTTTTCAGGTACTTCTGAAATAGTATAGTATTTTCCCGCTTCTGTTTCAAAGCTGATGCGTCCGTCAGCAACTACTGCTGTGTCCACTTCTTCACCGGCTTCATCAACGACTTTTGCTTCATCAACTGTAGAATAGTTTACTACACATGTTCCGCCGTTCTTAGAAAGGATCGTCGCTTGTGTTAAGTTTGTTCCTTCCCATTCCATAGCAAATTCGAAGTTTCCGCGGGCAACCAGACCTTCTACGCTGCCGTCTGCCCATACATCCGGAAGTGCCGGAAGTAAACTGATGTATCCCATATTGCTCTGTAATAACATTTCTGCAACACCGGATGTCATACCGAAGTTACCGTCAATCTGGAATGGCGGATGTGCATCCCAAAGGTTCGGATAAATACCGCCTTTGAATAAATTCTGTATTAATTCATGAGCCTTATTTCCATCGCCGAGTCTTGCCCATGTATTGATACGCTGTCCCATACCCCAACCGGTACTGTTGTCTGTACGGTTTTCCATAGATACACGGGCAGCTTCGAGCCATTCGTCATTCTGGGCAATTAAATCACCCGGGAATAATCCCAGCATATGAGACATATGTCTGTGGCTGTAACCCTCACCCATGTTATTCCCGTTTTCATCTTTATTAAATGATGTTTCGTTGTACCATTCTTTAATCTGGCCATCATCACCAATTTCGATAGGTCCTTTTAAGTCAGCCTGATTTGCGCTCCATGTGGTCACCAGATCTTTGTCTTTATTTAAAATTTCTGCTGCTGTGATCGCATCTTCATAAAGCTGCCATGTCAGGGACTGTTCATATGTATTGCCGGCGGTTCTCGGACCGTGCTCCGGTGAGTAGCTTGGTGCCGATACCAGTTTGCCTTCGCTGTTTCTTACCAATGTCGCATCATAGAATTTCGCTTCTTCCTTTAACATTGGATAAATATACTCTTCCATGTAATTTACATCGCCTGTAAATTCATAGTATTCCCAGCAGTTCTGTAAAATCCATGGTACGGCTGCCGGAGACCATCCCCAGTCAAATGACCATCCAGGACATGTCCATCCGAATGGTGTATTCTGGGTGTGGGCTGTGAAGCCGTTTTCTTCTCCTTCTTCACTGACTACACCTGCATAAACAGCTGCGGTGATACGTCCAGGTTCTCTTAAGGAATCCACATAATTAATCAATGGCTTCGCACATTCAGCAAGGTTTGTAGAATAGGTAGGCCAATAATTCATCTGAAGGTTAACATTCATATGGTAGTCAGATGACCAAGGTGGATTATTCAGACAATTCCAGACTCCCTGAAGATTAGATGGAAGTTGGGAATCTTCTCTGGAAGATGCGATTGTTAAATAGCGACCATACTGGAATAACATATTTTCCAGCTGACGCCGTTCAGCTTCACTTGCAGTTCCGGCTTTATATGCAGCCAGGAGCTGATCTGTCGGCAGCGTGGATACCGTCTGTCCGATATCTAATGTAACACGATTAAATAATTCCTGATAATCTTTGAGATGATCTGCTTTTACAGCTTCATATCCCTTCTGAACCGCTGCATCAACATCAGCTTTTACCCTGTCTGCCAGCTGAGCATCTGTCTCACCTGTCCGATAGTAGTAATCTTCTGTCCGATCATCATTATAGAAGGTATTTTCATAATCCGTAGCAGCTGAAAGATATACTGTCAAAGCATCTGCGCTCGTTACTGTCAGTTTGCTTCCGGCACCGGTTACTGTTCCGCCTTCATTTACTACGGTTAAATAAGAAGCGTATTTTAACTGGTTATCGCTTACCTGACCGCACAGTTTTAATGTGTTGTCACCTTCCGCAACAGTTGTTCCACCCTGTTTTGAAGTGAAACGGACATCAAGATTTAATTTTTCTGAGCCTTCTGCTTCCAGATGTGCAACTAATACATTGTCATCATGGCTGATAAAGAATTCTCTGGTATAATCTGTACCATCTTCCGTAAATGATACGGTGGAGATCGCTGTCTTTAAATCCAGATCTCTCTGATAATCTGTTGCCTTGCTCGCTGTAACATCTGCATAATCAAAATAAATATCACCCCATGGCTGGTATGAACCGTATCCTGCAGATGTTCCGACCAGATAGGTTCCGCAAAGGGCACTTGCAGTACTGCTGTCCCCATTCAGAAACAGCTGCTGTACCTGTTCCATGATGGTTCCGTTCTGACCTTTTTCAACCAGATTACCGCCCATGTAGTTCGGTCTGCTGTTACTCGGACCTCCGGTCCATAAGGTCTTTTCGTTAAAGGTTAAATGTTCGCTTGCAATTTCACCGTAAACATTGGCACCCATATCGCCATTACCGATTGGCAGGGTAAGCTGCTGCCACCTGTTGTCTGCATCGGTGTTATAGTTCGCACCGGCTGAAAGAATTGTGGTTCCTCCCGACACCGGTTTATCGTACCAGAGCCTCAGTTCATTCCCGGTTTCAGCAGCCTGAACCTGCCGTATCGGAAACTGAACAGAAGTCACTGCCATTGCAAATGCCAATAAACCAGCCGCAATTTTTTTTGCCCTTTTCTTCATGTTATTCCCCCTTGCTTTTTTGTAATATGTTTTATTTCATCAATTGAAAACATATTTTGATCAATGATTTTTCCTTCTCATAAACGGCGCTAGAACTTCCGTATACTGTCTTCTTCATCCGATCCCTTCACGATGTTTCGGATTTCAGCATCATATCCATAGGAATCATTCACCCGGATATGAACAGTATCTCCGACCCTGTGACCAAGCAATGCTTTTCCCAGCGGTGACTCAATACTGATCAATCCATTCAGAGAACTTCCCCGGATTGAAGTTACGATTTTATATTCTTCGACCTCATCATCTTCTTGAATGTAAATCTGAACGATGCTGTTTAACCCTACTTCATCATCCCCAAACTGATCCGTAATGATTTCAGCATTCTTCAGCATTTTTTCCAGGTAGCGAATACGCCCTTCATTCTGATTTTTGTACTGCTTGGCAGCCTTATACTCAAAATTCTCACTCAGATCGCCATGGGCTCTGGCCTCCTTTACGGACTCCAGAGCCTCTTTCCTGACGACCAGTTTTCGGTATTCAATCTCTTCCTGAATTTTCTTTACATCTGACTCCGTCAGTTTTTCATACAGCATTTTACAGTTCTACTTTAGAAAGTGCAGACTCATCAGCAACTACTACTACATCCGGATGCATCTGAAGAATAGATGCAGGAACCTGTGGAGTCACCGGTCCGAAGAATGCTTTCTTTACGATGTCCGCTTTATCTGCACCACTGACGATGACAAGAATCTTTTTTGCTTTCATAATGGTGTTGATACCCATGGTGTAGGCCTGTGTAGGAACATCTTCAATTTTTTCGAAAAATCTCTTATTTGCATTGATGGTGCTTTCCTGCAGATCTACACAGTGTGTTTCTTTTACAAATTCATCTGCCGGTTCATTAAATCCGATATGTCCGTTGTGTCCCATACCAAGAAGCTGTAAATCCTGTCCGCCTAAAGCATCCACAACTGCTTCATATCTTGCACACTCTGCATCGGCATCCGGATTTTCTCCATTCGGAATATTCAGATTTTCAGGTTTGATATTAATGTGGTTGAACAGATTGTCTTTCATAAAGTAGTCATAACTCTGATCGTTTGTTTTCTTAAGACCGCGATATTCATCGAGATTTACTGTTTTCACTTCTGAGAAATCAAGATCTCCTTTTTCATACCACTCGATCAGCTGTTTGTATGTTCCGATCGGTGTGGATCCTGTAGCAAGTCCAAGAACACAGTCCGGTTTTAAAATAACCTGTGCACTGATAATATTTGCTGCTTTTCTGCTCATGTCTGCATAGTCTTTTGCTTTAATAATTCGCATTTTAGTTTCCCCCTTATTCTTTATGCTTTCTGCATAATAAGATAATTGTATTCTATCATAGTACGGCAAAAAGTCAATTAATGCACTTCCACTTTGAAGTGGTTTTTCTTTTATCCATCGAAAAAAATATCCCATCAGGATCATACCCGATGGGATATTCACTGGGATTTCAGTTTCGCTTTTCGCGACAGAATCACAATTTCCTATTCTAATTTTATACTCACCTTTTTTCATATAAATCCAAACCCATGCCTGGGCATGGATCCGGAATTACATTTTAAATCAAGGAGTACATTTGAATTCCCTATTCTTAGAACAGTCCGAAGAATCCTCCAACAAGACCGATTACTAAGAGTAAACCGATACATTTAACTGGTGTCCAGCCTTTTTTCTTCATTAAGAAGTAAAGGATTAATGTAAGAGCTAACGGAATCATCTTTGGAAGCACACCGTCCAGAATGTTCTGGATAACGATTGGGTTTTCACCATTTGGAATTACAAGGTTGATTGTTGTTCCACCATAGTTAGATGTTAAAGCACCAACGATGAATACACCGAGCATAGAAGCTGCACGTGTGAATTCTTTAGCGTTAGCTGTCAAGATGCCGATTGCCTGAGATCCTAACTTGTAAGACCAGTTCATTAAGAAGAAACGAACTGCAAACTGTACTAAGTTGAAGATAACAAGGAACAGGATCGGACCTGCAATAGATCCGTTAATAGCCATGTTAGCTGTAATACCGGCTGTAATTGGTACTAATGTGAACCAGAAAATAGCATCACCGATACCGCCGAGAGGTCCCATTGCTGCCACACGTACGGAACGGATCATGTTGATGTCAGCTTTCTGCTGTTCAAGGGATAAAACAATACCCATTACGAATGTTACTAAGAATGGATGTGTGTTGAAGAATTCCAGGTTGTGTGCCATGGAAAGTTTTAAATCTTCTTTGTTGTCTCCGTGGATTTTTTCAAGGCCCGGTAAGATACAGTATAACCAACCGTTGGCCTGCATTCTTTCATAGTTGAAAGAACCCTGTAAGTTCAGAGAACGCCATACCATTTTATTTAATGTTTTTTTATCTAACGGCTGAGCCGGTTTGAGATTATTATAATTAGATGCCATCCTCGTCACCTCCTACATTGCTTCCACCGCAGGCTTTCATAGCTGTACGTGTCTGGAAATCATAGAGAGCCAGAGCAATACCGAACATAGCGATGATAATTAAAGCAGAGCCGCTTAATTCCGGGATAAATCCGATGATTGTTGCTAAAGCAAAACCTGCAAAGTAAATTCCCCAGAAATCGTTAGATAACATGATACGAAGTAATGTTGCGAAACCTACAAATCTCATCATACCACCTGCTGCTCCTAAACCATTCATGAACCAAGCATATTTTTCAGCGATTGCTGATAATGTTTCACCAAGAGCAGCTCCACCAAGTAAACCTGCAACGCATACTACTGCGAAGAGTAAACCAAGAGCGCCCATAGCTAACCAGTTGATACGAACGATACCTTTTGTATCTCCTTTTTCAGCACATTTATCTGCTGCAGACATTACCGGAGACATTACTGTGAAAAGGAATGTAACCATATACTGTCCGATTAATGCGAATGGTACTGCAAGACCAACTGCCTGTGTTGTTTCAAGTCCTGAAGCTACAGCAAATACTGTTGCCATAACTCCACCGATAACTGCGTTAGGTGGCTGAGCTCCACCAACCGGCATGTTACCGATTGTCATTAACTGATATGTACCACCAACTACTAAACCTGTGTTAAGGTCACCAAGAATAGCGCCGATTACAGCTCCAGTAACGATTGGCTGATACAGGGATTCTAAAAAGTCAAACTGGTCGATGGCAATGATGAATGTCCACACTGCAACCAGGATGATCTGAATTGCACTAAAATCCATAAATCTTCAATCTCCTTTCATAAGAACTCTTATTCGGTCCTTATACCTTATTTGAACAATTTTTCAATGTTCTCCGCACCCTCTGATGGAACTCTTCTGATTTCGAGTTCTACGCCGAGGTCGCGTAATTTTGCAAACGCTGCAACGTCAGCATCGTCAACCGCTACAGATCCTGCAACCTGACGTTTGCCTTCTGCCATATGCATATTCCCGATATTAACTTTTTTGATCGGTACTCCACCCTCTACTAATCTTAAGACATCCTGCGGATTTTCACAAACGATGAAAATCAGCTGCTTGTCAGAAGCCTTGTGGATGGTATCGATGGTCTTCTGGATGGTCCAGTAGCGCATAGCAGCATAGCTTGGAGCAGCCATATCCATAAGTCCCTGACGAAGTGTGTTTCCTGCTACTTCATCATTTGCTACGAGAATAAGGTTTGCACCGATGCTTCCGCACCACTGAGTTGCAACCTGACCGTGTACCAGTCTGTTGTCAATTCGTGTTAAAACAATGTTAGGCATTTTAATTCCCCTCCTTGATTATGATTCCCCCTGAAAATCCCGTTCAGAGTATACTCTATTATAAGTCGTAATTTGGCAGATTGTCTTTGTGATTTTTGAGAAATAAATTGTTCATTTTAGTTTCATTTAAAATTCTTTTATACTTTTTTAATATTTTCGCAGTCTTTTTATGGACATTTTGCACAATTCTGCTATAATGAACCCTATGTGGAGGTGACATTATGCAATACAAGACATCCAGTTCTCATTTCGGAAAATACGGTTCTGTCTATGAACACCCTATTGATCTGTCAGACAGCGGAATGATCGCCCGTACCTTCGAAACCACGATACGGGAATCCATCTCCCAGGTGTCCTGTTTTGACTGTGAAGTTTATCTGGAAATCCAGTCCGGCATGGCCGCATTGATCGTCAGTGAAACTCCGGAGGCAGATACCTTTGAGGCCTTTGCTGTACATCGTTTCATCCGGCTGAAGCCTCAGATTTATTTTCAGCTGATTGCTGTGACTTCATCCATTTCTTACCGGCTGATTACCGATGAGGATTTTATCAATTCCGTGGAAACACTTTCTCCGGCATACCAGTTTAACCGGATCCTTCCCAAAGTCCGTATCAGAGAAATTCTGGGCTACTATTATTCCATCCGGGATTCCGGATATCACTTTGAAGGAGAATCTCATCCTTTTTATGAACTGACCTATGTAGATCGCGGGACACTTTCTACTTCTGTAGAAGGTCAGGAATATGAACTGAAAGAACGGGAGCTGATCATCTACGGGCCGGGACAGTTCCATACGCAGACGATACACAAGGGGGATTCCTGTTCCTATATCACGATACTCTTCGAATTGGAGACCACAGGAAATCATTATGACTTTCTGTTAAATAAGATTTTTCCTTATGAGAAAAAAATTCATACACTGTTAAAAACTTTTGTCAATGAAAGCTCTTCCCTGATTCCATACATGGACAGCCTGATGCTCTGCATTTTGCAGGAAGTGATCATCCGTCTTCTCCAGAGTGAATTTGTAGAAACAGCTTCCAAGAAGCCGGTCACCGAAGTCCGGCAGCACTATCACGATGAGCTCCTCGAAAAAATTCTGACCTACATTGACGAAACGATCTGTGAGCCGATCACGATCGCAGAAATCTGTCAGAAATTTTCCATGTCCAGATCTTCTCTTCAGATTCTGTTCAACGAAAACCTGAATCAGTCTCCGAAGAAGTATATTAACGAGCTCAAACTCGAAAAGAGCCGTCAGATGATCAGCGAAGACAAATATACGATCAGCGAAATCGCTCTGATGCTCGGTTTTAACTCCATCCACTATTTTTCACGGGCCTTTACGCAAAAATACAATATGGCCCCCAGCGAATATTCAAAAACCATCTTTAAAAACTGATTTTTAAATGACAGGAGATGAACCCAATGAAAATCGGAATCGTCGGAAACGGGATGATCGTCGAAATGTTTTTAAACGACGTGAAATCCGTAAAACACGCAGAGATCACTGCACTTTGTGTACGAAAACAAAGTCGGGAAAAAGGCCAGGCTATGGTCGAAAATTTTCAGATTCCCCATCTGTATACGGACTATGAAGAATTTTTAAGCAATCCGGAAATAGAAACTGTCTATATCGGCATCAGCAATCTGGCCCATTATTCCTATGCAAAACTGGCGTTAAAGGCCGGCAAACATGTCATTTGCGAAAAGCCGTTCACCGTCACATCTGCCGAGGCAGAAGATCTGGCGGTATCCGCCAGAAAAAAACACCTGTTTTTATGGGAAGCGTTTATCGTTCCATACACTCCGGTCTATCCGGCGATCCGCCGGGCACTTCCGGAAATCGGGGAAGTAAAACTGATCACCTGTAACTACTCAAAAATTTCCAGCCGGTACAGGCGATATCTGGAGGGAACCGTTCTCCCTGCATTTGATCCTGCTTTGGCGGGAGGCTGTTTGTACGACCTGAACATTTACAACCTGCATTTTGTAACGGGACTCTTTGGCAGGCCAAATTGCGCACATTACTATGCAAACAGGGGATATAACGGAGTGGATACATCAGGCGTCGCCATTTTGGAATATGACGGTTTTCACGCCATCTGCACGGCCGCAAAAGACTCCGACAGTGCCCCGCTCTGTGTCATTCAGGGAGATCAGGGGACGATCCGGGGATACGGCTCTGTCAGCACACTGTCAAAGGCGGTCCTTCTGAAAGGCAAACAGGAGACTCTTCTGGCAGAAGGAACCGGCATCGTTTCTCTGACCGGTGAATTAAACGAATTTATCCGTCAGTTTGAAGAAAAAGACTACACTGCATGCTACGAAATGCTGGATCACTCTCTTTTAGTGACTGCACTCGTAGATTCCATGCTCCAACAGTGAAATTTCAGAGAGGAGAATCTGGTATGAAACAAGTTTATTTACACCTGGGACTCGGGGTATTCTGGCTGCTCGTTGCAATCTGGATGGGTATGACAAACGGCTTTGATATTTCCGTACTCATAATCGGAATAGTTGCCTGTGTTTTTTTCGCAGCAGCATATAAGGCTCTGATCAATCCCAACCAAACGCACAGCTCTGAAAACCTCATTCAGAAATGCACGAAGAAAAGAAAATAACGACACAGTAAAAGAAGCGCCGATCGATCGGCGCTTCTCTATTATTTGTACACAGTCTGAATAGCATATCTGGAAATTGTAATGATCGTTCCTTTTGCGATCTCCACATTCACATTTTCTTCGCCTTCAAAACCCACGACTCTTCCGTAGATTCCTCCGCAGCAGAGAATTCTGCGTCCCACTGCAAGCTCCGTATGAACCTCCTGAAGTTCCTCACGGCGCTTTCTGACATTAAATGCCGAGATCACTGAAACAACAATTGCAACAACACCGATAACTACCACCATTGTCATGCATGTCCAGAAGACAACTTCCCAATTAATCATAAATTAGATACCGTCCTCTTCTGCTTCCTCTACACGAGCAGCCAGTTCAAAACGAACAATACTGTCTTTTCCTTCCGGAATCATAGCTTCTGCCAGTTCCAGCGGACTTTCAAATGCAGCCATCATTGTAGAGCTTGCAATCAGTAACGGAAGATTTGTTCCGGAGATAACTTCGATTGCCTGATCAGGACGTTCAAATTTACATTCTACCGCTGTTTTAAACGGTGATCCTCCCGGTAAATCAGAGAGAACCAGAACTCCATCGCACTCCTTTAAAGAATCAAAAGCTTTCATTAAGTTATCTTTCAGAATTTCAATTGAATGATCCGCTTCAAAATCAACAAGCGCAACATTTGGCTGTTCGCCGGCGATCAGCTGCAGGCTTGAACCAAGACCTGTAGCAAAATGACCATGTCCTGTTACCAATAAACCTACCATCTGGTATTCCTCCTATTTCAAAACGTATGGATATAATGTAACACCTTTAACAACACGGTTCACTTCACCTGTTGGGCATGGGTTGTCCGGTGTAATACCGAGAGACAGCGATTTCATGACAGCTAATGTCTGAGCGAATAAGATGTATTCTAATCCGAGAACTACGTTTTCCATAGCTTCGCCGGCATTGATCTGTAATGTGTAATCTACAAGTCCGTCCAGTCCGTCACAATCTGTGTTGTAAACAACGGCGATCTTGTTGCCTTTTCTCTGCGGTCCCATTTCTTTGATCAGATCCAGTTCGTATTTACGGCGGTATTCATCATCGCTCAGGTATACAACTGTTAATGTTGTGTCATCGATGATGGATTTCGGGCCGTGACGGAATCCGAGTGGTGTGTCATACATGGTAGCAACTTTACCAGCTGTTAATTCAAGCATTTTCAGTGCAGATTCCTGTGCAACACCCTTTAATCCGAGTGTTCCGAGGTATACGATACGTTCAAAAGCAAATTCATCAACGATTGTCTGAACTGCTCCGTATTTGTTATCCAGGAAATCCTGTCCTGCTGCTTCGATCTTTTCAATCTGAGCTGTAATTTCGTCCAGCTGATCCAGGTTGAATGCAAGGTATGTAGCAAGGTACATATTTGAGAAGCTGGAGGTCATTGCAAATGATCTGTCGTGTGTTTCATCTGTTAAGTTGATTGCGAAACAGTTGTCACGTGTATCTGCAAGTTTAGAAAGTGCACCTTCCTTGTTGCATGTAACAAATAAATGATACAGGTTTTCGCAAACTGCTTCTGCATTGTCTACCGCTCCGACAGACTCCGGTGAATTTCCTGAACGTCCGAAGCTTACGAGTACTGTAGGCTTTGTTCTGGAAAGGAAGTTTTCCGGAGCAGGAACGATATCAGTTGTTCCAAAAGATTTTACCTTGTGGTTGTACTTTACGTTTAATGCCTGATATAAAGAGTTTCCTACGAATTCACTTGTACCGGCACCGGTAAGTACGATATCGAAATCCTCAGCTTTTACTACATTGTCCAGGAATTTCTGGAGTTCATCTTTACATGCTGCGATCTGAGCACATGTTTTTTTCCATGTGGCCGGCTGCTGATAAATTTCTTCTAATGTGAATGTTGATGATGTTTCCTGCATTTTTTCTGCGGAAATGTTAAAAATTGCCATCGGTCTCTACCCCCTATAAATCTTATTTGAAATAAGTTGTTGATTTAATTTTAACAGAAACTTTCAAAAAAACAATATATCAATTAAAACTAATAATTTTTCGTTTAAAAAATACAACCTAAAACAGCAAAATAGTGTTATAATGTACTCAAGGGGCAGACACAATGCCCGATACAGATTTTAAGGAGGGGTTTAACATGTACATTCAGAGTAAAAAAGTATGGATTGCAGATCAGTTTGTACCTGCAGTCATCCAGATTGAAGGCGGAAAAATCGCCAATGTCTTTCCTTACGGAAGCAAAGAAGCTGATGTGGATTACGGCGATAAGCGCATTGTTCCGGGATTCCTCGATATCCACTGCCACGGTGCATATGGGTTTGACACAAACGACGCAAACGAAGAGGGACTTCGCGCATGGACAAAAGGCATTGTATCGGAAGGTGTTACGGGATTATGCGCTACTACGATCACCCAGAGTGAAGAAGTACTGACAAATGCAGTGGCCAACGTTGCAAAGGTTATGGAAGAGGGATATGAAGGCGCTGAAATCCTCGGTATCCATTTCGAAGGACCGTATCTTGATATGGTTTATAAGGGAGCACAGCCGGAACAGCACATTGTAAAAGGTACGATCGAACAGTTCAAGAGATATCAGGATGCAGCCAAAGGAAATATCAAAGTGATTACGATGGCTACAGAAACTGATGACGATTTCGAACTCACAAAATATCTTGCGAAAAACGGCGTTGTCGTAAGTATCGGACATTCTGCAGCTACTTATGATCAGGCTGTGATGGCATGGGCAAACGGTGCAAAATCCATGACTCATGTATACAACGGCATGACACCTTACAACCATCGTGCAAACGGACTTGTAGGTGCTGCTTTACGCCTGCGTACAATGTACGGTGAAATCATCTGTGACGGCAACCATTCCACACCTGCAGCTCTGAACAACTACTTCATGAGCAAGGGTCCGGACTATTCTATCATGATCTCCGATGCCCTCATGGCAAAAGGATCACCGGCAGGAAGCAAATTCATCTTCGGCGGAAATGAGATCGAAATCTACGAAGACGGCAGTGCTCACCTGACATCAACCGGCGGCCTCGCAGGCTCTACCTTAAAGCTGAACGAAGGCTTACGTATTCTTGTTGAAGAAGCAATGGTACCGTTCAATTACGCAATCAATTCCTGTACGATCAACCCGGCACGCTGCCTCGGTGTTGATGACCGCAAAGGAAGCATTCAGGTTGGTAAAGATGCTGACCTCGTTGTACTTGATACAGATTACAGCGTTCTGCAGACATACTGCAAGGGCGACGCAAAATTATAAAATTCACTTTCAGGAGGATCTTAGACATGAAACATCCAATGCAGCAGATGATGGACAAGCGCAGACAGGGAATCAAATGCGGTATTCCTTCATACTGCAGTGCCAACGAACTCGTTCTTGAGACAGCACTTCGCCGTGCAAAACTTTTAGACCAGCCGGTACTGATCGAAGCAACAGCAAACCAGGTAAACCAGTACGGCGGTTATACAGGAATGCTTCCAAAAGACTTCTATCAGCTCGTTTTATCAATGGCAGAAAAAATCGGTGTTCCGGAACACCAGATCATCCTTGCCGGAGACCATTTGGGACCTCTGACATGGCAGAATCTTCCGGAAGCGGAAGCTATGGAAAAATCCATCGAACTCGTTTACCAGTATACACGTGCAGGATTTACAAAAATCCATCTCGACACCAGTATGAAGGTTGCAGATGATCCTGAAGGACTTCTCTCTACCGAAACGATCGCACGCCGTGGTGCCACTCTTTACAAAGCAGCCATGAAAGGCTATGAAGAATTAAAGGCAGAAAAAGCTGACGCAATGCGTCCGGTATTCGTTGTCGGCAGTGAAGTACCGATTCCGGGCGGCGCACAGGAAGCAGAAGACTCTCTTGCAGTTACAAGCGTTGAAGCTTTCAAAGATACTGTTGCTACATATAATCGTGTATGGGCAGAAGAAGGCGTTGCAGACGGTATGAATGACGTAATTGCAGTCGTTGTTCAGCCGGGCGTTGAATTCGGTGATGATCAGGTATTCTTATATGACCACGACGCTGCTGCAGATCTCTGTGCAGCACTTGCTGAATTCCCTGAAGTGTGCTTCGAAGGACATTCTACAGACTACCAGAGTCCGAAATGCTTAAAAGCCATGGTGGAAGACGGAATCGCCATCTTAAAAGTAGGCCCTGCTTTAACCTACGGATTAAGAGAAGCATTATTCTCCTTAAGTCTGATGGAAAAAGAACTTGTTCCGGAAGCAGAACGCGCAAACTTCATCGAGGTTCTCGAAAAAGTAATGCTCGAAAATCCGGGCAACTGGCAGAAACATTACCATGGTGATGACAAACAGTTATACCTTGCAAGAAAATACAGCTTCTCAGACCGCTGCCGTTACTACATCGGACTCCCGGAAGTTGTCGAAGCAATGGAAAAATTATTTGCCAACTTAAAGGCATATCCGATCCCGTTGAATATGCTTCACCAGTATATGCCTCTGACCTACGCAAAGGTTCGCGACGGAGAACTTCCGCTAGACCCGAGAGAACTGGCTATGGACGGTGTTACAAACTTCATGCTGGATTATGAATATGCAGTGACATTATAATCATATTGTAATTGCTGCAGAATAAACGCAAGGGAGTATTGCAAGGCAAATGCCGGGCAATGCTCCCTTATTTTACAGCTCTTACGTCGTTTCCCGCATACTCATCAGCGTCTCATACAGATTTATCTTTCCCCATCCGAATTCCGTATTCGGATAGTTTCCCGCATCGCGCTCTGCTCCCCGGATCAAATAGTTTTTGATCTGAACCCCGGTATATGCCGGGTTGTATTCCATCAACAGCACCGCAATTCCTGCTGCCAGTGCCGCCGCAACCGAAGAACCGCTTCTGGCCAGGTAAAGGCCGCCTCTGATAGGACCCAGCACATTGACACCCGGTGCCGCCAGATCCGGTTTCACCCGATTATTTCTCGTAAATCCACGGGATGAGTTCAGATAGATCCCTCCCGTCCCCGCAGAATAGGCTGTGACCGTCATACTCTCTGCTCCGTTCCCCGGTTCCGTGATCGTCGTATCCGGATCCGGTTTCAAAAAGACCGCTTCTCCCTGAATAAACTGTGTGATCGGCATCCACAGATCAAAACGGTCTCCATAGGCTTTCTCCTGAAAAATACGAAGTTTCCAGATACCGTTCGCCGGATTTACCACCCGGATCCTGATCAGTGTTGCCCCGGTGATCGGATCCGCCCGGTCGTAGGTCACATAGATCGTCGTGGGTTCGAATACAAAAGAAATGGTTTCCCGCAGGGAAGTCCTCGAAGGAAGCTTTTCTATCACCTCTCCGGTCGGCGAAACAAAACCGATTCCGTACAAATCGGGGGCATCCGCCCAAAACTCTATATACAGTCCTTCTTTGACATTGGAAACCCGAACCTCTACATCCTGATATGCAACCCTTTCATAGGAGCTGCTGCGAAAATGATGCGCTGCATTCCCCTCATTTCCGCCGGACAATACGACCATGCGTCCCACCTGCTGTGAAATCAGATTCAGGTACAGCGCAAACCTTCCGTTCCCGTTGTGATCTCCCTGACTCGAGGAAATCCCCAGACAGATCACCATCTGCTGCCTGCGGCTCTGTGCAAATGCGATCAGAAAATCCACGGCCGCGATAATATCATCTTCTTCAAATGCCTGCGTCTCTTCTGCCACAAACCAGAATTTTTTCAGACACATATCTGCCTGCCGAAGCTTCACCACCAGAATATCCGCTCCCGGCGCCATACCTGTAAATTCTTCTTCCTCCATCACATTTCCTGCAGCAAGCCCCGTCAGAAAGGTCCCGTGTCCGTCTTCGTCTGTTTCCGGCACGATCTGCGACGGATTCTCACTTTTCAGTGCAAGATTGATCTCCTCCTGAGTATAAACTCTGCCAAAAGGAACCTGTATCGCCTGACCTCCCTTCTCCTCTGCCGTATTCGCTTCTGCCGTCTGATCCCAGATTGCCAGGATCCGGCTTCTGCCGTCGCCGTAGCGAAATACCGGATGTGTATAATCGATTCCCGTATCTGCGATGGCAAATATTTTCCCATGTCCTGTCAGATTCGGATATCCCTGCCTTCGAAGCTTCAGTACTCCCAGTTTCTCTGCAGCATTCAGATCCGACAGGCCGAAAAGTCTCCTCTCAAATAATTTCTCATTTTGTTCTGAAAAGGAAAACTCCTCACACTCGTCCATCATAAACTCCTTTTTTACAGTCTATGAAAAACTTCTATGAGGAATTCCTATTTCAGTTGTTATTTATTTCTTAAGCTTCATGATTGCTTCGCCGACTTGAACCTGCTTTCCTGTCACACGTTCAATGTCTGCGTAATCATCGGAGTTACAAATGATTACCGGTGAAATCATATCATATCCTGCGGCTGTGATTGCTGCGATATCAAATTCCATAATTAAATCGCCACGTTTTACCATATCACCTTCTTTTACATAACCCTGAAAATATTTGCCCTTTAACTCTACAGTATCAAGACCTACATGAATCAGAATTTCAGCTCCATGCACAGCGGTCATGCTCACTGCATGAAGGGAATCAATGAGCATTTCAATTTTTCCGTCTACCGGAGCAAACACCTTTCCGACTGTCGGTTTAATTGCGATTCCTTTTCCAAGCATTTCCTGCCGGAAAGTAGGATCACTGATTTCTACACTTGCTACCGCTTCACCTGAAATCGGTGCACCGATGATTTCTTTGCCTGGTTCTTCTGTAAACGGAGCAATCTTGATTTCCGGTTCTTCAACCTGTTTTTTCTTTAAAAAATTAAACATGCTACTTCTCCTTCTTTATTTTTTATCAACTGATTTTCCAGGTAATTTCACCCCCATGTTTGAAAAGACATGAACCATTTCCGCCCCATGCCTTTTCCTTATTCAAGAAGTATTGCCTGATATTATGCAGGGCATTATGCTTCCGCTACCTCTTCCGGTTTGATTACGAGGTTAGTTACAACATAACTCATTATATAACTGATCACAAGACCTGCTGCATAGCAGACAATAGACATTGTAGCGCCATTTGGCCCTCCTGTCATTACGAACAAAGCAAGGATACCGGATGGACCCCATGTTGTAGAAGCTACCTGCATGGCCATTACAAATGCACCACCGAATCCTGCACCTAAACCAGCGGTGATGAATGGTTTACCCATCGGAAGGGTAACACCATAGATTAATGGTTCCCCCACACCATGTACACCCGCTGGAAGAGCACCGCTGATAACTGACTGCATCCTCTTGTTTCCAACTTTTTTAGCTTTCAGATAGATAGCGATCGCTGCACCAACCTGTCCTGCACCAGCCATTGCTAATGCAGGATAAAGTGTTACGAAATGTAATGTATTTAACTGTACCGTGTACAGAGCAACAAGACCATGGTGCATACCCATAGCAACCATTGGGAGAAATAACAGAGATGAAATATAACCTGCAATTACACGGATAATTAAAGACTCACTCATACATACCTGTTCTATAATCCAGCAGAGTCCTGTAGAAATATAACCTGTCGCAGGCATTATGATTACGATATAAGGGATTGACACTGCGATCAGTGTTAATAATGGAGTGAATACAATGTCCAGTGCATCCGGCATGCGTTTGCGAATCCACTTCTCAACTTTTGCCAGTATCCAGACACCGATCACCGCTGCAAGAACACCACCACGTCCGCTGCGAAGAATCGCATTTAATGGTGCTTCTTCATTGTACAGACCGATGATTCTGGAAATATTGTCGATTCCACCTAAAGTTGTAATCATACCAAGCATACCGCCAAGAATCGGAGTGGCTCCGAATTTTTCGGCTGCACGATATCCGGCCCAAGCTGTAAGATATGTCATGAAGGATACATTGATTAAAGATAACAGGTTATGAATCAAACTCCATATCGGACTCTCAGCATACCCAGGAACTATCTGTGTAATTAATGTAGCAATACCTGCACAGATACCTGATGCGATAACCCCCGGAATTAACGGAACAAAGATTTCACCGAAAGTCTTTAACATTCCTTTCATTTTACCCTGTTTCTGACCAGCCTTAACTGCTGCCTTATTAGCCTGCCAGTCGTTCTGTGTAGATGTTGCAGCTGAACCTGCCGCATCTGCAGCTGTAGGAATTCCCATAGCAGCACATATATCTGCACATTTCCTGCATTTTCCAGGTCCGACAACTACTTCTATATAGCCAACCTTATCATGTACGATGCCCATAACCCCTTCAATGTTCTTTAATGCTTCTTCTTCGATTTTTGCATCATTTTTAACATCAATACGAAGACGTGTCATACAGTTCGTAGCTGCAAGGACGTTGTTTCTTCCACCGACTTTTTCAAGGACAACTTTTACGAGCTCTTCGTTTGTCATTACTTTTTACCTCCCAATTTTACTGCTTCACGAACATGGCCTTTACTTTCTTCAAGCAATTTAGCCGCTGACTGTACATTACATTCTGCAAGAATCATCGTTACGGCAAGTTTACAGCTTCCTTTTGCCTCATCAATGCAGCGGCGGGCTTCCCCACGTTCCACCCCTGTAGCTTCCATAACAATATTTTCTGCACGTGTACAAAGTTTTTCATTACTCTGAACCACATCAATCATAAGATTCTGATAAGATTTTCCGATTCTAACCATAGAAGCTGTTGTGATCATGTTTAGAATCAGCTTCTGCGCTGTACCGGATTTTAATCTTGTGGAGCCGGTTAATACTTCTGGCCCTACTTCTGCTTCAATCGCAATATCCGCTGCCTGTCCGATAGCACTTCCTGTATTGCAGGAAACAGCTGCTGTACGACATCCAAGGCTCCTTGCATAGTCCAGCCCTCCGAGGACATACGGGGTACGTCCGGACGCAGCAATACCTACTACAACATCGTCCTTTGTAAGCCCTCTCTCTTTCAGGTCTTTTTTGCCCAGCTCTCTGCTGTCTTCAGCTCCTTCCACAGGATATCTCAGTGCGATATCTCCTCCTGCGATCAAACCTACTACCATTGTGTCAGGTACACCATATGTCGGTGGACATTCGGAAGCATCCAGAACACCAAGTCTTCCGCTTGTTCCTGCTCCCATATAAAAAAGTCTTGCCCCTTTATTAAATGCTTCTTCCACAACTGAAACCAATTCGGCAATCTGCGGAAGTACCTTCTCAATTGCATGAGGTACATTATAATCTTCATTGTTCATCGCCGTTACAATTTCCAGCGGTGTCATTTGATCCAGATTCGTTGTATTCTTATTACGAGTTTCTGTAGTCATTTTAATAAGATCCATTGTCATCACTCCTTTCTTACAGAATTTTTATTCCTTGAGCTCAAGTAGAAATATCAATATCTGTAAAACGAATATAAACTTATTAAAAATAATTTTCAATATTTTATTATAATTGTGGTACAATGTTTTATGCAAAGTAATATTTTTGATATCTATCCTATGATTTATAAAACATTTGGAGGTTTTTTATGAAAAGTGCACTATTAAGATTAAGAGAAACCGAGGACACTATGACCAATACCGAAGCCAATATTTCCCGATATATCCGAAACAATCCGGAAAAAGTCTGTACATTGACTGTCAGAGATCTTGCGGAATTAACCTATTCTTCTCCTTCCAGTGTGGTTCGTGTCTGTCATTCTATCGGTTTCAAAGGATATAAAGAGTTCCGTGAAGTACTTATTTTAGAACTTGCCATGCTTGGAAAAGATCTGAATCACAAAGAAAGTGATGTCACAATCGAGGATTCTATGGAAACGATTATTGATAAAGTTACTCATAATAACATTCGTTCTCTGGAAGATACCCAGCATCTCTTAAATCCAGACACTTTATCGGAGTGTGCAGAACTTTTGATAAAATGCAATTCCATTCTCTTTTTTGGAATTGGCTCCTCCCTATGTGTTGCCAAGGACACTTATTTAAAATTTCTTCGGATGAATAAACCTTGTGTCGTAAATGAAGACTGGCATTCGCAACTTCTGATGGCAAGAAACGCCTCCCCTAATGATGCAGCCATCATCTTTTCCTATGGTGGTCAGACAAAGGAAATGATAGAATGTATGCATACCTTAAAAAAGAACGGAACACCCTGCATTGCCATTACCCGTTATTCACCATCTCCAATCGCAAAATTGGCGGATTACTGTCTCTATACCGCTGCTAACGAAACACTTTTCCGGAGCGGAGCAATGTCTTCCCGTTTAGCACAGCTGAATGTTGTAGATATTCTTTATACAGGCTTTGCCTTCCTGCAACATGAATATACGATGAAACAGCTAGCCCATACGCATATTCAGAAAGAAGACCCCTATTCACAATAAAATGCATAAAATAAAAGGATGTCTCGCACCAGCAGTTTGCACACTCGAAACATCCTTTTTCTCATCTATACATAGACCGTAACTTCCGCACAGACCTTGCCCTTCTTTGTCTCATACTTCACTCCTTTATAGATAAACTTTCCAAAACCGCGACAGGTCACCACATCTCCGGGCTTCAGCTGATAACTGTTATTTTCACATTGTCTGCCATTGACAAACACCTTCTTTTCTCTGAATGCCAGGATGCTCTGGCTTCTGGAGAGACTGCACAGCTTTCCGAGAACCGCGTCGATCCGCTCCGAGGCTGCGGTCACCTCCCTTTGCTCCAGTACCGGTTTTAAGATGTCCGGAGCTTCACTCAGAATGCTGCAGCTGACACGGGTATGCTTTACCTGGGTCAGATTTTCGGCAATGTACTGAGCCATTTTCTCCGTACAGAAAATATAGGCAGTTTTTCCCTTAATGGCGATGTCTCCCACGACCTCCCGTTCAATTCCGAGATTCATCAGAGCACCCAGGAAATCTCTGTGGGAAAACGTGTCCGCAAACTTTTCGATGAGAGGCTCCGCTTTGATACAGCAGATCGGAAACGGTTCCTCATAGCCAAACAGCTCCGGCGATCCGAAGCGCACCATTACCCGTTCACAGTTTTCCGTGCCTCCAAAAACTTCAAACGGTATATACGACAATTCCCTCTGCATCTGATACAGAAGATCGATTTCAGCCATATTCAGAAAGTTTGTAAACAGATAGATATTGTTCTGATATGATTTTACCGCAAGCTCTCTGAATCGTTTTTCTGTCAGTTCCATCTCTTCCCCTATCCCGTAAACTGGCTGTTATACAGCTGTGCATAAAAGCCATCCCGCTTCATCAGTTCCTCATGATTTCCCTGTTCAATGATATTTCCGTCTTTCATGACCAGGATGACATCCGCCTCTTTGATCGTAGATAATCTGTGCGCAACGATAAAACTCGTTCTTCCCTTCATCATTCTTGCAAAGGCATTCTGGATATGCATCTCTGTTCTCGTATCGATGGAAGAGGTCGCCTCGTCCAGAATCAGCATCGGCGGCAGACAAAGCATCACACGCGCAATGCAGAGCAGCTGTTTCTGCCCCTGAGAGAGGTTGCCGCCGTCTTCTCCGATCACGGTATCATATCCCTTCGGCAGCCGTCTGATAAAACCATGGGCATGAGAAGCCTTTGCAGCCAGAATCATCTCTTCCTCTGTGGCATCCGGTTTCCCGATGCAGAGATTTTCCCGGATCGTTCCGCTTCGCAGCCATGTATCCTGCAGTACCATGCCATAACTTGTGCGCAGAGACTTTCTCGTCATCCGGCGAATATCTATGCCGTCTACCGAGATCCTGCCGGAATCCGTATCATAAAATCTCATTAAAAGATTGATCAGCGTTGTTTTTCCGCAGCCTGTCGGCCCTACTATGGCAATCCTCTGGCCGGGATTTACATGCAGATTGAAATCCCGAATCAGTTTTTTCTCAGGATCATAAGAAAAATATACGTGCTCCAGTGCAACTTCTCCCGTTGTATTTTCCGGAGCGGCCGCATGTTCCGGTTCCGGCGTCTGAGGTTCTTCTTCAATGAGTTCAAACACTCTTGCCGCACAGGCAAGTGCGTTCTGAAGTTCCGTTACCACACCGGAAATCTCATTAAAAGGTTTTGTATACTGATTTGCATAGCTTAAAAAGCTGGTCAGCTGTCCCACAGAGATGCCGCCTGCCAGAGCCGAAAGCGCACCGGCAATTCCCACACCTGCATATACCAGGCTGTTGACAAACCGGGTACAGGGATTGGTCAGCGACGAGAAAAAGGTGGCCTTCAGAGAACATTTCTGAAGCCTTTGATTAACCTCATCAAAGTTTTTCTGATTTTCATTTTCATGTCCGAAAGCCTGAACAACCTTCAGATTCCCAATCATTTCTTCGATCAGGGAGGTCTGTTCCCCTCTGGTTTCAGACTGAACTCTGAACATCGTATAGGTCTTTCTTGCTATAAATGCTGCCACAAACAGTGACAGTGGTGTGATCACTACCACGAGCAGTGCAATCTTCGCATGAATGCTGAACATAAAAAACAGCGTCCCCAGGATCGTCAGCACTCCCGTAAAGAGCTGCGTAAATCCCATCAGCAGTCCGTCAGCAAACTGATCCACATCTGCGATCATACGACTTACAATATCGCCATAGGAATGACTGTCGATATATTTCAACGGAAGCTCCTCCAGTTTCTCGAACGCCTCCTGTCTGATATCCCATACGACATGATAGGTAATATAATTATTGATCATATTCATGCTCCACTGAAAGACAGCCGTTACCGCGATCACTGCGACCATACGATAGAGGACGGAAAACAATCCGGTAAAATTCACAAGTCCCTGGGCAAGGATTCCGTCAACCGCTTTTCCTGTCAGAATCGGAAGATACAGGGTACCGACCGTGGTAATCCCTGCCAGTACCAGAGACAATCCCACAAAAAACCTGTATTTTCGAATTCTGAAAAGTACCTTTTTTAAAGCAGAGGCATGTCTCTTATTCATCATCTTCCCCCTCCTGCGCTGTCTGATACTGGGAATCATAGATCTCACGATAGACCTCACAGCTTCCTAAAAGCTCTTCATGAGTTCCCATCCCCACAATATTTCCGTCATCCATGACCAGGATCTGATCCGCAAAACGAATACTGGATGTTCTCTGAGATACGATAAACACCGTCAAATGTTCCCGCATCTGACGGATCGACGCACGCAGCTTTGCATCCGTTGCATAATCCAGCGCCGATGCGCTGTCATCCAGAATCAGGATCTCAGGCTCTCTGACCAGTGCCCTGGCAATGGTCAGGCGCTGTCTCTGTCCTCCGGACAGGTTCTTGCCGCCCTGCGCCACCGGAAAATCCAGTCCCTTATCCAGCTTCTCTACAAATTCCTTCGCCTGAGACTGCTCCAGTGCCCTTTGCAGCGTTTCTTCGGATGCTTCTGCATTTCCCCAGAGAAGGTTTTCTCTGACGGTTCCTCGAAACAGCACTGCTTTCTGCGGTACGACACCGATCTGATCTCTCAGGGTCTCCAGCGAATACTCTTTCAGAGGCTTTCCGTGATAACAGATTTCTCCTTCTGTCGCTTCGTAAAATCTCGGAATCAGATTCACCAGTGTACTCTTCCCGGAACCGGTACCTCCGATGATTCCGATCGTCTCTCCCGGATAGACCGAAAACTGAATATGGTTTAAAGAATTTTCTGCCGCATTGGCATAGGCAAATCCCACATCCCGAAAGGTCAGGATCGGCGTTTCTTTTTTCACTTCTATCTCTGCGTTTCCTTCATCCGCCATGGAGCTTTCCAGTTCAAACAGATCCTGTACACGATTGGCGCATGCAAATGCCTTACTGAGCAGTACGATCAGATTTGCCAGCTTGATCAGCTCCACAAGAATCTGAGACATGTAATTGATCAGTGCAACTACCTGTCCCTGCGTCAGAACTCCCATGTCTACCCGAAAAGCTCCCATATAGATCAGCAGCACCAGTGCTCCGTTGATCAGCACATAAGTCACCGGATTCAGCAGGGCGGAAACTTTCCCAACCAGCAGCTGGCTGGAAGTCAGTTTCTCATTTCCCTCTTTAAATTTTTTAATTTCATCCTCTTCCTTGTGGAATGCCCGAATCACGCGCACTCCCGTCAGGTTTTCTCTCGCCAGACGCAGAACCATGTCCAGATGCTGCTGAACCTTTCGATACAGCGGCATCGTAATATACATAATGCCAAATACAACGACCGCCAGCATCGGAATGATGACTGCAAAGATCACTGCACAGTTAACATCCACGGTAAATGCCATAACCATGGCCCCGGCTACGATAAACGGAGACCGCAGAAACAGTCTTAACGTCATGTTAACCCCGGACTGAATCTGATTGATATCACTTGTCATTCTTGTGATCAGAGTTGATGTTCCGATCGCATCAATTTCCGTATAGGAAAAACTCTGAATATGCTCAAAAAGCTTCCTGCGAAGTCCTGTCGCCATGCCAACTGCCGCTTTTGCCGAGAAAAACTGTGCTGTTACGGAACAGACCAGACCGATCAAACCGAGAGAGATCATGACAATCCCCATTCTTAAAATGTAGTCCCGATTTCCCTGTCCGATTCCCTGATCAATCATCTCAGCTACGACCAGAGGGATGATCAGTTCAAAGGAAGCTTCCAGCAATTTAAAAAGAGGCGCCAGAACCGTTTCTTTTTCATATCCCTTTAAGAATCTCAATATTTTTTTCATTTCTTTACCACTTTCCAGGGTGCTCCGCCTGCAATTGCCTGCTGTTCCTCCTGAGAAAGATCTTCCAGAAGATCCTCCAGCATCAGACTGGAAACATCCCATTTATCACAGGTTGTATCACAGTTTCCGGTACGTTCACACCCGCCATAATATTTACAGTCCGTACAAACCGGATTTTCCACTTCGATCAAAATTTCCTTTTGCATACAAACTCCTATTCCTGTACCCTGGACAATTCCACAGGCTTCTCCTTCCTGTGAATACAAAACAGCAACACCCGAAGGTGCTGCTGTCAGCAGATCATACATCCAGTACAATTTTTCTTCCGGTATATTCATAATGACAATACTCAACGCCTGCGGCATCCAGCATTTTCATGGATGCAACAACCGATGCAGTTCCATCGTACTTGTTATTACCGTAAACGACTTTTTTGATTCCCGCCTGAATGATCGCCTTGGCACATTCATTGCATGGGAACATGGAAACGTAAAGAATCGATCCTTCCAGATTTCCGCGGTAATTCAGGATGGCATTCAGCTCACTGTGAGTTACATACAGATACTTGGTATCCAGCTCGCCCCCGACTCTTGCCCATGGAAATTCATCATCGGAACAGCCGGTCGGAAATCCGTTGTATCCCACTGACAGAATTTTATGCTCCCGACTGACAATACAGGCACCGACCTGTGTATTCGGATCCTTGGATCTCATACCGGACAGCTTGGCAATTCCCATAAAATATTCATCCCACGAAATATAATCCTTACGTTTCTCACTCATCATCAGCCACCTCTATTTTGTGCCAAAAATCCGGTCTCCGGCATCACCCAGTCCCGGAACAATATATCCGTTCTCATTGAGATGATCGTCCATCACCCCGATTACAACGTCCACATCCGGATGTGCCTCTGTCAGACACTTCAATCCCTGCGGCGCTGCCACAATACACATGAAATGAATGTTTTCCACTCCTTTATCCTTCAGCATCTGAATCGCTGCCACTGCCGAACCGCCTGTTGCCAGCATCGGGTCTACAACAAATACTTCTCTTTCATTGCAGTCACTCGGAAGCTTGCAGAAATATTCCACCGGTTCCAGCGTTTCCTCATTTCTGTAAAGCCCGATATGTCCGACTTTCGCTGCAGGCACCAGTGTCAGCATTCCCTCTACCATACCAAGACCTGCCCGCAGGATCGGAACAACTGCCATTTTCTTACCGCCCAGTTCCTTCACTGTGGTTTTGCAGATCGGTGTTTCGATTTCAACATCCTGAAGCTTCAGGTTTCTTGTGGCTTCATAGCACATCAGCATTGCAATTTCGCTGACAAGCTCCCTGAAATCTTTGGAACCGACTTCTTTTCTTCTGATGATACCGATTTTATGCTGGATCAGCGGATGATCCATGTAAATTACATTTCCCATTCTTTTCCTCCTTCAGTTCCTCAACCCTCTATTTTTTCAATCCTGCGAATATGCCGTTCGTCATTGGAAAATTCTGTATTTAAGAAGGTGTCGACGATCTTTATTGCCAGACCCGGTCCCAATACCCTTGCACCCATTGCAAGCATATTTGCATCATTGTGTTCTCTTGTAGCCTCTGCCGAGAAACAGTCGGAGCAAAGTGCACATCGGATTCCTCTTACCTTATTTGCGGTAATGGAAATTCCGATTCCCGTTCCACAGATAACGATTCCTCTGTCACATGTTCCGTTCGCAACCGCCTCTGCTGCTGCTCTGCCGAATTCCGGATAATCTACAGAATCTGTGCTGTAACAGCCGAAATCCCTGTATTCCAGTTCCTGCGTTTCCAGATACTTTTTCACTTCCTGCATTAATTCATATCCACCGTGATCACATCCAAGTGCTATCATACGTTTTCTCCTTTTCTTTTAAAAACCATTAAACATTTATTATTTTATGTCCTGCCGCTTTTAACAGCCGGTTCATAATCGCGCTGCCCATTGCTCCTTCTTCGAAGCTTTCGGAATAAATAACCTGTACATCCGTTTCATCAAACTCTCTTAAGATTTTGTAGAGACGGCTGCTGATCGTCAGCTCATCGTTTCTTGTGCCGATGCATTTGACAAGTCCCTCCGGATAATCTGCAATCGTTTCCTCAGTACCGATGATTCCGGCTGAAACTCCTGCCTCCTGCTGTTCCCGGACCAGACAGTTGATCGCTTCCACCACTTTTTCCTGGCTGCCCTCTATAACTGTCAGCTCTGCCTTCGGTGCATAATGCTTATATCTCATGCCCGGCGCCTTCGGAGGTGTTTTCACATCGTCTCCCAGAATTCCTTTATCGATCTCCACTTTTCCGACAACTTCCTCGAGCATTTCTCTGGTAATAAATCCCGGCCGAAGGATGACCGGAATCTCCTCTGTCAGATCCACGATCGTAGACTCGATCCCGATTCCGACCGCACCGCTGTCAATGATCATCGGAATGATGCCGTTCATATCCTCTGCCACATGCTCTGCCAGCGTAGGACTTGGTCTTCCGGATGTATTGGCACTCGGGGCTGCCACATATCCGCCTCCATGACGGATCAGCTCCAATGCGACCGGATGGGAAGGCATTCTGACTGCTACCGTATTTAATCCGCCTGTTGTTCCGGGAGGTACGATCGCACTTTTTTTCATCACCATCGTTAGCGGTCCCGGCCAGAATTTCTCTGCCAGTTTCACAGCCGCCTCCGGAATTTCCTCCACGATTTTTTTCAGGCTCACCATATCCGCAATATGAATGATCAGCGGATTGTCTGACGGACGGCCTTTGGCACTGTATATTTTAGCCGAAGCATCGCCGTCCAATGCATTGGCTCCGAGTCCATAGACTGTTTCTGTCGGAAATGCCACAAGAGAACCTGCTTTCAGCAGCTCTCCTGCCTCTCTCATAATCTGTTCATCTATGCAGTTTTCATCTACTTTTCTAATAATTGTCTGCATTTTTCACCTGTTCTGATTTCATTTTCATCTCAGTATAACACTTAATCACTTTCCATACAATCAAAGTTTTCATATTTCCGGATTCTGTGGCATAAATTACGTAAAAACCGCGGCGGAGTTTAAATGTCATCAGTCAAAGAATTATTAATCATTCTATCCGTCTTTTTCCTTCTCATACTCTCTGTTTTTCTGATCGATACACAGACACAGGTTCTCTCCGGTGCGCTCAGGCAAATACAAAAACATACCTATACCGTTGTCATCGACAGCGGACACGGCGGATTTGATTCCGGAAAAGTCGGCATTGACGGCACTCTGGAAAAAGACGTCAACCTGATGATCGCACGAAAACTCCAGGTGCTTTTAGAGTCCTCAGATGTGGAAGTGATCATGACAAGAACTTCCGATCAGGAACTTTGTGATGCAAATGCTCCCAATAAAAAGGCCCGGGATCTGCAGAAACGTGCCGAACTGATGAACGCAAGCAGACCCGACTGCATCATCAGCATTCATCAGAACAGCTATCCGGATGAGTCCATTCACGGAGCACAGGTTTTTTATGACACAGATTCCGAACCCGGGAAACTTCTTGCCGGACTCATCCAGAAGGAACTGGTCCGGGGTGTGGATCCCGAAAATCACCGGCAGATCAAAGCCCACGACAGCTATTATCTGTTTCGCAAAACCAGCGCTCCGATTGCGATTGTCGAATGCGGCTTTTTGTCCAACCGGGAAGAAAGCAAAAAATTAGTGGATGACGCTTACCAGCAAAAGCTGGCATGGGCCATCCACATGGGTGTTCTGCAGTTTTTAAATCAGAAGCCTTCAGACTAATTCACATATTTCAGAATGACATCCCAGATATCATTCCTTTCGTACCCCAGCTTCCAGGAGGCGATTCCTGCAAGATCGTATTCTTTCAGAAGCTTCGCCTTCTCTTCGACAGACCGCTCTTCCTCCAGCCAGATCTGATAGAGACCTTCCGCATTTTCGAACTCTGCATAATACTGTCCGGCTTCCTCTGACCAGGCTTTTTCGATCGCGTTATTTGCCAGGATTTCATCGGCTCCATTCATGCCGAGTACCTGACTGGTGACTTCTCCATCAGCAGCCGTGCACCAGAGTCTTGTATAAAACGGCACCGCATTGATCACTTTCTCTGCCGGTACTTCCTTCAGTGTATTGACAATTCCATCCTCCACATATCCGATGGATGCCACAGAACCTGCTTTTTCACTTCCTCTGAAATGTTCATCATATCCCATGATGATCACATAATCTGCCACAATTCCCTGTTCCCTGCGGTCATACAGAGAAGAGGCGGCTGTCGGTACATAATTGTCCACGGAAAGAATCACATTGTTTCTCCGACACATGATAGAGAGTTCTCTGATAAATTCAATATATCCCTCACCTGCTTCTGCCGGCAGTGCCTCGATATCCACATTAATACCGTCCAGACCATACTGGATCGCCTTTGCGATCAGCTGTGTCACCAGATTCTGCCGGGAGGAAGTTTTACTCAGTACGGATACGATATCAAATTCCTGTGCATAGGTCATATTTTCTACAAGCGCCCATACCTCCACACCATTCTGATGGCAGTAATCCACATAGGACTGTGATGCGAGGGACTCAATATTTCCGCTGTTATCTCTGATATAGAACCAGGTCGGAGAAATCGTCGTAATCCCCTTCGTATCCTTCAGCTTCGTAAAAATCGTGTCATTCGCCTTCTGATTTGTTACCTGATGCCACACAAGATTGATCGTATAATCTTTGGAGATGTTATCATAGACCGGTTCTTCAAATTCCGTAGTCTCCGCGATCTGTTCGTGCTTACCTACATACTTGTCCTGAATATAACCGATATATCCATCTGCTGTACGCACCTTTGTCCATTTTTCGATCTCTTCTTCCTCTTCCAGAATATAGAGAAGATCTCCCTTGGAAACCTCTGTCAGAATCGGGCTCTTGACTCCTGCGCGAAAACGGATCGCCGCAGATTTTTTGGCCCTGGCTGCTTCTTTTTCTCCGAAGCTGCAGGTAATGGATACACGATTCGGTTCTTCATAAAATGCATAGTCCATCGCAGTGTACTGCTTCACAAAATCAAGGGCTACATATGCCGTATCACTGATCACTTTCAAAACCTGATAATCTGTTTCCACTTTTTCCTTGTCGATGTAATATTCATTACAGCCCACTTCTGCTGTGATCATTTTCATCGGCAATGTATAAATGTACTTATTCTCTGTACTGTCCCAGTAAAAACGGCTGTTCAAATAATCATGAACGACTTCCGTACTCACATAAGCTCTGCCGTCCAGTACGATTCCATGACCGTCCGCAATCTGATGATCCACTGTGATCGCCAGATCATCTTCTGACTCCAGATTAAAATACAGAGACAGGTCCATCCTTTCATCAGATGGAGAATATTTCTTTATCAAAAAGAACGCCGCTCCCAGGATCGCCGCAAGCAGAATCACCGCAGCTGCAATCAATGCCGGAAAAATGTTCTTTTTACGTTTGCGCTTTCGTTGTGCCATAGTCTACCTCCTGTATAACACCTAATCAGTTGAATTAATTATAACATAAATCAACATGAAGTCATCGACTTTTTTCGAGCTTTCCAAAAACTTCTCTGTTTTTCGGGCCAAAGTGCATTGTCATCATCAACATAGAGGGGATCTGTCCGACTCCAACGCTTCCCTCCGGCCCGAAGTTTCCGTCCGCATTTGTCCAACGCATGATGTGATATAAAACAAGACAATACAGACTCAGAAAGAGCATATTCCTTTCATTTACCTTTTACTAACAATCTGGAAATTATTCGCCGAACGGCATGAATTCTGATCGGAGCAGCTTACACAAAGAATGAATTCTCACAAAACAAGAGGTTCTGTCAGAGCTGAATATACTGCTCTTTCCTTGTTTTGATTATAGAAAAACCCCTCTCTTTTTTCAAGGTTTTAATTCTAAAGTTTTTCTAAAATGGTCAAAGTTGCCTGACATACAACTTTACATCTTTTTGTTTTTTGTTTATACTATAGTATACTTATTAATTTTTATTTTAATAGGGAAACTTTAATGATCGTAGGATTTTTCAATCTGGAATGGAAGTGATATTATGAAAATTGAAAAGTTAAACGACAACCAGATAAGATGTACACTGACAAAGGCCGATTTAGCCGACCGCCAGATCAAATTAAGTGAGCTGGCTTATGGGTCCGAGAAGGCGAAATCCCTTTTTAGAGATATGATGCTTCAGGCTTCTTCAGAGTTTGGTTTTGAAGCGAACGATATTCCGCTGATGATCGAGGCAATTCCGATGCCTAACGAATGCGTTGTACTCATTATTACAAAGGTCTCTGACCCTGAAGAGCTGGATACAAGATTCTCCAGATTTTCTCCGGCTTCTTCCGAAGGAATCGAACAGCTGTCAGAGCTTAAAAAATCCGTCATACCTGAAGGTGCCGATGAAATTCTGGATATTTTCAAACGTCTTGCCGAACAGCATCTGACGAATTCTCAGGATGAAAAGAAAAAAGAACAGCCGGCTGCCGCTGCAGAAGAAATTGACCTGACCCGTTTATATGTTTTCAATACTCTGGATCATGTCATTGAAGCCGCAAAGACATTAAAAGATTACTACCATGGCGAAAATCGCCTGTATAAAAATACTGAAAAACAGCTGTACTATCTTATTATCAGCAAATCTTCCCATACACCGGAAGAATTCAACAAAGTCTGCAACATTCTTACAGAATATGCAGGCAACGAACCATACAGCAGAGCTGTCGAAGCCTACATGGCAGAACATTATGAGGCTGTCATCCTGACCGATGCACTGCAGAGGCTGCAAAATGCTTAAACCATTCAAATGCGAAACCCCCCGTCCTGCGGACGGGGGATTTTCTATTTCGATATCATATTCGAATTATTCAGCTACGATAGCTTCCTGTGGACATTCTCCTGCACATGTTCCGCATTCTGCACAAACATCTGCATCGATCACGTATTTTCCATCTCCTTCAGAAATAGCTTCTACCGGGCAAACATCTGCACATGTTCCGCAGCTTACACAATCGTCAGTAATTACGTATGCCATTATAAGGTCCTCCTTTTTTATTTCTTCTGAGCTTCGTACACACGCCAAAACTCTTTTGTATATTCTAATATATAAATATATAGTTAGGCAAGCATAACTTTATTCTTTTTGGTCAATAATATCTATGTTGCAAAAAAATGTGTCGGGTTGTATAATCAAATAAGATTTTTTTAAGGAGGATACTTCCAATGGCTAAAATTGACAAGACAATGATCATCGGTGATTTAATCAAAATTGATGAAAATATTATTCCGATTCTCATGAGAGAAGGAATGCATTGTATCGGATGCCCATCTTCCCAGATGGAATCCTTAGAAGAAGCAGCTCTTGTTCACGGTATGGATCCGGATGTATTGGTTGCACGCTTAAACAACTTCCTCGGCGAAGAATAAAAGCAGACAGGCCCCTCAGTTTGAGGAGCCTGTTTTTCTTTATGTAGTTTCCAGCGGTTTCGCTGCAATCCTCTCTTTCTTTTTCGAAAACAGATGACGCTTTTTTGTTTTGGCGTTCTTTTTTTCTTTCGCCTGCCTTCTGGCACTCTCCTTACGATTACTCATCATATTGCGCATCGTCTCATCCAGTTTCTTAAAATGGAGCTCTTCCTGTTCCTCGTGCTCACGAAACTGATAATTCATTTCTTTCGTCAGCTGGTCCGTGATCCGGACGCTGATGCTCTTTCCCAGATCTTCCTGATTCTCTCTCAATGCCTGTCCCAATGCCTTGCTTAGGACTGCCTGGAACTGCAGCATTTTTTCTTCCTGCTCTGCGCCGGCAAATGCAGGAACTTCCGGCTCACCGGCCTGCGGTTTCGTCTCCTCCGGCGGAATCAGTTCACCGTTCTCGGAAATGTCCATCTTAATCGCCTTGAGCTGATAACCGCGTTCCTTTAACTTCTTAATGTGCTTTAACAGTTGGATATCATCTTCCGTATAATACCGATGCCCCATCTCGTTTCTGGCAATAGGCAGTTCCAGCTCTTCCTCCCAGTATCTGAGTACATGGCTTTCTACCTCTACCATCTTCGCAGCATCTGAAATCATGTATCTTACCTGATTCATGAATATCCCTCCAGTGCATATGAAATTGTCATAGATAGTATAGCAGAGTTCGGGACAATGCACAAACAAAACCCGCCGACAAAATCAGCGGGGTTTCGAGCTTTATTTTTTCAGATTTGCAAACTTTGTATACTGCGGCAGCCATGCCAGTGTCACTGTACCGATCGGACCGTTACGCTGTTTTGCAATAATGACTTCAGCAGTGCCTTTCAATTCAGACTCCTTATGATAATATTCATCTCTGTATAAGAACATCACCACGTCGGCATCCTGTTCGATCGCTCCGGATTCTCGCAGATCCGAAAGCATCGGTCTGTGATCCGGTCGCTGTTCCACCGCACGGCTGAGCTGTGACAGTGCCAGGATCGGTACATCCAATTCTCGTGCCAGACGTTTCAGACCTCTGGAAATATCTGAGATCTCCTGCTGTCTGGAATCCGAAGAACGGCTGCTTCCCGAAGACATTAACTGCAGATAGTCGATGATGACACAGCTTAAATTGTTCTCCAGTTTGAATTTTCTGCACTTTGATCTGATCTCAGCCAGTGTGACTGCCCGGTCATCAATAATCAGATTGGATTTTGCGATCGTACCGGCGCTTTCCAGGAGACTCTCCCAGTCACGATCCTCCAGACTTCCGTTTCGAAGCTTCTGGGCATCGATCCTGGCTTCCATTGCAAGCAGACGGTTTACAAGCTGTTCACTGGACATTTCCAGACTGAAGATTGCCACTGTTTTATTACATTCAAATGCCATATGCTGCGCAATGTTTAAGACAAAAGCCGTTTTACCCATGGAAGGTCTCGCTGCGATCAGTACCAGATCCGATTTCTGCATTCCGGATGTTCGGTAATCCAGATCTGTAAAACCTGTCGGGATTCCGGTCACATTTCCCTTTAATTTCGATGCCGCGCTGACTCTCATGATCGAGTTCTGTACGATCTTATTGATCGGAACATAATCTCCTGAATTTCTTCTCTGAACAATATCAAAAATCTTCTTTTCCGTATCTTCCAGAATGTTCTCTAATTTGTCAGCCCCGACATAACATTCATTCGCAATCTGCTCATTTACCCTGATCAGCTTTCTTAAAACCGATTTTTCATATACGATATCCGCATAATATTTTACATTTGCAGAGGTCGGGACATTCGTAAGAAGCTCCCGGACAAACCCCATATTGCTGACTTCTTCCGGCACACCGTTTTCCTTCAGACGATTCTGTAAGGTAACCAGATCCACAGCTTTTCCTTCATTAAAAAGCTCTACCATATTATCGAACAGTACTCCATACTGCTTCTGATAAAAATCTTCACCGGAAATTATTTCCGAAGCGACCATGATCGCTTCTTTATCCATCAGCATGGAGCCGATCACAGACTGTTCTGCTTCCGCACTGTGCGGCATGACTCTTTTAATGAGTGCTTCCTCCATCATCTGTCTCCTATGCTTCCCGAACTACAACCTTTAATTCAGATGTCACCTTTGGATGGATTTTAATCGGAACAATCGTTGTTCCCAGCGTTTTAATCGGAGTCGGAAGCTGCATTTTCTTTTTATCCAGTTCAATATTTAACTGCGCTTTTGCAGCCTGAGCAATTTCCTTTGCAGAAACAGAACCGAAAACCTTTCCTCCCTCACCCGTTTTCACAGTCAGGACGACCTGCATTTTCTTCAGTTCTTCACCAAATGCCACCGCTGCTTCATACTGTTCTTTTGCAACCTTTTCTTCGTGCGCCTTCTGAAGCTTTAAGTTATTCAGGTTCTGGGCTGTTGCTTCCAGACCAAGCTTTTTGGCAATCAGACAATTTCTTGCATATCCGTCACTGACCGTGACTGTATCACCTTTTTTTCCGACGGATTTGACATCTTCTAATAAAATTACTTTCATTTATACCAATTCTCCTTCTTCAATCATTTCATCAATCGTTTTTTTGATCATTTCTTTTGCTTCCTGCGGACTGCATTCCAGCTGTACACCTGCCACATTGGCATGACCGCCGCCGCCCAGTTTTTCCATGATCAGCTGAACATTGACCTCATCAATGGATCTGGCACTCACATAGGTCTTTCCCTTATAGCTCGTCATGACAATCGAGGCTCTGACACCGATAATACTTAAGAGCTCGTTTGCGGCTTGTGCACCGATAATCGTAGGACTTTCAATTCCTTCCGTCTCACAGATTGCATAGGCAAATCCTTTATACAACTCTGCCTGACGGATAATATCGGCTCTGATCTTATACTCCTGGAAATCACTTCTGAAAATCTTTCGGACCCTTGTCACATCTGCGCCGCATCTCCTTAAAAATGCCGCTGCTTCAAATGTACGAACTCCCGTCTTGGTCAGGAAATTATCTGTATCGATCAGAATGCCGGCATACATGCTGTCAGCCTCCGGACTCTTGATCTTAATCCCTTCTGAAATATACTGAAGGATTTCCGCCACCATTTCGCATGCCGAAGACGCATAAGGTTCCACGTAGGAAAGCACTGCATTTGAAATATTTTCACTTCCCTGGCGGTGGTGATCGATCACCACGATCGTCTTGGTCATACGAAGCAGATCCGGACAGTCTGTGATACTTGGCTTATTCACATCTACCACGACAAGCACTGTACTGCTGTCCACAATTTCCATCGCCTGCTCACTGGTCAGGAACATATCTTCCTCGTAATTCGGATTTTCCATAAAGGAATCATATACCGGACGTACAGATGTCGTCAGATCATTTACCACAATATATGCCCGCTTATTCAGTTCTTTTGCCGCACGATAAATACCGATTGCTGCACCAAAAGAATCAATATCCGGCATCCGATGCCCCATCACGATCACCTTATCATTATTCTGTATAAACTCACGAAGGGCCTGGGCCTTGACTCTTGCCTTCACCCTCGTATTCTTATCTACCTGCTGATTCTTTCCTCCGAAATAGGAAATATTATTGCCCTCTTTTACTACTGCCTGGTTTCCTCCCCTCGCAAGTGCAAGCTCCATGGCAATTCTTGCATATTCACTGTTTTCTGCATAGGTTTTACCGGAAACGCCAAGACTGATACTGATCGTGACAGCCATATCATTACCGATATTGACACCCTGTACATCTTCAAGTAGAGAAAACTTATCTTCTTTGAGCAACGGCAGATTTTTTTCCTGCATGGCTATAAAATATTTGTCCTTTTCAAGCCTCTTGACAATGCCGCCATAGCCGGAGATATATTTGTTGATCTTACGTTCGATCAGCGCTACCAGAAGTGACTGCCGTACTTCTTCCACGCTTTCCAGCGCCTCTTCATAATTATCAATATAGATCAGTCCGGATACAAAACGCTGTTCCCTGTTTTCTCTGATATATCGTTTGATCTCTGTTTCATCAAATAAATATACAACAATGAGATGACCCGGCTGTTCTTCATCCTCAATAAACTCCCTGCCAAACTCCATATCCCTGATCGGAATATGCTGAAGCTGAACCCGATAGTTTCTTTCTTCATATTCCACATCATATTCAATGACAGCATCCGGCTCTTCTTTAATAAAAGTTTCTTTTGTGATCTGAGGGAAAATGGTAGTGATCGACTTGTGATAGTCTTTTGTCTTCCCTGTTACTTCCGCAAAAGCATCATTCATCCAGATCAATCTTCCATTTTCATCCGTCATTGCATATGGAATGGAAAACTCTTTCAGCAGCTTCTTTTGTATCTGACCGTACTGTGCCGCAAAAGAAATCAGATCTGTAAACAGTTCCTTTTTATGCACAATGGAGATCATCAGTGCCACACCGGCATAGATCACCACGAACAGACTCATTAAAATACCTGCTGTTATGGATACCATGTACATGAGTACATTCATCATAGCCAGCAGCACGGTCAAAATCAGCGGCCATTGCATGTATACCCGCATCTTTCCCCGCAGTTTTATCGTTTGATTTTTTGTTTTTACCTTTTTCGTTTTCATGATACACCTCAATCTGTCAAAACAGACTACTTTTATTATATCATTAATGTTGATCACGAGCAACAAAAAAGACCGGTAACACCCCTTGCGGGATACCGGTCCTAAAAAGCATCTGATGCTTTGCTTATTCAGCTACGTATGGCATTAAGCTGATATGACGTGCTCTCTTGATTGCAACGGTAAGAGCTCTCTGATGTTTTGCACAGTTTCCTGTGATTCTTCTAGGAAGGATTTTACCTCTCTCAGATACATATCTTTTTAATTTATTTACATCTTTGTAATCGATTTCATTGTTCTCTTTTCCGCAGAATACGCATACTTTTTTACGTCTGCGTCCGCCTCTTCTCTTCATTGGAGAATCGCTTCTGTCATTCTTTGTGTAAGCCATTGTATGTTACCTCCTTATAGTTTCTGCTTATTGAACTGCTGATATTCAATAAGGTATCCCTGCTTGTCTGCAGCTATTTCCAACGATTGTCAGTTAATTAAACGGTAATTCTTCGTCAATGCCATCCGGAATATTCATAAATCCATCACCAATGGCAGCTGACGGCTGTGGACGTGATACAGGTGTAAATCCTGAGTCTGCAGCAGCACTTTTGCTTTCTGCAAATTCCTGTTCTTCAACTACAACATCTGTTGTATAAACCTTCTGTCCGTCTTTATTGGTATAGCTTCCTGTCTGGATCCGTCCGCAGATCACTGCTTTTGTTCCCTGACGGAAATACTTTTCGATAAATTCCGCATTCTTTCCAAATGCCACACAGCTGATAAAATCGGCTGTTGCCTCTTCGCGGCGAAATCTTCTGTCAACTGCAAGTGTGAACCTTGCAACTGCAGTTGCGGTTTCCCCCTGTGAGTAACGCACATCCGGATCTCTTGTCAAACGTCCCATTAAAATTACTTTATTCATACCAACAATCTCCTTATAATCTGTGTATTATGCGTCTTTGCGAATGCATAAATATCTGATTACGTTATCCATGATACGAACACGTTTTTCGAGTTCTGCTGGACATGTTGTATCAGCTTCGAACTGAATGAAGTAATAGAATCCTTCTTTCATGTGCTGGATTTCGTAAGCTAATTTTTTCTTACCCCAGTCTTCAACTTCAGTAACAGTGCCGCCAAAGCGTGTAACATAGCCTTTTGCTTTTTCTACAACAGCTGCTCTTTCGTCGTCTTCGATTTTTGCATTCACAACAAGTACTAATTCATATTTGTTCATGCGTTTTTACCTCCTTTTGGTCTCTTGGCCCTCCATGGTTAGAAGAGCAAGGAAATTTCTTATATCACAATTTGATAATATACCATAGTTTCGGCTTAATTACAAGCTTTTTTTTCACTTTTACGAAGTTCCTTTGTGTTTTTTTCCACCTGTTTTCGTTCCATCATCACCTGATGTCCGCAGCCTGTACAGCTCAGCCGGAAATCCGCGCCCACGCGCAGGATTTCCCACTCAAAACTGCCGCAGGGATGCTTTTTTTTCAGCCTTACAATATCTCCCACTTCGTACAGCATTTTTGCACCTCTTCTTTATTAATTACGAACCCTCTTGTGAAACTTTTACAGTAATTTATAAAATCAGTTTCTCAATGGCATATGATACGCCGTTTTCTTCATTGGACAGTGTCACAAAATCCGCCATCTTTTTCACTTCCTCCATGGCATTTGCCATCGCGACGGCGATCTGTGCCTCTCTCAGCATGGCCAGGTCATTTTCCGAATCTCCGCATGCCATCGTCTTCTCCATGGCAATTCCCAGAGACTCTGCCAGAAAATGCAGGCCCTTTCCTTTCGTCACACCGGCCAGGGTAAATTCCAGGTTGTGATAGCCTCCGCACAGATAATTGATCTGCGGATAAGAGTCCAGCAGCTCTGCGGTAGCTTCCCTGTCCAGATAAGTCCCAGCCTCCAGCAGTGCAAAATTTACCGTTACCTTTTCCGCTTTTGCCTGATGCTCCTTCACCCAGCCGACCAGATCATCGATCGGAATTCGCGTATCAAAAATCTGTTCATGAATCGCTTCCGGCATATCCATACGCCTGATCATCGGGAGTACCTTACTCGGACAATATACCAGTCCATCTACATAAATATCAAAATAGACGTCCAGTTTCAGAAGCTTTTCAATGACTTCGCAGAGAAACTCTGTATCCATGCATTCAGAAAACAGACACTGCTTTTCCGGAATACGATAAATAGCTCCGCCGTTTCCTGTAATTGCATAATGAATTCCCACGTCAGAAAGCAGGCTGAGCGGGAGCTCCGAACAGGCCCTTCCGGTAGCAACGGCAACCGCCACTCCCGATTCTGATGCTTTTCTGATAATTCTCTGGTCTCTTTCCGAAATCACACCCCGGTTATTGAACAGCGTTCCGTCCATATCCAGAGCGATCAGCTGAATATCCTGTTTTATCATCTTTTCCATTTCCTTTAATCCTTTATAATCCGTCCGTCTCTGTCTTTCCTGCGTGCTTTAAAGCCCAGGTATCTGCCATAACCGCCGTAGCCACCGTAGCCGCCATTATAGCCGTAGCCATAGCCGCGCTGATGGCCTGCCTGATCGCCGTTAAATGTATATCCGATAATGTGAACACCGCTCATGGCAAGGGCCTGAATACCTGTACGGATCTGACGGATCTTCGCATAATCATATTTTACAACATAAAGTGCTGCATCTACATACTTTGCAAGTGCCGGTGCATCTGCCAGAAGCTCCGAAGGCGCTGTATCCAGAATGACGATGTCCGCCTGTGCCTCCAGTTCCTGGATCAGCCTTTTCATCGCAGCTGTTCCCAAAAGCTTTGCATCCTTTGCTTCCGGATCCGCGCCGAGAAGGACCCGTAATACTCCGTCAAAAACTCTGATATCTGTCAGTGCTTCTTCCACGGAATTTTCTCCGCGAAGAACAGAACCCAGGCTTGCATTCTTTTCATTGCTTGCATTCATCTGCATTGCAACCGACGGATTCCTCGGATCTGCATCTACCAGAATGACTCTCTTTCCCTGTTTTGCAACAGCGATCGCCAGATTGACCGCCAGCGTCGTCTTTCCTTCTCCCGGAACAGAACTTGTTATCATCAGCGACTTGAATTTTTTCTGTTCCATCTCCTTCATGGTCTTAATACTCAGCTTACGGACAGCCTCCAGATAAACCTGCGGAACTCTCTCGTTTAAGAGGTTCACATGCATCGTATACTCCCTTTTCCGACGCTTCTTCTCCGGAATGTACGGAATACTGCCATAGTCTTCCAGGTTAATATTTCTTTTCAGTTCTTTACGGGATTTTACGGTTCGTCTCGTCAGAACATAGATCGCCATGATCAGAAGGCCCAAAGCACCGCCTTTGATCACCCCGTTTTTCAGGGATCCTCTGACAACACTGACTTTTCCGGTATCTTCCAGAACACCCGTCTCATCCATGATCGTCAGGGTTGTTTCACCCAGGACAAATCTTGCAACATTCGGATAGTTTTTGATGACAGACTGAAGTACATCATAGGCCTGCTGTGCATTCTCGGATGTTACGGTAATGGTAAACAGATTAATCCCATCTTCTGCTGCTGCCGAAATCGTGCCCGGTACATGCTCCATCCCCAGATCCTCTGCTACGACATCCTGCAGTACCCCGCTGGTCAGAATGTACGGAAATACCTCCGCCATCTGCTGTGCCGATTCAATATTTATATAACTGGCATTTGTTCCCGCAAAATTAACAGCCATCGTGGCAGATGCCACATAAGTCGGCGCATAGGTTGTCGAAACTTTCAGGTAGGAGACTGCTCCGAAAACCGCAGCAAGCCCGATCACCAGCCACCACAATTTTTTCACTCCACGGATCATATCCATCAGAAAATCATTGATATCTATCTTATCCGGTTCCTCTATCATCTGAACCTCTTTTTCTCTATATTCACTCATCTTTATGATTTCTCCCGGTTCTTTGCATAATTACCATACCTGTCATAGCGCCCATATCTGCCATAATGGCCATACGTTCCGTAATGCCCCCTGAACTTACTGCTGCCAAAGATACTGGAAAAGTTTTTCACACCATTCAGTACCACTCCCAAAACCTCGGAATGATGTTCCCGGAAGGAATCCAGCACATCATTGATATCTTCCGAATAAATATAATTCTGTTTAACGATCAGCATCACCGCATCTGAATAACCGGCAAGTGCCTCCGCATCGCCCATAAGTCCTGTCGGCGGAGAATCAATGATCACATAATCCATGTTCCTTCTGCATACATCCAGAATCTGTTTCATCCTGACCGACTGCACCATTTCAGTCGAAGAGGAATAACAGTTTTTCCCAAGCATCAGAAAGAGATTCGGAATATTGGTCTTCAGAAATGCATCTGCTGCATCTGCATTCCCTTTCAGAACTTCTCCGATCTCCTGATCGCTTCTGACCTTCTTATTAAAAATCAGAAACTGGGAAGGCCTCCTGAAATCCCCGTCAATCAGCATCACCTTCTTGGACTGTTCTGCCAGACAGATTGCCAGATTTGCTGCCGCTGTGGATTTTCCTTCATTTTCTGAAACACTGGTAACCACAAGTACTTTTCTGTTCTCTTTTGACATCTGATAATCCACTTTTGTTGCAAGCTTTTTATATCCCTCGACAAAGGCAAATCCCGCAAGCGGATCATTTGACAGCAGGGCTCTTTTATCACGTTTCAGAATATCTCTCACCATCTTGTTTTTACGCTCGTAAGAAATACTCCCCAGATTTCTTGCATCCAGTTTTCTTTCAATATCTTCTTCCTGCTTGATCGTGTCCCTCATATAGGAACAGAATGCAAACAATGCACACAAGATCAGAAATGCAGCAAAGGCAGCCTGTTTAACCTTTTCCCTTGCATGCAGCGGATTGTCCGGACTCATCGGAATACTCGGCTCTTCCAGAACATCCATCACTGCATTACCCGCCGTATAATAAGAAACACTGGTATAGTTATCCATCACGGTATGAATCAGGTCGATCGCTTCCTTCGGAGAATCCGCTGTCACCGTCAGTACCAGCAGATTCGTATTTTCAATAACCTGGGCACGGATTTCATCCGTCAGCTGATCGATCTCCAGCTCCTCACAGATGATCTTTTTCATCACATTACTCTGAAGAATTCTCTGAAAGGTTTTCGCCATATTATTTGCCGAATAAAGATTACTGGATGCATTAAAATCCCCCTTGGATCCAACCACGAAGGTAGCTCTCGTTGTATACTTCGGGACATAGGTTTCATTCACAACCACATACGTCAGCATCATTGCTGTCAGTACTCCCAGCAAAATAACCCACCAGTTTCTCAGAACATCAAATATCATTGTGGTAATATCCAGTTTCAGCTGTTCCTGAATCTCATTTCTTTCTCTCTCCATCTGTATTACTCCTCTACCACTACATATAACCTGGTTACAGCTGTAATTCCCTCTTCAGACGAATAGGAATATTCTACCGGGTAAACTCCGGCTTTTGTATAGTCGACTTCGGATTCAATATGAATCTCATCCGCCGTAAAACTCAGATACTCACTGTCTGCTTCAAACAAATATTTTGTATTTCCGCGCTGAACCCCTTCGATGTAAGATGACAGTTTCAGCTCTTTTCCAACTTCCGTATAAACAATGTATTCCGACAGCATCGGGTAAAATTTCGCTGCCTCTTCCCTGTCTGCTGTATCTACTGCAGTTACCTGCATCGGAATTACCCTTACATCCCCTGCACTGTTTGTCACCTGGACGGTAATATCATAATCTCCCGGATCCCCTGCGTAAAAACTGTCACTCAATGAAATTCTCAGCTGTTTTGTCACATCCCCGTCAATGCAGTCCTCTGCTGTCATATATTCTGTAAGGTTTACACCGGAAATCGATTGCCGTGAATAACGCAGTGGCTCTGATAGATAAATTTTCGGAGATGTATAATCGGTGTAACAGACAGTACGCTGCAAAGTTCCCGCCTGATTGGCTTTATCAAATACAATATAGGTAACTGTTCTCTTTCCCTTTTCAATAAAATGAGACTTTGCCGACACACGTACGGAATCCGTAATGTCCCCATCTCTGTCATCCTCTGCTGTGACTCCTTTTACAAGCTCCTGATCCCCGGCAGAAGATTTTACATAGATCACATCCTCGCTGCAGCTGAGCACCGGCGGAACATGGTCTTCAAGACGCTTTGTTTTCACCACATATAAAACGAATACAAGGCAGGAAATCAAAAATACTGCACAAACAGCTGTTCTTATTCTTCTCATTTTTTCTCCTTTTTCAGTCTGATCCTAAAAATCCTGAACCATTCGACTGGACATCTCTTCATCCAGTTCTGTTACCTTTGTTTCCATAATCCGATATACCCTTTGGCACATATTCAGCACACTCGGTCTATGGGTGGAAACAATACATGTTTTATTTGGACGCCGCTGAATAATATTTCTCAGCACTTTTCTTTCAGTCTCAACATCCAGTGCACTGGTTGCCTCATCCAGAAGAAGAATCGGAGCATCACGAAGGATTGCTCTGGCAATGGCAATTCTCTGCGCCTGTCCTTCACTGACCCCTCTTCCGCGCTCACCCAGTTTTCCGTAGATTCCCTTATCAATTTTCTTCACGAAATCCCAGGCACAGGCAATCTCCAATGCTTCAATAATCTCTTTATCCGAAGCATCTTCTTTTACCATACGCATATTATCTGCAATCGTCCCCGACAGAATCGTGTTCCCCTGCGGTACATAGGAAAACAGCTTTCGAACATCTGCATTCACAGGGACTTCTTTTCCATTGTTTGCGATCAGGACGGCATCTCCTATTTCCGGATGAATCAACCCCAGAATCATACGCAGCATTGTCGTCTTTCCTTCCCCGCTCGCTCCTACCAAGGCCACAATCTCATTTGGCTTCGCGATGAAATCGCTCTTTGTCAATACCTGCTGTTTTTCCGCATAGGAGAAATGAACATTTCGCATCTGTACGATCAATCCCTGATCAGCCAGCTCTTCCAGTTCCCTTGCCGCTTCCGGGTCATGCTTTTCTTTCGGCAGTTCCACAATTTCTCTGACTCGATGCGCAGAAACCGCACTGTTTAACATTCCCGGAATAATTTTTACAAGGGAATCAAAATTTGACGAGAGCTTGCTTCTCTGCTGTAAAAACAATGTCATCGTTCCGTACGTAATAGAATTGGTCCATAATCGAAACAGACAGTAACCAAACGCTGCAAACGATACCATTGTTGTCAAAAGAGACATCCAGACATTTGTTTTAATGGAAAACATATTGTATTCCAGATTATATTCTTTATATTTCTGCTGCCAGCCTTTTAATTTCTGATTATAATGATCCATAATTCCGAAGCTTTTAATCGTATCAAAATTATAAAAAGCCTCCACCTCAAAGCTCATCATATCACTGTTCATTTTCAGTACTTTTTCTCTGTAGTGCCGCATTTTCCGCATCAGATAACGGCTTGACAACAATAAAAACGGCGCACTCAGCAAAGCAATCAACGCCATCGTCATATCATAATAACAAATTACAATAAATGTTGCAATAAATGTATAAACATTGATTATCAGATTCGGCAGCCAGTTCACGGCATTATTCGCCACGGTACCGATATCTGAGTTAAACCGGTTCAGCAGATCACCATTTCCGTACTCATTTATTTTCTGCCATTCTGCATCAATGATTTTCTCAAAGATATCTGCCTGAATGTCGTTATTCACATAGATACTGATCTTTAATGCCAGACGATCTACGATACTTGAAAACAGCAGACTGAATACTGTACTGAATATCATGATCAGTACGAGCAGCCACAATTGACTGGTCTTCCTGTTCACAATAATGTCAATCATATACTTGCTGACCACTGATGAAGCAAGACTCAAAGTGGAACTGAAAATTCCAAGAAGCAGATATAATGCAATGACCCATTTATACTTTTTGCTGTAGGTGAAAATCCATTTCCAATCGTCAAAAAAATCTCTGAAAGTCCCCTCATTTAACCGGTTTTTCAAAAACTGAATAAATTGAGACTTCAACAGTTTATTCATTCCCGTAAATTCTTTTATATCTTTTGCATTCTCTCTCTTTTCCATATAAACCCTTCTTATTTTTTCTGACATATCCGCCTGCGTCCTGTCATAATTTCCGTTTGCTCAAAAAAGAACAACCACTATCTGTATTTATACATCATAGTGGCTGTTCTACGCAACTTCAATATTCAATTCTTACTCTCTTTCTGTAAAACAATCTATCTTCTTTCTGCAAACTGTATTCTCATTTACCGACTGTTTCTATAGCTGTTTTACACTTCTATACGATTTCCTTAAATTTATGTAAATGTTTATTTTAATTCCCGACTCGTAAATTATCATTTACTTAGAAAGTTTTATATAGATTTTTCTTTGATCAAACGTGGTATCTGTTCAATATGAGTGCCAGCTTCTATATCCCTTTTCCTTTGCCATTTTACCATTTCCTACAGGTTAACATCTGTTTCTTATGATTTCTACGGCCCTATGCTCATCTGCGATTAAAAGGTCTTTCTTGTCAGGAACTGCTATGCATTACCACTCTCATATTGAGTTAAATTGTCGATCGGTCCCATTGGATTTTACCTCCAATCCTCCTCTTTTCGGTTTCTAATCTGTGGTGCTGTGACTGGTGTTGTTTTGTTGTTATCTGTATATTATCACAGCACCCTTTATTTGTCAATCTAATTTTTAAATATTTTTATATTTTCTGATTATTTAAATCAATTGTATATTTTGCATCTACAATTTAAGGTAAGTTCAGAAAATCCTTTCCGTGATTTTATTTCACGCCGCGAATCTCCAGAAGCTTCTGTTTTAATTCATTTTCCATCCGCTGCATCTCTACTTCTGCTTCCTGTCTCTTCCGGCGTCCTTCCTGCTGAATATGCATCACTTCATCCAAAGTTGTAATCAGTGATTCATTGGTTGCTTTCAGTGTCTCCAGATCTACAATACCGCGCTCTGATTCCTTCTCGGTTTCAACAGCCGCCATTTTCAGTTTTTCCGCATTTTTTCTCAGAAGCTCATTGGTCATGTCTGTGACCTGTCTCTGCACCTCCGCAGCCTGTGCAGAATGCTCTACTCCCAGTGCCAGCACCATCTGACTCTTCCAGAGCGGAATCGTATTCACAATGGTAGATTGAATTTTTTCAGCCATCAGCATATCATTGCTCTGGACCAGACGGATCTGCGGAGCTGTCTGCATGGAAATCGTTCTGGTCAGTTCCAGATCATGGATTTTCTTCTCAAAACGGCTGCACATCGCATCCAGATCCTTTGCGGCCTGTGCATCTTCCGGAAGCCCGCTTTCCTGTGCCTTCCGGAGCATTGCCTGCAATTCTGTGGAACGTACTTCCCGAAGCTTTTTCTTTCCTGCCATAATGTACATAGACAATTCTTTAAAATATGTCAGATTCAATTCATACATTTTATCCAAAACAGCAACGTCTTTAAGCAGCTGTACCTGATGAGATTCCAGTACTTTACAGATTTCATTGACATTCGTCTCTGCTTTTGCATACTTTACCTTCATCTTTTCCAGTTTGTTTGCAGATTTTCTGAAAATCCCCAGAAATCCCTTCTCTTCCTCCTCGTCAAAGCCCTTCAGTTCAGTTACAACACCGGAAAGCAGAGTTCCGATTTCCCCGAGATCTTTTGTTTTTACATTTTCCAGAGCACTCTCCGAAAAATCTGCCATCTTCTTCTGTGTTCCCGCACCGTACTGCAAGATTACTGCCGAGTTTGTAAGGTCAATCTGTTTTGAAAATGCTTCCACGGCTGCTTTTTCTTCTTCCGAAAGAATCGTTTCATCCAATACTTCCTGTTTTTCTTCTGCAGGCACAGGTGTTTCCTTTTCTTCTGCAAATGGTTCTAAAGTTAACACAGGGGCTGCCTGCATTGTTTCTAATTCCTTGGTCACTCTTCTTCCTCCCGTTTTTATTTTACTTTTTTAATCCGTCTTCCTTCAGTCCTTCCTGTGCCAGCATGGTATTAAGCACAGAAATATCTGAAGACAGATCCCACGCCGTATCCTGGAACAAGCTGTCCAGAAGTTTTTCAAATGCCACATTCAAAGTATCCAGCGTCGCTTCTATTTCTCTCTTTGCCGTCCGGATATTTTCACCGCCCACCGGCTGCACATCCATCTCCGCATATGCATCCAGCAGCTTCACGGTTGTCGGCAGATAATATTCCATGAATTTCCGAATATCCGAAACATATCCGGGATTTTCTTCTACACGATCGAAAATCCTGTCCACCAGTATCTCTATGCGGGAAATTTTTTCCGAAATCTCTTCTCCTGAAATCGCATCATTGCATTCATGTATTTTGCGAAGATACTCATCCCCCTGTTCAATAACCTTTCGAACCTCCGGAGACAATTCTTTTCTGTAAGCATTCCGGCTGTCCTGCTCTTTTTTTCGTCTGGATTCCTCTTCGAGTGCTTCCTTCTCTTCCTGCTCCCTTCTCTGTACGAGCTGCTGATATTCTGCGTACATCCGGTCGGTTACCATCAGACAGGTTTTCCGACTGTCCAGATGGCCCTGACAGAACCATCTGCTCTTCAGCATTTTTTCCACATCTTTCACGACAAATTCATTCGGTTTTCCAACCTGTCCTGCCAGTTCAGAAATATTGCAGTACTCTCTTTTTCCGATGGTCTTCACATACGTTTGAAATCTGCTGATCCTCAATAAACTATTCGTCCCTGTAATTCCTGTGAAAATACAAACGATCGCTGCTACCAGGAAAATCCAGGAGGCAATCTGAAATCCCAATGCAAATCTGACTGCTAAATTACCGACGATCAAAAAGCAGAGGAATAATATAAATGTAATCGTCCCAAATGTATATCCCAAAACACTACGCAAAATCGGACCGACTTTTGAGGGCATCCTCATTTGAAAGGTTATCAGCTCCTGCTTCCTTTTCGGCTGATTGGTATACTGTATTTGTGAACCATCGTGCTGCGGCTGCTTAGAATGCTTTGACTGTGTTTTTAGATTCCGGGCAGCCGAGTCCACCGCCTGATTGACGGTATCTGAAATCATCTGATTTAATTTTTCGTAATTCCGGTTTTCTACCGCATCCTTCACGGTCCTGCGGATTTCATCTCCGAAGTGTTCCCAATCCTGACTGCTCATCTTTTCCTCCTGATCTCTGAAGCATATCAGCTTATCCGTATTTTCTTATATTCTATCATATCCGCTTTTCGTATGCACCAGAAAACTGGGGAAGAATCCATCAGACTTATACAAAAAAAAGATTCAGGAACCTTCAAATTAAGATTACTGAATCTTTGCAAAGAGGCGACAACCAGATTTGAACTGGTGATCAGGGTGTTGCAGACCCATGCCTTACCGCTTGGCTATGTCGCCGTATGACTCCTACGGGAATCGAACCCGTGTTACCGCCGTGAAAGGGCGATGTCTTAACCGCTTGACCAAGGAGCCTTATATATAAAGCACCTTTGGTGCTTCCTTTCTGTATATAAAAACACCTTTCGGTGTTTTAACTCCCCCTGTTGGACTCGAACCAACGACAACTCGGTTAACAGCCGAGTGCTCTACCGACTGAGCTAAGGAGGAATATCAGGTATCATATACCCTCAAAACTTCATATCAAATTCTACTATATTTCACAATCTTTTGCAACACATTTTTTTACCCGGATAACTTTTCTTGCGTTCTAACGCTCCTCATTATCTCTCTAACCAGCCTCTTGGTTAAGCCCTCGACCTATTA
>JBJEMI010000010.1:0-3397 GCA_051879615.1 Lachnospiraceae bacterium
ATACTTTTCTTTGATGAACCCATTTCTGAGCTGTCCCTTTTTGGATAAGTCGCCTCTCAGTCTGTTTCTGAGCTGTTTGTTGATACTAAAGGCAAGTCTGCTGAAATCATGAGATACTTCTGTGGAAATACAATACTCAAACTTCCCACACCATTTGGTGTGATGAACCCTGAAAAATCAATACTTTAACACATAAAAAAGGCATAAATCACTTGCATGTGGTATAATTGAGTTACGAAATACAATCACACAGCAAGGAGATTTATGCCATGTCAAGTATACCACATAAAACCGAAAACGGAAATGAGATTTTTGATTCTACCACAAAATTTTTGAAGGAATTCCAAGTCGGAAAGCTCCTTTTTCAGTGCAATGCCGGAAAAATGAAAGGAATCCCTGTGATGGACATCTTCCGTTACCTGTTTTGTCTCATTTTCTCTGACAGAAGCATGTATATGCAGAGAAAGACAGGTGTATTTGAAGGCGGCTTCTGCAAAAATACAGTTTACCGTTTCCTCAACAATACGAAAACCAACTGGCAGCGTTTTACCACACTGCTTTCTGCAAGAATCATAAATAATTTTATGAAACCATTGACATCTGATAACCGGAAAGATGTCTTCATTATTGATGATAGTCTGTTTGACCGTTCCCGTTCCTGTAAAACAGAGCTTCTTGCCAGGGTATTTGACCATTGCTCCATGAAATATAAACGGGGATATCGGATGCTGACCCTTGGATGGTCAGATGGAAATTCCTTTATTCCGGTTAACCACTGTCTGCTTTCTGCCGCAGAAGATAAAAATCTGCTTTGCGAAGCTTCTTCCTATGATGGTCGTTCCCTTGCTGGAAAACGCAGGAGACAGTCACGCCGTAAAGCAACGGAGGTTATGCTGGAACTGATCCACATGGCACAAAAGTCAGGATTATCAGCAAAATATGTGCTGTTTGACAGCTGGTTTTCATCCCCTAAAGTGGTTGCCGCATTAAAACAGGAGCATGGTCTGGACACGATTGCCATGGTCAAAAAGAGCAGCAAGATAAAGTACGGATATCAGGATGGACGCTTTAACATCAAAGAAATTTACAGCCAAAACCGTAAACGCAGGGGACGCTCTAAATATCTTCTTTCTATCAATGTAACTGTTGGCGAAGAAGAAATCATCCGTACTTATGGAAAACGGTGGGATATAGAGGTATTTTTCAAATCCTGCAAATCCTATCTCCGGCTGGTAAAAGAGTGCCGCAGCACTTCTTATGATGCATTGAATGCTCATACAGCAATTTCCATATCTACTTCAATTACATGAATGTTCTTATTCTCTGTTTCCATCCACACACCTTCTCCTTATGCAATTCGAATAATCTGCTCCCAGAGCAAGATCTCCTCAGCATTCACATTGCGATCATCATGGTAATGGCTAAAAAACCATTTCTTAAATCTGCAGTTCTGACGAATTTCTTCAAGATACATATTCAGATAATCTCTGAAATAAAGTCCATTTCCCAGAAACGCTTGCGTACTTGCGGAACAACAGTGGGTTACAATAAAGTCAACTTTATTATTATGTTCCTGCAGATTCTTACCCCCTTCTTCCATCTCTTCTTCTAATGGCAGTTCCTGCTTCCACCAACTATAATGATTTACACGAAATGGCTGAAATCCTTTGCTTGCAATGGCATATTTTCTCTCAAAATCAGGATCATCCGGCTCCAGAATTCCTCCCTGAATATCATGACTACTGGCACCGCCGAAGGCAAAAATAGATTTTCCGTCAATTTCAAAGACCTGTCCTCGCATCAAATGAATCACAGCATTTCGAATCTTATGAACTTTTCCTCCTTCAGTAATTTTTAGTCCCATAGATCAAAGAAGTGTTCTTTCATCAAATCCATAACTTCGTCTTTACAGTCGATTCTGTACAGTTCTAACTTCTTTTCTTCATCCATGTATTTTTCCGATATTTCTTTGTATTCGGGTAGTTCACTCATAAAGTGGACAGTTCCACCGCCGCCTCGTTTTCGGTTGGCTTCCAGTTCTTCCGGGGTCTGAAGTTTTTTCCCAAGTACACCATATTTATCTCTGAATTCATCGAGAGCTTTCATATACTCCTCTTCGTATGAATTCTTTTTAGAGCATGTTTCTTCGTCTGTTTCTCTCCAAAGAAAAATCATACGGTCCAATATCTTATCCCAGACCTCATGACAAGTATCGTTTACAAGAATCCCATCCTCGTTTGTATAATTCTCTCCAAGATAACCCGGAGAACCGCAACGATGATTTTTCAGATATTCCAGCATGTCCGGCAGTAATACCTGCAGATATCCATACATATTCCAAATATCCGAATCCGCATATCCTCTGACAATTCTCTGCTTACTCCACTTGATGCACCTTCTAATATGCTTAACGATTGCCAGCGTTCTGCTTTTTTCTCCCAAACCGCACATTACGAAATCGTGCCTGTTCCATATATTATTTGTGTGTCCTTCCTCGAGGGCCTTTTTTCTTCTTTTCTTAAGCATCTGATCCCTCCTGAACCCGTACAGTATTTCACAATAATTGCAATACTTTAATCTTATCAACTTCTATTACGGTTGTCATTCTACACGTAGTATAATCGACTCACTCCTCCTCATCCTCCGCAAGCAATCTCTTCAGCATATATTCCCTGTTATCCAGGAACATCTTTGTGATCTGATAGCTTTCCGTATCCTCATCCATGATATAGAGTCCCGGCTGATCTGCTCTCTGAATAAAATCCAGAAAGCTTTCTCCATGAGATCTGGCATGAAGATCCTGCATCTTACCATCATCGTTATACTTAGTCATCAGACCACATGCTACGGCAAATGCCTCCAGAAATGTGGATTTACCGGATCCGTTCTCTCCAACAAAAAATGTAATATTACTCTTAAATTCAAAATGGTCAATATTTGCAATCGCCGGAATCTGATACACATAGGAATCCTGTAATTCCTGATTCCATCGAATATCAAAACCTCTGATAAATAAATCATCCAAGTCTATTCTCCTGTTCTTTTCAATCTGTTTCTGAACATATGCATCACGATCTCAAAAAAATAGCAGCCCAGATATCTCAGTGCTGCCTTCTTTTTTCTGTAAAATGTCGCTCTGCTCATATCCAGTCCGAATTTATCAAGGATCTCCATCTCTGTATATATAGTTCTTCGATCCGTACTGATGCCATATTCCTGATCCAGAATCGTGCATAATTCCGATGCGTTCAGCATGTGCGTATCATCGGTACGTTCCAGAAGGATTTCCATAAGGAGCTTTCTCCTCTGCCACCATCTGCACACCGGCAGCCTGATTACCAAAGTCCGGATAATAAACCCTGGCAGGTTTTCTTGCCTGGATCTCACCGGCCAGTCG
>JBJEMI010000011.1:0-73013 GCA_051879615.1 Lachnospiraceae bacterium
TCTACGCGGTTTATCGCCCTTTTCTCTTCTACTAACTGTCGAAAACGGGATTATATTTCACATTTGTGAGTTTTTCAATAGCATCCTCATTTCTTATCCGAAACTGCAGGTATTCCCACGGACAAAAATAAAGCAGGGAATTAGAGACCTTTCTCCAACTCCCTGTGATTTTTTCATGCACTACCTTTCCGGTGCTATTCAATCAGATGCGCTCTCGGCTCCGATAAATCATCTATGATACCACCATCGTAAATAATTTCTGCTACAGATCCATGTTCATTATAATTCTGACAGATGATTGCTCCGTAAATATGACTTTTACTTCCGTTCCATGTCACATTTCCTTTTGGTGCGTATAAAATACCCTTCAAATCTGCTTCTCTGCCGTTAAATTCAATGTTGCCGTTTACAGAGTACAGGATTTTGGCATCCACATTTGCTCTGCTGCCGTTAAACACAATATCCCCATACGCAATGATATTTCGGATCAAGCTCGTGTTGATGACAACCGACTTCGGAATATAGTAATACGCATTGGGATCGGTAAAATAATTTTCGATATCCTCGTCATTGATTTCTATACCACGACCCTTTCTCATAGCATTCAACGCATCACTGTCTAAACTGACTGCCTGATCCAGTAGATAAGAATAATCCGGCATGGTTTCTTTTTCCCCGCTTCGTTCTCCGTCAATGGTCGCCTGATCATGAACTTTGCTGAAATTTCCGGTATTTGAATGGATGGATCCTACCACATGCCCTTTGTTACCGATCTGTATTTCGTCTTCTGCCCAGATTGCAGTTCCATACAAACGATTTAATTTGCTGAATTCTGCCGTAGCTGTTGCCGATACCTGATTTGTACTATTCCCTGTCAAAATTTGCGAAAAAAATGCAGGTGTCAATTTTCTGATCGTGACCTTCAGACTTTCTTCCGTCGGATGTGTGATCTCGATATCTGATACTGATACGCCGGTTGTATTATTCAAAGCATATTCCCGTGCCCTTACTTCTCTTTCTGCCGGTGAATCTTCTACAACCCCTGCAAGTGCTGCAGCATCTGCCGCGTTCTGCAGCCTGCTTCTCTGATCCACCATAGAACCGTAATCCACCGCCAGTGAAGTAAATCCCAGCAGTACTACCATTACCAGTGCAGCGAATATAGCAGCTGCGCCTTCCTCCTCTTCCCATAGCTTTTTCAACATCACTGATTGCCCCCTTTTGGCTGTTCCGTTACTTTACGAATTTTTTCCAGTGAACACTCGCAGGCAGCTGCATCCAGCTTTCTTGTCAGAGTAATATTTTCATATGCAAGCTCTGATTTCTGATTTAAAAGTTCCAGATTTTCCGCAAAGACACTCTGCAGCCTTTCTCCCAATTCCTTCTGATAAGCTTCCATTTTCTGATTCTGTACGGTAACTGCCTCTACAGACTGATGCAGTTTCTCCGCTTTTTCCTCCAGCATCTGTATCTGGTTTTCTCTGATACGGAGCTGTTCCTCTTTTGCTGACAACTGTTCTCTTCTCTGCTCCAGCAATTTTTCCTGCATTCCGATCTTTTCCTGCTGCTCGGCAATCTTCATTTTTAAGTTCCCAACTTTTCCTTCACTGGTCATTTCCCGAAGGAACTTCAGTTCACTCTGAGCCAGAACCATCTGAGAAGTCAGTTCCTGTACCTGTGCCAGAGCTTCTTTTACCTTCTCTTTTTCTTCAAATAAGAACTCTTCCGTCAGGTGATGTTCCTGAATACTTTGCTCAAGCTGTGCTTCTTTTTCTGATAGAAGCTGTTGTGTCTGCTCCTGCTTCTGCATGATCTGACGCTTTTCATTTTCCAGAACCGACGCCTTACTCTGTTCATTTTTCAAAAGTTCCTGCAAGTTTACATAATCCTCTGTCGAATAACCTCCATCCGCTTTTTTATATTCTTTCAGAGACTCTGATAAAATTCGGTACTGTGCTTCTTTTTCGGACAGTTTCGCCTTTACCTGCCGCAACTCTTCCTGGACTTTTTCCTTCTCGGAAATCATAGCTTGCAAATCATCATTGAAACGTTTGCCCGCTGCCTGCTGCTGTTTTCTCAACTGGCCGATATATTCCTGAACAGACTTTTTCGTATATCCGCCCATATTTGTCTTTAATACACTGCTCAGATCCTCTTCTTCTGAACGATCACGCAGGAAATCAATTACTTCATTATTCATTTCGTTTCCCTCTCTGTCTATTGATCTGCAGTTCATCACCTGCCTGAATGTTTTCAGACGCACCTGCACTTACCTCCAACAGGTGAACTGTACCACGATAATGATGACCCACTCTCCACGGATGCACCGTTTCTTTTCCCACTACTCGATTATTCTTATCTAAATAAATGACATCGATCGGGATCTTCATAAAGAAACAGTGTATGGAAGAGCAGTTTGAAAACCATAATCCCTCTCCTTCCTCTAAAACAGCTCTTCCCATGAGTCCCCGAAATCTCTGCCAAAAGCTATTTGCTTCTGTCACTTTATCGAACAGAACATTCCCATTCCTTTTAACTATCATCTTTCTCACCTACAGCGTCGTAAAAATATTCATTAAGGCAGGTCCCAGCAGCACGATAAAGATCACCGGAAAAATAAAGAACACCAACGGAAACAACAGTTTTGTGGAAACCTTCATCGCCTTTTCCTCTACCACACGTTTTCTGTGCAGACGCATGGCATCTGCCTGAGCCTGAAGTAAAACCTTCATGGAAATACCAAGATCTGTTGCCTGTACCAAGGCATTGGTAAAGCTTTTGACTGATTCTCCGGCACATCGCTCTCCCATCAGAACAAAAGCACTTCGTCTGCTTCTTCCCATAGATATTTCCCGATAGGTAATGGCAATTTCATCGACCATAGCTCCTTCCATGTTGTTCATGATATAGTTCATCGCCTGCTCAAATCCCAGACCGGCTTCTACACTGACACTCATAAGATCCAGCACATCCGGCAACTGACGCTCTATTTCCTGTTGACGCTGTTTTATTTTGGCAGCAAGCAGATAACGCATCACGATATACGGTCCCGCAATTCCCAAAAGCAAATAGGTCAGCCGACTGGTTAGAGGGGCTTTCGAAGAAACCACAAACAAAACAGACAATATTGTCGATACGACAGTGATACCGACACGCAGTGCAGTATACTCTGTCACATTCATCATACTTCCGGCCTGCTGAAGCTGCAGTTTCAATGTATCATCCCTGTTGTTTCCAAAATAAACCGGTATCTTTTTTATCCGTCTTCCCAATCCCTCCAACATCGGACGGATCGTTCTGTCATAAAAAGGTTTTTCCAGTTCCTCTGCTCTTTGATCCCGATAAGCACTACTGCCCTTTTTCTCAATAGCATTCATTCGGCGGCTAACCGCGTCTTCCGCTTGTCCCTCTTTACGACCCAGCAGTATCAGAAGCCCGTAAACTGCCAGACACACGCACATTGTCAATAATATCTTCATCGCACACCACCTAATACTTGATATCGATCAGCCGACTGATCACAAAAAATCCAAGCACCTCCATCAGCAAGCCTAAGACAAGCATAGCCATACCAATGGATGTCCGGAAAAAAGAAGCAATATAATCCGGATTGATCAACATCAGTACCAGGAACAGTACCAGCGGCAAAGCACCTACCACCAGACCGGAAATCCTTCCCTGAGCAGTCATCACCTGAACTTGTTCACGCAGATTCAGACGTTCCTGAATGGTTCCTGAAATATTGTCCAGCACATCTGCCAGATTCGCTCCCACCTGAGAGGAAATCAGCACAGCCGATACAAGAATCTTCACATCATCATTTTTTGTTCTTTCCACCATATGATTCAGTGCTGTCTCCATAGAGATTCCCATATCCATCTCCCGAAGCGTGATCTGAAACTCTTCTGAAATGGGTGGCTGCATATCTTTGGCAATACTTTCCATGGACTGTTGAAAAGAATACCCGGATCTGAGCGTATTACTCATGACCATTAAGGATTCTCCCAGCTGCTTATTAAACAATACATTCTTTTTTCTGCGTGCATTTGCCACGATCACCGGAGGAATCATAATTCCGATGACAATCACAGCAAACACCGTGATCATGCTGATCCCAAGCAATGCCAGCAATGCTCCCGGCAAGAAAGCCGCCACAATCCAGAGCCTCAAATATTCCTGACCACTGATTTTGATTCCCGCCGCTGTCAGTTCTTCCTCCAGCTTATCGCTGACCATATTTATTCCATGTCTTCTGTTCTTTTTTGCCTTCTTTTCCTTTAAAACCGCTTCTCTGGCATCCTCCGGTGCAGCCTTGCCTGACAGTCTTCTGATTCTGCCCTGCATACCTGTCTTTTCCCGTTTTTCAGCCAGCAACTGAATCAGATTATATACAATGACTGCTCCGCAGACCGCAGAGACTGCCGCGAAAATCTTCATATTCAATCCTCCTAATTCTGGAACCAGGCATCTTTAACCATGATTCCCATCGCAGTCAATTTTTCTGTCAACTCAGGACGGATTCCCGTTGCAAGAAAGCTACCGTTCTGTTTTCCCGATGCATCCAGACCTTCCATCTGATATACATAAATATCCTGTAAGGTGACGACATCCCCTTCCATTCCTACAACTTCCGTAATGCTGACAATCTTTCGGGAACCGTCCCGCATTCGTGCCTGATGCACGATAAGATCCACACCGGAGGCAATCTGCTCACGGATTGCTTTAACCGGCATTTCCAGACCGCTCATGAGCACCATGGTCTCCAGACGGGAAATCAAATCTCTCGGTGAGTTTGCATGGGCAGTCGTCAGCGATCCGTCGTGTCCCGTATTCATCGCCTGCAGCATATCCAGTGTTTCACCGGAACGCACTTCCCCGACCACGATCCGGTCCGGACGCATACGAAGGCAGTTTCTCACCAGATCACGAATCGTAATCTGCCCTACGCCCTCGATATTTGCCGGACGACTTTCCATTGTAATGACATGTTCCTGGCGAAGCTGAAGCTCTGCAGCATCCTCGATAGTCACAATACGTTCATCATTTGGGATATAACCGGATAAGATTCCCAGCAGTGTAGTTTTTCCGCTGCCGGTTCCTCCGCTGACGATGATATTGATCCTGCCTTTGACACAGGCTTCCAGAAAGCTCATCATCTGCGGTGATACAGAACCGAAATGTACAAGATCACTAACTGTATAGCGCTTTTTCGCAAACTTACGAATTGTAATGGTCGGTCCGGAAAGCGATACCGGGCTGATGACAGCATTCACACGGGAACCATCTGCCAGTCGTGCATCTACCATTGGATTTGCTTCATCAATATGTCTGCCTATGGACGATACGATTCGATTAATAATATTCATTACATGGGCATCATCATGAAATTTCACAGAAGATAAGCTGATTTTTCCTCCGATTTCCACATAGACTCTTTCCGGACCGTTAACCATAATTTCCGTAATGTCCGGATCCTGAAGAAGCGGCTCTAACGGTCCCAAGCCTGCCACATCATCATAGATTTCTTCTACCAGACGGTTCCGTTCCGTACGGTTCATATTCAGATCTCTGGAGTTTACGATTTCTTCAATCTGCTTCTTTAAATAGTCTTCTTTTTCCTTTTCATTCTGGAAATCCATCTTCTTTTCACGGTTCACGGCTTCAATCATTTCATTGTGAACCGTCCGCTTCAGCATCACATAGCTTTCATCCTGTACAGGGCGGCTGTTTACCTCTCTTACGGTTCTTTTTTCCGATTCTTCCGTTTCCGGCTGTACAGACTTCTGTTTCTCCAGACGTTCTAAAATACTCATTTAGTTTCCCACTCCTGCTTTTTCTTTTTTCCAAACAGCCTGTTGGATCCTCTTTTCTTTTTAGGACCTGAGCCTTCATCTTCAGTCAGCTGACCTGCAAGCTCCTGGATGGCAGCTGCAAGCTTGCTTTTTGCAGCCCCCGTTACCAACGGAATTCCCTTGTTCAAGGCATTGACCGCAATAATCTGTTCACCCGGAAGTGTCAGATGAACCGGAGCATGCAATACTTTTTCCACATCTTCCAGAGAGATGCCCTTGGAATCTGATGTATGATTTACCAGCACCTGCACTTTTTCCTTTTGCTGAAGAGATTCCAGAAGATTCATGGCAAGACGGGCATTTTTCAGGATAGACACATCCTGACCCACCACAAAATAAATCGTATTGGAAAGTTCCATCGCGGTCATCGTAACATCGTTAAATACGGACGCAGTATCAATGATCACAAAATCATAATAGCTGCGCATCAGTGTCAGCAATGCCTGCACGCGTTCTGCTGGAATCATTTCCGCATATTCCGGGCTTTTCGGAGCGCAAAGAACGTGTACGCCCCCCGAATGCATGACCATATAGCTTCGGATCGTATCAATGTTTGGTGCATAGGCATCCTGCATTAATTCCGCAATGGTTTCCTTTGGTTCCAGATCCAGAAATACAGGAACATCTCCAAACTGCAGATCCAGATCTACAATTGCCACTTTCTTTCCCCGCTCAGCCAGTGCCATGGCAAGATTCACTGCCACGGTTGTCTTTCCGATACCGCCCTTTGCACTGAAAACCGTCAGCACCTGGGAAGACCATGCGATATTCTGTCGATCCGCAAACGAACGGATTCGAAGAGATTCACTGTTATAGATACCTTTTATGTATTCCGCAAACTCCTTTGCACTCTTCGGCAATACCGTTACATTATGAGCACCGATATTCATCGCTGCCTGCATGGTTTCCATATTCAGTTCTTCCGCAATAAGAACCACAAAGTTTTTCGGACGATAGGTAATGATTCGTTCCGCCAGATTCAGCGCATCCAGATCTCCCTGCGTCATACTGATCAGTACCATATCCGGATTCTGATTTTCCACCTTCTCCAACGCATCTGCACCTCCGCCAGATTCACCGATCACAACGATCCCCTCATCCTGAATATGCTGTCTCATTGCAGCAATATTTTTTTCTAATTTACTTACAAGTAATACTTTTAAACTCATCAAGACTCCCCTTTATCAATCATTGGTCACGTTATAAACTGATATTTCCGGTGCATCCGCCTGTTCTTCATCCAGCGGAGTACGCAAAATCAGTCTTAAAAATCCCTGATTTCCACACCAGTCAATTTTATTTGCCTCCTCAGGTGTTACCATTAATGTAATCGTCGAATAACCATCACTCTTACCCTGGGTAGATACTACATTATCCACTGCCAGTACCGGTATATTCTCTACCAGTGTATTGGTCACTGCATTTTCATCCGCATCTGTAATATGGCATAAAACATCCACCATATCCCCCGGGCGGATCATGTTACTGAGTCCCGCCACCGAATCCACTGCAATTGTTATGGCTCTTTTATCCTCTTCGATCATCATAGACAGACTGGCTGCATTACGTTCCCCCACAGCAATTAAACGGCTGTCAAAAATCTGTTCACCTGCCTTCAACTCCACCAGTGCCATTTTTCCGATCAGAAGTTCCTTGTTCCTGCAGGCTCCCGTAAGCACCAGTTCCTCCGGTATCGTCTGAACAGCCAGCATTTCCTCTGTGATCACCGTATTCTGCGGAATATCACTGACCGCAACGACTACACTGGCAGTCACCACTTCCTGTTCCTCATACATCCACATCATCGCAAACATGCAGCCTCCTGTCAGAAGCGCACAGACGGCTGCGATAATTCTTATTTTCTTCATAAGATTCCTCCACTCATTTTATTATCTATATAAACCATTACTCTTTGCGCATGGTACAATTCGATTTAAGATTAACTCTATCTCCCACAAACACAGAGGTAACTCCTGTCAGCACATCTACATTTTTACTTACCGTGACCGTCACGCTCTCCACATGATCTGTCACAGTCACAGATGCTCCGGAAAGTACTGCCGTTACCTTTGTTTCCGTATTCGTAATATAATCTTCCTCATCCCAATGTACAACTGCATAGCGAGCACCCTCCCTGCTTGCGTTATTCACCTGAATTTTATTATAAAAGAGCCAACCGAAATCAATGATTCCAAAAACCAGAAGGATGAAAATCGGCAGAATCAATGCAAACTCCACCGTTGCCTGACCTTTTTCATCTTTCCATCTCATCACACACTCCTCCTCCGCAATAGTTGATAAGCCGAACGACCGAATATATCAGTCGCCCGGCTTATACAAACACTTTTTCTGTAATACTGCATGATACCTGCGTATTGCATGAGTACAAAGTACCCAGCAATTCGCAAATATCATAGGGATAAAATGCCCATGAACCCAAACATCATACTACAAGAACCGATTATTATGATGCTGGTGTTGTTGGTGTTGTTGCTGGTGCTGGTGCTTTTCCACCTAATGCTGTATTTACCTCTTTAAGTTTATCAGCTACTGCCGGTCCTAAGACATTTAATACCGCAATTGCTGCGATAGAGATCAGCGCAAGAATCAATGCATATTCTACCATGCCCTGTCCGCTTTCCTCTTCTTTGAACCATTTCATCATTTCCTTCATTTCTTCTCCTCCTTAAAATGATATGTAATTATTTTTTGCTGCTCTGCAGCATCTATAACAAATCTGCCGACAGACAGTATCCGGAATCTCTCCGTCCTCTTACTGAAGCCTTACTTTAATGAACCTGCTGTTGAGGCAAATATTGTTCCAACTCATCCTACGCGGCAGGAAATCCGGCCCTGATCTGATCAAACTGACCGGAAACCGATGTACCGATTGCCTTCAGCAGTGCAACCGCCGCAATGGATACCAACACGAGAATAAACGCATATTCCACCATGCCCTGTCCGCTTTCTTCTTTCATAAACCAGTTTTTCATTTCACCCATTTTCCTTATCTCTTCCTTTTCTTCGGATATCTCTTTTTTAACTTTTCTCAATAACCGCCGCCATTCATCGTCCAGAACAGATACGGCAAACCTGCCAGCATTCCTGCTGCCAGGAACGGTGCCATGGCAAACATACTGCGCAATGTCATCTTACGAAGCACCAGACCGCCGACACAAAAAATAATCAGACCGATCGCCATAAATAGCAGCGGCATCTGAATTGCCGGATAGCCGTATAAAAAACCGATGACACCGCACAGCTTCACATCACCGGCTCCCACCTTCCAGAAGCCCAAAACCTTTCCCAGAATCATCCAGACCGCAATTACCGCGATCATGGTTCCGAAACTGTTAAACAAACCGACTGCTCCGCCTGTCAGCAAACGGAACAAAACTGCCGAACCAAGCAGTACCAAAATCGATTCATTGGCAATCAGGTGAATCCTCATATCGACAATAATAATCACCATTCCCTGAATCCAGATGATTGCTGAAAGGATCAGCATCAGCCAGGAAGACTGCAGATATCCGCACAGCCCGAGTCCTGCCGCAGCAATCAGTGCACAGCATCCTCTGCAGACCATCGTAAGATATCCCGGCTGTACGGGCATTTCTCTGTTTTTCTGTTTTCCCTTATAGTCAATCACTTTCTGAGCAAGCCCCGGTACCAGAAATCCTCCGATTCCGCCTGCTGCAACCATACTCACTATTCTGATAATATCCATCATTTCTTTTCCGTTAGTTTTAATTTCACTTCGTTAATACGTTTTAATTATACGTCATTAAATATTTTTTTGCAACGTTTTTGCGAATAATATTAACGATATGTCGAATTAAACAACAGAAAGGAATTTTGAAATGGATGTATTGGACAGAATTACCTACTATAGAAAACTGAAAAACTGGACCGAATACCAGTTAGCGGAACAATCCGGCCTGACTCAATCCACCATCTCATCTTGGTATCGAAAGAATATGTATCCCTCGATTCCATCTCTGGAAAAAATCTGTAGTGCATTTCAAATCACACTTTCACAATTTTTCTCCAACGATACCGATTCTTTCGATCTGACTCCTCTTCAAAAGGAGCTGTTGATTGAAATGAGCAGATTCAATGAGGAACAACAGATCGCTCTGCTGGAATTCTTCAAAAAATTATAAAAAAGGAATCCTCTGCACTTTTATGCAAAAAATTCCTTTTTCTACTTATCTATTTAACTATTTTACGATGCCGACCATGTCTCTGACATTTTCAAAACCATATTTCTTCATATAGCTTTCAATTCCATCTACGATTTCCATGGTAATCGCCGGATGATAGAAATTCGCTGTTCCTACGGATACAGCACTTGCGCCCGCAAGTATCATTTCGATGGCATCTTCCGCACTGGCAATTCCACCCATGCCGATGATCGGAAGGCTGATCGCATTTGCTGTCTGATATACCATGCGAACCGCGATCGGATGGATCGCCGGACCGGATACACCGCCGGTTTTATTTGCGATCACAAACTGCCTGCGGTGAACGTCGATTTTCATACCGGTCAGTGTGTTGATCAATGAAACCGCATCCGCGCCGCCTGCTTCCACGGCCCTGGCCATTTCTGTGATATCGGTCACATTCGGGCTGAGCTTCATGATCACAGGCTGTTTTGCATATTTTTTAACCGCTTTTGTGATCTCTTCCGCTGCCCTGGGATTCTGACCGAAAGCAATTCCGCCTTCTTTCACATTCGGACAGGAGATGTTGATCTCCATCATGTCAATATCTTCATCTGCCAGGCGTTCCACTACTTCACAGTAATCTTCTGTGGATTTTCCGCAGACATTGACGATGATCTTTGTACCGTATTTTCGTAAGAACGGAATGTCTCTTTTACAGAACAGATCAATCCCCGGATTCTGAAGTCCTACCGCATTCATCATGCCTCCATAGGTTTCCGCAACTCTTGGTGTCGGATTTCCGGCCCACGGAATATTGGCAACTCCTTTGGTGGTTACTGCACCCAGTCTGTTTAAATCTACGAATTCATCAAACTCTGCTCCGGAGCCAAAAGTACCGGAAGCAACTGTCACAGGATTTTTCCATTCTACCCCTGCAATATTTACACTCATGTTCATTTAGATTTCCACCTCCGTAGATAAAAATACCGGGCCGTCTTTGCAGATTCGTTTGTTATTTACATTGGTATGATGGTCTTTTTCTTTAGACTTGCATACACAGGCCAGACACGCGCCGATTCCGCATGCCATTCTCTCTTCCAGTGAGATGTAGCATTCGATTCCGCTGCTTTCCGCATAGTTTTTGATAGCGCGAAGCATCGGGGTCGGACCGCATGCATAGATCACATCCGCACTCAGGCCGTTTTCTCTGATGGCATCCATGACATTTCCCTTCGTTCCCACACTGCCGTCTTCTGTGGAAATGTAGAGTGTGCCGTTTTTCTCAAACTCCTCCTTCAGGAATGTATGCTCATCACGATATCCGACAACGATCTGTTTTTCACAGTTCAGCTGTTTTGCCAGCTCCAGAATCGGAGGCACACCGATTCCTCCTCCCATCAGAAAGGCTTTCTTTCCTTCTGCCTTTTCCAGCGGAAATCCGTTCCCCAGAGGTCCGATCACCGGAACCGTATCTCCTGCTTTCAGCAGGGAAAACTGCTTTGTTCCCGCATGTTCACCGGTAACACGATAAACAACACGAAGCCTTCCCTCTTCCTTATCAATTTCACAGATGCTGATCGGTCTCGGAAGCAGCTTCGTTCCATCGTTTGTATACATGGAAATGAACTGTCCCGGCTTCGCAGTCTGCGCTGCCCCTGTCTGAAGCCACATACTGAAAATGCCTTCTGCAATCTGTTCCTGTGAAACTACGACTGCGTTCTCTTTTTTCCTGTTCATATTCCGATCTCCTTATTTTGCTGCTCTTAACGCTCCGTCAATGTCTGCGATCATTGCCTCAACCGATGCTCTGGATGCATCTCCAAAGTTTTCAGCACCGAATCCGGCATATGCTTCCTGTTTGTAAGCTGCAATAATACCGCGGGAGGAGTTGACGATTGCTCCTAAACCATCCTCATCGAAAAAGTGAACGAGATCTTTGCCCTGTCCCCCCTGTGCACCGTATCCCGGCACAAGGATGAATGATTTCGGCATTACCTTACGGAGTACCTTACCCATTTCCGGATAAGTGGCACCTACAACAGCTCCGATATAGCTGTATTGATTACCCATATGTTCTTCACCCCATGCGGCAACCTTTTCACCTACCAGCTCATATAATGGTTTTCCGTCGATCAGCTGATCCTGAAATTCTCCGGAGGATGGGTTGGATGTTTTCACAAGGATGAATAAACCTTTCTTTTCTTCTTTACAGACATCGATAAATGGTTTGATACCGTCTGATCCAAGGTATGGATTCACTGTAGCAAAATCTTCATGAAATCCGCTGTGTGTCCTGCTTCCAACCTGTACCTTTCCAAGGTGTCCTACCGCATAAGCTGCGGATGTGGATCCGATATCACCACGTTTGATATCACCGATCACGACCAGATCTTTTTCCTGTGCATAGCTTACGGTTTTTTCATATGCGACCATGCCCGGAATACCGAACTGTTCATACATGGCAATCTGCGGCTTGACAGCCGGGATCAGATCAAAAGTCCTGTCGATAATCTCCTTATTAAACTGCCAGATTGCTTCCGCAGCACCTTCCAGTGTTTCACCGTATTCCGCAAAAGCTGCTTTCTGAATGTGTTCCGGCACATAGTTTAACATCGGGTCTAAACCCACCACGATCGGTGCATGTGTTTTTGTAATTTTCTCTACCAGTTTGTTAATCATAAATCAATTCTCCCTTTTCTTTTTTATCTTGATTTTAAAAATTCATATTCCCTCAGGATCAACTCATCCTCCGGGTATTTTTCCAGATAGGCCTCAGCCTTTGCTCTGGCTGTTTCATAATCAGTCATCTTTTCATAACAGGCGATTTCCTCCTGCATCAGATTTCGAAGTACTCCGGACTCTCCTGCTGCAATTCCTTTTTCACAAAGAGATAATGCCTCTGTATAATTGCCGGCTTCAAATCTGGATCTGGCGACCGCCAGATAGCCTTCCGCCTGTGCTTTTCCGCTCTCTGCATATTCTTCATAGAGCAGCTGTGCATTAGGACTGTCCCCTTCTTTCTCATAAAGATTCGCAAGATAGAGGGATGCTTCCGCAATTCCGCTTTTTCTGGCATCCTCAAAACATTGCTTCGCAGCTGCCGTATCCGCCAGCGTGCTGTAGATCAGACCTTTCAGGATCGGATCATCTGTCTTCTTCAGCGCCTTGTTCAGATCCGCCTCTGCCTTCTCCCTGTCACCGGCGGCAGTATAGAGGATTCCTCTTCCAAGATATGCTTCTTCCGACCCTTTCAGTGCCAGGACTGCGCAGTAAGTATCAATTGCACTTTGAATATCTCCATCTGCAAACTGTGCCGATGCCTTATAGTACGCAATATCAAGTTCCTCTGCACCGATCCGCATGTCCGCAAGCTCCAGTGCCTTGTCGTACTTTTGAATCGCTCCTTCGTAATCACCTGCACCCTGAAGCTGCATTCCCTCCTGCTTCAGGGCCAACTGTTTTTGTATTGTTTCTTCGCTTTTTCCACAGCCGATCAGGCCAACCGCAGCGAGCAGCAATACCGTCAGCATGATTTTCTTTTTTATCATTTAACTACTCCCTATTTCCGCCCTCAGGACAGCTCTTCTATCATTTTACTAAAATAATGCTTCTCTTTCAATATCCCAGTTTCGAAAACTGACTTTTATCTCCAGTAAGAAGGATTCATCGTACATTTCAGGATCATTTTTTTTGACAGCCTTCTATAGTTCTGTCCCAGCTTATATCCCAGAATCTTTCCGGCGCTTGTTGTCAGCAGCGGAAAAAGGAGCCATGGTTTTTTCATACGAACCAGATGCTTTGCCGTACCGATCACCAGGCGGATCCCTTCTTTCTCAGACCGGATGCCCGCAAATACCTCCGGATGATCCGCCTGTGATACTGCCAGATCAAAGTTTCTGTGAAACTGCTGCGACGCATTGTAATTATGAGAGTGATAGACTCTCGCCTCTGCCACGTAGGCGACCTTATATCCGCTTTTGATCAGCCCGCCCGCATAGATCATATCTTCATTAAAAATGGTGTGCCTCGTAAATCCCCCCTGTGCCAGATAGGTCTTTCTTTCATACATGGCACATACATTGGAACAAAAGAACGTCTTAATGCCTAGAACAGGCAGATCTTCTTCCGACTTGATACAGGACTGCTCCGGATAGTTAAAGCTTCTCGTATATTTCTCAATTTCCCGGCAGTCGTCAAAGGGCAGCTGTCTGCCGTAAGCCGCCTTGATGCTCTGATCCTGCATGAATACCCGAACCAGAGATTCTACAAGATATTCATCTGCCGCAACCGCATCCTGTGTCAGAAAGAGCAGATAGTCGGCTTCTGAAAACAAAGTCCCCTGATGTCTCGTTCCGCCATGGTCAAATTCCTCTTTCGTCAGAAGATGTACCTCACATCTGGGATAGCAGGCTTCGATCTGCTCTTTCCACGGTGCTTCTCCCGTATTCATCAAAATGATCTTTCCTACCGGAAACGTCTGATTCGACAGCCTTTCCAGCAATATTTCCCAGCCCTTCTGCGGACGATAGACCGGGATGATTACATCAACTTTTACCTGATTCATCATAAATCCCTCTATTTTAACAATGGGCGAGGTAAAATACCTCGCCCTGTATATTCTTATTCTTCCGGTCTCACTTCAGTTGTCTGGATAATATGATCACTGATCTTCACAATATCTGCAGATGGTACATAGTCTGTTTCATCAAATAAGAACTCGTGTAACTGTTTTACGTTATTTTCCAGGCTGACCGGAATTACGCAGTCCTGTCCGCCGACTGATTTATTGACTTTATCAAACGGGAAACCGGATGTTTCCTGGATATTGTAGGATAATACATCCTTTGCCATCAGAAGCAGTTCATCCAGTGTCATGTTTGTTGCACACATCGGGAATACGGCTTTAATGATTTCATCCAGGGTAGCCAGATCCATTGTTTTTGCCTTATCAGCCATTGCCTGAAGAACTTCTCTCTGTCTTTCTGTACGTTTGAAGTCATCCCCTGCTGTATAACGGATACGGCAGTAGCTTGTCGCCTGTACACCGTCCAGATTCTGAAGTCCTGTATTTTTTAACTTGACCGTTTTCTTTCCTGTAACCTTGGAAGTTTCTTCCGTATAGTTGTTCAGGTGACCGATTTCATATTCATCGACTTCGATTTCAACGCCGCCAATCAGGTCGACAACTTCTGATACCGCACTGAAATCGGCTGATACATAGTACTGGATATTCAAATCCAGATTCATATTCAGCATTGCAACTGCCTGTTCCGGACCGCCGCTGGAATATGCACCGTTACATTTGCTGTATTTGTCATTTGCAAGATTCAGATAAGTATCTCGATATACAGAACAGATCCTGATATCTTTTGTTTTATTATTAATGCTGGCGATCATGATCGTATCGCTTCGATTACCTTTCCCAAGTGCCCCGGGTGTTCTTGTATCAATGCCGAACAGCGCAATATTGGTATATTCGCCCAAAACCTCCAGGGTTTCATCCGAAAGCTCATTTACGGAATTCTGTACCTTGTCTTCATTAAATCCTACTTTGCTGAGCAGTTCGTTTCGATTCAGTACATATAATACCAGTAGAAGTCCAAGCAAGACAATGCCTTCGATTACAAATGTAATGATTTTGGCTTTCTTACGTTTTCTGGATTTTCCGCTGCTTTTCTTTTTACCTTTTGTGTTTACTTCATTATTCATGATTCAATCCTTTCGCTCTCGCCTAGTAGGCGTTTTTGTTAATAAAACCTTTGAAAAATGTTAAAAATATAATTTTAAAATCCAGACTCATCGTCCAGTTTTCAATGTAATATAAATCGTACTCAATACGTTTCTTGATGGACGTATCTCCACGATAGCCATTGACCTGTGCCCATCCGGTCAGTCCCGGACGTACCTGATGCTTTACCATATATCTCGGAATTTCTTCTCTGAATTTTTCAACAAAAAACGGTCTTTCGGGACGCGGTCCTACCAGACTCATATCTCCCTTCAGGATGTTGAACAGCTGTGGCAGTTCATCTACACTGGTCCTGCGGATGATTTTTCCGACCGCTGTGACGCGGGGATCATCCTTGACTGTCCATGCTTTCTTTTCCTGCGAAGGCGCCTGCACCTCCATGGAACGGAACTTGTACATTTTAAATGTTTTATTGTGAAGTCCGACTCGTTCCTGTGCATAGATCAGCGGTCCCTTCGATGTGATCTTGATCAGGAGCGCTGTGATCAGCATGATCGGCGAAAACAGCAGGATCGCTACTGTTGCACCGAAAATATCCACCACCCGTTTGGTCAGTGCGTTAAACGTATTCGACAGCGGCACATAGCGGATATTGATTACCGGAAGTCCCATCAGATCCTCCGTATAAGGCTTGGTCGGAATGATATTGTTATAGTCCGGGATAAATTTCGTATGAACTCCGGACTTTTCACACTGTGCGACAATGTGTTCCAGCTTGGAATACTCATGCAGTCCAAGTGTAATCGCAATCTCGTCCAGCTCATTGGCGGGCAGGATATAGGAAATATCATCGCAGCTTCCGATCACCTGAATCCCTCTGTACTCTGTTCCCCGGGCTACATTGTCATCCAGAATACCACATACATAATATCCCCACTGTGGATTGGCTATGATCCTGTCAATATATTCCTCCGCTGCACGGCTGTAACCGACCAGCAGGATATGCTTCAGATTAAATCCGCTCTTTCTCATCTTTCGAAGAACATAGCGGATTCCGTTCCGCATCAGCGCTTCAAGAGAAACATTGATGAAAAAGAACAGAAACAGCATCGTTCTTGAGAAGTTCGTTGCCAGATTCGGAATCTGCTTGTTAAAAATCTGCAGGCATACCAGAATCGTCAGTACAACGATCGCATTGGCCTGCACAATATTTCCTATTTCCAGTCTTCTCCCCTGTACACGCTTCGGAGTATACAGATTGCACGCAAAGTAGACAAACAGCGTATATGGAATCAGAGGAATCAGGACCATGCAATAGGTCGAAAAACTTAAACTTTGGACACCCTCCATCCACAGGAATCGGCATACCCACGCCAGAAGATAGGACAGAACCACTACAACTGCATCAAGCACAATATGCAGACGGTTAAAGTGTCTTTGATTATCTTTAATCATTGATGTTTCACCTAATTTCTTTTCAGTCTTCTCCACAGATTCACCCACAATTCCAGCTGAATCTTTCCGTAGTGTCCCAAATTCTTCCACCGGAACTTCACCCGGGTCAAATTCCGGCACTGACGGACGCCGTTCGCAAGTCCCCTGCGATAGACACCGCCGAGACCCTTTCTTACGAAGAACAGCCACTTGATGAAGAATCCCAAAATTAAAAACGGGCTGTTTATGACAATCTGCAGAAACGGCATATTCTTATAAATCAGAAAAATGCTGTTTCTGGATGATAAATTCACTTTAAATTCATTATAAACGGAACCGGACGATCCGCTTCCCACATGATATACCACAGCTTTGGGTGCATATACATTGCGGTATCCGAAAATCCTGGCACGGTAACCGATATCGATATCCTCCAGATACGCAAAATGATTCTCATCAAAATACCCCAACGCTTCTATCACATCTTTTCGATAAATGGATGCACCGCCGCAGGCTGCAAATACATCTGCCGGCTCTTCATAATCCGAAACCGGTGCTCCCTTTCCCCGGCCGAAGGCCCAGCCAAGTGCACAGAAGTAATCACCCGCATCGTCCATCTTTTCCCGATCCGTATACTGAATCATTTTCGAAGAACAGGAAAAAATCTTCTCATCGCTTTTTACTGCACGAAGCAGCTCCGAAGCGAACTCCGGTTCCACTTCCGTGTCATTATTCAGTAAAATCACATATTCGCTCTGCGCTGCTTTGATTCCTTCATTCACCGCACGGCAGAATCCGAAATTTTCTTCCAGACTGATCACGCGGACCTGCGGATATTTCTTTAAAAATTCCACACTTCCGTCCGCAGAGCCGTTATCGACGACAATGACTTCCTGGCTCTCAGTCCCTTTCTGTGCAAAAACCGTATCCAGACAGTTTTTCAAAAAATGCAAACCATTATAATTGGGGATCACAACCGATACCTGTCTCATAGTAATCCTCTGTAATCTTTAATCATTTTCATTATCATTCCGCAGAACTGCACCGGCACACGGAACATAGGAAATCAGATATCCCTGTTTCAGTACATGTGCACATAAATCCTGCATCAGTTCTTCCGAAGTATCTGCTTTCTTCGGATTCCAGCTGTCAAACAGATCTCTCCTGACAGCAAATATTTCATTGGGAACTCCCTCTGTATTCTGCTGAAGAATCGCAGCGTGGAAATTCCCCGTAAATCCTCTTGCAAGACCCCTGTCCGTATCCTGTAAAACTCCAGCTTCATTTCTGTGTTTTCTGCCGGACAGCAGCTTTCCGGAATCCTCATAAACGACTCCGCCTGCCATGCCGATCTGCGGTCTGGACGCATTGGCGATCAGCTGTCGGATTCCTTCCTTTGATATTTTTTTCAGATCAGTATGCACGAAAACGATGACATCACCCTTCAGTTCTGCCAAAAGTTCTCTGGAAAATATTACAAATTTATTAAATTCCTCAACATAATATATAACATTTCCCGGGTTTTGTCCATTTATTTCATCACAAAAATTGTTTAAGATTTTCTTACGATTCTCATCCCTGCAGGATAATCCCACAATATCCGCACAAATCTGCGGACTTACCTCATATTTTATCTGATAAAATCCGTAAAACCTCGTATGCTCCACGGTTCCTTTCTCATGACAGCGCTCCAGATGGCTTTCTACAGCCCGTTTTCCCGCTTCATAGGCATAGAGCTTACTCATTGGATTGGCTGCCGTAGAAGCCTCATGAGTTCTCCAGTGATACAGTACCTTTGGAATGTGAACAACTTTCTTTGCATTTTCCGTGAGTCTGAGCACCAGGTCATAATCCTGTGCTCCGTCATATGCCGACCGGAATACCCCGACCTTCTCCAGAAGCTCTCTCTTCATCACCAGAAAATGACAGATATAGTTGTTGCTTCTCAGCAGATCCCGGTTGAAATCCGATTTTCTGTGCGGCTCGTAGTATTGCGTCAGATCTGCGGACACTTTATCTTCATCTGTGTAGATCACATCTGCTTCCGGGTGTTTGGAAATTGCCATCATGATTTCATATAATGCGTTCTTCTCCAGCAGATCGTCGTGATCCAGAAGTCCCACATATTCGCCTGATACCATCTTTAACCCTTCATTGGTATTTTCTGCGATACCTTTATTCTCTGTCAGTCTGCAGTATTTCATGCGGGGATCTTTCGCCTGATATTCCAGGACAATCTTCTCAACGGAATCATCATCACTGCCATCGGCAATGCAAAGCTCTGTATGACAAAAAGTCTGTCCGAGGACAGACTCTATCATTTGGCGCAGAAAAACCTCCGGAGTCTGATAAGTCGGCACAACAATGCTGATCAGATGATCCGGGAAGAAATTTCTCTTGGACTGTTTCAGCAGTTCCTCTTCTGAAGGAAGCTCTGCTTTTCTTTCTTCACCATAGTTCGCCTGTATAAGATCCTTTGCTTTACGCTCCTGCACCTTGTAATACGTATTGACGACTCCGTTTCTCTTTACTTCACTGTACAGCCGTGACATTAAAGAAGATATTTTTGCTTTTTCCATATTCAAACCTTCTCTCTATGATGCTTTTCAGAAAGTCACTTCTCCGTCGTGGGAAATCAAAGAAACACTTGTAACTGCGCCGATGGCCGCTACCTGTTTTACAAGCTCCGCTTCTTCTTTTACATGAACTTCTACAACCATATCCAGATGATCCTTGCTGAAGTTTCTGGACTTCACTTTGCTGTTTTTACTGAGTTTCCTGACAACTGCCATAATCTCCTCTTCAGCTTCCAGAACGTTTGCATTTACAACAAGCATCATCGCAGCTCTGGATGTCGGAAACAGATCCAGTGCAATAATAGCGACGGTCACGAGCACGGATGCGATGAGTGCGATTTCATACAGTCCCGCTCCACAGATAATACCGATACTGATCGACCAGAACAAAAAGACCAGATCCATCGGGTCCTTGATCGCTGTTCGAAAACGGATGATGGACAATGCACCAACCATACCGAGAGAAATTACGAGGTTCGACTGCATCGCAAGAATAATCGCAGAAGTGATCAGCGCCAGTGCCACCAGTGAAATGTTAAATGTCTTGGAATAAAATGTTTTTCTTGTAACGATACGGTAGATTGCGAAAATATACAGACCGATTACTGCGGTAACGGTCAGTGTCAGCAGGATTCTGGCTGTTCCGATGTCCGTACTTGTAAAATTCTGTAAAAATGATTTTTTAAAAATATCCGCAAAATGTGACATGGGTGTCTTTTCTCCTTTTTCTCTACTGTTAAATATTGTATTTTCTGGACAGATAAAATTTGGAATATGCCGTTTGTCTGAGGCTGTCCAGCTGGAGAGTACGATAGATTGAGTCCGGAAGAAATTCGTCAAATTTCACTTCCAGTATATGCATCCCTGCGGGCATGATCGGTCTTTTGTAAATATTCTGATTCAGAAATGTATCAATCTGATACGAGGAGGAAATGTTCTGATCCAGTGTCACCCGTACATTTCCCATCTGACAGATATAAGGAACCCGATCGTATTCTACAATGATCTTCGGACGCATCATTCTTGTCTTCATCAGCAAAAGCAGTTTTTGCAGTATCGGCGGATAGTCCTGACTGTCCGGCAGGACTTCTCCCCTCATCAGCATCCTGCACTGTTCTTCTGTCAGCGGACAGGAAAGCTTCAGAGTTTTTCCGCGCTCTTTCTTTTTTAATTCCAGGCTGATCCTGGCAGCACTTCCGTTGTATATACGTATCCGGAACTTCTCTCTCGGATCTGTTCCGTTCTCATTTTCATAATAACACCGATTGTCCATATCGTCAAAATAGAGACTTCTGATATGATACATTCCGTCCTCACCCACATGGGAATCCAGCGGCATCAAATGATGAATCCTGCCCTGCAGAAGAGCAAGCTGAGCGGCTGTACAGACATATTTCAGCTCATGCCGGTATTTCACCTGATTCTTTTCGTTCATCATTTCCTCCTGAATTTCAAACTACTGTCAGTATACTATAGAATCTGCTCTTTTTCAAATACTGCCCTCTTCTCCATATTTGCTCATTACTGATATGTTTCCGGATTCATCAGCGCCCCGTCCAAATACCGAAGTCTGTCTTTTGCATAGCGAATCAGTTCCATACAGTTTTCAGCATGGGCACCCTCCGGCCAGCGGGCCGCATCTCTTGATGCCGCTCCGGAATCCCTGATTGTATGGTCATATCCCATAATCCGTTCTTCCACTGCATCCCCCGAAAGTATCCCTGCTCTTAGATCCCGGTAGATCTTCTGCATCTGATCCGCCGCACCATTGACATTCAGATCGATGAGACGCTCAGCCGTTTCCCAATAGATCCTGTCATCTACCGTTTCATATTCATAAGCTGTAAAGAGCGGATTCGTCTCTCCTACCGAAACATTTCCCCAGGTAAGATCCATGTCCCACGGTGCAAAAGAAAATCTGTAGCCGTCTTCTGTCTTCTTCGCCACATAGAACATATTTTTTGCACGCTGGTCGTGACCCGTGATGATCTGCATAAACAGCCACATACGGACTGCATTATCCTCGTGAAGCCATGTCGAAGCCTGTGCTGCAAATTCTTCATCCGGCAATGCGAGAAACTCACAAAACCTCTTCATAGGTTCCCAGGCATTTTCTGTCTTGTCTCCCGACTTGATCTCAAACCCCAACACCTCCGCATACGGATCTGACGCTTCTGCAAATCCTTCCGGATTCAGGCCATGAGGGTTCTTTCTCTTATATAAATAATCCCCGGGGGATAAATTCAGCTGTTTTGCATCAACCGGTTCCATCAGACCGTAAAGTCCGTAATAGTTATTATCGAAGACGACTTCCACATAAGTCAGGGCTGTATTATAGGTTCCCCGTTCGGTGACCTTTTTCGCACCCATTTCCTGCCACAGATCTATCGACAGCTTGTCCCGAAGCTTCGTCTCATCGTTGTACATGGCGTAGAGGATCCATTCATCATCTTTTCTCATTCCGAAAACAGACTTCTGATCCTTGACTCTCGTTCCGTTCTTCAATGTTTTTGTCAGATTCAGTTTATATCCCTTTTTCGGGTACATGCGGCTCGTATTGCCGCGTACATGGGCACTTACCTCTGAAGCTTTTGCTCCGGCAGATGCGAAATCCGTACCATAGAACAGGATGCTCCCTGTAAAATTTTCGCCGCCCAGCCCCTCATTGGTGGCAATATCAATCATCGGCAGACCCGTGAAAACAATCGAATACATCTCGTATTCCCTTTCCGTATAAATCAACACACGGATTGCAGCTCCTTCTCTGATCAGTTTCTGTTTGCTGCTTTGGGTAAAATCATCAAACAGGAGCAGCTCATATTCCGGTTCACCGCTCGTAAAGGAAAGGCACTCCCAATTGTCCGTTTCCATATTCAACGGAACATAGAAGGTTCTTCCTTCGGCATCATAGGGCATACGGCTCCCGTTACAGAGCAGGCAGCTAAATCCCAGACTTTCTGTTTCAGTACGTACATCCATGATCTGCAGCGCCTGTTCTTCAGAAATCCGGTTTAACAGGCGGATCCGTGACCGTTCCATATATGCAGCTGCGCCAACCAGACCGATGAGCAGCAATATACTTAAAAATAGTACAGCTTTTTTCTTCATTTACAATACCTCTTGTTTTATTATAGCATTCCCCAATCAGATATGTAAACCCGCCTGATTTCTTAATATTTCTTAAAGTCGTCATAATTCGTTTGACTTCTGAAGTTCTTTCCTCTAAAGTATCTGTATCATAAATGGTTAAAATAAAAGAAGAGGAGGATTTAACATGAAAAAACAAACGTATCGTATAAGTGTTCTCTGTCTTCTTATCCTTGTTTTATCTGTATCCGGCTGCGGAATCAGGAAAAATAAGGATCAGGAAATCACCGAAAACACCCATACAGAAACAGAGCTTCCGAAAGAAAATCATGAAATACAGAACACGGAAAATCGGGAAGAAGAAACGATACCCGAAATCGAACTGACACAGCCGGTGCACTTTACGGGCAATGAACCGGGACTTGCTTCAGACTCTCCGATCAAAAATCTGACGATCCAGCTGGGTGACGGCAGCGGAGAGCTTCATGTCACCTGGTTTTCTGCTTCTTCTGCGAAGGGAACCGTATTATTCGAAAAAACTTCGGCTGACGGTAAAGCCATCGGACGTGCCGTCACTTTTAAAGCCACTACCGAACCTTCTGTTTCCGTACCGAATTATTACAGAAACCGGGCAGTGATTACAGGTCTGGAGGCTGACACGGATTACACCTATCAGGTAGGAAACGGCGGACAGATGTCTCCGGTCTATTCCTTCCATTATTCCGACCCTTCTGCAGATGATTTTATGTTCACGATCACCTCTGATCAGGAAATCGGAATCGGAGATGATATGCTGGATATCCATGAAGAAGCCTGGAGCAATTCCCTGAGCAGTGCCGCGCACAACATCCATGATTCTGCATTCATGCTCAGCCTCGGAGATCAGGTGTCCTTAGCCGATGCTCCTGACCAGTATGATGCATTTCTTGATCAGACATTTCTCTACACCACTGCACTCCTTCCGGTTGTAGGAAATCATGATGAAGCCAGCAGCTACTGGGGAGATCATTTCTTCGTGCCGAATCAGACTTCTTACGGAACAGCCCGCGGAAATGACGGTGACTACTGGTTCCGTTGGGGAAAGGTTCTCTTTGTGGTGCTGAACACAAGCACGGTCCAGGAACCGGATTGTCATGAATATACGCTTACGGAAGCCTGTGAAGCCAATCCTGATGCGAGATGGAAGGTCGTTATCTGTCATTATTCACCGATCAGCAATGTGGAACGTTATCAGGGAATTGCCATGCAGCTCGAAAAATATTTTGATTATATGGAAAGCACTTTTGACATTGATCTTTTTTTAAGCGGACATGATCACCTGTACAGCAGAGGCCAGCTCCTTGTAAATTACGAGGTAGAAGACATCCCTGAAGATAACATTTATACAAATCCGAACAATCCGATCCATGTCATCTTCAGCACCTCCACCGGCTGCATCTACCGTGAGCCATACGGTATCGGTGACATTGACTTTTCCATTCAGACCGAACATCCTCAGATCAGTACTGCCCATGTCACAGATACTGATTTCAACATTACTACCTACAACGCCGATACCTGGGAAGTCGTTGATAACTTTACGATTCACAAAGACTGATCCATTACAAAAGGGACGTCATCCGACGCCCCTTTTGTATTCTGTTAATCCATTTTCAGAGAATAATCTGCTGCATCCAACGTAAAGTTTGGATTGTAGTAAGGATCCCCTGCTTCTAATTCTTTTTCCCATTTCTTTCGGAATGCCGCAACTTCTCTTTCAAATCTGCGGAGCTTTTCGCCTTCCTCCAGACCTCTGGTCTTTGATTCATAGTGATACATCTCTGCAAATGGTGTGAAAATATTCAGATATCCTTCCCTGCGGAATTTCATACAAAGATCCACATCATTAAATGCAACGGTAAAAGATTCATCAAATCCGCCCACCTGATCAAACAGTGCTTTTTTCACAAGCAGACAGGCTGCCGTAACTGCTGATACATCCTGTGCGTAGCAAAGACGGCCCATATATCCCAGATGCTCGTGAGGTGCCTTGTAATGGGTATGACCTGCTGCTCTGTGAGCCCCCAGTCCCAACACAATACCGGCATGCTGAATTGTATTATCTCCATAGTACAGCTTCGCTCCGACAGCCGCCACATCTTCTCTCTGAGCATACATCAGCATATTTTCCATCCATTCCGGAGTAATCACCTCTGTATCATTATTTAAAAATAACAGATACTCACCGGATGCGGACTGTACCGCAAAGTTATTGATCCTTGAGTAGTTAAAGGTTCCTTTGTAGGTTACGACTTTCACCTTCTCATTCTTCTTCAGTTCCTCATAGTAATCAAAAATCTCTGCTTCTTCACTGTTATTTTCCACGATGATAATCTCGTAATTTTTATAAGTAGATTCATTCAGTACAGACTCTACGCAGCGTTTCAGATCCTTCAGATGGTCTTTGTTCGGAATGATAATGCTGATTTTCGGATTTCCGTTGAGCGGATATCTGATTTCAAAGATCGTTGGGAATGCTCTGGTACTTTCCACCTGTACCTCGATCCCTTCCGTATCTCTGATGTGGTCGTGGACTGCCCGCTTGGCAGCATCAATTGCATAGGTTTTCGCATTGATATCTGCAGCCACAGAATTCGGATGAGATCTCCAATAGTAAAGAATCTTCGGAATATGACAGATTTTCTTTGCCTGATGTGTCAGACGCAGGATCATATCATGATCCTGGCTTCCGTCGTATGCGGAACGGAATAATTCTGTCTTTTCCAGTAATTTCGCGTCAAATACAGAAAAATGGCAGATATAGTTATTTGCACGCAAATTATCCCTGGAATAATCCGGTTTAAAGTGAAGCACAATAATATCATCAATATTCGGAGAATTAAATGTCGCTTCATCACAGTATACATAATCTGCGTCTTCCTCGCAGATTTTCTTCATACTCTCATAAAGACAGGATGGATGCAGGATATCATCGTGATCAAACAGACCGATATAGTCACCGGTTGCCATCCGGAAACAAACATTGGTATTTCCGGAGATTCCCAGATTCTTTTCAATCTTTTTATATTTGATACGCGGATCCTTCTTCATGTATTCTGCCACAACTTCACCGACTTCTTTGTGGGCATCATCACTTCCGTCCGCCAGACACAGTTCCCAGTTTTCATACGTCTGGTACTGTACGGAATCAATCATCTCTCTCAGGAATTTTTCCGGTGTATTATATAAAGGAACAAGAATACTGATCCTGATATCCTTCGAAAACTTTGTTTCCCGCTCGACTTTGCGTCTGGCTGCATCAGGAAAACTTGCGGTTCCGTATGTCACACGCTTTCGGCCCTCAAATTTTTTCTGCAGAAAGCGTTTCCACATTCCTTTCAGTCCTCCGTAGTGAATATATGCATTTTTCATGCGAATGAAGAAATGTACAACAACTCTCAATGGTTTTGATAATTTCCAGTACCAGGTATCACGAACTCCGTCAAAACGAGGATCCTTTCCCGGTGCCTGCTGTTCATGTCTGCTCATAATTTCTATCCTTTTACTTTCTTTATCATTCATTTGAACCTTTTTTCAGAAGGTCTTTCAGCTTCTTCATCATGCGGTATGGCTTTGATGCCAGAATACGATCACATTTTTCCGCCTTTTCAAGCATTTTCATCCATACATAGATGCTCTCCTCTCCCGGATATTCCACAGTCACATCCACATGAATCTGACTGCTTCCCGGCACAATGCCCGTCAGGATCAGCTGCGGATCACTGCTCGTAAAGAGGATGCTCTTTTCATATGATCTTCCATTATGGGAAACCGCCGGTTCATAGCTGCCGTTACATTCTCCCAGAATCCTGTTGCAGGAAACCATACAGGCCTCTTCACAGGGATCCAGACGGACAGCCCTCACTCCCTGAGGCAGGGGAATGTGAAATCTTCTTCTTCCATAATAATCTTCCGGCACCTCCAGAACAAAGGAATGCATTTCGGAAAATCCCTCTCCATAGTCCAGATAGACCTTCATCTCTTGCTGATGCGCCTTTTTCATCAGTTCTTCAAAGGAAATCACTTTTCCTGCATACTCCCGGCGCAATTGGGCCATCGTCTTTGTACCGCCAAGCAGATACAACTGCAGAGAATGCTCCATTTTCTCAAAAATTTCTTCTTCCTCAACAGAAATATCAAACATTCGATACAATTCCATACCCTTTAATACTTCTCTCTTTTTTGCCTGACAGTACAGGGAAATTGCCCGATAGATCATAAATTTCACAGGAATCGGAAAATCAAAGGTCCATTCATAATCAATGATATGCCACTGATCATTTACAACCATCACATTTGAAAAGATCCAGTCAATATTGTTTACTTCTGCTGCCTGCTGCGCCCTCGGAAAATTTACGTCTCCGAAGATTTCCCGGAAACGTTCTCCCGACTCAAAAGGCTTTGGCTGTGATACAGCCATCAGACAGTCCGCAAATTCCTGCATTTGGGAGATCATTTCCGGAAACTCCCTTTTTTCCAGAAGTTCATCCAGCTTTGCCTCCAGTGTTTCGCCATGAAGAAATTCAAATTCTGCGCCCTTCTCCGTAAGCGTACAGCGGTTTACAAAAATACCGGCAGGCTCATATCGATCTTTTAATACATTTTCCCAGTGCTTCATATTTCTCACATGGACCACAGACTGATCCCCCACAGGTACTTTTCTCACCACCCGTGTTCCATCCGCTTTTTTGATGATCTCCGTACGGATTCGGAATCTTTCATCCCTTTCCACGGAATATTTCAAATATAACAGTTCTTCTCCCGGAGTTTTTTCCACAGTCAGATCAAATAAATAGGAGTTGGAAAACTCCGCAAACCTGCCTTCTCTGATCAGCCCGTCAAACACCTTTGCTTCATCGAAAAGTACGACCCGCTCCTGTTCAAAATTACAGAAATCTGTCTTGAGTTCTCCCGGCAGCGGAAGCTTTTCATCGGAGTACATTTCTGTCATATAACGGTAATCCGGATATGGATAATAGGTCTTTACCGAAGTAAATCCCGCTTCCGCAGCCATCTCCAAAACTGCTTCTTTTGAAAAGGTTCTGATGCCTTCTGTATGGGGATAGCCCTCCAGTCCCTCAAAATACCGTCCTGTCAGCTGCTCCGGGCAGCCCGCAAAAAAGGACAGCCCATATTTGTTATCAACAGCCAGTATCACATGTCCGCCCGGGTTCAAATGTGCTTTCAAAAGCTTCAGAGCATCCGCATACGGAGAGTTTCCCGAAAAATGCATCCGCACCTTCCCAAAGGCATCCGTCACGATCAGAAAATCATAGTTTCCTGACAGGTTATCCATCTTTTCCGATACATAGAGTACACTTTGACCTTCATTTACCGGAAGCCATTCTGTGAAGTTGTTCGTGATATGTGTATCTACCATATGCCATGCTCCGTTTTTTCTTAATTTTTTTCCACTGTGATGTGAGAATCCATATCAAAGAATCCCACTGTATTCTTATCTGACAGGACACTGATTCCCACCAGATCATATAATCGGTGATAAACCACAAAGTTATCGCCTACATAGCCGGTACATCCAAGAGACAGCAGATAGTCGCCGCCCTGCAGGCTCATTTTCTGCTCATAGGTCACGATCCTTTCTTCTCCCGCTGTCACCGTACCGGTCTCAATACGTTCAAACATTGTATTGGTACCGGTAATATCCGTCCCCTGCTTGTTTTTGATGGTAATCGTGAAGATCGGATTTTTGACTGTTTCGTGAAAACGGATCTTTGCCTTTACCTGATACACAGAACCTTTTTCTATGATGCTGCTGTAAGCACCGTACTGATCGATGATCGCAAAATCCACGATCTCCGCCTGCTTCTCACCGTAGTCCGTAATTGTCGGATTAATCTCGAAATGGCTCTTCCATTCCCCTTCTGCTGCTTCTTCGCCGATACTGCTCTTCCCGCTGACATCTTCCAGTGTTTCCTCATCCAGCTGATGCACGAGCAGTTTTTTATACATATTGACCATGTCCTTCGGATTGCCCTCTGCCAGCTTTACACCCTTATTTAAAAGGATCACACGGTCACAGTACTTTGCGATGCTTGTCAGATCATGACTTACGAACAGAATGGTCTTGCCCAGTTTTTTGAATTCTTCAAATTTATGATAGCATTTCGCCTGAAAAAACACATCTCCTACCGAGAGTGCTTCATCCACAATCAGAATTTCCGGATCAATATTGATGGCTACCGCAAATGCCAGGCGCACAAACATACCGCTGGAATAGGTCTTTACCGGCTGATGGATGAAATCGCCGATGTCAGCAAAATCCAGAATATCCTGCAGCCGCTCATCAATTTCTTTTTCCGTAAATCCCATCATCGTACCGTTTAAATACACATTCTCCAGACCGGTATACTCCTGATTGAAACCTGCGCCCAGTTCCAGCAGCGCAGAGATCCTTCCGTTGATCTTTACATCACCTTCCGTGGGATTCAAAACTCCGGTAATGATTTTTAAGATGGTGGATTTACCGGAACCGTTAACCCCGATAATCCCCACAGACTCCCCTGTCTGCACTTCCATATCCACATTTTTCAATGCGTAATGCTCCTTATAGCATTTCTTTTTCGTCAGTCCCAGAGAATCCTTCAAACGATCACGGTTTCTGTTATACAACTTATATACTTTTGTTAAATTCGTAATTTTTATTGCTGTATCGCTCATAATTCTCCTTACAGCACATCTGCAAAATGTACTTTTAATTTCTTAAACACATAAATTCCGCTGCCAAGCAGTAAGAGAACCACAGCCCAGAAATACAGGGTCAGTTCCCATCTTTCCCAGAATGCCACCTTGTAGAACAGCGCATCCCGATATCCGTAGACAATGTAATACAGCGGATTCAGTTTAAAGATCATCTGCAGCCACGGATAATCACTCAGCATATCCAAAGACCACATGATCGGTGTCATCCAGATTCCGATCTGCAGGAAAATATTTACGATCTGAGACAGGTCTCTGAAGAAAATAACGACAGAGCTTGTCCAGTAACAGACTGCCAGCACCAGCAGAAGCAGGCAGAAGCTGTAGTATACGACCTGCAGCGTATAGAAATCCGGCAGGAATCCGTATGCTGCATTTAAGATCAGCATAAAACATACGAAAAATCCGTGAATGAACACGGCAGCCCCACATCGTACGACCGGCAGTACATCAATATTAAATACAACCTTTTTTACAAGATAATTATATTCCAAAAGAGAATTGGTTCCGTTGGTCAGTGCCTCGGAAAAATAAAACCATGGCACCAGACCGGAAGTCAGCCAGAGGACAAACGGCACTTCCAGACCTTCCTTGAGCTTCTGGGTGGCAGAATTTAATCCCACCTGAAATACAAACCAGTAAACAAGAACAATCATAACCGGCTGTATCATCGCCCAGAGAATTCCAAAATTCGAACCGGCATATCTCGTTTTAAAATCATTTTTCGAAAGCTTCCAGACAAGGGCACGATTAGACCATACCATCGACGGAAACTGAATTAATTCTTTAAACATAGATCCCCTATTCCTTATTTCTTCAGGTCGGACAGACCGCCCCATTTCTGATCCTTCTCAGACATGATCAGTTCCATGCCTTCCGGGATCGGCCATTCCACACCGATTTCCGGATCATTAAATGCAAGTCCGCCTTCATCATTCGGATGATAAAAATCCGTACATTTATAAACAAATTCCGCATAATCCGACAGAACCAGAAATCCATGGGCAAATCCCTTCGGAATAAAGAACTGTTTCTTATTTTCTGCGGAAAGAAGGACACCGTACCATTTTCCGTAGGTCGCAGAACCTTCTCTCAGATCTACCGCCACATCAAATACCTCTCCGTTCACTACACGCACCAGCTTATCCTGCGGATAGTTGATCTGGAAATGCAGACCCCTGAGCACTCCTTTTTTTGATGCAGACTGATTGTCCTGTACAAACTTTACATCGATTCCTGCCTCGGCAAAATCCTGATAATTATAGGTCTCCATGAAATATCCTCTGGAATCACCGAATACAGTCGGTGTGATCACCTTTAATCCCTCAATGTCGCATGTTTCAACTGTAATTTTTCCCATTATTCTAAAACTCCCTTTTATAATCCGTTTGCCACATCCACCAGATACTGGCCGTATGCAGTCTTTAAAAGCGGCTGTGCCAGTGCCAGCAGCTGCTCTCTGTCAATAAATCCCCTTCGGAATGCAATTTCCTCAATACAGGATACATACATTCCCTGGCGCTTCTGGAAAGTAGCCACAAAGTTTGCAGCCTCCAGAAGATTGTCATGGCTTCCCGTATCCAGCCATGCAAAGCCGCGTCCCAGAGTTTCCACATGGAGGGTGCCCCTCTGAAGATATTCATTATTGATGCTTGTAATTTCAATTTCTCCGCGTGCGGAAGGTTTGATATTCTTTGCGATTTCCACAACATCATTGTCATAGAAGTATAAGCCCGGAACCGCATAGTTGGATTTTGGATGTTCCGGCTTTTCTTCGATCGAAAGCGCCATACCGTTTTCATCAAATTCTACAACTCCGTACTCCCTTGGGTCTTTCACATAGTAACCGAAAATCGTTGCCCCTCTGTCTCTGGATGCAGCCTCCTTTAAGACTCTGGAGAAGCTCTGTCCGTAGAAAATATTATCTCCCAGTACCATTGCTACAGAATCATCACCGATAAAGTCAGCGCCGATAATAAAGGCCTCTGCCAGTCCTCTCGGCTGCTCCTGAATCGCATAATGCATTTCCAGACCCAGCTGGCTTCCGTCTCCCAATAAATCCTCAAATACAGGGAGATCTCTCGGCGTGGAGATGACCAGAATTTCTCTGATCCCTGCCAGCATCAGTGTAGACAGCGGATAATAGATCATCGGTTTATCATAAATCGGCATAATCTGTTTCGAAATCGCTTTCGTTAACGGGTAAAGTCTTGTTCCGGAACCTCCGGCTAAAATAATACCTTTCATTTGTATTTCCTCTCTTTTCTATACTTAATTTGCTTTGATACTTCTTAAAACAAAGTCCTTGTCTGTCATAAAATTATGGGCAAACATAAGATACAGTCTGCCATCCAGTTCCTTTACCTCATAAAGACGAACACCATAATTATCTTTCATATCGACCCTGACATAACTGCTGAGTACCTCAAATGACCTGCTCAGATCTGCATAATAGGCCGAAGCCCCGTTGTAAGACTCGCCGACACAGGCATAATCACTGCTGTAATACAGTCGATATCCGTTTTCGGTTTTCAAAATACAGGCAGGCTCATTGTCTGCCGTATTTTCTATCAGAACTGTTTCTTCACTCCATGTCACTCCCGCATCCTCAGAAGCTTTTACACAGATTTCAGACGGTCCTTTGTCATAATCCTCTTTTTCATAGATGCAGTATAATACGCCTTCGTCATACAGCATATCAATATCTTCAATATCCTGCTTTTCAGAGACAATTGCAGTACGATACTCCCAGTTTTCCAGATCCTCCGACGCAAACAATTCCAGAGTGTATCTTCCGTTATCGCCATCCGGTTCCGGATTATTAATGGTTCCCTCGATGGTGGTATAGCTTACAAGGTAGGTATCTTCCACCTTGCAGACAGTCGGATCGATCGCCAGCAGCTCCGTCCGAAAAATCACCCGATCATATACAATATCCATCTGCTCGTCCAGTTTCAGAAGATGAATCTCATAATCGTGGTTGCTGTAAATAATCAGCCCCTCTTCCTCGTAAACATAGATCCAGGATGCCTTCAGATCATCATAGGTTTTCAGCAGATTACCCTGAAGATCCAGTACCCGGATTTTTTCATCCACACTGGTAATCAGATGATCCCCGTAAAATTTAGCATCCGCGTTTGCATATTTTGACAGATAAAACTCATCCGTGCGGGAAAAAAACAAAAAATAAACGCCTGTGGCAAAAAGCAGAACTAGCAGTGCCAAAATGGCACTGCTGATTCTTCTATTTATACATTTCTTCATAATATTTCTGATAGTCACCGCTTGTTACGTTCTTCATCCATTCTTCATTTTCAAAGAACCATGCGATCGTCTTTCTGATACCTTCTTTGAACATCGTTTCAGGATACCAGCCGATCTCTGCCTTAATCTTGTCCGGAGCGATGGCATAGCGTCTGTCATGACCTTTTCGGTCTTCTACATAAGTGATCAGATCTTTGCTGACCAGTGCTTTTCTCGGATCTCCTTCCGGAAGCATTTCCTGAAGAGTCTCCAGGATAATATTGATGATTTCAATATTCTGTTTTTCGTTGTGACCGCCCACATTGTATCTTTCGCCAAGAACACCCTGCTCCTGAACCATGTCGATTGCTTTTGCATGATCGTCTACATATAACCAGTCACGCACATTTTTACCGTCACCGTATACAGGAAGTTTTTTGCCCTGCAGCGCATTATTGATGATCAGCGGGATCAGTTTTTCAGGGAACTGATACGGTCCATAGTTATTGCTGCAGCTTGTGATATTGATCGGAAATCTGTAAGTATCCCAGTAAGCCTTTGTCAGCATATCTCCGGAAGCCTTGCTTGCAGAATACGGGCTGTGCGGATCAAACGGTGTTGTTTCATAGAAATAAGTATCTCCGTCCTCTAAGGAGCCGTATACTTCGTCTGTGGAAACATACAGGAATTTCTTTCCTTCCTTAAAGGTTCCGTCCGGTAATTCCCATGCTGCCTTTGCTGCGTTTAACATGACCAGTGTACCCAGTACGTTTGTTTCTACAAATACTTCCGGGTTTTTGATGCTTCGGTCCACATGAGACTCTGCCGCGAAATGAACCACACGGTCAATATCGTTCTCAGCAAAGATTTTCTCAATCGCTGCTTTATCACAGATATTCGCCTTTACAAAAGTATAATTATCTCTATTTTCAACATCTTTCAAATTCTCCAGATTTCCTGCATATGTCAGGCAATCTACGTTAATAATACGGATTTCGTTATCATATTTGCGAAACATGTAATGAATGTAGTTCGATCCGATAAATCCTGCACCGCCTGTTACTAAATAGGTTCTCATTGGGTTACCTCCATAATTTCTCACATAGTTATTACATATTATACTATAAACCGCCATTTATGGCAATTCTCGCACTTTATTTTTCCAGGATGATGCCTAAGACCTTCATACCGCAGGAAACCGCTTTTGCAACTTCCTCCCGGGCCTCTTTTTCTCCCAGCTGACCGCATTTTTCCACAAAAACAACATATCCGCAGTCCACAGCTTCCTGCATTGCTTTTGTATCGGTCAGAATACTTGCACCCTGTCTGAATTCAATCTGATGCTGTATCAGCATTTCTCTTAATTGTTCCGCTGCATTTGCCGGAAACCATGCAGTTCCCATGCTTCCTGTGAAAAAGATCTTTTGCGCGCCCTGCTGAATCGCATACTGCATCACCATTGCCGAAATCATATCCGCCTTCTGTCCCGAGGCAATTCCTGCCCGCTTTTCCACACCATCGATCAGGCGATCGATCACATTGGATTTTTTCTTATCGTGATTTTCCTCTAATACCATCACAGGAACATTGATACATGATTCCAGCTCTTCTTTTGTATGAATGCGACGGCTGAACAGATAAGATGCTCCATAAAAGGCAAAGACACAAAAGGCTGCCAGAACAGACAATGCAATGGTCTTTTTCCAATGGATCTGCGCTTTTACATGCACAATTTCTTCTTCTGCGGCAGTATCCTCCTGTTCTTCGATCTGTTTGCTCATTTCATAATATTTTTTCTGACTGCCTGTCATTTCACTTTTCAGTTTCTTGATTTTTGACAATACATCTGCTTTTTTCTCGTTAATTCCGGATTGATAAGAAATCAGATCATAATTATTTGTCATGGTCAGTTCAGAAGATGCCTCAATGATCCGGACATTGACGCCTTCCTGCGAAAGCTTATCTGCTGCTTCCGAAATAATCTCTCTGCAAATCTCTAAAATCTTTTTACATTCTTCTCTGTCATAGTGCTGAATATCAAATGCCAGGAGCTGCTCAGTTTTATTTACCTCTGAATCTTTGCTGCCGTTTTCATATTCCTGCACATTCAGGATCTCTTTTAAAAACTGAGGTCCAATTTCTTCATCCAGAGCAGAAGTCATCCTGATAAGGTTCTCTTCGGAAATCAACTGACTCCCGCAGTATACTTTTGCCCGAAGTACCGATTCCTCATCAGTTCCTGAAATCACATAACCGGCACTGCCCACATAATATCCGTTCGGATCCATCTTTATCTTAACCGAATTTTCCATATAACTTTCATAATCGGACAATGTTTTCTCGTACTCTTCGATCAATTGAACGGTTCCGTAAAGTTCCTCTTTTTCCTCCTCTGTGATTTCTATCTTCGACAGATTTTCCAAAGGATCTGCCGGAACGACTTCTCTCTGACCGCTCTTCAGACAGGTCAGCCCGGCTGCAGCAATTCCTATGACCAGAGCCGCTGCCAGTGCCGGTTTCCACTTACGCAGTACATAAAAAATCAGTTCTACGATGCTGATGCTTTTTTCATTTTCATAGATTTCACTTCTTTTATCACTCATCCGCTTTCTCTCCTTTATCAAATCCTTTTGTTGTATCAACTAAAAACGGCGGTCTGTTGCGGCTCTCATCCAGAGCACGCCAGAGATATTCTCCGAGCATTCCAAGCATCAGCATGATCAGGCCGGAAGAGCACAGGATCAGTGCCATTAAACTGGTCCATCCTGCAACATCTGCCCCCTGTGTCAGTGTCTGTACAATGATTACCAGGGCCCAGATAATAGAAGCGCAGAAAAACAGACTTCCGATACCTGACATGATTCTCACCGGAGCGTAAGAGAAACTCATCATGGAATCTACTACCAGCTTCACCTTTTTTCCGAGTGTCCAGCGGGATTCCCCTTCTTCTCTTGCCTTTCTGTGGAAATAAACTTCCGCACGTCTGAATCCGACCCACATCACCTGCAGCGTCAGAGAAGAATTTTTCTCGTCCAGCATCTCGATCACTTCTATGACCTGTCTGTCGATCAGATAGCAATCGCAGCCTCCCTGCGGCATGTCCTTCATGATGAATTTACGAACGAGTGCATAGTACAATCCTGCAAAGAATTTCTTCAGTGCCGGATCATCCCGTTCTTCCCGGATTGCCATGACAACTTTATTGCCCTCTTTCCATTTTTCATACATTTCCAGAATCAGTTCGGAATCTTCCTGTAAATCTGCCTGTTTTGTCACTGCACAGTCACCGGTACAGTGGTGAAAGCCTGCCAGAAGTGCCGCATGTTCCCCGAAATTTCTGGACAGCTTTACAAGCTTCACATTCTCATCCATATCACGGATCTGATTCATAATTTCCCAGGAATTATCTCCTGAACCATCATCTACAAAAACAATTTCATAATCCCCGAGTTTCCCGAGAATCTTTGCTTTCATATCTTCGTAGAGTGCCATCAGTGTATCTGAATTCCAGTACACCGGCACAATGATTGAAACTTTACTCATTGATTACTCCCATTTCTTTTCTGTATTCTTCATAGTTTCTGATGTATTCGCTTCCATCGTAATGTGTGCTGGCAAGTACAAGCAGGATCGAATCTTCTGAAAAGTCATACATATCCTTCCACACCATCGTCGGAATGTATAATCCCATCATCGGCTTATTCAGCTCGACTACAGCCTCACTGTGTCCGTTATCAATACGAACTTTGGAGGTTCCTCCCACGTTGATCAGTACGAACTCCGACCTTCTGTTTGCATGCTGCCCGCGAACCACTTCGCTGTCCGAACCGTAAATATAGAATACTCTCTTGATTTCGAACGGAATGTCCTGTGCACCTTCCACTACGACCAGCTTTCCTCTGTCATCTCCCAAATCCGCAAAATTAAAAATTTTACATTGTTCTGTTACATGCTGCATTATTGTCTCCTTTATTCAAATGCATTTAATGCTTCAATCACTCTTGTCTGTTCCTCTTCTGTCATTCCGTTATACATCGGAATAGAAAGTACCGTACGGGCATATTCCTCTGTGCGCGGGAATGCCCCTTCTTTGTATCCAAGGTATCCGTATGCCTCAGACAAATGCGGCGGAATCGGATAATGGATGATCGTTCCGATCTCCCGTTCCTCCAGATATCCGATCAGTCGATCCCGTTCCTCACACCGCAGTACAAACTGATGCCATACAGAAGTGCAGTTTTCACGCACTTTTGGCAGCTGCAGCTTCGGATTATGTATCTCGGCTTCATAACGAGCCGCAATTTTCATACGTTCTGCTTCAATTTCTTCCACATGCTTTAAGCGTACACGCAGAAATCCCGCCTGTATTTCATCCAGACGCGAATTTGCTCCGACAATCTTATTATAGTACCTCTTCTCACTTCCGTAATTGCGAAAAACTCTGAAATCCTCCGCAAGCTTCGCATCCTTACATACGATGGCACCGGCATCCCCGAATGCCCCCAGATTTTTGGACGGATAGAACGAAAAACATCCGACATCTCCAAAAGTACCGGTCATCCTTCCGTCAAAACATGCCCCGTGAGACTGTGCACAATCTTCCACCAGACGCAGGTCATATTTTTCGCACAGGGCAAGTACATCATCCATTTTGGATGCCTGACCATATAAATGGACGACCAGAATTGCCCTGGTCTTATCTGTAATCTTTTCCTCGATTTTTTTCGTATCGATATTAAAGTATTCGTCCGGCTCCACAAAGATCGGAGTCGCACCATTCATGGTAATTCCCATGACACTGGCAATGTAAGTATTTCCCTGCACGATGACCTCATCTCCCGCACCGATTCCGAGTACGCGAAATGCGATCCAGAGTGCATCCAGGCCGCTCGCCAGACCAACACAATGATTTGCACCTGTATAAGAGGCAAATTCCTTTTCAAATTCTCTTACTTCATTCCCTAAAATGTACCAGCCGCTTCTGAGCACTTCCAGAGCCTTCTGTTCAAACTCCTCCTGATACTGCTCAAAGCCACGGTCCAGACGATTCGGCATTATCTTCATAATACATTCCCTTTCTAGCATGATTCTTCTTGATGGGTTAACGTAATTTTTTTAATACTTCCTGATAGGAATGTTCCGTATCAAAAATAATTCCGCCATGTTCTGTTGTTCCGCGAACAGGTTTCCTGTAATCCCCATACTGCTTTTCCAGCAAATTATGATAATTCTTTGGTATATTGACTGTAAGATATTCAAACGAATGACTCATACTTCCCACATAATCCTCTTTATTCCAGATAAAATGAGGATTATCATGGAAAACGGTAATCATTCCTATCTCATTTCCGTTTTCATTTCTCACTTCACTGCACAGACGCTCATGTTTTTCATATACCTTTTCAAACGGTACAAAACTGTAGTAACATTTCAACAGCAAATATTTCACTTTACCCTTGAGTGAGTGTTTTTCCACGCTTTTATAGCTTCGAAACCAATTCATCTGTCGATACATCTTACCTGCTTTTCGCATATTTCTTTTGAATCTTTCATCGCTGCTGTCAATGACATCCAGAGGAAAGATATCAATAAAGATTCCCTGATTAAAATCCGCAGTATATTTTTCAGATTTCAGGATTGCCGTGGTTTCGGAATTTCTCAACTGTGCGTGTCCGCGAAAATATCCTTTTTCTGTCTCCCTGCACTGAAGAAAATAAGGAGCCCGGAATTCTCCCGCAAGTTTTATAAACTTATCATAGTCCTCCCTTTTCATTGCCACGTCGATATCATCATCCCATGGGATCATTCCGTCGTGGCGGACAGCACCCAGGAGGGTTCCTCCGCTGACATAATAAGTCAGATCATGTTTTTCACAGACCTCCATAAACTTTTCCAGCAGGTCCAGCTCCACTGCCCATATTTTTTTCATTTCAGCTGTAACAAGATAATCACATCTTACTTCTTCTCTATAAAATGCATCGTCTGTTTTTTTCATTTTTCAATCCTTTTCTTTTTATCAATTAAATTTCTGACATTTCTGATCAGAAACTCATCCTTTAATACAAACAGAATAACGATATATGTTATTCCACCGCCTGCAACCTGGAAGATCAAAGAGAGCAGACCGTCTGCAGGCAGATTTCCGGCTAAAGCTCTGACAACAGCAAACATACAGCATCCTGCAATAACCCTGCGCCACATAAAACGGAACAGCATTGTAAAATTCACATACTCTTTTCCCAGAATGATATAAAGCAGGGTAATGACAATTTCAGCAAGTACCGAAGCCACGGCGGCCCCTGTTGCCGAATATTTCGGGATCAATACACAGTTCAGGCATAAATTCACCGCTGCCCCCAGACAGATGACCTTGTTGCTGTCTCTGCGCCTGCCGCTTGGCGTAAAATATAACGCACCGAGACAATTACTGATTCCGATCACTACGATAATCGGACAGAGGACATTCAGAATTCCTGTAACCGAATCATATCCTTCGCCAAAAAACAATTTCACAAATACCGGTGAAATACCTGCAATTCCGAAACTCATGGCAGTTCCCATCAGCAGGATAAAATCCAGGGATGTTTCAATTCCGTCTCTGATCTTATGATACTCTTTTCTCCCAAACAGATAGGCCATTCTGGCTCCCATGACTGTATTCAGGGAAAATATCAGCGTTTTTGCGATGGAAATAATCTTGGTAGCCTGCTCATAATATCCATTTTCATAAGAATCACCGGTGATCAGACCAATCATTGTCTTGTCCAGTACCGTATAGATGGATGTAGCGATCGTAGGCACAAAATACACCAGTGTTTCTTTCAGATGCTTCCAAAAACGAAGTTCCCTGAAACATGGACGGTCCACATATTTATTCAGGAGCATCCACATCGAAATATTCCCCAAAAGACCGCTTGTTGAAAGAATCGCAATATACAGAACCACATCATTTTTCGATTTGACCACCGTAAACAATAAAATAATTCCGGTAATCTTTACTGCCGAGTTTCTGAATACAATATTTTTAAACTGCTCGAAGCCGGCATACAACCATGAAATATCAAATAAAACCGCAATGATCGACATGGTCCATGCAATATAATACGGCCTGTAAAAATCACTGGTCAATATGATGACGATCCATCCGATCAGTGCCACGGATGTAGAAAATACACTGACCAGTTCTATTTCCCAGAAGACTCTGCTGACCTCTTTCCTGTTATCACGGCAGCGTGCAATTTCCCGCTGCCCATAAGAAGCTGTTCCCAGTGCTGCAAATAATGTAAAATAGGTCAGTATCGAATTTGTAAAGCTTTGAATTCCCACACCATCGGCCCCGAAAACTCTGGAAATATAGGGTGCCGTAATCAGGGGGGTAATCAGAGCCAGACACTGATACAATGTATTATATATATAATTTTTCTTAATGCTCGGTCCTGCGCCGGAAGCCATATTACCACATTTCCTTTCTTTCTCCGGACTTCTCTAGATCCTGATCCGCTTCCTCCATTTCCACTCATCAATCACTGCCGGAATCATCAGTAATAACGGATTGATATCGACTCTGATGATCACATTATTGATGACGGCGTGAATGCAGACAACCACACACCATATAAACAGCATTTCATTCTGCTTTATGACAGCATATCTGCAAATGACCGTATAGGCCAGAATCAGTAATGTAAAAACAATAATTCCATATGCCAGAAAAGCATAGACAAATCCACTGTCAATATAGAAATACTCTGACGCACTGGCAGTCCCTTCATAGATTTCCGTATTGCCGATCATTTTTATTTTATTGCCAATCAAGGAAATTCCGAATTTTCTGAGTCCTCTTTGATTCTGACCAAGTCTGCAAACCAACAGATCATTCAATCTGGCCATCCAACTCACTTTCGAATCGTAAACAGTACAAAATCCGATATAACCTGCTGAGACAACCGGAAAAAGGATTGTCGCCGCAAATCTCCAGAACAGATTATTTTTAAATTTAAATAGTTTTATTTTTTTTATCAATATGATAAGTATCAGTTCAAACAAAAACATGAAAAATGTCAGTCTTGTAGTTGTCACCAGATATACCAGCCAATTGACGACCAGCCAGAACAGGATGCTCAGCCAGCTGACGGCATACCTGCTTTCTCTGGACATAGCCATCGTACTTGTAAAAAAGACGATTGCTGATAAATTACTGTAATAAACATATCCCAAACAATGCGCTATTTTTTCCCCATGCTCATACAGCACATCCGGTATGAGACCTGATGCGCATGCACTCAGCACAAAAAAAACACATATCACATTAGATATCACGGTGCATTTCTTTATTTTTTCAAAATCCGTCACATCAGCGGCAATCACAGCCAGAATATACAGCATCAGAACCGGTTTGTCCACAACAAAACTCACCAGGACTACCAGTACAAGCATACATATCCAGACGATATTTTTCTTCTGAGACCATTGTTTCTGTATAATTGCCAAAAAAAATAATCCTAATGACAGATATTTGATCACTGTATTGAAAATTGTCGGCAACAACTTTGACACATAAGATCCATTATATACATTTACGGAAAAACACAGCAAAAAAAACGCCGTAAAATACAGGATCTCGCTTTTCCTCAAAGTATTCTTCATCACATGTCCTCTCCAGTGCTATTATTTCATTGACTCAATCTGCGGGTGAAACTTCAGTCCGGCAGCAAATCCGCTCCAGATGACTCTCAGACGCAGTCCCTTTTTTTGCTTTGAGCGAAGTAATACTTTGACAGATTCTTTCAGATAGATAAAGACGATCTTTCTCCACGGGAGCTTGCTCCGGTATCTGTACACATAGATCCGATTGCGATATTCATATTGATATCGCTCTACACGATCGATCGGAGCCTCCGCAATCCCTATTCTTCCATTTGCAGGCATTTTGTGAACGATCACACTGTTCTTACAGAAAAACGCCTGTGCACATTCGCTTAAACGCAACGTATATTCCGTATCATCTCCATATATAAAAAATTCTTTAATTGGAAGCCCAACGGTTCTTGCATAAAACATATTCACAAAACAGCCGACAAAAGAACACCTGTTGATCGGTGCCATTCCCATGTCTTCCAGCTCTTCTGCAATCTTTTTCTCTTTTAAGATACTGCACTGATTCATTTTGCACGGCGTACCGTCTGTCCACAAAACATTACTGGCAAGAAAAGAAAAGTTTTTTTCTCCGATTTTATGTGAACACTCAAGCAATTTTTCCAGCGCATCTGCTTCAGGAATCGAATCGTCATCCATAATCCAGCAAAAATCATAATTTTTTTCGGAAATCTTCTTAAGACCAAAAGAAAATCCCCCGGCTCCACCAAGATTTTTTCCGGTATTATAATATTTGATCCGGTGATCGCTCTTCATTTCCTGCCCGATCACTTCTTTTGTTCCGTCTGTACTTGCATTGTCACATATATAATAATCAAAATCAACAAAACTTTGTCTTAAGATTGCCTGAATATTTTCTTTCAATAACATTTTTCTGTTATATGTGACAACCAAAACTGCTACCTTCAATCGTTCTTCCTCTCTTTGCTGTTATGAATTGTTTTTCTATATTGTTCCGTAATATTTTTTTGCCATCATCTTTGCGATCCCGTAAAAACAAGGCAAACATAATACATATACAGGAAAATTCTTAATTCCCCAATACTTCAGATGTCCCTCTGCAGCTGACTGCAGCTCGTGCGATCGCACCCGCCGAAAGACATCCCGATACTCTTCCGATGAATCACAGATCAGATGCATCTTCATCAGATAATTTAACAGTCCATGGATATATCGTTTAAAAAAACACGGTTCTAATTCCCTGCATCCGATCTCTCTGATTGTTCGATATACTGCATATCTGACCTTTTGATAATTAAAAATATACTCTTTTTTGACATGTCTTGACATTCCGCTTCTGCTGACCCGGTACAAATACAGACAATCCGGAATATAAACGATTTTTTCCGCATTCTTCAGCAATGGCAGGGTATGCACAACATCCTCACCCATCTTGATATCCGCATAACTGCTGAAGTCTTCCTCTACGGCTGCGATACTGCGATGGGCGCACTTTATCCAGATATTATTCATTTCAGGACCATAGATGATCTTCTGAAGCAAATACTTTTTAGAAAGATTCTCATAAATTTTTGTATCACATTCTTTTTCCAGCACCGGATTGCTTCTGATAAAACAGCCGTTTTCATCAATCAGATCATAATTGTAAATCACCAGATCAGCCTGATATTGATCGATCACACGATCCAGGGTTTCCAGCAGATTTTCTTTACACGCATCATCGGAGTCAATATGAACCAGATATTCTCCCACAGATTCCTGCATCCCAACGCGGCGCGCAGTCAAAAGTCCCTTGTTTGTCTGATGGATCACTTTAATTCTCCTGTCCTTTTTCTCATAACTCCTGCAAATATCCGGACAGGAATCCGTAGAACCGTCATTGACCAAAATCAATTCAAAATCTTCAAATGTCTGATTCAAAATACTGAGAATGCATTCTTCCAGATATCTTTCCACATTATAAATCGGAACAATCACACTAAATTTGGGTAATTTCATCATTTATCCTCAATCTGCTTTTTAATATTCTTATTACCTGATTCATAATCTCCGAAATCAACCATCAGCCGTTTGTGATGATCTCTTTTGGATTCCGGAGGCAATTTCATATAGTCCCCATAAAAATAGGATAAATATGCATCATAATCCGCGATTCCCGGATATTGACAGTGTTCAAATTCATACGTGGCAAGGTTTTCGACCCATTCGGCTGACAGTGTTTCCTTTTTCAGGCCGTAGGTTCCGTCACTTGTAACCACTTTTTTTGTTCTCCGGCCCATACAGCATGTGATGGTCCTGTATTTCATTTTTTTCAAAAAGGAAATGGTAAAGAAACCGGAAAGAAATCTGGCAACCTTATAGGAAAGCTGTTTTTTTCTCTCTTCTTCTCCATAACCGCATTTCACCCACAGAAGATTCCTGAAAAACCAGAAGCTTTTGTACTGAACAGCTGCCATCAGAGGATTGTCAGACACATGATCGATCGGGAAAATATCGATATAGATTCCCTGATCTGTATTTGTCTTTGATGAAAACTCCTCCAATACCCTGGTTCCTTTCAGGCGGAGTTTTACAAAATTGAATGTATAGTAACGGTCCGTATCACTTGTCTGAAGATAGAACACTTCCTTGTCCAGTTCTTCCCCGCATATTTTGACGAAGCGGTCATAATCCTCTCTGAGCATGCCGAAATCCATATCGTCATCCCACGGAATAAATCCTTTATGACGCACCGCTCCCAGCAATGTACCTGCGATCATGAAATACCTGATATGATGTTTCTCGCATATCCTTTTTAATTCTTCCGCCAAAACCAAATGTAATGAATGCATTTTTACTAAAATATCATCATTATTCATTTTCAGCTCACCTATTTCTTATTTAAATCTGTTTTGATCTGCGTTGTGCTGATTTCAGGGGTACGCGGCAGATAGACAACCTCGACTCCTTCTTCTTCCAGAAAGTCGAATTTTCCTCTCCAGTCATCTCCCATAACAAATGTATCTATATGATACTCATGTACATCACTGCGTTTCTGTTCCCAGTTCGTTTCCGGAATCACCAGATCCACATATCGAATCGCTTCCAGCAAAGCCTTTCGCTGCTCATAGGTAAAATAGCATTTTTTCCCCTTCTCATTCCAGTTAAACTCATCAGAAGAAAGAACTACCACCAGATAGTCTCCCAATGCCTTTGCACGACGCAATAGATTGATGTGTCCGTAATGCAGCAGATCAAATGTTCCATATGTAATGACTCTTTTCATATTGATTTTCTCCCCTGTTTGATTTTCTCATTCTCTCATAAAACTCTCATACAATTGTTTCAGTTTTTCAGCATTCTGTGCAATATCATATCCCGCTTCACGCATCCTGGTCTCGACAGTTTCTCTTTCCGCGAGTCTGTCCGGAAGCTTTTCTTCGGCGATTGCCTTTGCCCAGAAAGCCGGCGGCTCCTGAAGCGGAAGTCTGTAAACATGATCTGTGACCATACACTCCCGGGTAATACGATCACTCAGAAAACATGACAGACCTGCTGCCTGCCATTCCAGTGTAACGATCGGCAGTCCTTCATAAAGGCTTGGCATGACCATCACATCCATTGCCGATAACACTTCCGCAACATTTTCCACATTGCCCATAAAGACCACATCCTGCGAAAGTCCTTTATCAGATACCAGCTGTTTCGTATCTTCATATAATTCACCGGTACCCATCAGCACCAGTTTCACATCATTTCTGATTTTTTTCAGTTCTTCAAAAACGCTGATCAGATACCGGTGGTTTTTCTGCTCATTAAATCTTCCCACATGGCCGACCGCAAGACAGTCCTGTTCTATTTTCAACTGTTCTCTCCAGTATTTTCTCCGATCCTCATCGTACATATACTTTTTCAGATCACGTCCATTCGGAAGTATTGTAAATTTTCTGTTTCCAAACAGCCATTCGCCCGCATCTCTTCCACATGCGAATGCATGGGTATAGCTTCGATAAAAGACCGGCAAAAGAATCTTATGGGCCTTTTCATTCTGGCATCGTGTGTTATGACTGTGCGCAATGCGCACTTTACACCCTGCAAGCCACGCCGTAACCATTTCTATCGACATGATCGCACTGCTTCCGTGTACATGTACAATATCATACCTGTTTTGTCTCAAACATTTATATAATTCCCTGATATATTTCAGAACATTTACCTTACGAAAGGGAATGACAATGACACGCTGATTCAGTGATTCGAATTTACTGACCGCATCTTCGGTCGGTTCATTCGTTGCCAGCAGATCTATTCTATATTGATCACAGTCCATCGCCTTTGTATATTCATAAATACAGCTGAATATTCCATCGGTAAACAGCCCCCCTGTTGGTATATGCAAGATTTTCATCGATCTCTCCATTATTAGCTTTCAAATAATTCACAGACTATTTTTTCAAGTTCCGCATTGAATTTTGCGTTATTATTCTTCATGCCTGCCGGCATCGCCTTAACAATTTCATCGTACTGTGTGATGACCTTACCAAGCTCTTCCATTTCTTCGACGACAATGATATTTTTCATACGCTCTTCCATCATTCTGACAAACTCCACCTGATGGTCATTGACATGTTCATCATATTTTTTCTTTCTGGGAATCACAATGGGCGTCTTTGCGATCTGCAGAGGCATAATAAAGCTGGATGGTCCCCCATGGGTGATCACAATCCTTGCATCTGCCACATTACGTACCATTTCCTGATAAGAAAACAGCTTGCTCCATCTGCAGTGTTTTGGAATGTAATCACTGAAACCTGTCTGTATGATCACTTCTTCCCTGATGACTCCCTTTTCAACCAGTCCGTCTACACATTCGATCAGTCTGTTAAATGCCTGTTCATGGGTACCTACTGTCACAAATATCATTCAAAATTCTCCCTGATATAATAATTAGAAAATACTTCCCAAATTGATCGCCTTCGGGTACACCTGTTTCATTTCTTCCCATTCCACGATAAATTTATCCGTAATCGGATAAACCAGCCTTCCTGTCATCGTCGATGTATTCACCCGATCAAAAACCTCTATATAAATGAGCTTTGCTCCAAAAAGCTTTCCCAGATAGAAAAAAGGTACTGCTACTGCGGCGCCGGAAGAAATGATCAGATCCGGTCGTTCCTTACGCAGTACCTTCCATGCAAGTTTCGTATTGATCATCAATGCCTTCAGGCTCCTGTTTGTCGGATAATAACAGGAGTACATCTTTTCACCCTCTAAAAGGCTTTTCGCATCTTCTTTATCAAACGTAACCCAGAATCGTTCTTTATTCTGCCAGAATGGTTTTAACATGTATAAATGTGTCAGATGTCCACCGGAGGAACCTACCAAACATACTTTCATACTTATTTATTCTCCTTCACTGTCTATGAAACAACACATCCATTCATTTCTGCTCTTCCTACATGGAACCTTCTTTTTTGAGCACCGATGTCACCGTTTTCATGAGGATCTTCAGATCCAGACCCATACTCCACTCGGTAATATACTTCTTGTCCAGCTTCACGACTTCTTCAAAATCCACAATGTTGCTTCTTCCGCTGACCTGCCACATTCCCGTAATACCCGGTTTTGTCGCCAACCGGACTCTGTGATGCAATTCATACTTTTCCCATTCATCTACTGTCGGCGGACGGGTCCCCACAAGACTCATGTCACCTTTGAGCACATTGTAAAACTGAGGAAATTCATCCAGGGAATAGTCTCTGATAATATTCCCGATTCCCCTTTTGACCGTACCGTCCGGAAGCTTTTTACTTCCGATAATTCTCGGGTCATATTCCAGTTTAAACATAAATCCGTCTTTGATACGGTTTTGTTCCATCAGTTCTCTTTTTCTTTCCTCGGCATCCATATACATACTTCGGAATTTGTAAATTTTAAACTTACGTCCGTTTTTACCGATTCTGACCTGTGAAAAAAATACCGGCCCCGGTGATTCCTTTTTGATCAGCGGAGCAATCACAATATAAATCAGTAACGTACAGATACATCCGATAATACCGCCGATAATATCCATCAGCCGCTTCATGAAAACCTGCTGCGGAGACGCATAATTAATGCTGGTTGTCAGCACCACGTAATCTCCCAGCTTTTCAACAAACTGTTTCTGTGTTCCGCTTTCGCGTTTTCCCAGCTCCTGATGAACGGTAACACCCATTTCCAGAAACTGCTGCATCATTTTTTCCAGATCCTGCGTCCTGTTGGAAAACTGTACAAATACTTCATCCACCCACTCCCGGCATGCATACTCTGCCGCGTTTTCTACATCAGCGACTACCGGGACTCCTTCTATTTCCTTTTCTCCGCTCTGATCGTCCACTAAAACGATCCCGGAGAACTGAAAACGGTCTCCCTTATATTCCCTGAGTGTTTTCAGAACTTCTCTGACCCTGTCGGATTCAGCGACGATCAGTGTAGAACGCAGCTGCTTCTGAAATCCGTGCTCCAACAGATATTTTTTCCAGAGCAGACGTACGACATAACTGATCACAAAATAAAAAAATGCAAAGAGATAAATAATGATTCTCGAATACTCCTCGCCCTTCTTCAGAGAAAACAAATAGAAGGTCAAGATCATCAGAAGCAAAAATACATGCTTCACCGTTGCCAGAAATTCTTTATAATAACCTCTCTTCAATACATTCTTAAAGGAGTTAAAAAAGAATGCAACGATCCAATCCATAACAGTCATCAGCACCGACAGTTCCGGATATACACTGTTTACGTACGACAGTGCCCATCCATGCCTGCAAAAATAGGCGATAATAATGGACACATGGATACAAAACATATCTATAATCATAAAATCCAGATGTTTTCTCCATCCTTCAAATCCTTTTTTATACAAAAATAATCCTCCTGTTTCTATGTGAGCGCAGCATCCTCAATATAATCAAGATATCCTTTTTATTATAATACCTTTTTGTCCCTTTTTCAATATGCATTGGTTTCCAAACAGCATCCGACCGAGGAAATACATGGTCACATTGGCCGGAACAGCGGAAAAAGCAATATTTTCACTGAATCCATACACCAGGATCGCAATGACACATACGACTGCCGTATTCTCTTTTTTCTTCATTGCCCAGAAGAGCAGCAGGCAGCAGGCTGCAAATGCTGCGATATAGGCAATCACTCCGTTTTCCAGCAAAAACCGTACATATCCCATATCCAATACGATTTCCTCGGAACCGATCATCAGTGTATCTTCGATCTTCTTTCCAAACAGGGACATTCCATAGCAGTCGTAATATTTTTTTGCCATCGATAATCTGCCGTTAAATCTGATCGGGCAGTCATTCTGTATCCAGCTGCCCAAAGGCGTGTCCAGAATCGCCGCAATCGGAAAACTCCAGATTGTCAGGGTACCGAGAAAAATCATTCCTTTGACAGGGAGTGTATCCATCCATTTCTTCGCATAACGGTACAGCAGCATCAGAACGATCACAGCGGTTCCCACAAGAAATCCTGTCCTTGAAACAGACAGTCTGTATACTGCATAATTTCCCGCCATCAGAATCACTGCTGCCGCCATGTTCATATGTTCCCAATAAGAAACCACGGTGAGCAGCAGGATCATAAACATGGCATGCGCCCACTGGTTCGGATGAATAAAGCCAAAGCAGTATCTGGTTTCGACGATTTCTCTTCCGTAATATTTTGTCAGCTCCACAGGTCCTGTGATCTGAAGGACTGCCAGCAGACCGACCAGGGCTACGATGAAGATCAGGCTGAACAAAGACACCCGGAACACCTTCCCAGGATCCATATTTTTCATGGCAGAAATTACCAGAACATTCAGCAGGATCGTATTTTTTCCTGTCATCTGCCAGGTTTTGATCCCCAACGCCAGAAGAACCAGGATTACGCCGAATTCTTTCAGTGAATAACGTGTTCCGATCACCTTACAGCTCAGAAAAACGATTGCGATCTGCGTCAGCAGCCTGGAATGATGACCGACGGTTGTAATGATCAGATAATATCCCCCGAAAAATGAAATTGTAAGACAGGCCACTGCTGTCAGCATCAGTATCTCCATCAGCTGCTGCCAGACCATTCCGAAACTTTTTTTATGTTTGTGATCGCCCATTTGAATTCTCCTCTATTTCTTCTTACCGCAAAGCATTTCCCAGCCGATTGCCGCACACGGAATCATCAGCGGGAAATAGGAAATGATATACTGGGACTTTCCTTCCCATAAAATATGGAATAAAAATCCACCCAAGATACATAAAATCAGGATCGTTTCCGATATATTCTTTTTATTTCTCAGAGACCATACACAAAGCAGTGTTCCCGCAAACAAGAGCAGCTGATACAGATTCATCACTGCTTCTGCTGCTGTATGCAGCTTTCCGGTATAGAGATCCTGGACGACCAAAGAGAGCTCCCGGGAGTGATTATTCTCATTGGTACTGATCCAGAAGCATTCATAGGTCACTTCATTCCACTGGGAAACGATCTTATAATAATAAAAATCCAGACACTCCTTTGGATTTTCGGCAAATTCCAGAAAACGCTCCCTGATATCCTCTCTGGCAATCTGATCGGTGACCTCCTGATCATAACCATTCAGGCGATAGGTCACATGGTTATAGCCGTTAAACCACCCCGGCGCCATATCACCATCCTGCATTCCCATAGCCAGATAAGCCGTATTCGGAATCGTATCGCCAAACGGTATCCCTGATCGATTCTCGTATTCCCGCTCTGCCATTCCGGAAAGAGCAATACTGAACACAAAAGCCATTATTACAGATACCGCATAAAACTTCTTTTTATCGGAAACAGCCTTTGTCAGAAGAACAATTGCTGCCGCAATCAAAAAGATCAGGTAATTGGATTTCAGAAAGACCGCCATCGCAAGCATGACTGCCATCAGAATCCCATAAAGCCACCTTCCTGTTTTTGTCAGTTTCAGCATCAGATAAATTCCAAATACTGCAAAGAACAGCCCCGGAATCAGCCCATAGGCAAAGGTACTGTACATCATCAGCTGAAACATACCGAACGAGATCAGCAGTTCCATTACGGCAGCTTCCTTTTTGCCGGTCAGCTCCTTCGTGATCAGATAGAGCCCCCAGAAAATTCCCGTGATCATCACCGTATTCATCCCGTAGATCGCCTGATATTTCACATGGCCGCCCGTAAAGATCCGGCTGAATACCTCATAAAAGTACGTCAGACCTACCTGATGCTGATTATACTGCAGGTATCCGTCATATTCCATACAGCTGTAGTTTCCGTTCATCATGCCTTCCGCACATTCCAGAACACTTTTCTGATCAGCCGTCGGAACACTGTGGGAAATCCATGCCCAGACACCGCTGACCGCAAAGACATAGACCAGCAGACAGATCAGCAGCTTCTTTTCATTCATTTTCGTAAACCAGCGCTTTTTGCTTCCCAGATGAAAGAACAGAAATGCCGCTGCCAGAAAAACACAGGCAAGAAGCACATTATCCTTACGATAATAGATAATTTCCCGGTATGTCACATCTATATAAGATCTGTACAGCAGACTGACAACTGTGAGAAAAGACATGACAGCCAGCATCAGCCATACAATGATCTTCAAAAATACGTTTTCTGTTTTTTTCATTTCTTTTCCTTTCTTTTTCCAAATGCCAGCAGATCTGTAATCGCAAACCGCTTCAGCAAAAGAATACAGAGCCAGGTCACAGCACTCATGACCGCAAAGCTTGCGATCACAAACAGGAAGCCCTTCCATGAATAAAACTCATACCGCTGATGTTTCAGATTCAGAAGATAGGCAAAATGATAGTGAATCACATAGATTTCCAGCGTATACTGTCCAATCCAGGCAAAAAAATTCCTGATCCTGCCTTCCTTCCACCAAAGGACTGCATAGATCACCGTCAGACTTCCAAGCACAGATGCGATCATCTGAATGATCGTATCTGCCAGTCCGGTAATTGCATTCAGATCTCTTACAATGATCAGACGGATCAGAAACACTGCCATGACCGGAACTACCGCCCGAACAAAACGGCTGTCTTTACAATCCAGCTTTCCGGACTCTCCCGTTCCCCAGCATAAATACGCCCTTCCGTAATTTCCTGTCACATATCCCAGCATATAAAACGGTACATACAAAAGGGTCAGGGAAGGACTTAAAAAAGTGTTCCCACTCAGACACTGTATCAGCAGGATCAGACAAAATATTCCATAAACACCCCAGAAAACCACCTCTGACAGCAGCTTTCTTTCTTTTGCAAAAGACGCGGCCAGCTGTGCCGTACATACAAAAAAAGTGAGCAGGAACAGCACTGCCAGAAACCACAGACCGTAATCCAGATGAAAAAAGATGGTACGATAAGCGTACCCCAGTTCGTCCGGATGCAGAATCGTCAGCCAGAAAAACAGGGGCACCAGATAGGTCACCGCTCTCTTTCCCAAAATCTCGCGATATTGTCCAAAGTCCGATACCTTTCTTCCGATTCCGCCAAGATATCCGCTGACGATCATAAACAGCGGCATCTGCACCACCTTGATAAAATCATACAGATACGGATCCTCCATAAAGTTATGTACGAACACATGACCAAGCATGACCAGTGTGATCGCCACTCCTTTGATCGCATCAATTGATCTGTTTCGCTCTTTCATACAGAACTCCCGTCTACCTTAATAATAAAATATAGCTGCCTTTTTCAAACAGAATTTCACATTCTGCAAGTATTGCTTCTTTCTGTGCATATCTTTCTTTCGTGATATATAAAACCGCATCATCTGCCTTTAAAAATTCCGCGGTTCCTCCATCTTCGCATCGGAAATCTCCTGATATTTCCGCCATAAACAGTACATGCTGATTCCATACCGTTCCGTCTTCCATTTCCTGAGGCGCATCGATATAGGCCTCTGTTCCCGCATAGCTGCTGTCTCTGCTCACACTTTCCGAAATAAAGCTCTGCAGCTCATCCCCATGAATTTCTCTGACCGCATCCAGGTAAGTAGAACGCATATGTACGATCACCAGACAGAGCAGACCTCCTGCCGCCACCGTCTTAACCAGGATAGCGATGGTTCTGTCCCCGGACAGTTCTTCTGTCAAAAATCTGCCGCAGAAAATCGCCGCGATCATAGACAGCGGAATCAGGATCGGATAACCGTACCATATCAGCTTTGTAGAAACTGCCGAAAAAAACACAAAAGGGAGAACCAGCCAGAGCGCATAGCCTGTGATCTCCTGCATATTTTCTTTTGATAAAGCTTTTTTACGGACTGCCATCAGTCCGTAAAATACAGCGCCTGCAGCCACGATCAGAAGCAGGCAGCGATAGATATAGGCAAAATCTTTGAAATAGGCATCATAGTAAAATAAAAAGCTGCCTGCATGTCCTTCCGACGCACTGCTGCTTCGGCTGAGCAGGTCGGTTTGGATCATCTTCTCAAAAAAAGTAATCCCGTCTCTGCTGAATCTGAAAATACACCAGATTCCCAGAGGTACCATAAAGGATAAAAGGAATCCGGCCCATTCTCTGACACTGATCCTGCGAATCTCACCCGTAAACAGGAGGAAACAGCCGCCGATAACCGCAATGATGCATGCATGAAAGCTTTTCGACAAAAATGCACATGCAAAACAAAAACCGCAGATATACAATCCGGAATGCTTTCGGGGTATTTCCAGCATGGCAAGCATGGCAAATACAAAAAACATCAGATACATTGCGTCCGCATCACCCGACCTGGCGCCATGAAAGCAAAAAACCAGATAATTACAGCATAAAAAACACATTCCGATCAAAGAAGTCAGCTTATGATATCTTTTCAGGAATAAGCCCACTGCCACGCAGGTCAAAAGATAAGCACAGGCAGAATAGAATCTCAGCCCTCTCACAGAATAACCAAATATTTTAAAGCCCAGAATAATCCCGTAAAAACTGAGCGGCGGCTTCAGATTCCAGTAATCCGGTTCGTATTTTACTGTATTTACAATATAATCTCCCGACTTCAGCATTTCATAGGCACTGATTCCATGTCTGGCCTCGTCCCAGGAAGATACGTAGGCTACATCCAGACACCTGAAACAGAGAAATGCCGTGATCAGAGTCATTCCCGCAAAAAGTAACCAGTAATATTTTTCAATCAGCCGAATGATTTCACTGTATATTTTTTTCATAGATCTCCTCTGCATCAATCATGAAAGACCGGCTCTTTCAACGATCACATCCACTGCCGCCTCTGCAGCATGTCCGTCATCAAAATAGCCGATTGTTTTCAAATATTCATCACACTTGCGTGCATAAGCTTCCTCATCAAAATTCAGAATATAATTTTCCAGTTCCTCATTGTTAAAGGCCAGATCGAACGGAAGCTCCTCAAGAGAAAAGTAATAATCCTTTACCTGTTTGATCTTTTCATAATCCTCCGCATATAAGAATCCCGGACGCTTCAGCATCAGATAGTCGAAGGCACAGCCGGAATAATCACTGATGATCATATCACAGGCCACAAGCAGCTCCTGCATATTTTCATAAAGTGTTGCATTGCGGATAAATTCTCCGGTACTGACCTCTCCTGCCAGTGCCGCACAGTTTGGATGAAGCCTCACCAGCAGATACCATTCTCCGCCGAAACGACTGTGCAGTGCCCGCAGTGTACGGTCGTAATCCAGATTGTACATATCCGTACTTCTGTCATCCCGATAGGTCGGGGCATACATCACCAGCTTCGCATCCTCCGGTATTTCAAATCTCTTCAGCACCTTATCACGAATCGGCGATCTGTCCTGAAAATACAGATCATTTTTCGGAATTCCCCGCTCCAGCAGCGGTCCGTCATACCAGAACGACCTGTGATAAAGCTCTGAGCACCACCGACAGCAGGACAAAAACAGATCGATCCTTTTGGAATCCGCTTTGGCATATTCCTGATATTCTTTTGAAATCGAATGTGCCACGTCCTGCTCAACTTTTTTCAATCCCGGACCCCCATGCCAGGTCTGAATATAATACTGCTCTTTTCTCTTAATCAAAAAATGCTGTTTTCTTGTGTTATCCACCCAGAATTTTGCCGTTGCCATATGATAGGCAAACGCAAACGTATTCGGCCTCACCGGACGGATTCCCTCCGGCAGCGGGCTTTTGACATCCTCCAGCATCCAGTACAGTTCAAATCCCAGGTTTCTTCGAAGCAGCTCTTCAGCGATAAATTTGGGATTATCTCCGAATCCTCCGCCATAGAAGTTCCCGAAAACCACCTTTTTGGGATTTAACGGAAAATGTACAAAGAGATGCCATGCCAGATGCATCAGCATCTCATGAAATTTCATATAGACACCGTGGCACGCCATCAGAGTCTGATACAACCATGGTTTTGATTTAATCCACTGAACCATTTCATTTCCTCTTTCTGATCATTTTTCAGAGCAATGCCCTACTGATTGAGCCACTCTGTAAAATCAAAGTATTTTTCCATCACAGTTTTATCTGTCAGCGGATTTTTCTGCAGATAATATCCCACCTGTTCCTCTCCTTCATACGGCGGCAGGAAACAGGCATACGGAATATCCTCATATTGATGAGATGTAAAGATCACCCTGTTTTTACACGGAACCTCTCCCAGTTTCAGGATGTCCTCCCGGGTGATCCCGTCCCGTTCACTCATCAGGATAAACAGATTTTTCCTGTTGATACGATTTTTCCTGCTGTTCCACTTTTCCTCTGCATCCTTTTCACTGGTATAATGGTTAAACCAGATTTTAATATCACCGCACTCTGCCACCGGATATCCCGCGTCAGTTTCGATAAAATGCAGTTCCTGTGCCAGATAAAAATCCAGATCGGAGACAAATTTCAGAAAATCATTCTGCTCGATCCACAGATTGATCGTAGGACTTAAAAACGGCTGATTGTAGCGGTGATAGATGATCCCCGCCGCACAGTTGCAGGAAAGAATCGTAAAATTCTTATTTTTCAGTTGTCTGCGCATCTTCCGGGCATACAGAAGCCACGCAATGGGTTCTCTGATATGTGCAAAAAAGATGTCTCTGTCAAAAGCCATGTCTGTGTTTTTCCTTTACAAAATTTACGATTTTTTCGTAATCCTCGATATAGTCAATCTCTGACCAGAAATAAGGCGCCGCATCAATCGTATGGATATCGATCTCATCGCATCTGGAGTAGAGAATAGTCTCCCACCATGTCGTATACTGCTCGGCAGCTACCATTTCTTCCATCACACGCTTAAATTCCGCCACATACTCCCTGCCTATTTTGGCAGCTCCCACATATTCGCAGGTACGTTCCTCCACCGGCATTTCCTTTCCGTATTTCCGAACCAGTCCCTTTTCATCACAGTGGAAGAAATAGTCTCCCTCCAGAATCTTGCGGTAGTCGGCCAGCATACTGATCATCTGATCAGAGCAGAGCATCTTGTCCAGAATCTCCGGCTCCAGATAAACATCGGCATTCATGAAGATATAATCCTCTTCCTCCGTAAGGGCTTCCTTTGCAAACCAGAGAGATGCCAGACTGTTTGTCACACGGTAAAACGGATTTACATAGAATGTCACATCCAGGTCCTTTAAGATCTCACGAAACATTTCCTGTTTGAAACCCAAAACGATACTCACATCAATGCCCTTTTTTTGCAGCATTGTTACTGTATAGCGAAGAAGCGGCATGCCGTCTCCGATATCCAGCAGACTCTTCGGCTGATTCACTTCACGGCTGATACGGCTTCCGATACCGCCTGCAAGAATGATTGCTTTCATAGATTTTCTCCTTTAGTTGTCTGTTTCCAGGAATGCATCCAGGAAAAACTTCATAGATTTCTTTGAACCGGTGGAAATGCGAATATAATCCTTCAGAAACTCATTTCCATAGGTTTTCACAAGTATCTTTTTTTCTTTTAACGCTGCTTTGACTTCTGCTGCCGGCCTTTTCGGCGCAATAAATACAAAATTCCCGTGTGACACATAGGTTTTGTATCCGGCCCCGGCCAGTTCTTCCACAATATAGGCCTTTCCTTCGGCTTCTTCCTCCATCAGCTGATCGATAATTTCCGTATGCCGCATCAGATGCTCTCCGAATTTCAATGCCACCGCATTGACCTCGAAGGTCGGCATTCCTTTTCTCGCATAGCCGATCAGTTCCTCATTCGCAATCATCATGCCGAGTCTGACTGCCGCCAGTGAAAACAGCTTGGAGAATGTACGCAGAACAACTACATTGTCATACTTATGAATCAGCGGCAGAAAGGTGTGTCTGTAAAAATAGTGATAGGCCTCATCCACAATGACAACTGCACCCACCTCTCCTGCTCTTTTGATGATTCTTTCAGCTTCCTCATCGGTATATACCGTTCCGATCGGATTGTTCGGATTGAGCAGCACCACGATATCTGTATTCTCATCAATCGCCGCTGCGATCTTATCCGCATCCATCGTCATATCGGCTTCATATGGTACCGGTACATGCTTCAGGCCCAGCATGGAGCAGTTTACGGCATACATTTCAAAGGAAGGGGTTACAGTCACCACACTGCTTCCTTTCTCTGCGAAAAACTCCATGATAAACCGGATCGCCATATCCGAACCATTGGTCACTGCCACATTTTCAGGCTTCACTCCGATGTAATCCGCATACAGCTGACGGAACTGATCATGTTCCGGATAGGTAGCGAGAAATTCCGGTGTGATTTCTTTTAACACCTCATCTACAAATTCCTTCGGAAGACCCTCCGGATTTTCATTCATATCATATCTCGCATAGTCGTATCTGCCCTGTTCCGGAAAAATACGCACACAGTTTTTAATGTCTTCGTTTACATAGTACATGACTGCTCCTTTCTGAGAACCAGCTTCGCCCAGCCCGTGCCGTCCTCAAATCCTATCTTTTTATAAAATCCTTCTGCCTGTTTCGTATAATAAAACAGACACGGTTTCTTTCCTTCTCTCAGTAAATCTGCACAGAGCTTTCGCACCGCCAGCGTCCCGACACCCCTGCCGCGCCAGTCCGCCCGCGTGATTACTCCGCTGATCACTGCCAGATTCTCAAGCTCCGCGTAGGTCGCCGCATGATGGATGATCTCTCCATCTCTTTTTAAGATATAATTTCTCCCGAAGCCTTCCTCCAGCCTTGTCAGCAGCTGTTCTTTTAAATCCTCCGGCTCATAGTGACCGCCAACTCCCGGATCACTGCAGATCAGCTTTGCGATTTCCTCATAGTCCTCTCTCTGCGCCGGTCTGACTTCCCCGGAAAGCTCCGTCTGCGGAAGCTGTTTCATCTCTGTTACAAAGCCCTGCTCCATCTCATAACTATCTTTCAGATACGGATACAGCTTTTCGATCACTTCTATCGTCGAACTGACGATCTGTGAATTCAGATTCCGAATCAGCATGGCTGTCTCCTCTGCATCCATCCGTCCATAGGCATCAAACAGCTGAAGTCCCTCGTAATATTTCAGGGCACTGCACCTGATCTGCTCCTCCTCATCCAGGAATACTTTCAGGTTTGGATTTGCAATCCCGAACTTCTTCAAATCAATATAACTGTACAGACAGTTTTTCAGATCATTTTCAAAATAGGCCAGGAGCTTCTCCACATCCTCCTGCTTTGCAATCCTGTACATTTTCATCCTCCTGTGATCATTTTAACGCCGGTACATAGACGCTGTACCACTCATCCGTGTAAAGAGTCCCGTAAAGTTCCGAAGAAACCAGTTCCTCCAGATATTCAATTTTTTCAGGCACCCAGTATGGCCCATTGATCTTCTCTGTGGCGATCACAATGACAGGCACATTGCCTTCGGCAAGTTTCTCCTGCAGTACCTCATGGAACTCTTCCATGGTCAGATAGTCCAGGTCTGCCCATGCGCTGTCGAAAAACGGTTTCATGTCTGTCACATTGCAGCCGATATTAAATGCTCCGATTGTCAGCAGCTCTTTCTCCTCATACGGCTCCAGAAGTTTCATGAGACGGTTCACATATTCCGCCCGCTCTTCTGTCGTTTTCATTCCCGCAAATACCGGAGCATCGATTTGTGCGGTCAGTTCCTCCATGCTCCCGTCATGGTACACATAATTCCACCCGCAGTTCAGGCCGGTGGATGCTGCCAGCACCAGTACGAAAACCGCCGCGATCCGCACCGGTTTCCAATCCATTTTCCATAAGATCGCTGCGATCACTGCAGCCGGAAGCCCCATATTGACACGGAAGAAAATACTTCCGGTATCCGTTCCCATGGTCATAGCCAGCATGATCAGCATTTCTGCGGCACAGATGGCTGCAAAGTTCTTATCTTTTTTATAAAAATAAAACGCACCGAAAATTCCGAATGCCACGCCGCCGTAAGCGATAAAGTTCTGAACGCTCAGCAGTGACGGACAGGAGGATACATAGACTTCCCTTGTAAAACCAAGAATCAGCGCTGCCGCTCCGGAAAGAAGCCCTGCATACAGTGATACATCTTTTTTCCATTTTTTCTGAATCAGCACGACCAGTGTGATCAGCACCGCTAAAAACGCGCCGTATTTGATCCACTGTCTGGTTCCGTCCAGACAGCCGCCGATCACATTCGCAAACATATCGAAGAAATTGTGCTTCGATTCTGTATCTCCGCCGGAATTTAACAGCCAGAAAAAATCTGCCAGAAACTTGTCCATGCCGAGAACCGAGATCGAAAACAGTACACCGGTAACCCCCGCAAAGATTCCGCCTGCCGTCATGGCCGCTGCGTCCCTGAACATTTCTTTCAGATTTTCATCCAGGCCATAGAAAACGACCACAAACACGAGGATTAAAAAGAAAATATTCGGCATACGTACAAAAGCATTCCATCCAAGCACTGTGCCCGCAAGAAAAAACCATCTGCGTTTTTTGCTCTTCAGTCCCTGCATGAGCATCAGCAGCCCGGCCATTAAAAAGAACATGCTCCAGGCATTCCAGTTTACGCAGCGCACCCAGGAGATCCCGAAGGTACAGCCTGCCAGTATTGCTGTCAGAAGAGGGACTCTCGGGAGATACCCCTTTAACAGCCGCCAGGTCAGGTAACCGGTCATCAGATAGACCAGATAGCCGGCAATGTTCAGTGCCAGAAGACGCGGGAATACCTGATAGATCAGGCTGCCCAGAAATTCTCCGATCAGATAATAGAGTGCATTCCCGCCCACTCCCTGTTCAAAGAAATAACGGTATTTTGTCAGATAGGATGATGTATCCTGCACATCAATCCCGAGGTTCATACTCGGAATCCCCCAGCAGATGATCAGAAGCACCAGTGCTCCTGCCGTGATTCTTTCAATTGTCTGTCTGTTATTTTCCACAAATCTTCTCATGATAAAATACTCACCAATTTTTTTAATATTTCAATCACCAGCAAATGCCAGCACATGATCGGGAGCGTATGACGACCGAACCATGCAAGTATCCCGCCGGCACTTCCTGCGTATTTTTCAGTCAGTTCTGCCGCCTTCATACAAAGCAGGCTTCCAAGGCATCCCGTGATCAGAAACAGGATCACGGAGTTGCCGAAATTTCCGATGGAAACATTGATGCTTCCGTTGATATTTCCGGTGACCGCAAACAGCATAAAAAAATTTCCGTAAATCCACTGATTTTGTGCCAGCCACACATCAGCCTCTTCTTTGATAAATCGTCCGAATTCCACAAAACCCAGAAAAATCAACGCGTTTTCCAAACTCCACGGCAGAAGGACCGGTGATGCACAGGAGATCAGGATTCCTGCCAGCATACAGACCGCCGCTGCGATCCTTCTTTTCTTTTTTTCAAACCTGCGATCCAGAAGAAAATAGATACACAGGACAAGAAACATACAGGTCAAAAACCAGGTCGGTGAATTCAGACTCTGCATCAGTCCGCAGTTTACGCTGCTGTCCTCTTTCATCAGCATATAACGGGAATAAAAGATCCCAAAAATACCGGTCTTTTCCAGATGCCCCGTAAGAACGGCATAAAAAGCCACCAGGATCAGATTACATACAAAATACGGAAGCAGCAGGCGTTTCCCCTTCGACACTGCAAAGCTTCGAAAAGATTCCTCCTTTTTGCGCCAGGTATATCCGGAAAGCACAAAGAACACCGGGATCATCAGACTGCCAAGATACCTGCCGATCACCGGAAGATTGATTCCCGAATGAACCAGTACCACGATCAGGACTCCGAAAAGCTTCGCAATATCGATCCATAGAATTCTCTGATTATTTTTTACCAATCCACTGTTCAATCAATCGTTCTCCTTTTTTACTGAATGGTTCTATATATTTCCGGGACAGCTCTGAAAGAACCAGCACAAGAACTGTCGTACAGATAAAGTTCAGCAGCATTAACAGATTATACGGAATGATACCCGAAAACCGGATCAGAAACTGACAGCTGAACATGGCAATGACCGGAAAATGGATCAGATACAGACTGTAGGATATTCTGCCCAGTCTCACAAAGCCCTTCCAGCCAAAAAATCTCTGAAGCGGTTCCAGATTCAGTACCCCAAAGACCAGCAGCAGTGCTCCGATCAGATGAAACAGCACCACTCTCGGAACTCCCAGGATTCCGTAGATGGTCCCCTCCAGATCAAACCCTGCGGAAGGATAGGAACTTAGATAGACTCCGAAGATCAGTGCCGCCCATAAAAGCAGCTTCTTTTTTCGGATCCACTGTATCAGTTTTTCCTGCGTATGCATCACATCACACAGCACAAAGCCGAGAAAAACTCCCGCATAATCCGTCATCAGGAACAGAACCGACAGGACCGCGTAAACCACATATCTCCATTTCCATGTTCCGAATATCCACGCACACCCGTAGACCAGCAGTGCACCCAGAAACAGATACGGAATTGTCCAGAGAACTCCGTTGTACTGGTTGCTTCCGAACAGAAAGCATCCGTAAAGTCCCTCTTTCACTGCTTCGGACAGCTTCGGAGCGAAGTGATTAAAGCCGGTCAGCCAGTCCGTCGACCCGCAGATCAGTTCTGCCGCATCCAGATGCCGATAAAGTCCCGCATACATACAGAGTGCGATCACCGTATTTGTGAGCAGGATGGGCGGAAGCAGACGAACATAGCGCTTCGCCGCGCTGACAGCGAGCGCATTTTTATCACGGGTTCTGAAATATCTCAGACAGAGTACATAACCGCTGATCACGAGAAAGAGACGAACCGCAAAGTTTCCGCTGAACAGGATGTTGAGCGGGGATTTTCCGATCCGGATCTCTGCATTCATCGGAAGATGACAGTCCGCCGCCTCCAGGCTGTATATTCCATAATAAAATGCAAACACGAAATGGCACAGATATACAATACCTGCACCAATTCCTTTTAACCCGTTGATATATTCTAATTGATTCTTTTTCATGTTCATGCGTTTGTTTCCTTTTGGTTCTGAAGCTGCTGATAGAAATACATTCCCGTATCAAACATTAAGAATAAAAGTACAAGTGCATAAGGCCAGAATGCAATCTCCTGATACTCCGTATAATAGTACGAAAATGAAACATAGGATACCAGACATAAGAGCATCGGCTGATAAAATTTCTTTTTATCTGCAAACATTAACAAAATTGCCAGCATATTTGCCGTAAATCCGCTTCGGTAATTCATAAAAGGAAGGAAGTAACTGATAAAAAGACTGAAAAACAGTCCGCCGCTGATAAGCAGCTTCGGTGTTACCGAAAATTCCTTCTTGGACAGATAGTAAAACATGATCAGAAGTGCCCCTGCAGTGAACAGCTTTCCATCAATGCCGTATTCTCCCACAAAACCCGTTTCGCTGTACAGCAGATAAATGTTCGGCCATCTGGTCGTCAGAGTTTCCGCCACGATATCTGCCTGCAGGATCTGAAGCAGGGAAGCCGCGGCTAAAAATCCAAGGAACATCCCCTTGGAATATTTTTTCAGTGACAGGATGACACAGAGCGCAACTGCCAGTGTCAGTGCATGAAACACTTCCGTCCCCCCTGTATAGGCACTGTTAAATACAAATACCGGCCAGACCGCAGACATTGCGTAGGCCACGAGCGCATGCATGTGATTATGGGACATGACGCGTACAACCGCGGCGATTGCCAGGGCCAGAGCGAAATTTCCCGCACAGGAAAGCAGATTTTCCCCCGGAATAAACTGCCCCGTAGAAGAATCCACAAAAAACACCAGGTGAACAGCTCCCGCCGCAGCACTGATGCAGACTGCGAGAAGCGCATCTAAAAATGTAAATTCCAGTTTTCCGATCTGAAACCTTTGATGAATCAGATTTCTTAAAAATTTATCCAACATCTGCATTCACCTCCAAAGCTGTTTCCTGATTTTCAGGTGCGTTGACGTAAGCATATACTTCCAGTCCCAGCTTCACGAGCACAAACAGTGTCACGAAAGCCATCGCTGCCAGAGGCAGTGTAAAATCTCTGGATAAATACATTGCATATCCCATGAAGGAAGCCATCATCTGCAGAAACAGCAGATAAAATTTTTCCGGCTTCATGAATACATAGAACAGCAGGAAGGTTTCACCGAAAAAGGAATATCGTTCGTGCATATGAGGCAGCAGGAACGGAGCCAGCATCCCCACAAATGCTCCGAACAGGAAGATAAATTCCTTTGTAATCTTCAGTTTCTTTCTTCCGATATAGTACAGCACGACCATGAATACGGACAGAGCCAGCAGCATGCCTGCATAGTGATATTCCATCAAAAACCAGTCCGTACCGATCAGATAATAGACATTCGGATATTTCAGCGCCAGTGTATAAAGCTCCAGTGTCGTCTGACTGAAATAGATCGTCAGCGCTTCCATCACCGGCTTTCCTGCGATACAAGCCGGAATGATTCCGATGATATACCAGAACGGCAGCCAGAGAAAGTGCTTCAGTTCCACCTTTTTATTGACCCAGAGGATCAGAAGCAGGGGTGCGAGCCACAGCGGCTGCAGTTTAAAGGCAAATGCGATCCCGAAAAAGCTCATGGCCATACTCGGTCTTTCCTTTACGAAGTAGTACATACTGAGCAGGATCCAGAGCATCGGCAGCATGTCACACTGAGCCCACTGTACCGAATTGGCGATATAAACCGGACAGATCATGAAAAACGCATAGGCAATCACGGATTTCGTGTGATTTTTCGTCAGTTCACAGACCAGCCGATATGCTACGATTGCCGTACAAAAATCGATTCCGGTAACCAGTACCTTAAATCCCGTCATGGGATTGACCGGAAGAATCGAGATGAGATACAGACAGTAAACCCATGGCGGAGCATAGTCGTACCAGCTTCCGGCAAGTGCAGAAAAACCGCCGGCTTCCAGTTCGCGAAACCACGGTTCCCAGAAGATCACCCAGTCCATGGAGACATGATTCTTCACTACATACCGCATGATAATGCTCAGAACCGTCACACCTGCGATCAGCAGAACATCCGACAGCGACCATTTCTTTTCTTTCATTAAAAAATTCTCCTTAGTTTAATTCTTTTTCAATAATAAATTTCGGACGTCCTTTGGTTTCCATATAAATCTTACCGATATATTCTCCGATCACTCCGATGGACAGAATCTGCAGTCCGCCGATCGCCCAGATCGAAACAAAAAGGGAGGACCAGCCCACATTGGTATGACCTGTAAAATGACGCCAGAGAGAATAAACAAGCATCAGAAGACTGATAATAAAAATGACAAATCCCAGCATGGTGATCAGACGGATCGGCTTGATGCTGAACGAGGTGATCCCATCGGTCGCAAAGGCGAGCATCTTCTTCAGCGGATATTTGGATTCTCCCGCAAACCGCTCATTTCTCTCATAATAAACCTTATCAGATTTAAATCCCACCAGCGGAACAATACCGCGCAGGAATAAATTGACTTCTTTGAATTTCAGCAGCTCTTCCACCGCTCTTTTACTCATCAGACGATAGTCCGCGTGATTGTCCACGATCTCTACCCCCAGAGCAAGCATCAGCTTATAGAAGCTCTCCGCTGTTGTTTTCTTAAAAAAAGTATCCGTCTTCCTGGCACTTCTGACACCGTAGACAACCTCACAGCCCTCATAGTATTTCTGAACAAAGCCGTCAATCGCACCGATATCATCCTGCAGATCCGCATCCATGGAAACGATCATATCCGCATATTTCACAGCCACGGAAAGTCCCGCTACAAGCGCATTCTGATGCCCTTTATTCCTGGAGAGCTTCACACCGGAATACATGGGATTTTCCGCATGCAGAGCTTCGATCATCGGCCATGTCATATCTTTGGACCCATCATCCACAAAAAGCACCCTGCTCTTTTCGGAAATCAATCCTCTGTCATAAAGCTGCTGCATTTTCATAGCCACCTGTCTGGCTGTTTCTCTGATCACAGCTTCTTCGTTATAGCATGGAATCACCAGATACAAAATGTTGTTTTTATCCATATAAATTACCCCAGCAGTTCCTTCATATATACATCCAGCGCATCTTCCCACTGCGCAAAGGTATAGCCGCCTGTCATCTTAAACATGTGGTTTTCCAGCACGGAATAGGCAGGACGTTTCGTCGGTGTCGGATATTCTTCGGTTGTCAGATATTTCACCCGTGTATCCTTCCCTGCTTTTTCAAAGATCTTTTCCGCAAACTGTGCCCAGCTGCAGTAGCCTTCACAGGTACCGTGGAAAACGCCGTAATTGTCCGTCGGAACGAGGGTTACGATCGCTTTGGCAAGCTCCCCGGCACTGGTCGGACTTCCAAGCTGGTCAGCCACGACACCCACCTCATCTCTTGTTTCCGCAAGCCTCAACATCGTCTTTACAAAATTATTTCCGTCGCCATAGAGCCATGCAGTACGTACGATGAAAAATTTCCGTGCAAACATTTTTACAAATTCTTCACCTGCCAGCTTCGTTCTTCCGTAAGCACTCTGAGGCTGCGGTCTGTCAAATTCCGTATAAGGAGTATCCGCATCTCCTGCAAATACATAATCCGTAGAAACATGGATCATCTTTGCTCCCACTTCTGCGGCAGCGATACTTAAGTTTCTCGGTCCGATCGCATTGATCTGAAATGCCAGATCTTCTTCTGATTCGCATTTATCAACTGCCGTATAAGCTGCACAGTTGATGATCGCATACGGCTGTACTTCTCTTACATGAGCCATCACAGCGTCGATATCCGTAATATCCAGGTCTGCAACATCGGTGTTGATCAGTTCGTATTCCGTACTTCCTTCATACTGCTGATTGATCGCTCTTCCGAGCTGTCCGTTACATCCTGTTACAATAATCTTTTTCATCTTCTTTTTCCTCCTGATTCTGAACCTGTTTCTGCAGATGCTCGATCTGCTCTTTCATCCGCTGTAATTCTTCTTTTCTTTCTTTTTCTTCAATGGCCAGTCTCTGGGTCAGATTTCTCACCTTATTTTCCAGCGCAGAGGTTTCAATCGTCTGGAAAAACGCCTTCAGAATCAGAATGAAAATGAAGAACAGGAAAATAAAGTTTACCGGCAGTTCCATTCCGATCATTCTTGTCATCACCACGACCAGAAGCGGGCAGACACTGAATAACAGAAGAATTCCGGAAAAAACGATCCAGAAAATGGAATATTCGATCTGAAGCTTGGACTGTCGGATCCTCTTCATAATATAATAGGTCATAAAAATCGCTCCAAGGATCAGGAGCATCTGAAATGCTTTTGACATATTAGACCTCCTCCACTGCGATTTTTTTCACTTTTTGACGCTTTCTGAAATTCTGAATAATCAGAATCGAGATCAGCATCCGGAGCATGTACATCGCGGAACGGCCCAGCGTCAGATAGCTGGTGCCTGCGATCCTCTCGTCCATTTCCACCTGTACCTCGGCAATCGTAGCCCCCTGCTTTAACAGATAGGATACCGTATCCGGTTCCGGACCGTAATTCATATTCAGCGCAAATTCCTCGATCATTTTTTTATTGAACATCCTCATACCGGATGTCGGATCATTGACTCTTCTGCCTGTCGTCATTTTCACTGCTCTGGAAATCATCGTACTTCCCAGCATACGCAGCGAACGGGGCTTCTTTTCCGTCACAAATCGGGAGCCGATCACAATATCATAACCCTCCTGCATTTTTTCAAGCATCGGCGCGATATATTCCGGACGGTGCTGGCCGTCTGCATCAAACTGAATGGCAAAATCATAACCCTTGCGGTATGCATATTTCAGACCTGTCTGAAAAGCGCCCGCAAGTCCCAGATTAACCGGAAGGTCGATCAGTTCATAACCCTTTGCCAGACACAGCTCTGCCGTAGAATCCGCAGAGCCGTCATTGATGATCACATAGTCATACTGAGGATAATTCGCTTTTAAATTTTCAACAACTCTTACAATATTGTCCTGCTCATTATAAGCAGGGATAATTACCAAACAACTCATAATCTATATTCTACCATATCTTTCAATGTTTTACAAATTGATACAAAACTCTTAAGATTCTTAATAAATCCGTAATAATTGCAAAGGGAACCTGATTTTCTTTCAAGGCGCGGTGTCCTTCTTTCAGGGATTCCAGATAGGCTTTCAGTCCGTTTGTACTGGTTCCCCCGTGGGACATATAGATCAGCACCTCCGGAATGTAGGAAAGCTTCACTTTCTGATCTTTTAAAATACGGATCATGAATTCATAGTCTGCGGAAATGCGATAATCAGTCTTGTATACACCGTAGGTTTCATAGACTTCCTTTTTCAGATACAGCGTCGGATGTCCCGGCATCCATCCGCTCCGGATATTGCCCTGTCCCTGATGCCAGGTACGGACTACCCTGTCTCCATCCATATAGAGCAGATCCCCGTGTACCCCGTCGGTACCTTCTTTTTCCATAATATCTACCATTTTAGAGATCACATCCCCGGATGCGAATCTGTCGAAGCAAAATCCGATATAATCTCCCGTCGCCAGCCGGAGTCCTTTATTGATGGCATCATAAATTCCGGTATCCTTTTCGGAAATCCATACAAGCTGATCCCCGAACAGTTCCTGTGCCTCTCTGATCACATCCATCGTATCATCCGTGGAAGCACCGTCCACAATGATATATTCAATATTCGGATAATCCTGTGCCTGAATCTGTTTCATGATCCTCCGAAGATTGGCACTGTCATTATAGGTTGTTGTAATAATTGATACTTTTTTCATGTTCTGTTCGTCTCCAAAGATTCGTAGAGCTTCAGATACTCTCCGAATCTCTCGTATTTATCATAAAGAAGTGCACGTTTTCTGCACATTTCTGTCATATCCTGTTTTCTTTCACTCAGATCAATGACCGCCCGAACCAGTCCGTCCACATCCTTCTGTTCTACCGCAAGCCCGCAGGTTTCGTCAATGCTTTCCACACTTCCGCCGGTTGCAAAAGTCACCACCGGCGTTCCGCAGGCCAGCGCCTCCAGATTGGTCGTAGGGAAATTATCCTCCAATGTCGGATTCACATAGACCGAAGCCTCTGAATAGAGCCTGGCAAGCTCATCCACACTTTTCGTATGCTCAATTCCGATCATTCCTTCCGGAAGCTGTTTCATCTGTTTTTTACTGATGCCGACTGCTGCGATCTCATACCTTTCGGGATCCAGCCGCCTGTGCAGCTCCATGAAAAAATCCAGTCCCTTACGTCTGTCCCAAACATTGGCCACGCCGAGAACTAGTTTCTTCTTCCGTATGCCGCACGCCTGCGGTGAAAACTTCTGAATATCAATCCCGTTATAAATGACCTTCACCGGATATTCCTTCAGAAACGATTCCCTGACCAGTCGCGCCAGCCATGCAGACGGTGTGACGATCGTAAGATTCGGTACTCCGGTAAAAGCAGCCTTTTTTCTTTGATAATTATCCCTGCTGTTATCCTTAAACAGTGCATAAGGATAGGTATTTTTATACTGCGGACAGTGTTCACAGCCATTCTTCCATTTCCCGCAGCCCACATAGTCAAAGTAGGCACAGTGTCCCGTAAAAGCCCAGCAGTCGTGGAGCGTCCAGACTGTCGGTTTTCCACAGGATTTTAAGAATGCGAACAGCTTTTCCACATTCAGGTAAAATCCATGCACATTGTGCAGATGGATGACATCCGGATCATATTCCTTCAGGTATCCGATCAGCTTCTCTGTCTGTACATCAGAAGAAAACCCATGACTTCCTTTTACAAAAGTCGTCAGTACATGCGCTCCCATGGAAAGATCCGATCCGAATCTGACGGCATCTACTCCCTCCGGAGCAGTTCTTCTGCCATAAAAAATTTTTCCCTCCATGCCCGCCTGCTCCAGCGCATGGAAAATATCCACGGTAATGCGGCCCACACTTCCGCTTCCGCACACCGTATTAATCTGTGCGATCTTCAATTTTTCTCCTTTTTCTGTGACTAAACGAGTTCACAATCCCAGACATCCACACCGCTTTCCTGGAACACACTGCGGATACGGGCTCGCAAATCTTCCTTTGTCACGCCTTTTTTCAGAATTACCTGCAGAAATCCGCCGCCTCCGGCGCCGCAGATCATCTTCGCGGCAAGCAGATCCTCAACACTGAAGAAGATCTGGTCAATACAGGTATTGGTACAGCCGCCATCCAGACGTTTGGAAAGCTCCCAGTGTTCATCCAGAAGCTTCGCAAAAGCATCCACATTGCCCTTTTCCAGTTCAAACTTCATCAGGACCGCCTGCTTCTGAATCTCATAAAGCACTTCAATCGAATTTTTATTGGACCCGATATAGCCTCCCACAACTTCTCTCAGTAGATTTCTGGCCAGCCTGCGCTGCCCCGTGTAGATCAGGGCGAAGCGTTCCTGCAGTTCCTTTTTCGCCGCCTCCGGGATCACCAGGTGATCTACCTGTATCTCCTGATTCAGCCCCGGTACGGTATGCACCAGCTTGATACCGCCGGTCAGGCCGCCGACCTGATCCTGCCAGCCGCCTCCGGTGCTCATGATCTGTTCCATGCAGAGTACCCTGCCATAGAGCTCATTTTCACTGATTTCTTTTCCGATAAATTCAAAGATCCCCTTGACACAGGCTCCTGCCAGGATGGAACTGGTTCCGAGTCCGGATCCCTTCGGAATCCCCCTGACCGCCGTAGACAGATAAAGGCCTCCGCCGATCCTGTCCGTCAGTTCCTTTAAGTCGAACGCACCTTCCCCCGGAATGATTCCGCAGGCAATGAGTGCTGCCTTGTGAAGGGCAAAATTATCAAACGGGTCATTACAGTTCTGCAGCTCCGCTCCATCAGTAAATTCAGCCTCTGCTCCCAGATCCGTACTCGCCAGCACGACTGCCGGTGTATCGATTCTTTTCACTTCCACGATGATCGGAAGCTGTCCGTTCAGACTGACAGCCGCATTTAAAACTGTACCGCCATGTTCATTACAGTACGGCGGTGTATCTGACCAGCCGCCGCCGAAATTGACACGGACCGGAAGCTCTACCGTCACCTTCTCTTTCGTAATGTGGTACTCCTTCTCACAGTCCAGTCCGGAAACCACCGCATCATAAAGGGTTTTGCAGATATAGGAGAAGCACTCATTTTCCAGTTCCTCGCTGAGCGCATTTTCCGTCATCTTCGAAAGATAGTAATAAATTCTCATTCTTGTACCGAATTCTGCAGTTTCGGCAATGTCCCTGAGCATCTTCAGCTGCTTGTCCGTCACCTTCTTGTGGCCGAATGCCATATGCCGCGCCTCTTCGATCGTCCTGCGCTCTTCGATGGCTTTGAGACATCTGGACACCCGGATCTTGTTTTCCAGGTTTGCCTGCCATGCGATCATCTGTGTTGTATCCGCTTCATTAAAGCTCTCAAAGAGACTCATACGTTCTCTCGTTTGATAATCTCCGGAAACCTCTGCTCTGCCGTTTAACACTTCATATAATTGCAATGCCTCACAGACTGCTTCTTCGATACTGTCACAGACAGGATAGAGCTTTGCAAACCACAGATACGGCTCCTGCGTTCCCCAGAGCTCTTCCTCTGTCAGCTTCAGCTTTGTCACCAGCCGGTCCATCGTCGTTCCCAGCACCGGTGCACAGTCTCTTAAAAATCCTTTCGGATTATCAAAGGTACCATAGATCCGAACGACAAACTTCCCATTGCGAAGCTTTAATCCGTGCAGGGTCACACCCGCCGGTACCTGTTTATCCTTCAGTGTCACACCGGAGATCACACACTGTTCTTCAATCCTTGTATTTCCATATAAATAACTGTCTTCAATATAAGACCTTTCGCTGACAACCGCTCCTTCCTGAATGTAGCTGTTGCTGTAGGCACAGCTGCCGCCGTTTCCTTCCACGCCGAACACCTGCTTCTTCCAGTTCAGGAATTCATAATCCTCCACGCCTTCCGTCACAAGCTCCAGCAGCTCCCTCGTCGTTCCGAAATGAATAAACTGCGCCGGAGACAGGCAGAGAAGCCTCAGGCTGAACGGACGAAGCACTTCCCAGAGCACCTTCCGGCACTCCTCCAGCTCTGTACAATAGCTGCCCTCCGGCTTTTCCTTCAGATACTGTTCCAGTGTAGCATCTGAGGCCAGAGGATATAAAAAGTCTCCGTAGAAACTGATTCTTGCCTTTTCATTGACAAACCGGTCAAATTTCACCGCATCGATCCGGCCGTCGGTACAGACAAGTGCCAGCATGGCATTTAAAAGCGCCGGATCCAGCATGATCGCTCCGGTATCAATATCTACATTTTCCTGGGCATTGACCGCTCCCGCTTCTTTCAGCGCCTCTACAGACATTTTGTGCAGGAACCGTTTTACATATCCCTTTTCATTTCCAAGGAAAACTCCATGGTTCTTTCCTGTCTCCACGTGCTCCTTGATCGAGATCGCGGCAGCCCCATGAAACTGAAAATCGATCTGCAGCGGATTAAACAAAAGCAGAACATCTCCCGAGAGGATCAGCATTCCCTCCTTAAACCGGGACGGCATACCGGACATGGAAATGATAAATTCATCAAACAAGGTAGAACGTCTTCCGTCAGGCAGTTCTCTCGGTACCGGTGAAAACAGCTTTCCGCAGGCGGAATACTGAGGCACCCGCTTGGAATCCCCTCCCGAATGAATCACAAGAATTCGTTTATCTTTAAAGCAGTCTGCACTGTCGCTGTGCTCCCTGATATATTTCATCACATGAAAAGTCGCACCGCCAGAACCCACGCGTTTTCCATCCGGATCCGGAAGAACTGCATAAACTGTCTGTTCCGGCAGCAGCTTCTGCTCTTTTCGGAAACGAATCTGTGCTTCAAAGGCCTTTGCCTGATCTTCGTTGGATGCAGTCAGAATCACATAATCCCAGTGAATAAAAAATCTCTTTTTCAGGGATTTTTCATACTCCGTCCAGGCATCTTCGTAACTCTGATTTAAGAATAAATTTTTCAGCTTTTCCGGTTTCATAGCGACTCCTTCTGTGTTATACTATCCTTAACTTACTACATAGAAAGAAGGACATACTTATGGTAATAATACAACCTTCCGGTGGTTTATGCAATAGAATGCGCGTGATAAATTCCGGTCTGGAATTTGCCCGGCGCAAACAGACAAAGCTGCTCGTACTCTGGTATTGCTGTGATGAACTGAACGCTCCTTTCGAAGCACTCTTTCAGCCGACCGATGCCTTTGAGGTCGTAAACATCCACTCTTTAAAGGATCCGAGAAAGATTTTTCACCAGCTGAGAGCCAGAACGAGAATCAGTAACGAAGATATCGAAAAGCACACGACAGACGGGACTTTAGATCAGGATTACTTTGACAGTATCCGACTTCCTGCATATATTTTTACATGGGAACATTTTTATCCGGCAGATGAATATTTCCGGCTGTTTCAGCCGGCAGAACCGCTGCAGAAACGCATAGATGAGGTTACTGCGAAATTCACCTCAGACATGGTATCCGTACATATCCGCCGCACAGATCAGGTGACTTCCATCGCTTACAGTAAGACAGAAAATTTCATCGAACTGATGAAGAAAGAAATTGATGCCAATCCGAATGTGACCTTTTTTCTGGCCACAGATGACAAAGATGAGGAGGCACTGCTGCGCAGAACCTTCCCGGGACGCATCGTTTCCAATGAGAACCGTACCCTGCGCCGGGACTCCTTAGACGGTATGTATGATGCGCTTTTGGATCTCTACTGCCTGTCCGCGTGCAGCAAGATCATCGGCAGCTACTTCAGCTCCTTCACGGACACAGCTGCTGCACTGAGCGGAATCCCGAAGCTGATCGCAGGAATCGATCATTAAGAAAACGTAATAAAAGCATTTCATATTTCATTGGATTCCCTGAATTCTTTTCCACTGGATTCTTTGGATCAGGAGCTCAGGGAACCCGATATCTGACCGATCAGGTCATATTTTTTATGTATTTTGCCGGCACTCCGCCATACATCGTATTTGCAGGAATATCACGTGTCACCACAGATCCCGCTGCAATCACACAGCCTTCCCCTATATGCACACCGGGCAAAATGGTACTGCCTGCACCGATCCACGTTCCCGCTCCTACTTCGACAGATTGGTAGGTATGCTTTCCGGCTCTCTTTTTGTCACGCGTCGAATTATAGTTCCCACCTACGGCAGCTTTACCGCAGGTTAAAT
>JBJEMI010000012.1:0-18753 GCA_051879615.1 Lachnospiraceae bacterium
AGCGCAGCCAATGAAGTGTCCTCGGACGTTTCTGCTGCCATGACGCATACAGACAGCCCACTGCCTCCGCAGTTTTCGCCAGTTTCCGGTCTGCCTCCGAGCCCAGCTGCTCTTCCAGCGCTTCGATCAGATACAGCCGTTCTTTGTCCGGCCGCAGTCTCTGCAGCTTGTTCAGCAGATAGAAGCCGGCAATATCCCCGGCCTTACGAACCATCTGCCATTCCTCCTCACTGACCGCATCCGCACGTTCTGTCTCCAGGTAGTAATCGATCCTGGCCAGAAGATAGCATTTCCACTCCTGCTCTCCCAGCCCCTCTCTCCAGATCTTCGCACGCCGGTTCTCTTCCTTCTTTCTGCATGCAAACAGCCCCGTCAGATCACGCAGTCCGCAAAGACAGGTATGAGATCTGCCTAAGATATCATACAGGGAAAACTTCTGAGGCAGTTCCTTCTCAAGCTGCTCCAGCCAGTCCTCCAGTGACACCTCCGGAGACGCAAACTTCAGATTCAGAAGCACTTCCTTACTCAGAGGATCTGAATCCTTCCGCTTTTCCAACCCGGCAATCTCTTTTGCAAGCCCTTTAAAATCCTGATGGCTGCAGCAATACATTCCACGCAGATAACAAAGCTGCGGGATATTTACCCTCTCGTTCATCACCGCGCCATAGGAAACTCCCAGTCCCGGTACCTCCCTGTAATGCTTCACCACACAGTCCCGGTAACAGGAGCTTTCCCCCGATTTCTCATAGCATTCCAATGCCTCCCGAAGAAATCCGCCGCTTTCGTACCATTCTCCCAGACATTTCCACAAATCTGACGGCTCATTTTTATGCAGTTTTCCCGATGTACTCTGTCCGTGCCGAAGGAGCGGCGCCAGAGACCAGCGTACATGATTCTCATTGTATTTCAGCAGCCCCTTGCGCGTCAGATCCTCCAGTACAGTTCCCGCCGCATCCATGCACCATACCTCTTCGCACAGCCGCACATTCAGCCACGGGCAGAGTGCGGCACAGTGCACAAGTTCCTGCTCCATTTCCGAAAGGCTGCCCAAAATCTCATTTCTGATGTACCCATCGATCTCATAGCTTCTCCGAAGGCTCGCCGCGCTCCGCTCCGCATGGACCGGATCCAGAGACATGCGCACCATCAGATCCACGCATCCCGGCCATCCGCCGGTCTGTTCATAAAGCTCCCCCGTATTCAGCGGACTTTCCATCTGCTCTGCATACTGACAGGTCTCCTCCTTCGAAAAGAGCAGACTCGCCTGAGAGATCAATGTCATCTTCCGCTTCCACAGCAGCTCCAAAAACGCTGTCTCCGGCTTCTCACGGCTGACCAGGATCACCCGCCCGGACTCCGGAAGCGTCTCGATCAGACGCCGGATACTCTGTGTCATTTTCGCCGGAAGCCGTCCGGGCAGATCCTCCAGAATGAGCCAGACCGGTTCCTCCCGCATCCGGGACTGCACTTCCTCCAGCTTCAGTCCAAAGCACTCCGGATCCATGTCCGCCGGGCAGAGAATAATTCCTGTCACCTCCGGATGCTCTGAAAGAAGCATGGCGATCGCAGCGGACTTGCCGCAGGCGGCTGCCCCCTCGAGAAACAGCGAAGGGAATCCGAGGATTCCCTGAGTTAAAATATGCACTTTATTAATTAAAAAGTCTTCCATAGCCTGCTTCGCTTTTATCTCATTTCATCTTTATGTTCTATAGCTTTTTTTTCTCAGGAACAACGGTTTCCATTGAAATTGTTCCGTATCGGCATCATTCCATAATGCCGTCAGGGTGTAAGTAGGGGTATTATACGCATAGATGATCACCTGCTGCGCATCATTATATCCCAGCCCTGCACGGTACAGACTGTCCGTTGTCCAGTCGGGTCCTCTGTTTTTACCATCCTTCTTCCCATGCTTGGCAAACATGATCCGCTGACCGGCCGTCTGAAAACACATCCTTGCTGTATCTCTGATCACATCATCTCTGAACGACAGATACTCGAAAGCTTTCCGATATGGATGAAGATAGATGATCTGCACATGCTGTAACCCCAATTTCTGCAGTTCGGATAAAATATAGGATTCTGAGTCTGGATTAAAATTCAAATATCCCAGATAGATATTACAGTTCTTCAATTTTTCCTGTGCCTCATCCGACAGAACTCCCACATGATTCTTTTCCAGCTTTCGCTTTCCATCCGGTACGCCCATCCATTCCTGAAAGATGGAAATCACCTGATTTCCGGAATAGGCACCATCATCCACAAAGATCAGATCATACTGCTTCTGTTCCTTCAATACCGACTCCGGATCGGCAATCCTGTATTTTCCCTCTTTCCTTCCATTGAATCTGTGAACCAGGCGGGAACTGCTGTCCCGTTCATTCCCCAGGATACAGATACTTGTTTCATTGCTGCAGCTGTGAAGAATCTTACCCATCAGTTCTTCCGTCTCAGCTGATATTTTATTCCAGTCCCAGAAGTCGATCTGTTCCAGCACCTCTAAAACACTCTCGTAGATCAGATCACAGCTGACCGTTTCTTTCAGGAGATTTTCAAACTGTATCAGATATTCGCAGATCGCCGTTTCGGTTACAGGCACATTTAAATATTCACCAAATTTCTCTGACAAAGATTCGATCCTTTTCCTGTTTTCAGGTATCTCAAAAAATATATTCTCCATGTTACATTAACAGAATATCCTTTTCATTCTTTAGCACAAAATCACATTTTTCCCATGAAATGCAGGCCGGTTCTGATGAATAGGCGGCATGCGCATAATGGTATCCCGCTCTTTTTGCATACAGATAATCACTTTCTGTGTCGCCGATCATCCAGGTGCTTTCCGGATAAACCCCAAACATCTCTTCCAGATAACTCACACTGCCCTGTGATGGTTTCAGACCATAGCGTTCTCTTCCCAGAACATCTTCAAAGAAGTGAAGTATCTGAAAATTTTCCAAAAGAAACCTTAAACGCTGTTCCGAACGATCCGATATGATAAAAAGACGGTTTCCTCTTTCCTTCAATTGAAACAGGATCCCCGGCACTTCTCCTCTGACTTCCGATAACAGTTCATTTCTTTCCAGCTTTTTATAATAGATCTCCGTAATGCTCTGTATGTCATATCCGCTCACCTGACATCTGTCCATGCAGGATTTTACAAACTGCTCCGGTGAGGATAACGACAGCTCCGAAAGTTCCACCATTACAGGAATCCGCAGTTCATCAAAAACTTCCTGTAAAGTCTTTCTCGCCACTTCTCTTCCATCAAATAATGGTCCGTCAAAATCGAAAAGAATATTTTTCACTTACTCCCATCTCCTGCATTAAAATATTGATCTATAATATCCATGATCCTCTTCACATAATCACTGATATAATTTCCATCGTCTAAATGTTCTTTAAATTCATTTTCGTCAACATCCAGTTTTTCATACAGATTTTTATACCTGTCGTCTCCGAGCTTTCTCCTCCAGTAAGCCTTCTCCTCTTCATAAGTCTCTCTGCCGATTTTTCCGATCGTCGGAATCCCAAGCAAAACACAGCCCTTTTCTCTGGCAATCTTCTTTTCCTCTGTCATGCCTGATCTGCCTTTTTCAGATTCACCTAAAACTACGCATAATTTTTCAGCAGAAAATAAAATATTTCTCATTTCCGTATGAGTTTCACCGGCATAGATCACCTTACCCTTGGTAACATTCGTACTGCCTCCCTTTTCCCGATAAAAAAATGTCACACGATCCAGATTATTCCGGATATCACACTGATCCCATATTCCCTCCGCAACAGATACTGATATATTTCTTCCGCCGCCGCTATGATAATAATAATTTTCAGCAGCCAGCTGCCTTCCGAATTCTCTGCAAACTTTTTCATAGGTGTGGTCCGGATAGGTTGCGATGGCAGCGATCGTACGACCGTGTTTTTTAATGCACAATAATCTTAAAAAATCACTGATCTGGGAATAGTCATCGAGTTTTATCACCACAATTCCATAACGGGCCAGGTCTTTTTCCCATAATTCAAACAGCTTTAACTTCTCTGTCTCATCGTTCTTCGGAGGCACAGTAAATAAAAAGCTCGGTTTTCCGGCTTTCTTATTGTACCAGACAGATGCCCAGATTTTTCTCATATTCATATCATCAAAGCTGACACCCAAAAACAGGAAACTCTTGTTGGCAATATCGTTCCTTAACAAATTGTATACTGCTGTCCGGCCGATTTCACAATTTTCGTACTGACCTTCTGTCAATACAATACTGTCATAATCATCCGTAATACTGGATAAGCTTCCATGCATTTTAATCACCTGCTTCTGCAAAAGCTCCGCATTGGACAGCTGATGATCATTGGTGATCACTTCCACAGGAATTCCGTTGGCATGAAAGGCTTTTTCGATCAGGTCGTCATAGTTTGTTGTCCATATTCGGTTAACATCCAGCCTGGTAATCAGATGATGCGCCGTCAGTGGCTTCGCTTTCTGGATTTCCTTCCGGAACTGATGAACAAAGGAACTGTAGCGTGCCTTATTCTCTCCGTAAGCATACTGTAAGATCCTTGGAAGAGGCAGCTGGCTTTCCGAGATCCCCAGTTCATCCGCCAGAGGTTTTACCAGACCGCTCCATGAAGGCAGTCCGGTTCCCATCGATAATCCCGCTCCTGCAAATACACACAGGGAGCCTTCCAGATATTTAATACAATAATTCGCCGCTTCTTCATAGTTCATAGCATTTATCATCCTTCTCTTTTGTAACTGTCATTTGTATCCTATCGTATCACAGATCCGACATTCTTTACCACTTCTGTTTGTCCAATTCCTTTTTTATATGATCCCCCAGATCCTCCGCTATATATCCATGATAGATCACATCCCGCGTATTCTGAAACGCATAGTTTTTGTCATTCTTTCTGGCATACAGTCTTCCATTGATGCAAATCGCCCTGTCCAACAACTCCTGCGCCTCTTCCTGTTCCAGATCCATCGGACTTCCTTCTTTTCCCTTGCCGTAGGAGTTGACTCTGTCTTTTTTATGCTTTTTATCATTTCCCGCATAAATGCGTTTTCCAAGCTCATTCCTGTAATAATCGATATGTACATCCTTCGAAATATTTCTTATTGTGATCTCCTGATCATCCAGACATGCCGCAATCTCGCTGCCGCTGAATATGGGATTCGACAACAGGCTCACCAGCATATTTTCCACAGCCAGCAGGCAGGCGAAAGACTCCTTTCCGTTCACCGTACATTTCATCTGTCTCTCCTGCGGAACCGTCGGTCTGCTCACCAGCAGTCCAAGCAGATAGCGTTTTTCATCCTTTGTTTCAAATCTCTGAAGAAGCGTATATAAACTACACTGCGGAGTGATTTTCACAGATGGGTCGATTATACACGATACAATTTTCTCTACATTTTTCAGTGTTCCCTTTTCAAGCACCTTACAAATCCTGATAAACTCGTGCAACTTTTCCAATGCTGTCTGTTCATCATAAAACGGGTATTGAAATGACAGGTCATTAATTACTATTTTCACGTACGTAGTGCTCCTCTATAAAAGTTCTAAAAGCGCATTATCCCACTCATCGAAAAAGCCTTCCGGCCATTGATCCAGTCTCCCATAACAGTCCATCTGCGGAAAGATCACCTCATGTCTGTAATCATTCTCGGCGCTTTTATTAAAAAACATCAGATTCACTGTCTGTGGTTCTACACAGCCACGTTTTACCGCAAGACGAATTCCGTTCAGAATATGGTCACTATGAGTCTCCACAATGACCTGAACTCCACCTGCACCGGCAGCCGCAATGAGTTCCCCCAGCTTACGCTGTCCACCCGGATGGATATGTGCTTCCGGATTCTCAATAATAATCAGATCCCCCTTCTCAGCTGACAGCAGCGCAACGACAATGGGAAGGACATAAGTGATTCCGAACCCCACATTCACACTTTTATAGGAATTTGTCTTATTTCTTCCCTCAATATACTCATATCGAACTTCCGAATGCCTCAGCTGCGTATTCACAGTAACCTTTGGGGATACCCCCGGAGAGATCCTGTCCATCCACACTCTCGTCTGATTGGCTAACGAAGTGCCCAGCTTATCTTCGATGACAACCTTCGGATTCCTGACCTGCTCTTCTCCATACATGCTTAGAAACTGTATTGCAAATTCACCGTTATTTCCGAATTCCCTTTCTTTGAGTTCCTCTTCATTGATAATATGATACAGATCCAACGGTTCGATCCTGTAGGCTGACAGATAGGAAAATCTTTTTCCGAAAATTCCTGTTGCTTCTGCCTTTCCCTTCTTCTCAATCACCGGCAAATAATCCGATTCCGGAAGATACCCGTACCTGAGATAATAATCCGTATCTTCTTCGGAAAAACCAATCCCAATGCTCTCCTGATCCGCTTTTTCATATAAAACATCCTGTCCGTTTCCCAGCCGGATATACGTCCCATTCAGATAAAGCCCTTTCATGGAGGCATCTTTCTGATAAGATTGTCTCAAAAGCAAAAGACTTTGGATCACTGTTGATTTTCCCATACCGTTGATTCCTGTAAGTACATTTACATTTTTCATCGGCAGTTTCAGTGTATCAAAACACTTAAAATTATTTAAAGATATTTCACGAATCATATATACTCCTTTACCAGTTCCCATGCCATACTCAATCTTTTCGCCGTTGAATACTGATCTCCCGCTTTTAATGCAATTATAAATTCCCGATTATTCTGCAATTCCAGAAAACCATCCAGTAACTCTTCTCTGTTTTCCACCAGCGTATCCAACTGTACTTTATTCAGCCGACTGAAAATAACTGACCACATTTCAAAGATTGCTTTGTTGATCGGTCCTCTCCTCCACTCCTGGTTGTACTTTCGGAATGCATATTTACCGAAAATCTTTCTGCAATATCTCATGATCCTTTTAAATCTACTTCGAATCATATCCAGCTGTTTTTCATCATAAGTATTGACCTGTTTCATCGCTTTGATCAAAAAATTATCTATATTTCCCTTATACATTCTTTTATAGTCAAGTTCCGTAAACGCAATAAAACGGGTAACATATTCCCTGTCAATCATTCGTTCTGTCTTAATTGCATGCTGAGTTGCTGCCAGAAACTCAGTAGATTCAGCCAGTTCCTTTATTAATTCTGTTGCCTTTCCATGGTACAGGGCCTGACGAATTTCCTGATCATTCAATGGAAGCACGCCCGTATTGATTCTCTGAAAGATATTAAATACCACTTCATCCGGCGTGCCCTTTTCCACAGTGTATGCAATGATCGGAGCTTCCTTTACACGCCGAATATACTGTCTTGGCAGGTCATCAAAAGTAAATCCTTCAAAGTCCCTAAGATACTGCATACCTCTGAATGCCTTTTTTTCATCCCCCACAAGGAAATTCTGAAAAGCAGTCAGTCTTTGAAGACCGTCAATCACTACCCACTCAGACTCGCAGGATGCGTCAAAGTAAAATGCCGGTATCGGAATTTTCAGCATCAAAGACTCTATCAGACGACTTTGATTCTCCAGCGTCCACAGATCACTGTTTCTCTGAAAAGCAGGACTCAGATCGATCTCATGATTTTCCAGTCGTTCCATCAGATTATATACATTCATCGAAACGGATTTAATATTGACCTCTGCCGGAATAAAAACATCCTCCTCATCTTCTCCCGAGGAATATCCCTCTCCTTCTTCAAACGGCTCTACGGTAATTCCGGATGCCATTAATTCCCGAATAGACTTTGTCAGATCCTCCTGCTTTACAGTGTCGTCCTTGAATTTCAGGATATCTGCTACCATGACATAGCTGACTTTTCGTTCATTCTTCTCCGCAAATTTTTTTATTTCCTCTAATTTATCTATTCTGGACTGTTCATTATGCATATCTGTTCCACCACCTGGTCTTTATTACTGTTTCTGTTCCCAACGCTTGCCAATAGAAGCTCTGCCTCATATCTCTTTTGTTCATCTCTTTTATTCAAAAATTTTATCATTATACACAAAAAATAACAATAAAATATCTGCCGATCAGCTTGAAATATATCAATGCGTTACGGAGAAATACTGAATCAGAATCTCCTTGATGTGGTTATATCGTCTGGCATAAGAGTTTTCCACCCGGATAATCTGAAGATTATGGGCCTTACAGATTTCATTTTTCTTCCTGTCCCTGTTTTTGACTGTTTCACTGCTGAAATGTTCTTTTCCGTCCAGTTCAATTGCAAGCATCGGAATTTCCTGCTCTCCCTGCTTCTCATAGACCACAAAATCAAACCGCCCGTTATAGAACAGGTCGTTATATTCCTCGTTCTCCCAGAAGACATGTGCAATGGCAACCTCTTTGTGAACGGTATATTTACTCTGGGTCAGCCAGATATTTTCCAGCGCATGATTCAGATTCCGCAAAAAAGCTTCTTCTGTAGCACTGCTGAAAGGCTTTACTCCAAGTGCCCTTGAATTCGCCCGCTTGGGTGTTACGACGGTACTGCCGTTCGACTTTACATACCCGACCAGCTCATACAGATCATCCTCACCGTCACCTTTGTGCAGCCGTTCCAGATTTTTCGTGCTGGAAAACAGGACCAGCTTTTCTTTTGCCCTGGATGTCGCCACATTGATCAGCTCTTTATTGTTCTTGAGCCACTCATAGGTTCCCGCCTGTGTCTGATCCGTAATGGCTGTGGAAAATAAGATCACGTCCTTCTCATCTTCCTGAAATGCATGTACCGTTCCGCAGGTGATATCCGTCATTCCCACACGTTTGAATTCTTCTTCTATCAGATTTTTCTGATTTACAAAGGGAGTGATCACCCCGATGCTCTTATCCCTGTGAAGCAATGCATAATTTACGATTTCCCGAACCTCTCCCGGTGCCGTATTCTTATAATTCGCAGCAGTCTCAGTCACATCCACATAGACAAGCGGCTGCGTCTCCTTACTTTCCGACCGGATGCTGAGTCTGGAATTATAATATTTCCGGTTGTTAAATCCGATAATCCTTTGATGGCATCGGTAATGGCTGTGAAGCAGTGTCTCGTCGCTGACCGCATCACAGGACAGAAATGTCTTGTAAATAGAATTCTTCCGATAATCATATTCCTCTGATACCGCATAGCGTGCCTTCAGTTTTTCATTTGTCATCTCATCCAGCAGGATCACCGGATTCAGCTGCTGGGGATCTCCCACCAGCATCAGGCTTTCCCCACGGATAATGGGCACCAATGATACGGCAATATTACACTGACCGGCCTCGTCCATAATCACCATATCAAACATCGGCTCTGCCTTCCCCAGGCGATGCGCAGAAATACAGGTTGTGGCAATGATCGGGAAGATTTTCTGCAGCTTTTCAATGTTTTTTGATTTTGAAAGATAAGCCGAAAAAGCTTCCGAACGCTTCTCTTCATCTCCCATCTCCAGAATTTCTTTCAGGTCAGCGTTTGTGGGACTGTCGATTTTCTGGATATAGCGTGCAGAGGTGTAATACAGATATTTTTTTAATTCCTCTGTATCATCATCTAAAAGGGAAAGTGCCTCTTCCTCCCGCACCTCTCCGATCGACGCGATCTTTTTGTGAATCTGAGTTCGCTGCCTCCCCGCAAGATCGATCTCAAACGGAAGCATCTGCATGGAAGTACTGTTTTTCTTTTCATAATCAAGCAGATGCTCAATGGTCTCCTCCCGCTCTTTTAAATCCAGCAATTCTTCATAACGCTTCAACACTCCCGACAGGCGTCTGGCACGTTTTTTTCGTTCATCCTTATTCCTGTCCAACGTCCCCTCAAATACCTGTATATTTTTTACGGTTTCATAAAGCCTGCACATGTTGGACAGTGTTTCTCTTACGATCTCCTGATTGCCCAGACGCAGGATCGGAAACGGAATGGTTTTCCCATTGTACTTTATCTGTGAAAGTTTCCCGCAGACACCGTTAATGGGATGATTATTATAAGAAGCAAACAGCACCGTCCGTTCATTAAAAAATGCTGTAATGATGGTGTTGATGATCGTGTTTGTCTTTCCGGTACCGGGCGGTCCCTGAATATAGGCTACCGGATATTTCATGGCATTGTGAATGGAAAGAAGCTGGTCCATATTGATTTTCTGATTGATCAGCGCAATCGGATATGCAGCTGTCCTTCTGGGCCGCTCCAGCAGATCTCCGAAAAATGCTTTCAGCGGTATCGTAACGTTACCGTCCCGATACATTTTAAGGATCGCACCGTATTCCTTATGCAGATCAAGGGCAATGTCCATCCCCAGCCCGATGATATATGGCATATCATCTACAGTGCTGCTCTGCCGCGGCATACGCTTCATAATACAATCCTTGATCTTTTCCTGATGATTCTCGAAATCACCCAGCAGACCGTACTCATCCGCATCCAGGAACCGGCGGATGCTCTGCTTCGTACCATCCAGCGTAAACTCGGTGCAAACCGTAATCTCTTTATCCGGCTTTAAAGTGCGCTGCTTCACGTCCAGATTGAGTTTCCGGTATGCAAGAACATATAACCCTTTTGAAGTGTGAATACTCAGAACATTGACTGCCAGCTGCCTGATCCGAAGCCTTCCGTCCGGGCGCTGCTCTTTTTCCACATGATACTGAAAGTTCTTTACAATGGTCTGAAACTGCTCCGGGCTCAGCTGATAAGCTTTTCCCGTCAGCCTGTCCCTGTCCAGATACCGCACCAGCTCAAAATCCGAAATATAGGGAGTCGTGTCCATGCGATTGCACATCTCCAGATAATTTAATATTTTCAGGTTTGCCGTATGATCAAATAAGGGACTGTACTTGTGGGGATTTGCACTGATATCCTGAACCAGTTTTTTGTTGACAGGACAATAAGAACCTTCCACAACCCGGGAAGATAAGATAGAATCGATCAAAATTTTATCAAATGCTGCTACCGTGTATTGGCCAAGGTGAAGCCCATCCACTGCCAGCGTGCGGCTGCGGATATCCAGATCTCGAATACCGATCCAGTATTTTGTAAGCTGACTTTCTTTATTGCGGTATTCAATACTTAACCATTTTCCTTCATGGACTGCACGAAATATATCGCGCAAAACTGTATTCATAGGCTTCTCCTCCTTTCCTCACGGTGTTACAGTTTCACAAGTCTTTTAATCACCGGAATTCTCATAAAAAGTTGAGTAATGGCCAAACCGGTCAGCATGATTATGAATGCATAAACAACAGTTCCGAGAAAAGATTGTGCTATTGGAATGACAGTTACATATTCGATTGACAAAAGAATCAATATTGGGTGCATGAAATATATTCCCAATGTATTCGCTGAAACCAACTGAACGATCCTGTAATTGCCCCGGTAAGACAGGCACAAGGTAAAAATCATGCAGACATTGATAAAAGTAAATATGGTATCGTAGCCCTTCCATACGACGTCCCACATTTTTCCGGAGATATCCGACAGTACGATTCCCATTGCAAACAGGCCTAAACAGCTAAGAATGATCACAGCGATTGCTGCGGTATTCCTTTTTACGGGACTTATTTCTTCCAATCGATCCTTGATCCCGTGGGCAAGTCCTCCGAGACAAAAATATACAAACGTATATCCGTAAATTCCCCTAAAAGGATTAAACATATTAAACCAATTCATGCTTAATATGCCGTCGTGTACCCCTGTTATATTCAAAGCCACAGACCCGCAGTAGTTCATGAACGCATTACCAAATGTCAGGATCGCACAAACCACAGTAAAATAGATGAATATTTTTTTACTATTGTCAAATACTGTTTTTATCAGCGGAAAGAACACATAGATACATACCAAAGCCCCCATATACCATAGAAAATTAATCCATCCCTGATGCCAGGTCCACAAATATTCAGCAATTTCTTTTAATGTCAAATACTCTTTTTTGATCAGCATACAACAAAGGATGTTGATGATTCCCCATATAAATGTTAAAACAATGATTTTAAGAGTTTTCACAATATGTTTTTTTAAATTAAAACTTCTATTAAGAAGAAGGTATCCATTGGCAAAGAAGAACAATGGCACGCACGTTGAAAGAATTGTTCTCAAGTAGTACCGCAGGAAAGACAGCCCGGAACCATCATCCATCCAAAAATAAGAATATGTATTGGAATGATACATTAAAACAAACAGTATTCCCAAAAATTCTATGAAATCAATGTGATTCCATCTGCCTGTCTGTCCGTTAAATTTAGAAATTTCCATAAGATTATTCATCCTCCGCCGGAATCACCCCGTACTGCTTCAGCAATTGAATCCTCTGATTCCCGATCCTGATACTCTCTGCCGCATGATTCCTGCTCATCGTACTCGTCTCAATGCCGTATTTGACAATGCGGTCTGCCCATGCCACCGGCAGCAGCGACGGATGCTTCTTCAGATACGAATAGCGTCCTTCCAGCTTCTTTACCGGCGGAAATACCACACTGAGCACCTTCGGTCCGGCTTTCTCCCCTCTTTTCGCCGCAGCCACCGCATTCAATGTCATATTACTGCTGTGCTTCCGGCTCATACTCGAATCACCGTATACACCGCCGGATAATAAGTCCTCCAAAAGTGCCGTCTCATCTACTTCCATGTCTGTCCACTCTGTCGGAAGACAGGCAGCCTCCGGTGAAAATGTCAGAAACTTTTCGCCAATGCGGAACAATGCTGCACTGAAACGGTCCGCACGGATTTCCCTGCACTGAACCAGCACACGATGCCAGTCGATCTCCGTACCGTAGGCATTGGCAAACATGACGATATCACACACCTGACGGATTCCGAAGCCGCTGTGCAGGAAATGTTTGAAGGCATGGCAGATCAGATAAAACAAATGATCCGTATACCCCATCGTCGTCACCCATTCGCCCTCGATCTCCACAGAAACCATGTGCTCAAATACATCTTCGAAAAAACGGTTCCACTCTCCGTAAGCTTCCGATTCCGGCGAAAACAGTGATTTATGAAGCTCAATATGGAGCGGACTTCCTGTCTTCCCATAAGAAACTTCATAAGCAGTCTCTACCTCCTGGTTCGGATCCAGCCGCTGCATTCCGTATCGATTCATCTTTCTCTGACAGCTGACAAACTGCTCCTGATAAACGAGGATATCCTCATCACACGAAATGCGGTGATCCGGGTTGGGGTAGATGCTTCTGCAGATAATTCCCTTCACGACAAGCAGGGTAACTCCCTGCTTCTTTAAATGTGACTGAAGTCTCAGAAAATCCGCCGTCTTCATCGTCTGTGTCATCACCTGATGAATCGTCTTCTTCTTATATGGTTCTAAAAACGCATCCGGCAGCAGCTTCGCTGCAGGACAACGATACACCGCATCATAGATCAGCGGCATCACATTGTGAACACCGGCCTGCCTGAAGAGGGCAATCCAGTCCTCCGGGGAGATTTCGCCGTTCCAGCATACTTTTTCATTTTTCAATGCAGCCCCAAGGGCATCTAAAAACAATTCATCATAATGTTCCATCGTTTTCCCTCCAGCTCTGTCGTCAAAAAATGCTAATCTTTCTCCGGCAGCAGATCCACCACTGCAATTTCCGGTATATTATTCAGTCTCGGAATTTTCCATGAGCTTCCCAGTCCTCTGGAAAGAATCATCACCTTCTCGCCGTCTCCGGAATAATAAAGTCCACAGTCTTTTCCCGGAAACCATCCCTGATCCGGCGCATACAAACCGCCGATCAAAGGAATCCTGATCTGTCCGCCATGGTCATGGCCGGCAAACACACCGTCCACCTCCCATTCGCTGATGCCATCATTGAAAATCCAGGTAAACGGCATATGAGTAAGAAGCATGGTATAACTGTCCGAAGACTGAAAATCTTCCAGAAAAGCGCATTCCTCCGGATCCGCTTCTTTTGTCGCCAGATATTTTGCCGGCGTACAGTAACCGTACAAACCGCCGATACGGAGCTTCTGGCCATTCACCTCGATATCTTCATAGGAAAATTTCAAAACATGGGCACCTGCCTGCTCAAACACCTCTGTCAAATCCTTCTGCCATTGTGTCTCATAGTCCTTTTCATGATTTCCGTAGGAAATATATACGGGAGCCAGTGCAGAAAGTCTCTCCACCAGCTTTACAGCACCGGAAATATCCTGTTCCTCCGCATTGATCATATCACCTGTCAGGAAAATCAGATCCGGGGACTGCTCTGTTACCTTCGCAAACAGCCGCTCATTATCTTTTCCGAAGATGCTGTTATGAAGGTCCGTGAGCTGGACAATGCGAAGCGGACTGGCTATTTTTCCCGAAGAAATGGTGTAGGATGTCACGGTGAGGCCGTACTTGGACAGAAAATAACTGAGTGTGAAGAGAATAAACAATATCAGAATGATTGATAAAATGATCCTGTTTTTTTTATTCATGGGTTCTGCCTCCCTGATCAAATTTCATGGGCAATCTGTACCAGATGCCAGTATCCGCACTCCTCTCGGGAAAATATCCCATCAATCCAACTGCGAAGCATTCTAATATCACCGGAAGCTCCTTCCATATCCAGCAAATGCTGCATCACCGGTACCTGAATATATCACATCGCGTTGTAAGCCTTCTCAAAAAGGACCTGCAGGTCAATATTTCCATGTACTGCATTGATATAATCCTTTTCACATTCTCTCCAACCAGAAAATTCTTTTAAAAGCGTTTCGGGACAGCTGCAAGGCTGCAGAAATTTTTCTTTTCCGGTGCAGCAAAAGAATGTACTACACTCTCACAATGCTGGGAATAATGACGCAGTCGATAGGTAACCCCATATTCCCCATACTTTCTTTTCAGCATCGTTTCCGTATGATCCAGATATGTCTTAAACTGCGAAAGCATTTCCCTGCACAACTGTTCCGCTGTCTGTTTATTCTGGATCAATGATTGTGCATCTCTCTCCGCACTTCGACACCATATTTCCAGATTTTTAAGAGAATTTCTAAAAAAGGCAAAGCTTTCCGTGATATCACGCATCATTTTTGTCTTTTCCAATGCTTCTTTTACAATCTGATAACACTCTTCTGACATAAATTGCAGATGAGGCATTTTTCCATCCCGAACTTCAATCATGCAATACATTACACTGACACCCCCCGCTATTACTCAAAACCGATGGATTTATTTAGTATTTGTTTATTAGAAAACTTATTTGTGCCGTTACCCATTAAAGCACAAACAATTGAAAATCCACGTCCATACACTTACCATTTAAGATGGTAGAACCTGTGTGTTCTGAGATAAGTCTTTTCGCTTGAATGACAGTCGATTCTGCTGTCCTCTTTTTATGCTCTAATCACTTTACAAAAGGAGGTTCCTTATGGATATTCAGCAGTTTGAAGTGATCCCTCCAAAATGCGCTGGTCTTGATGTACATAAAAATCGGTTGTTGCCGCTGTCTGTACCTATGATACTGTCACTATGACGGCCTCTTATAAGACCAAAGGGAACCCCAAAAATAAAATCAGTCTATACCTTCTTGTAATCATTGCTCCTCTTCTCATTGTTCAAATACTTTTTCATAAATATATTATGAGTTGCCCGACAAATCGGGCGATTTATAGTAACATTTTTTAATTTGCACCTGGTGAGTAGATACGCCCCTTACGAGGCGTACCCCTGCTCAGAACCGGACGTGCGATTTTCCCGCATCCGGCTCCCTACAAAGCTGATTATTCACATTCATGTCTCATATATACTGACATATATCTTTGGCTTAGCCAGAGGATACACTTTTAGCATATCATTGAATGCATTCCATGTGTAGCTTATCTTCTGACTTCGCCGATTGAGCCAATAAAACAGACTGCATCGTACACGATAGAAAAAACTGTCTATTGCTCTGAAATTGTCAGTTATGCCGTAGTAATGATAGTATCCAACGAGTACCTGATTTAGCTTATCTACTATCAGACGAAGCGTCCAGTGCCTGATGGAACTAATCAGCCGATGGACTTCCTTACATTTCTTTGCAAACTTCTTCTTACTCGTTTTCCTTTTAACCCTGAAATGTCCTGACTTGCTGTGTGAACAGTAATGGGTGAATCCGAGAAACGTAAAGCTCTCTGGTTTTCCCTCTCCCTTTTGTCTCCTGTCTTCTTCTGCGTATCTTCCAAACTCTATCAGTCTGCTTTTGCTCTCTTCTAGCTCCAGCCCGAAGTACCTCATCCTCTTTTTTTAGTCTTGCGTAGAATTGTTCCGCTTCCTTCTTATACTGGAAACAACATACAAAATCGTCCGCATATACCACCAGACCACTAAATCCTCTGAGATTTGGCTGTATCTTTTCCTTAAACCACCATATCAGCACATAATGCATATAAATGTTTGCAATAATGGGGGAACAGACCGAACCCTGTCCACTACCTTCTTCCGTCTCTTCATACTGAAAATCTTCCATTATGCCTGCTTTTAGCATTTTCCTGACCAACCGCAGGATGTTGGGGTCTTTGATTTTCGCCCCAATGAATTTCACTGCCCACTCATGGTCTATGTGGTCGAAGAAACCTTTGACATCGGCGTCCAGAACATAATTAGTATAGTTCTTTTCCAACATTCCGTTCAGTTTACGCAATGCCTTATGGCATCCCCTGTTTGGTCGAAATCCCATCATTTCATCATAAAATAATGGTTCAAACACGATTTCCAGTATCCTTTTCAGTGCTTCTTGCACTAATTTATCTTCATAGCAATAGATACTTAATGGTCTAGTCTTTCCATTATCTTTTGGAATTTCTACTCTTCGTGCAGGTTTTGGTTTGTAGGCTTTTCGTTTCAGTCGTTCCGCTAACTCCTGTAGGTTTTCCTCAAGGTTCTTTTCATACTCCTCTTTTGTGATGCCGTCTATTCCCACTGCTTTGCTACCATCCATTTTATTATGGCAATCTCTTAGCATCTCGCAGTTAATGAGGTGATAGAGTGATGTAAACACTATGTCAGGATTCTCGGCTGACATTTGTGATATTCTCGCAAGTTTCGTTTCCATTATGTCTCCTATCCCTGTGTATAGATAATGTTTCCCTTTTGATATAACTTTGCATGGTGGGAACGGCAGGGTACCGTTCCTTCTCGGCTTCCCTCCTCCGCAATTAAACGGTATTAACAGTACTATCCGACCATCCGACTGCCTGTACCCCATTTAACCTCCTTCCTTTTTGGTTGTGCGTTATACCCTGCATTCCTTACAGGGAGGGTACAGGCTCTCCCCAGTTGACGTGATGTCATTGTGTTGCATGACTGGCATTAGAAACACCGCGGAGCCGCATGAAATCTCGCCTTTACGATAACCTGCGTGTAGACTTCCGCCTTTTCAGAAACGTCGTCGCTCTGGTCTTGTATTTATTTCGGTGCCAAACTGCCTTGCAGCCCTACAACCTATTCACTTACGCTTAGCCCATTTCATTACTTCCATGAACCGTAAGCTGTTACCGATGATGTGGCTAGCACCTTATCGGGAGGGAGTTCCACCCTCGAAACATCACACCCTTCTCTGGGCGCACTGAAAACTTAACACATTAGCTTCAAAATTAATCCGCTTATTCCCTGAAGTGTATTTTCACTGTACAAACATGCTGATTTTTGATCTGACTTTTATGCTATTTCTGGATAAGTGGCAACTTTAACTAAACCGGTCAGATATCTGATCAGTTTTCGTGCATTCATTCCGGCAACCTTAAAGCCGAAGAACAGTTTTGTTTTGATATAGCCACGGACTGGCATCCTATCGACATGGTGTCTGCTCCGAAGGGCTGCAGGAACCGTTTCTATCCCGTTTCGGAAACGCGCCAATGTCTTGAATTCTTCTGTTTTCAAGAAGCGTTGCTGTCTGGCATGAAACGCTGTCCGCATTGCTATTTTAATGGTGGCAACGCGTTTGTATTCTTTCGGATGGCACTGACTATGATAAGGGCAGTTTTTGCAAGTAGCTAATGGAAACGATGCTTTGCACTTTTGTGTATTTTTATCATAGACACTACTTTTAGGTTCATGGCCGGCTGCACATCGTAACAGTTTTGTTCCGTCTTCATTGAACTCGAAATCTGCCCAGTGATCACTGACTTCAGAACCCTTAAGATCTGTGGTAACCAGTGTTATGTTCTTTTCTTCAGCCAACAGATTGTTTTCCATCCCACAGTATCCACCATCTGTTGTGAGTATGGCATGCGATCCATCATCCGGCTGTTGCTCAATGTAGTCTTTGAGGAATTGGCTGTCGCTATAGGTATTCTTCTCGTACTGATAGTCAACGGTAATGCTGTTATGATCATTATCCGCCACTTCTACGACATTGGCGATATAGCCTCGGTATTCCGTACCAGCCTTCTTTCGATAGGTGGCATCCGGATCCGCAGGATTCTGCATGATATTTGAATCCATACCATCATATGCCCCCTTAAGCGTCAGGTTACCATCATCGTCAGATTTTGTCTGTTCGCTGATGGCGCGGATCAAAAGCTGATATTCACTGTATTCATCATAACGGCTGCCGCAGGCAGAAATGATAAGCACCGCATCTTTTAATACTTGATCTGTTTTGGATTCAGTATCTTCACTGCGGTTATGATAAAGCACTCTGTTGTGATCATCATCTTCCGTATAGTGAAGCAGTCCTTCTGGCAATGCCGAATCTTCTAGCTTTTTCATCAACCTGGCAAGATTAGCCACGCAGGTGTACAGGAGTTCCAAACGGCTCATTTTCTTTATCCTGAATCCGTGAAGTTCATCTTTTTTACAACCAGCTCCTAAAGTGGAAC
>JBJEMI010000013.1:0-3291 GCA_051879615.1 Lachnospiraceae bacterium
TGTTGCACTATCCTTGGAGTCGCCTCCACCGGACGTTATCCGGCATCCTGCCCTGCGAAGCCCGGACTTTCCTCACTCCGCCGGCAGGTTTTTCCTGCCGGCAAACCGCGAACATCTGTCCTACTCATAAACCATCGTACATTCTAGCACAAATCAGACCCGAAAACAACTGCCCCCGATAAATTCTCTTAAAATTGAATTATTCGGAATTTTATTGCTGTCCACTCCGATAAAGTAATCCAGAAATTTCAGCAGCCGCTTTGCTTCCATGTATTCCGCCTCTTCCGGTCCGATTCCGAAAAGAAGAGGTTCCGCATATTGCTTCAGCACTGCCAGCTCATAAATCAGTGCAGAGTTAAACATCACATCTGCATCCTCCTGATAAGGAAAAATATTTTCCTCTTCTCCCCTGCGCACAGACGGCCACATATCGATGGTACGCTTTGCAGACGTTCCTCTGGTTCTGGCGTCACGCACCATCCTGCGGATCAGTCGCCCATCAGTCGTCGGAATTCTGTTATGTTCATCGATATTCAGTGTCGTCAGAGCACTGATATAGATTTTAAATTTGCTCTCTTTCGGCAGTCTGTAAGACATGGCATCATTCAGGGAATGAATTCCCTCAATTACCAGCACATCATCTTCCTCCAGCGTCAGGATCTGATTGCCTTTATATTCCTTTTTACCTGACACAAAATTAAACTCCGGAATTTCTACGGTTTCTCCCGCAAGCAGCCTGGTCATATGATCATTGAACAGTTCCACATCCACAGCTTCCAGACATTCAAAATTCATTTTTCCGTTCTCGTCCAGAGGTGTATTTTCCCGTTCTACGAAATAGTTATCACAGGCAATCGGATGCGGGCGCAGTCCATGGGCACGCAGCTGAATGGAAAGTCTGTGCGAAAATGTTGTCTTCCCGGAAGAAGACGGACCGGCGATCATCACAAAGCGTTTCGAACGGTCCGCAGCGATTTTTCCTGCAATATCACCGATCTGTTTTTCCTGAATGGCCTCCTGTACAAGGATCATCTCCGAAAAATCGCCCCTGGCAATCAGGTTATTCAGGTCACCGACTGTAGACAGTTCCAGCGTCCGTCCCCACTTTTCTGATTTTCTCATAACATCAAATACTTTTTTGCTATAGGTGATTTCCGGTACGACCGTCGGATTCTCCTTTAACGGAAGCTGAAGGATCAGATTTCCGTCATCGGTGTTCTTCACCGAAAACCATTTCAGATAACCCGTATTCGGCGCCATATATCCGTAGTAATAATCCTGAAATCCGCCGATACTGTAAATACTCACTTTTGACGCACGGCGATATCGGAACAAAGCCGCTTTATCTGTCATTCCGTACTCGCAGAATCTGCGAACTGCCTCTTCTGTTCCCACAACTTCCTTTTTGATCGGAATCTGCTGTGCAACATAGTCTCTCATGCGCGCTTCAATTCTCTCCGCCTGAGCCTCATCAATCCGAAGAGAGCCTTCGATACTGCAGTACAGACCTGCTCCGGCAGAAAACTCTATACGCACCTTGCCGATTTCCTCTCTCGGGTAAAGATCATAGATTGCCTTCAGCATCATCAGAGATACACTCCGCTTATAGGATTTATGCCCAGGATCATCCTTCAATGTAACAGTTTCCAGCCTGCAGTCCCGTTTCACTTTTTTACTCAGTTCCTGCAATTTTCCGTTCACTTTTACAAGAATGATCTGTTCTGCATTTTCCGGAAACTGTTCTCTGATCAGTTCTTCATAAGTCGTTCCGTCTTCACAGGTAATGATCTTATTTCCCAAATCGATTGTTTTCATGGTATCCTCCTGATAATTATACGACCTCAAACGGGTGCTTGACAGCCGCAGCCGTAATTTTTAATTCCGGATATTTTTCACTTAATATACTGCGCATATCTTCTATATAAATATGTTCGATTCCGTAATGTCCCGCATCAATGATCGGCAAAGCATCATCTGCCTGGTCGATTCCTGTATGATGATCAATATCCCCGGTAATCAGGACCTCTGCCCCCATGGCATGACATGCGCTGACGACACTTCTTCCGGAACCCGGACAGATTCCGGCAGTATGCACTTTCCGCTGCGGATCCCCGAAAAACTTCACGGAAGGGATCTGAAATTTTTCTTTCACAAACAGCGCACATTCCCGTACTGTCATTTCCTGCGGCAGCAAACCGACACTTCCGATCCCCTTGCCGTCCGCCACCTCTTCCAGAACCCGACATTCAGTCAGTCCCATACACTCCGCTGCCAGGTCAGCCATACGGCAGCTGTCATAATTCGTATGGACAGCCATACAGCCAATTCCGTTTCTGATCAGTTTCATGACTCTTCGCCCGTTAAAATCATCCGAGGTAACTCTCGCCATGGGACGAAAGATCATCGGATGATGGGTCAGCAGAAAATCCGCACCTGCTTTTACCGCATTCTCAATCGCCTCATCATTGGCATCCAGCGCAATATAAACATGATGAATTTCCTGCTCCCTGTCACCTACCAGAAATCCCGTATTGTCTCCCTGCATGGCATATTTTACCGGAAATTCAGATTCCAGCAGTTCGACGAGTTCCTTACATTTCATATTTCAACCTGACCTTTCTCCTGTATTTCCTGTTCTGTTTCAGCCCGAACAATCCTCACAAGCATTTTTTGAAGCTCAGAGCATAAGCATTCCATTTCTGCCGCCCGTACACGGCTTTTCTCCGTATCTTTCTTCCGGAGTCTTTCAAAAATCTCCTGTTTTTGTGCTAACTCTCTTTCCACAAAAGCTTTCAATACTCCGGTTTCTTCCAGAACCGACAATCGGCCATAGGCATACTCCCAGCTCTGCAGCTTCTCAGCCTGAGGATTTTTCACTGCCTTCATCATCGGATAGTATTTGCCGTCTTCCAATACTATATGCTCTTCAATGATTTCATATCCCTGCTCATATAAATACTTCCGCACATCTGCAATTTCTGACTGAGGCTGCAGAATCAGTTCCTTTGCAGATGCCGCCGTCTCCCGGTGCGTATCTAAAATTTTCACGATCAGCGGACCTCCCATTCCTGCGATCAGAATGGAATCCGCCTCTCCCGGTTTCAATGCGGAAAGTCCGTCCGAAAGCCTCGTTTCGATCACTTTCTCCAGCTTTGCCTCTGCGATATGTAGTTTTGCCCGTTCTAACGGTCCCTGATTGACATCCATGGCAATGGCGGCCGGAATCACTTTTTTCTCATAAAGATAAATGGGAACATATCCATGATCTGTTCCCACATCTGCCAAACAATT
>JBJEMI010000014.1:0-18159 GCA_051879615.1 Lachnospiraceae bacterium
GGAGCCTCCCGATCCGGGAGGCTCATCTTTGATTTCCTGTGTTTTATTTTAACGCATTTCTCACATTACTGTTGATCCGTTCTCTGAAAATCACATATTGTTCAATTTCTTCTTCTGTAAGTCCGGCATATCTCACCTGGTCATAAGAAGTTCTTACGGAAAGCAAATCCGAAATGATTGCCTCAGCTGCCGGAAGAAATTCCAGTTCCAGTTTTTTCCCTGATTTTTTATCATCCAGATCTTTCTGATTCTGAAGCTTCAGATATTCTTTATTGATCAGCTTCTGAACAGAAAACATCACTCTGGTTTTCTTCAGCCCGGTTACCGAAGCAATTTCCTGCAGTGTACAGTTTTCATCTGCCTGACTTAAAAAGAACAGCAGCTTCACATCCTCCAGAATCAGATCATGCTTAATCGCTACGACCTCCAGATAACGTTCCAACAGCTTTTTCTCTCTGTAGGCATCCAGAAGAATCCCTGAATTTTCATTGATATTCAGGCTGATGGAAATCCTCTCTTCTCCGAGCTTCATGGAGCTTGGAAGGATTGCAGGAGGAACCATGCCGTCCCCGGCCGCATCGATCAGAAAACGGTACACCTGGAAGCGGCTCTTCTCATAATCTTCTTCTTCAAAGATATCTTTATAAAACTCATTATAACATTTAAAAACCGTACGTTTCATGCGGGCTGTATTCGCAATACTCGTCCCCTGACTGACAAGAGATCCCTTGGTTTTGACATAATAATAAATCGGAACCTGCAGTGCATAGACGCTTCTCACATGTCGGATATATTCCATGTTAAAAATAAAGTCCTCACACCAGCTGATATCCTTATCCATACGAAGACCGTGTGCTTCGATCATCTCCCTGCGATACAGCTTATTCCACAATACACCATAATAGAAATCTGCCGGCTTTTCCATCATCTGGATGGCAAACTCTTCACGGCTGAGCAGTATATTCTCCTGTATGTCTCCCTTGCGGGCAAGGCGTTCACCTACCACGCGATAGAAATCCGCAATAACCATATCACAGTCATGCTCTTCCATCGCTCGTACGAGCAGACCGACAGCTTCGGGAATGATCCAGTCATCACTGTCCAGAAACTGCAGATATTCTCCCTTCGCGAGAGAGATTGCAAGATTCCGGCTGTCAGAAACACCGGAATTTTCTTTATGGACTACCTGAATTCTGCCATCCTTCGATGCATATTCATCACAGATCGCTCCCGAAGCATCAGAACTTCCGTCATCGATCAGGATCAGTTCATAATCGGTAAAATCCTGCTTTAAAACACTGTCAATACAACGGTTCAAATACTTCTCAGCATTATAAACCGGGACGATCAGACTTACCTTCGGATTCATGTTCATTTCCTTTCTTAAACTGCAAGCAGATATGCAAAATAAGCCGCATATGAGATCAGCATGACAACACCTGCCGATTTTTCCAGTTTTCTTTTTCTCAGCACACCTGCCCAGAGCAGTATACCTGCGGCAAATGCTACGATACAGTCAATCAGAAAACCGGTCTTAAATTCTACGGATGTGATCAGGGCTGTTGAACCGACCACAAACAGAATATTAAACACATTGCTTCCCACAATATTTCCAATCGCAATATCTGCTTTTCCTTTTCCGGCTGCGGTGACAGAGGTCACCAGTTCCGGAAGTGATGTTCCGAATGCCACGATCGTAAGACCGATCAGACGGTCATCCATACCAAGGGCAGATGCAATGACCGTCGCATTATCTACGGTCAGATCACTTCCCAGAATAATAAAACCAGCACCGACAACCAGCATCAGCAGCTGTTTCCAGAGCGGCAGCGGCTCACCCTCTTCTTCATCACCCACGCCGTCTTTGGCCATTTTAAACAGATAAGCCAGATATACCAGAAAGAATCCCCAAAGGATCACGCCTTCTATCAAAGTGATCTTTCCGTCGTTCATGCCAAGCAATGTCAGCACTCCTGTAATGAACAGCATAAACGGAATCTCAAAACGAATCGTTGATCTCTGTACCGGTACTTCCGTCAGAACTGCTGTAATCCCTAAAATGATCAGAATGTTCATGATATTGCTTCCCAGAACATTCCCTATCGTAATTCCCGCATTTTTACTCAACGCGGCTGTAATACTGACCGCCGCTTCCGGAGCACTTGTTCCCATTGCCACGATTGTGAGTCCGATCACAAGCTGCGGTATTCCGAATCTTGCCGCGATTCCTGCGGAACCGTCTACAAACCAGTCCGCACCTTTGATCAGCATCACAAAGCCAACTACCAGTAATATAATTGCCACTAAAAATTCCATATGCTTCTGCACGATTTACCCGTGCACTCCTTTCCTCATGTTTCATATACTGCCTCTGTGTAGTGATTAAATATTTATTATACACCTGTCCCTTATTTTCTCCAATAAACGTTTCTGATTTTTTTATAAAAAATCTCTTAAAATACAATTTTATACAGGAAAGCTGAATGAAGGGACCGGAGAATTTGTACCTAAAGCCGAAGAACTTCCTGTAACGGAGGCGGAATCTCTTACCTTCTGGCAGAAGCTTGTAAATTTATTTAAATTTTAAATTTCAAAGGGCAGGACCATTCAGGTCCTGCCCTTTCATCTGTGATTTTCTATAATCTGTTTTAATTCCGCAATTTCCCGTTCACTTAGTTTTCTCGTGGATGTAAAGGCTGCTACAAAACCGGGCAGGGAACCGTCAAAGGTCTCCTCCACAAACTGTTCGGTCTGTTTTGCCAGAAATTCCTGTTTTGATACCAGAGAAGTCACTGTTCCGTTCATATTCCGGAACAGACCGCGGTCACAGACTCTGCGCAGCACCGTATAGGTCGTTGACTTCTTCCATCCAAGGATCTCCATACAAAGCTTTGCCAGTTCTCCTGACTTCAACGGTTCGTGTTCCCAGATCATATCGGCAAATTTCATTTCAATTGTTCCCAATCGATACTCTGCCATGGCTATCTCCTTTCAAAACCTTCCCATGATTTTTCCAGTATCTGCCTGATCTCTTCCGTATCCATCTCTGCTATACCTTCAAGAGCCTGCCATTCCAGTGTGATCTCTCTTGTTCTGCAGCCCTCAAAACGATATTCCGCGGCCCTGACAAACTCTTCTTCAGTGATCCTGCCCCCTTCTGCATCCCGATAAACCAGTTTTTCTTCTGACTGATAATCTTCTTCCTGAACTGCCAGCAGCTGCCTGCTGATGCTTCCGTCCTTCAGGCAGAGTGCGTATACCATGTCATAGAATTTCCAGGCTCCGGCTTTCAGATAATCATGAAATACGTAATAAAGGGTTCCGTCCTCCTGCTGACAGGCAGTCACTTTATCCACAATGATGTCCGGCTGTGAGTCACCCTCTCTGAAATCCGTTTCACATAAAATCAGCTCATCTCTTTCTTCATTGACCTCATAAAAACTGCTGGTCGTATATGCTCCGCTTCCCTCAATACAGGACAGGATCAGTTCCAGACGTCCGTTTCCATCCAGATCCGTAACTGCAAGATATCCTCCGTTTTCCATTGTCTCTGAGAAGGGCTTCCAGATTTCCGAACTTTCTGTCATGCAATCCAACTGCTCCTCTGATGCAGACTTTTCAATTCCTTTCAGTGAAGTCAGATAATCCGCCTTTGCGGCCATCACAGCGGCAATGCTTTCATTGCACTGCCGCTCCATCAGATATCTGCTCAGATGTTCATCAATCACGAAGTCTCTTCGTCCTTCATTCTGAATATAAACCTTAACTTCATAATACTTCTCGCCGGAAGTCTCCAGATATTCACACAATACAATGACATCTTCTCTTCCGTCATCGTTATAATCTCTGAAGGCAACCGCCGCTACATTCTGAAATTCTCTGCCGTCCTGCGTACACTCCCATACAGGAAAATCATAAAAAGGCTGGCCTTTCTTTAACAGCTTAAATTTTACATCAAAATTTCCCTTCTCTGATTCTGTTGGCAGAAAAGATGCAAATGTCACATCTCCCCACCCATCTAAAGTAACATCAAATGTCTGATCCCTGATCAAGCCTTTCAGCGCTGATGTTTTTTTCACCTTCACTTCATCTGCTTTCACTGCATCTGCATCCGCTTCTATTTCCTGAACCAATGCACCCGGTTCTTTCACCTCTGTTTTCCGGCAACCGGAAACTGCCAGTATGGCCATTCCCAGAAGCGCAATTAATCTTAATTTCATCCTGCCGCCTCTCATTCTACTGCTTGTAAACCTTCTTTTATTCTACGCTTCACATAGCTTCCCTGTCAATAACAGCCGGCAGAAATTATCCGAAGATCTTCTTGATTTCTTCATAATTTTTCGCGGTCATCAGCGCCGTTTCATCTGTTCCTCTGAATTTCAAAATATACGTCCAGCGTCCGTACGGCTCAATTCTGGAAATCAGAGAAAGATTCACAATATAGGATTTATGACACCTCATAAACTCTGTGGGATTCAGTTTTTCTTCCAGAGCACCTAAGGAAACCGATGTCTTATAAGTTTCCTCTTTTGTAACGATTCTTGTGGCATTGTCACTTCGCTCAATAAAAATAATTTCTTTTTTATCAATAAAAAATATCTGCTCTCTGCCCCTGATCATCAGTTTGCCGCCATGCTGATCCGGCTGAATAACCGCTGCTTCACTTTCCTGAGAAATCAGGGTTGCTGCTTCTCCCCTGATACGGGAGAGCGTCTTTACGACCCTCTCCACATTGAATGGTTTTACCAGATAGTCAAAGGCATAGATCTCAAAGGCATTTGCCATATATTCACTGTGGGCAGTCGCAAAGATCACTTTCAGTTTCGGATTTAATTCCGTCAGAACCTTTGCACATTCCAGCCCGCTTTCTCCGTTCAGATCAATATCGATAAATGCCACATCCGGACGATACTTTGTAAAATCCGACACTGCGGATGCAAAGCTTCCGCTTTCAGACACGACCGAAAAGCCATCCTGCCTTTCTATGATCTTACGCAGAAGCTTCCTGATTTCCGGCTCATCCTCAATAATACCTATTTTGATCATACATATTCCAGCTTATTTCTTACTTTTGGCATAGGCACTTGCGCCTTCTCCAATATCCTTTTTCATTTCTGTATCCGCCTGCACATTCTGCAGTCTGTAATAGTCCATAACACCGAGGTTTCCGCTTCTCAGTGCATCTGCCATTGCCTTCGGAATTTCTGCTTCTGCCTGAACTACGGCAGCTCTCATTTCCTGTTCCAGCGCAACCGCCATTGCACGACGTTCTTCTGCCTTCGCCTGAGCGATCTTATTATCAGCTTCCGCCTGCTGGCTCTGTAAATCAGCACCGATGTTTCTGCCGATATCAATATCTGCGATATCGATGGAAATAATTTCATAGGCCGTACCGGAATCCAGTCCCTTGGCCAGTACCAGCTGAGAAATTTCATCCGGGTTTTCCAGAACTGCGCTGTGTGTCCTGGAAGAACCGACCGTTGTAACGATACCTTCACCGACACGGGCGAGCACGGTTGACTCCCCTGCCCCACCGATCAGTCTTTCGATATTCGTCCGAACAGTCACTCTCGCCTTTACAAGAAGTTCAATACCGTCTTTCGCTACTGCCGAAATAAGCGGTGTTTCAATTACCTTTGGTGTTACACTCATTCTGACTGCTTCAAAGACATTACGTCCCGCCAGATCGATCGCAGATGCCTGTTCAAAGCTCAGAGTGATCTGTGCTCTTTCTGCTGCGATCAGCGCATTTACTACATTGTCCACATTGCCGCCTGCCAGATAATGTGCTTCCAGCTGATTGATCTTTGCACCGATTCCGGCTTTCGTCGCTTTGATCATCGGAAGAACGATTCTCGCCGGTGCCACACGACGAAGCCTCATACCGATCAGATCCATGATTCCGATCTTCACACCGGATGCGATTGCCGAAATCCACAATCCTACCGGAACAAAGATAAAGAATAAAATAATCAGCAATGAAATAATTCCTAAAATAATGATTTGTCCTATCATATCAGTACCTCTCTTTCTTTTCAGACTTCCTTTATCATAATCATATTCTCATGAATCCGGGAAATCCGTACTTTCGTACCCTTTTTAATATACTGTCCTTCCGCCCGCACGTCAAATTCAATGCCTTCAATATCGCATTTTCCTGCCGGCTTCAAATCGGTGGAAGCAATTCCTTCCTTTCCGACAAGATATTCCAGATCAGACGCATTCAAAAATCCGGTTTCTGCTTTTACCTCATCTTCAAGTACAAACGGCTTTCTCACTCTTTTCAGCACAAGCAGCAGAATCGTCATCATTACCGCCAGCAGCACTACCACAATGACTGTGATGGTCAGCCCCTCTTCTACCGTTTTTGCCGTCAGCAGAATTCCGCCGATCAGACAGGCAATACCGCTCAGTCCCGGCAGCCCGAATCCGGGTACCACCATTTCCACGCCGACAAGAACAAAGCCTGCTACCAGAAGAGCGATCCCTAAAATCATCCATACATCCATTAACCTTCACCTTCTTTCTTTTTTGGAAATGAAAATTCAAATGTTGTTTCTTCTTCTGCAGAGATCAGACTCATCATTCCCTGATATGCTTTGATCACATTCATCACAATGTACAGTCCCATGCCGTGCCCCTCTCCATTTTTAGAAGTAATCCCCTGTCTGAAGATTGCCTCCCGCATATGCTCCGGAATTTCAGGGCCGTTATTGGAAATGCGGAACTGATACCGATTCGGATCTTCCGTAATATCCAGAATGATTTTTTTCTCTCCATCCTTTTTCTCCAATGCCGTTATCGCATTGTCAATAAGATTGGAAAGTACCTTACAAACCTCCCAGTCCTCTACATGAAGGTTCTTCAGATCCGATTTCACTTCAATATAAAAATCAATCCCCTGACTTTCTGCCTCACCCATCTTCGCCTTCAGAAGAGCATTGATAGCCGGCTTGGAAGTTTTTAAGGCCTTTCCGGTCTTTAACATATCTTTATAAACCGGTTCCAGATAACTGTGAAGTTCATCGAACTCCTCGAGTTCCATCAGCCCGTAGACAACCTGCAGATGATTCAGATAGTCATGCCGTTGTGTACGAAGCTCACTGTTTAAAAATTCCAGCCTTTGGTGACTTTCCTGAAGATCTTCATAATGCTTCTTCAGCCTGCGGTATGCCGTCAGCAGAAGCAGTACACAGAAGACAAGTATGAATACCATACAAGAGCAAAAGATTAAACTGATCGTCATTTCTCTTCCTCACTTTCTGATTCTATCTTATCAGAAAATCTGATTTCTCAAAGTCAAAATTCCCAAAAGATACATTTTTCGTGCTCAAATGTCCGTTTTTCTGCTATGATAACCATAGTCATATCGCAAAAACCGAAGGGAGAGGATCACATGATAACCATTGGATTTGACAGTCAGTGTATTACTCCGAAACTGCCGGCATCGCTGAGAGGCTATGCCATCCAGCGTACCGCAGCTGAAGTGCACGATGATATTTTTATCCGATGTCTTCTGTTTGATGATAACGGAAGACGATATCTTCTCGTCCAGTGTGATCTGCTTGCAGCAGATGAAACACTGACAGAAGCCGTTTTTGAAAAAATCAGGGATTTGCATATTGATATGGAACACATTACGATCACTGCAACCCACACACATTCCGGTCCGGGCGGTGTCCTGAATACTTCGTCAAAACTCTATGAACGGATGCAGGATATCCTGGGTGCTTTTGATCCGGACTATCTGGATTTCGTGGCATCACGGATTTCTCTGGCTGCGCACACTGCCATGGAAAACCGTATGGAATGTCAGCTGAAGATCGGACGGAAAACAGATCCTGCTTTACAATTATGCCTGCCACCCCACTGTGACCGGTCCCGAAAATCTGCTGCTGACCGCAGATTTTCCTTATGCAGTCGAAGCTGCACTCTCCTATGATCTGGTCATGTTTGTCAACGGCTGCTGCGGAGATATCAGTTCCCGTTTTACCAGACAATCCAGCAGCTTCAGCCAGGCAGAAATCTATGCCGAAGAAATCGCAGCAGCGATTGAAAAGGCAGTCAGCGCTCCGGAATATGAGGGAGCTTTAGAGACCATTGGCATGCATCGTTATCCGGTCACACTCCCGGTAAAAAAAGTCCGGCCGGTAGCGGTCGAAACAGAACAGCTGCAGTACTATTGCTCCCGACTGGAAGATGCAAAATCCAGAGAGGCAGATCCCAAAGAATTACGTGTTCTTGCCTCTTATATAGAAGGAGCTGAAGTTTCCGTACTCCTTTCCGAATCTCTGCAGGGGCTCAGCGAACTGCATGTACATTTTACGGTGATCAGATTGAATACACTCACAATCGCAGTGATTCCCGGAGAACTCTTCAGTACACTCGGAAGACAGTTAAAAAAGGACGGCATCGAAGTTTTCGGATACGGCAATGGCTATTATATGTACATTGCAGATGAGACAGCGTATGAGAAACAATATTATGAAGCCATGAGTTCCCCTTTTGCAAAAGGCGCCGGAGAATATCTGATTTCAGAAATCAAAAAACACCTGCAAAATCAGGCGGTCGATTAATGACCGCCTGATTTTATACTTCTATCGCATTGGGATAAATCTGCTTCATTCTCTCATCATCAAATCGCTCATCCATAATTTCCTGCCAACGGTACTTCGGCTCAGTCTGGCTGCTTCGCTCTCCCGCACGGATCAGAGCCATGCAGGACACAATCATATTACAGCACATAAACAGGATCATAACCCAGGTCAGGATTTTTCCCGGCTTTAACGGTATTTTCTCAATCATGTCTGAGAATCTCGGATAAAGCAGCTTCATCCATATGACCGCTGCGAATCCCCAGAAAAAGCAATACAGAAGATTAATTCTTCCGCCCAGATTAAACGGAATTTCACTGTAATCCCAAAATACCTTGCCGAATACGATTTCCGTAAATACACTGCAGATATATTCATAGGCTCCGCCCAGAAATGTTCCGACAAGAAAAATAAATCTGTCTGACCGGTTTCTGTATCTGTAAAGAAGCATGGTGGCTGCCGCAACTGCAAGACCCCAGACAATACTGAACGGCCCCCAGACCACACTGCTCCGACTCATCCAGACACCGGCTGTGAGCCTGCAGAAAATCGTTTCCACAACATCTCCTAAAAATGCACCGATCATAAATAACCAGATAATTTTATCAAAGCTGCATCCATAGGCAAAGACATCAGGCTTTGTTTCTTCCGCCGTTTTACGCTGTGCCTCCGGATAAGCCTTCTGAATTCTGCGATTTACAGAACCGTAGATCTTCCTGCTGATCCCGGAGCTGATCCCATCCAGCCAGGCATCTATGGATTTCCATTTTTCAAGATTTTTGCTCCGTCCGGACAGGATAATCAATGTAGCCAGAATATCAGCCGCCAGAATTCCCGTGATGATCAGCAGCAGAATCCTGGATACAGCTGAAGGAATCAGATCATAGGGAAAAAGAAGCAGCGCATTGCCCCATGTAACCGCAATCGTACAAAGAATTCCCCAGATCACTGACATCGTCAGAGAAATATATCCGTCCAGCTGCCATCTCATATCTGAATAATCCCACCATTTTTCATGGTAGAGCTTTTCTATGAGATGTCCTGCTGAAAACTCGATCAATGTAGAGACGATCATGGACGCCGCAAACAGCCAGATACCGCTCAGCTCTCCGAAAAAGAGGGTGACCAGACAGGCTGTAAACCCATAAATCATACAAAACGGTCCATTGATCAAGCCTTTATTCACAAACCGCTTCTGTTTTGCTGCAGCGGCAATCGTCTCCAGCAGCCATCCTAAAAAGCTGTAACAGAAAAACAGCCATATCAGTTCATATCCTTTGTAAATCATAAATTTTCCTCTCAAGGTTTTTATTTTTCAGTGTACCACTTTACCATACCAACCGCATCTTAAAAATTTATAAACAGTCCGCCCTTCCCGGATTTTATAATTGACATCTTCCGGTGACTCTGATATATTGACATAAATACTCTTTGCACTGCATATAATTCTACAGTACAAACTGAACAGGCCGAAGGCGGAAGCCTGTGGAGCCGGGTCACAGATCAGTGGCAGTGGATATCACATCTGCGGGACAGTAGTTGCTTATACTGGATACGCAGGTGTTTTTTTATACCTTTTTCCGGAAAAGCATGTGCCATAGAGCTTTCAGAATTTATATTTGGAGGTATATTTATGGAATCATTTGAAAAAGTTGCAACCAGGGTCACCATGGTAAGTATTATCGGAAATCTGATCTTGTCCGGATTCAAGCTGCTTGCGGGAATCCTTGCACACTCCGCAGCTATGGTCAGTGATGCAGTTCATTCTGCCTCTGATGTATTCAGCAGCATTGTCGTTATTATCGGTGTGAAATTTTCTTCCCGGGACTCGGATAAGGAACACCCTTACGGACACGAACGCTTCGAATGTGTCGCTGCGATCGTTCTTTCCGTCGTCCTTTTTATCACCGGCCTTGCGATCGGATTCGATGCAGTCCGGAATATTTTTGCGGGTATCTATGACGACTCACTGACAGTTCCGGGAATCCCGGCGCTCATAGCCGCTCTGATCTCCATCGTTGCCAAGGAAGCCATGTACCGATATACGAAATATTATGCCGAACAGCTGGACTCCGGCGCACTGATGGCTGACGCATGGCATCACAGAAGTGACGCCTTTTCCTCTGTAGGCGCACTGATCGGTATTGCAGGTTCCCGCATGGGATATCCGATCCTGGATCCGATCGCCGGCTTTATCATCTGCATTTTTATCGGCAAAGCAGCAATTGACATTTTCAAAGATGCCATCGATAAAATGGTAGATCACGCCTGTGACGAGGCCACCGAAGAAGCCATCCGAAACTGCGCCCGTGCACATGCCGGCGTGCTGAACATAGACTTTCTTCACACCCGTGTATTCGGGAACAAAATCTATGTGGATCTGGAGATCAGTGCTGACGGAGACCGTTCTCTGAAGGAAACACATGCCATCGCCGAAGCGGTTCACGATGCCATCGAATCAGAGTTTCCGAAAGTCAAACACATAATGGTTCATGTAAATCCATATCAGGAAACAAAATAAAAGAAAACCTCCCGAAAGTTTTCTTTTCGAGAGATTTCCTTTTAAGCTGCATTGCTTCTTCTTTCACCCGGCAGAGGTACTTTTTGTACCATGCCGATCAACTGACCCGACAGAAGGACGGTCAGCAGCGAATACCCGATCCGACGCAGCGGAATATAAGAAAGAGACAGTACCAGCACTACGAGATCGCTGAGCAGGTACACCCACTGAATATTTACATGGGAAGCCCTGGAGAGACTCATCGCCAGCGCATCATCTCCGCTCGGCGCACCTCCGATCCTCACACAGAGTCCTGCACCGATGCCGACAAACAGCGCACCAAGTACTGCAGCCAGAAGCGGCATCTCTGCCAGATCCGGCCACATCGGATCAAACTGTTCAAATATTTTATAGGACAACGAGAAGCCTCCCGTTGCAATCGATGAATATATAATAAAATCTTTTCCAAGCATTTTCCAGCCCATTGCATAACAAAGCAGATTCAGTACAAAGCCCGATACAGCCGGGGAAAGATCAAACCAGTGTCCCAAAAGCAGCGTCATTCCAAGAACGCCCCCCTCCGTTACACCGGACATGGAATGCACATTATATAAACCAAAAGCCAGTACCACACTTCCAAAAATCGCCACTGCGACATTAGTCAGCCTGATATTTTTTAAAAACATTTTTATTCCTTTCATATTCTGCCAAGAGAAATATCATCAATTTTCTGAAGTTCCTCTGACGTAAATTCTGTATTCTCCAGAGCCCTGATATTATCAATGATCTGTGACGGCTTTGATGCACCTATCAGAACACTTGTCACAACACCGTCACGCAGCACCCAGCTCAAAGCCATTTCTGACAGACTCTGTCCCCGTTCTGCTGCCAGCATATGAAGCTGCTTTATCTGCATCAGTCGTTCTTCGGTTAAGGAAGATGCCTTCAAAAACCGGCCATCCGTATTCACACGACTATCCTCCGGAATGCCGTTTAAATACCTGTCACTCAGCATTCCCTGGGCCAGAGGGCTGAATGCTATGATACCTTTTTTTAATCTCGCCGCAGTTTCCTTTAATCCATTCTGTTCAATGGTTCTGTCAAAAATCGAATAGCGATTCTGATTGATGATGAACGGACAATGCAGATCCTTCAGGATTTCTGCAGCCTTTTCCAGAGTTTCCCCATTATAATTGGAAAGACCCACATATAATGCTTTACCACTTGCAACTGCCTGCGCAAGAGCACCCATGGTTTCTTCCAGCGGCGTATCCGGATCCATACGATGATGATAAAAAATGTCTACATATTCTAATCCCATGCGTGACAGACTCTGATCAAGGCTGGCAAGAAGATATTTTCGGCTGCCCCAGTTCCCGTATGGGCCATCCCACATCTCATAACCGGCTTTCGTACTGATCAGCAGTTCATCCCGATATGCCGCAAAATTTTCTTTCAGAATGCGTCCCAGATTTTTTTCGGCACTGCCCGGTTCCGGACCATAGTTATTGGCCAGATCAAAGTGTGTAATCCCATGATCAAAAGCGGTAAAACACAGCTCCTTCATATGATCATAAGATGCCGTGTCTCCGAAATTATGCCAAAAGCCCAATGACACTGACGGCAGTTTCAGTCCGCTGCTGCCGCAAAAAGAGTATTTCATAGATTGATAACGTTCTTCTGATGCCTGATACATTGCTTTCCTCCTGCTGTTTTTATACTTTTATCCGGGCTGCACATCATAACAAACACTTATAACTGAAGTTTTGCCAGCAAAGAACCCAACGAAGTGGTCACTTCTTCCGCTTCCGGAATTTCGAACGCTTCCTCCTCGATTTCCTTCACAGCAACATCTTCCAACGCCTTCATGCTGAGGCTGAGTTTGCCGTCCTTGACTGCGATGATTTTCACCTTCACGGTCTGCCCTTCTTTCAGCACAACTCCCGGATGTTTAATTCGATTCTGACAGATCTGGGAAATATGCAAAAGACCGGATAAACCATTGCCCAGATTTACAAATGCCCCATAAGGTTTCAGGGATTCTACAACACCTTCGGTCACTAAACCCACTTCCACGTTGGAAATCTTTCGGGCACGCTCAGCGTCCGCAGCCTCCTTTAAAATTTCCCTTGCAGACATTATGAGACGTTTCTTTTCTTCATCAACATTCATTACACGGACTTCTAATGACCGATTCAGATATTGTTCCGTTTCGTCTTCTTCCACGTAATCCAGGGAAAGCCTGGATGCCGGAATAAATCCACGAATGCCTTCCAGATAAGCCACTACTCCACCCTTTGTGACGCCTGTCACTTTTACGGTAACATTCTCCTGACTGGTCATGAGTTCCCTCAATCTGTCCCATGCCAGAACTGCCGCCGCTTCCTTCATTGATAAGAGGATATGTCCTGCACCATCGTCTCTTTGAATGACTGTTGCAGAAATTGTCTGTCCCATTTCAATGTCGCTTTTAATAGAAAAAGCCGGGTCTTCACTGATATCCTCCAGACGAACAATGCCATCCGTATAATATCCAAGATCCAGTGTAATCTCTGTTTCACTGATACCTATTACCGTACCTTCCAAAATATCTCCTACATTAATTTTTCTGAAAGATGCTTCCAGTTCAGCAGTGTAATCTTCCATTGTTTTCTTCTCTTCCATAATAACCTCCTATGCCGTTGCTAAATATGCAGATCCCTTTTACTAAATACAGTGATTCCCAATGTAAACAGGACAATGCCTCCTGTAAACAGCAATATAACTCCTGTCATCGCAGCACTTTCTCCTGCAACAATTCCCTCCGGATGAAACAGTGTGAAAAAGGTGAAATATTTTGCCTTTTCCGCATTTCCCCCTACATTTGCGAGCATTTGCAGGACATACATCACTGCCGGAATACCTGCTCCAAATCCAATGCTGTATTTTGTGTCAGAACATGCACAGGATGCCAGGAAACAGATTCCCCCAATAAACAGGTGCAGACACAGCAGACCTGCATTAAGAGTCAGAAGTTTCATCGTATCCAGTTCCCCCGGGAAGAAGTAGTGGGCACATCCCAGTTCTAACACCGTACTATATAGGACCAGAAGGAAAACTCCGCTTACAAGCACTGCCATCTGTGTGAATGCGATCACAGAACGTTTCACCGGTGCCGCAACCAGTGAAACGATGGATCCCCTGTCTGCATATTTGGAAATCAGTCCATTGCCGCGCAGGATACAAAACAGCATGGGAAAAATCAAAAGTATAAATCCATAGAGGTAGGATACCATAAATCCCAACAGGTTTGAAGCACCTGCGCTCATCCCAACTGCTGCCATCAGCTCCGGCATCATTTCTACAAAACCATCCAGCAATACTGCCAGTTCCGGGTCGTACATACTGATAATAACTGAAACATACAAAGTAATAATCGCGCTGAAAACCAGGAGCATTTTAATGCTGCCCTTCATCTCCCGCTTATAAAGTGTCCAATTAATCATGATCCCTTCCCCCATAGTAATGCATAAATATATCTTCCAGACTCTGTTTCGTTGTGACTGTAACCTTCCGTCCATTCCGTTTACCGCCAAAGTCTTTTGCAAATACCTCTGCAAGTTCCTCCGTGTCAAGTGTAACTGTATACGGATGAACATGACGCTCACGCAGATCCTCAACGGTATCCACAGCAACCAGCTTACCTTCCCGTATAATTCCGACTCGGTCACAGGTACGCTCTACTTCTTCGAACATATGGCTGGACATCAGGATCGTCTTACCACGCTTCTTTTCCTCTGCCACCAGCTCAATAAAACAATTCTGCATCAGCGGATCAAGACCGCTTGTGGGCTCATCGAGGATCAGAATATCGGGATCATGCATAAATGCCGTGACAATGCCGATTTTCTGTTTCATGCCTTTGCTCATTTTTTTGATCTTACCCTTCGGGTCAAGTTCAAAACGCTCAATCAGTTCATCCTGTCGGTTATTTGCACCGATTTTTCGGTATTTTGTCATAAACCGGAGAAATTCTATGCCCGTCATATCATCAAAAAAACTGATTTCACCCGGTATATAACCGAGTCTTGACTGAATCCCTGCACTGTCCTTCCAGCAGTCCATACCGTCTATCGTACAGTTTCCTGACTTGGGCTTCAAAAATCCCATTAGATGCCGGATTGTTGTTGTTTTGCCTGCGCCGTTTGGACCCAGAAATCCGAATACCTCTCCCTTTTTAATGGAAAAAGAAACATCAAACACACCTTTTCCGCCGCCATAATCACGGGTAAGATGTTCAACATTGATCACCTTCATAAATTAAGACTCCTCTCTGTGTGGTTATCTCATCTGTGTACCGAAGCAGCTCCGGCAGATCGGAGCGTTTCCAATATTATGAGTGACTGACAAAATGAAGAAACAACTTGAGCCACCTGAAAACAGGTGGCTGATGTAAAAAAATTTCAGATTACCTCTCAGTATTTTCGGTACGCCCCGGATCCTCTCTGCTGTCTAAAGATCCAGAGTGGATTACATTTTCGATGCTATATCTATAAATCCGATCACTCGCAGAATCCCAAGGATAAAAGACAGGATAAACTTCATGCCATAATATGCAATGACAATTGGAAAAAATAATATCGTAAATATCATTTTGAACATACTCTGCCCCTCCTGACTTGACCGCATTTCGTTTTTTGCTCACATAGAATCATTAAGCATAAAAACTTCTTTATCTTCTTTAAATCGATTCTAGACCGGATTCAACAGCCTGTCAATAAGATTCCGAATCATCCGTTCTCTGAAATTATTTATTTTTCAATTTGCAAATAGTCTGGGTCATAGTACCCATCGGACAAAAGGTACACCAACTCCTTGGTTTATACAGGGCCATCACAATCAGGCCTATCAGAGTTGATGTCAGCATCAGGCTATAAAAACTAAAGCTAAACTGGGCGATCCAATCCGGTACCATCCCTGCAGAATAAGCCCAACCCCACGGAATCTTGAAAGTCCAGAATAATTTTATCGCCTCTCTTAAAGATGCTGCACCTGCGCCAACGAGATAGGTCTGAAATACAATATTTCCAAACATTGTGAGGAAGAAAATCAAGAACCCATACCGAAACCACTTTGATATCAACCATTTAGGCGTTGGCATGTTCCTGGAACACTTCCACTCACTTCCTGCCTTCCGGAGCAGTTGTCCTCTGCCGCAATAGCGATTGCAAAAACCTTTATTGCCACCAACAACAGCAAATATCAACGGCACAAGAAAATCAATCATGCCAAGCCACGCAAACAGAATATTAAACAATCCCAGTCCAAAATACAAAACTGACCAAATCCACAGATAATCATACCATTTTTTCTGCATACTTATCTTTCCTCCCACTCAATTAATGTAATGCATCCGGCCGGACAGTTTTTTGCACACAATCCACAGCCGATACAGATATCCTTTTCTACAAATGCAAAACATCCTCTTTTAATTGATACTGCCTTTTTCCTGCAGGAAAAACTGCATTCGCCGCATGCAACACACTGTTTTTCATCTATAACAGCATATTTTTTTGATTTCATCCGTATTTCCTCCATTTATAATCTGTAAACTGATATCACTCATCGCATTTCCTCTTTATATTGATATCGTTGACCTTCTGCAACCACTAACCCCTCTTTTTTTATTGCTTGCAATAGATTAGACACTTTCCTGGATTTCTGCTCATCACTTCCACCTTATAAAATCTTCTATGACTAAACTCTATTACTTTCCAGAACTAATTTTAAACGATTTGTAGTCATAACTCAAGCAATACAAAGACAAAATAAGAGATTCCGTTTATCTTTTACTCAGAATCCCTCTCACCACATTCCGTCTCCTGGGCAACTTGATCCGCTGCAGCCTTGGCAGAGGAACTGCTGGCAGAAACCTTTTATCAAGCGTTTCGACATATTGACAGATTTGAAGGACGATGCAGCCTATATACGTGGTTGTGTCAAATTGGAAAAAACGCCTGAATTAAGGAATGTCGAAGAAACAAGCGATTCAGTGAAATCAGATTGGATGATTTGACAATTTCTGATTATGAACCGTCATTGTAGGAACAGATCATCACTAAGGAAATGTATTGCAAAGTTCATAAGGCACTTCAAGGAGGAGGTATTGAAATGAGGTTAAATTGTAAGATCATAGAGGATTTGCTGCCTCTATATTTGGATAATGTATGTTCTGACCAAAGCAGACAAATGGTAGAAGTGCACTTAAAAGAATGTGAAGAATGTAAAAAGTTGCTTGATAGTACGCAGACAGTTCAGGCTCCGTATATTGAACCGGAGAGACCTGCTGCAGAAAATGCTATTAAAAAAGGATTTAAGAAAATTCGCTTGCGCTGGTGGGTATCAATGATACTTGTTATTATCATAATTCCTTCTCTTTTCTTAGGATGGAACCAATATCATAATACGGGCATTCACTATAGGAATATGTATGAGTATTATATTAGTCGGGCATTTATGGAACAACTGCAGAAAGGAAATTATGAGAAAGGCTACGGATACATAGATGTCGACGGTTTAAAACAAGAATGGCTTGAATTATGGTTTGAAGAAAATGAACTGACGAATATCAAGGAAGAAGGACTTGCTAAATTCTGCGAATAAGCAGATAAAATTGAAGAATCAGGCGGAATTGAAAAATACGAATATAACGGAATCAGTATTCATGCCTATGAGTCTGATGGAACACCTATCTATCAGTTATTATTCAAAATCCGTTTTAGCGGAAGCGAGCAGATGTTCTATGTCAATGTTTCAAATGATGGAGTAGAAAGTTTTTCGGGAGGAGGTAGTTTCCTTACTGATCCTCTGGCGCAATTTTCAATATGGATTAAAGTTTACTCATATTTTCAATATGGATTAAAGTTTACTCATATTTATTTCCCGTCTTTCTGCGAAAGACACCAATGCGTCATGAAACTGGTGCACTGACCTTTCGCTATCTAATCTGTTTTCCTTCTGATATTATCTTCTTATAAGACTGACACACTACAGAACACGTGGAGGTGAGTGGCGGGGCTGTATAGC
>JBJEMI010000015.1:0-17942 GCA_051879615.1 Lachnospiraceae bacterium
TATATTCAACGCGACAGATTTAGAGTTTTGTGGATAAGACTGCGGAAACTCAAGTTACAGAAACGTTGCTTTTTAATCTCAAATATATTATATTAATTACGTATGACTTTATATTGGGGGTACTTTGATATCCTCTTACATTTTCAGAAAAGGTGAAAAAATGAAAGAAAATTTACATGTCATCAAGTGCGTGGAACCGGGCAGCATCGCGGAAGAACTGGAACTGGAACCGGGAGATGTGCTGTTAGAGGTAAATGGTCAAAAGATTGAAGACGTATTTGATTATCATTATCTGATGAATGAAGAGTATGTGGAAATTCTGATCAGAAAAGCAGATGGTGAAGAGTGGGAACTGGAAATCGAGAAAGAATTCGAAGAAGATCTGGGCGTTGAGTTCGAAAACGGCATGATGGACGATTATCGCAGCTGTACAAATAAATGTATTTTCTGTTTTATTGATCAGATGCCGCCGGGAATGAGAGAGACGCTTTATTTTAAAGATGACGATACGAGGCTTTCTTTTTTACAGGGGAATTACGTGACATTGACGAATTTGAGCGATCATGATATTGACCGGATCGTGAAATACAAGCTTTCCCCGATCAACATTTCCTTTCAGACGACAAATCCGGAATTGAGATGCAGAATGCTGCATAACCGGTTTGCGGGAGAAGCGCTGAAAAAGGTGGACCGGCTGATCGCAGCAGGGATTGAACTGAACGGACAGATCGTTCTGTGTAAGGGATGGAATGATGGTGAGGAACTGGATCGTTCCATCAGAGATCTGACGCAGTATCTGCCGAACCTGCGGAGTGTTTCGGTTGTTCCGGTAGGTCTGAGCAGATTTCGGGAGGGTCTGGAACATCTGGAACCGTTTACGAAAGAGGATGCAAAAAAAGTCCTGACACAGATCCGAAAATGGCAGGAAAAAATTTATGAGGAATACGGGATCCATTTTATCCATGCAGGGGATGAGTGGTATTTACTGGCAGAAGAAGAGCTTCCGGGAGAGGAATCCTACGATGGATATCTGCAGCTGGAAAACGGTGTCGGTATGATGAGGCTTCTGGAAACAGAATATCATCAGGCACTGGCAGAAGAGAGGGGCGACGATGCCGTCAGAAAGCTCTCAATTGCTACAGGAAAACTGGCAGCACCGTTTATGCGGTCTTATATGGAAGAACTGAAGGCAAAATTTCCGAATACGGAGGTTTCGGTTTACGAGATTACCAATGATTTTTTCGGGGAACTGATTACCGTAGCCGGACTGATTACAGGTCAGGATCTGGAAAAACAGCTGTCCGGCAAGGAACTGGGAGAGAAACTGCTGCTTTCCTGCAATATGCTGCGAAGCGGAGAAAATGTATTTCTGGATGATGTGCCGATAGATGAATTGTCGGAGGCACTTCAGATTCCGATTGAAATTGTGGAATCAGACGGAGCAGTATTGCTGCACCATGTGATCAGATAGATTATGAAGAGAAGAAAGGAAACAGGTAAAACTATGAGCAAACCGATTGTTGCAGTTGTCGGAAGACCAAATGTAGGAAAATCCACACTGTTTAATGCATTGGCAGGAGAAAATATTTCAATTGTCAAGGATACCCCGGGTGTTACGAGAGACCGCATTTATGCGGATGTAACCTGGTTAAACTATAACTTCACCCTGATCGATACGGGCGGTATCGAACCGGATTCCGGAGATATTATTTTATCTCAGATGAGAGAACAGGCCCAGATTGCAATTGATACAGCGGATGTCATTATTTTTATGACAGATGTGAAACAGGGACTGGTAGATGCTGACGGTAAAGTCGCAGATATGCTTCGCCGTTCGAAAAAGCCGGTTGTGCTTTGTGTCAATAAAGTGGACAGCTATCAGAAATTCATTGCAGATGTCTATGAATTCTATAATCTGGGAATCGGTGATCCGATGCCGGTTTCTGCAGTAAACCGTCAGGGAATCGGCGATATGCTGGATGAGGTCGTAAAACATTTTCCGGAAGATTCTGAAGAGGCTGCAGAAGACGAAAGACCGAAGATCGCGATCGTAGGAAAGCCGAATGTCGGAAAATCCTCGATTATCAATAAACTGGTGGGAGAAAACCGTGTGATCGTTTCAGATATCGCCGGTACTACCCGTGATGCCATTGATACAGATATTACTTATAATGGAAAAGAATATGTATTCATTGACACAGCAGGACTTCGCCGAAAAAGCAAAATTAAAGAAGAACTGGAACGATACAGTATTATCCGTACGGTAACAGCGGTTGAAAAGGCAGATGTTGTGCTGATGGTCATTGATGCGACAGAAGGCGTTACGGAACAGGATGCGAAGATTGCGGGAATTGCACACGACAGAGGAAAAGGAATTATCATTGTTATCAACAAATGGGATGCCATTGAAAAGAATGATAAAACCATTTATGAATACACCAACAGGATCAGAGAAACGCTGGCCTATATGCCTTATGCGGAAATGGTGTTTATTTCTGCTAAAACAGGACAGAGAATGTCAAAACTGTTTGAAACAATTGATATGGTTATTGAAAATCAGACACTTCGTATTGCAACAGGTGTTCTCAATGAGATTATTACCGAAGCTGTTGCACTGCAGCAGCCGCCATCAGACAAGGGGAAACGTCTGAAAATCTACTATACAACACAGGTATCTGTAAAACCGCCGACATTTGTGATCTTTGTAAATGATAAGCAGCTGATGCACTTCTCGTATACGAGATATCTGGAAAACAGAATCCGGGATACCTTCGGTTTTAAAGGGACCTCCCTGCGTTTTATTATCCGTGAGAGAAAGGAGAATCAGTAATGTTTGCGAGAATGATCAGCCTTTTGATCGGATATTTATTCGGAATTATTCAGACGGCCTATATCTATGGAAGAATCAATGGAATCGACATCAGAGAACATGGCAGCGGGAATGCCGGAACGACGAACGCATTGAGAGTTCTTGGCAAGAAGGCAGGCGCGGTTGTATTTCTGGGTGACTGTTTCAAATGTGTGGCTGCAGCAGCAGTTGTTAAACTGATCTTTCGAAACAGTGCTGAGGATATTCTGCCTCTGCTTGGAATTTATGCGGCAGCAGGCTGTATTCTGGGACATAATTTCCCGATTCAGCTGGGATTTCGGGGCGGAAAGGGCATTGCATGTACCGCCGGCATGTTTTTGGCATTAGATTTTAAAATGACAGCAGTTGCACTGGTTTCTTTTCTGCTGGTTGTAGCGGTTACCAGATACGTATCTCTCGGCTCTATTATTGTTGTGATTGAATTTATTGCAATGCTGGTAATCTTCGGACAGAAGGGTGTATTTGGTATGACGCAGTCTGCTCTGACTGAAATGTACATTATCGGGACGTTTCTGACAATTATGGCAATCTTCAGGCATCGTGCGAACATCGTACGGCTGATTAACGGAACCGAAAACAAGATTTTTCTAAGAAATAGAGGATGATATCATGGCAAAAATCGGTGTAGTGGGTGCAGGAAGCTGGGGAACAGCTCTTGCGGTATTATTGTGTAAAAACGGACATGAGGTCATGCTCTGGTCTTCCAGAGCAGAGAAGGCAGAGGAGCTTCAAAAGACAAGAGAAAACAAGGATAAGCTGCCGGGAGTCCCTTTCCCGGAAAATCTGACGGCAACAGCGGAACTTGGGAAAACCGTTGCGGGAAAAGCACTCGTTGTTCTTGGGGTCCCGTCCCCCTATATCCGAAATACATCTGCGAAGATGAAAGAATTCGTAACGGATGGACAGGTCATTGTCAATGTCAGTAAGGGGATAGAGGAGCGTACGTTATTTACAATGACGGATGTTATTGCGGAAGAAATTCCTCAGGCCAATGTGGCAGTACTTTCGGGCCCGAGTCATGCGGAGGAAGTCGGAAGGGGGATTCCGACGACCGTGGTTGCAGGTGCGAAAGACCGGAAAACCGCAGAATATATTCAGAACATTTTTATGAATGAAACTTTTCGTGTCTATACAAGTCCGGATATGCTGGGAATCGAAGTGGGCGGTGCGCTGAAAAATGTCATTGCTCTGGCAGCAGGAATTGCGGACGGACTCGGTTATGGTGATAATACAAAAGCGGCGCTGATCACCAGAGGTATTGCGGAAATGAGCCGCCTCGGTGTCGAGATGGGCGGTTATCAGGAATCCTTTAACGGACTGACCGGAATCGGAGATCTGATCGTTACCTGTGCAAGCCGTCACTCCAGAAACCGGAAGGCAGGATATCTAATGGGTCAGGGAATGAAGATGCAGGAAGCCATGGATGAAGTGAAAATGGTCGTGGAAGGGGTACATTCCGCGAAAGCAGCAGTGAAGCTGGCGAAAAAATACAATGTACAGCTGCCGATCATCGAACAGGTGAATCAGATTCTGTTTGAAGATAAACCGGCAGATGAGGCTGTGCGGGACCTGATGCTGCGGGATAAAAAAATCGAAAATCCTCTGATTCCATGGAATTGATAAGAGATCCTCAGAATCAATGTGTCATTTTTTTGTGAAAATTATACAGATTCTCTTGACGAACGGAAATGATTGTTGTACTATGTAAAACAACAAAACGCTTTATCACATGAAAGTGATGAAGTAGAAACGAAAAGGTAAGGGAATTATTATGAAAAAGAAAGTTTTAGCCTTAATGATGGCAACAGCACTTGTGGCAGGTTTAACAGCCTGCGGCTCAGAAAAAAAGACAAATGATACGGAAAGTACAGTTGGAAATGAAGTTACGGCAGACGAAGATACAGATACTGCTGAAGATGAAACTGTTTATAAGATCGGTGTTATCCAGTATGTACAGCATGGGGCATTAGATGCATCCAATGAAGGATTCTTCGCAGCTCTGGATGATGCAGGTATTAAATATGAAGCAAATCAGCAGAATGCAGCGGGCGAACCTTCCAGCTGTGATACAATTGCCGATGCACTTGTAAACGAAGGAAATGATCTGATTCTGGCGATCGCAACACCTGCAGCTCAGGCAGTGGCCGGTAAGACGACAGAAATTCCGATCGTTCTGACAGCTGTTACAGATCCTGCGGAATCCGGACTTGCGGAAAGCAATGACGCTCCGGGCGGAAACGTAACAGGTACATCCGATCTGACACCTGTCAAAGAGCAGATGGAATTATTAAAGGAAGTTCTTCCGGATACCAAGACGGTAGGTATTCTCTACTGTTCCGCAGAGGCAAACTCCGTATTACAGGCAGACATGGCAAAAGAAGCATTAGACGCGCTTGGTATCAGTTATACCGATCTGACCGTTTCCAATTCCAACGAGATCCAGACGGTGATTGAATCAGCAGTTGGTAGGGTAGATGCCATCTACACTCCGACAGATAATATGATCGCTAACGGTATGGCTACTGTAGCCATGGTAGCGAACGAAAATGAAATCCCGGTAATCTGCGGTGAAGAAGGTATGGTTAACGAAGGCGGACTTGCTACCTATGGTATTGATTACTATGAACTTGGATACCTCGCAGGACAGCAGGCAGTCGAAATCCTGGTGAACGGTGCGGATCCTGCAACAACCCCGATCGGCTACCTTGCAGCAGAAGAATGTGAATTGAAAGTTAATGAAGATACCGTAGCCGCTCTTGAAGCAGCAGGACTTGATTTATCAGTATTAAAAGCAAAAGCACAGTAAGACATACTTGTCAGGCCGTAACGATTGGCAAGGATATAAAGGAAAATATCAGGGTGTCTGAAAATGGACACCCTATTTTGTGTACAGGGAGGTAACAATGAGCAGCTTATTACTGTCTTTACAGGGAGCCATCTCCCAGGGGGTTCTCTGGGGAATTATGGTTCTCGGTGTTTATATTACATATAAGATTCTGGACATTGCAGATCTGACGGTTGACGGGAGCTTTGCACTCGGCAGCTGTGTCTGCGCAACGATGATCGTGAATTTCGGTATGAATCCGTTTCTGGCACTTTTAGTGGCTGCAGCAGCAGGCGTAGCAGCGGGTGCCGTCACCGGTATTCTTCATACGGTTTTCGAAATTCCTGCAATCCTGGCGGGAATTCTGACACAGATTTCCCTCTGGTCGATCAACCTGCGTGTGATGGGCGGTAAGAGTAATATGCCGCTGTTAAAGGTAGATACGATCTTTACCGGAATTGTTGAGAAAACAGGCATGAAGCAGTCAATGGTTTCTCTGATCATCGGTATTGCAATTGCGGCGGTTATTATTGCAGTGCTTTACTGGTTTTTCGGAACGGAAATCGGTTCTGCGATCCGTGCGACCGGAAATAATGAAAAAATGATCCGTGCCCTGGGTGTTAATACCAAAATGACAAAAATGCTGGGACTGATGATCAGCAACGGTCTGGTAGGTATTTCCGGTGCGCTTGTATGTCAGAACTCCAAATACGGAGACATCAACATGGGTACCGGAGCAATCGTGATCGGTCTCGCTGCGATCGTCATCGGTGAAGTTTTGATGGGAAAACTGATTTCATTTAAGTCCAAGCTGACAAGTGCCGTAGTAGGTTCGGTTGTATACTTTGTCATTCGCGCAGTTGTACTGAAGATGGGTATGAATGCAAACGATATGAAACTGTTATCGGCAGTGATCGTTGCGATAGCACTCTGTGTTCCGGTTGCAATGCAGAAATGGAAAGTGAAACATGACTATAAGCCGGAAGGAGAAAGCGAAGAATGTTAAAAATATCAAATGTCTATAAAACCTTTAATAAAGGTACGATCAATGAAAAAAAAGCTCTTCGCGGACTGAATCTTCAGCTGGAAGATGGTGATTTTGTAACGGTTATCGGCGGAAACGGTGCGGGAAAATCGACAATGCTGAACATGATTGCAGGCGTTTATCCGATTGATGCCGGAAGAATCATTTTAAATGACGAAGATATCAGCCGCCAGCCGGAGTATTTAAGAGCAAAGTATCTGGGACGTGTATTTCAGGATCCGATGCTCGGTACAGCAGCAGGAATGCAGATCGACGAAAATCTGGCCCTTGCATACAGAAGAGGAGCAAAGCGCGGACTTGGATGGGGGGTAACCAAAGAAGAGATCGAACTCTATGCCGAAAAACTGAAGATTCTGGGTCTGGGGCTGGAAAATCGTATGACATCTAAAGTAGGGCTGCTGTCCGGCGGACAGAGACAGGCACTGACACTTTTAATGGCGACATTGACGAATCCGCAGCTTCTGCTTTTGGATGAGCACACTGCTGCACTGGATCCGAAGACAGCGAAAACCGTATTGGATATTACAGAAAAAATCGTTACGGAAAATAAATTGACGACAATTATGATCACTCATAATATGAAGGATGCGATCCGCCTCGGAAACCGTCTGATCATGATGCACGAAGGCAGGATTATCTATGATGTTTCAGGAGATGAAAAGAAAAATCTTCAGGTTTCGGATCTTCTGCATAAATTCGAACAGGCAAGCGGCGGAGAATTTGCAAATGACAGGATGATGCTCGCCTGATTATCCGGTTGAAGGAGCTTGTTTATGAAAAAAAACGAATTTCAATCCCTGGTCAAAAAAAAGCCGTTGATATTGGATGGTGCTACGGGATCGAATTTAAGATTGATGGGAATGCCGGCAGGAGTCTGTACGGAAAAATGGGTGAATGAAAATCCACAGGTCATTCAGAAACTGCAGAAACAGTATGTGGAGGCGGGAAGTATGGTTGTCTATGCGCCTACGTTTCTGGCAAATCCTTTCAGTATGAAGTCTCTGGGACTGGAATCGGAAGTACGGCGTCTGAACATGGAAAATGTAAAAATCTCAAAGGAGGCTGTAGGAAACAGTGCCTTTGTGGCGGGAGATATCAGTACGACCAGTCAGCCTCTGGAGCCATTTGGCACAATGACTTATGAAGCACTGCTGGATATTTATAAGGAACAGATCAGCTGTCTGTGCGAAGCAGGGGTGGATTATCTGGCAGCGGAGACATTGCTGTCTCTGGATGAAGCTATGGTCATCTGCGATGCAGCTGCGTTTGAATGTGATCTGCCGCTGACAATTTCCTTCACCTGTGAGGGAGACGGGAATCTGTATTTTGGGGGAAACATCACCGAAGCAGCTGTAGTGCTGCAGGAAATGGGAGCAGCTGCAGTTGGTGTGAACTGCTCTGTAGGACCGGATCAGTTGGAAGCGGTCGTGCGGAATCTGAAACAGAATCTGGAGATTCCCATTCTGGTAAAACCGAATGCCGGAGTGCCGCTGATTGATGAAAAAGGAAGGGCTCATTACAGTATGGATGCGGATCGCTTTGCGGCGCATATGAAAAATCTGAGAGATTGCGGTGCATCCGTGGTCGGCGGCTGCTGCGGGACAACCCCGGAATATATCAAAAAAATGTACATGACTTTGGGTTGACAGAAAAAGTCGAAGTTGTTATAGTTAGAACAGTAATTTCACAAGTTAACATGCTAAAATGTTAAGTAAAAAATAATGAACGAAAAAGGGATGAGAATATGGATAAGGTTGTATTTTCAATGTTAGTAGTAAACTCTTCAGGTGTTTTGAGCAGGATTTCCGGTTTGTTCAGCCGAAGAGGCTATAATATCGACAGTTTGACTGTTGGTACAACAGCTGATCCAAGATTTTCCAGAGCAACGGTCGTTGCCAGAGGAGATGAGCAGATTTTAAGCCAGATTGAAAAACAGGTGATGAAGCTGGAAGAGGTTCTGGATATTAAACGTCTGGATTCCGGTATCTCTGTCTGCAGAGAACTGATGCTTTTGAAAATTGCAGCAAATGCGGAAAATCGTCAGCAGGTAATTTCAGTGGCAGATATTTTCAGAGCCAATATCATTGACGTGGCTAAAGAATCTCTTGTAATCGAACTTACGGGAAATCAGTCAAAGCTGGAAGCATTTATCAATATGCTGGACGGCTATGAAATATTAGAACTTGCAAGAACAGGTCTTACGGGACTTTCCAGAGGTACCTTTGATGTAAAAGTGCCGGATGAAAAAACAGGAAAGCTTGTATATTACGACCAGCAGTAGATAGCAAAGCAGGAGAACTGCTTTACTGAGCGGGAAACCGACTCATATAAATGTGATAGAATCACGGATGGAGGAAAAAATTATGGCAAAAATTTTCTATCAGGAAGATTGTAATCTTTCAGAATTGGAAGGAAAGACAATCGCAGTCATCGGTTACGGAAGTCAGGGACATGCACACGCATTAAACGCCAAGGAATCAGGATGTCATGTAATCATCGGTCTCTATGAAGGAAGCAAATCCTGGGCCAAAGCAGAAGCACAGGGATTTGAAGTTTATACTGCAGCGGAAGCTGCTAAAAGAGCTGACATCATTATGATTCTGATCAATGATGAATTACAGGCAAATATGTATAAAAAAGATATCGAACCGAATCTTGAAGAAGGAAACATGTTAATGTTTGCTCACGGATTCAATATTCACTTTAATCAGATCGTTCCTCCGAAGAACGTAGACGTTACGATGATCGCTCCTAAGGGACCGGGTCATACAGTAAGAAGCGAATATCAGGCAGGCAAAGGGGTTCCTTGTCTGGTAGCTGTTCATCAGGATGCTACAGGAAAAGCTCTTGAAAAAGCATTGGCTTACGCTTTGGCAATCGGCGGCGCAAGAGCAGGTGTTCTTGAAACAACATTCAGAACAGAAACAGAAACAGACCTTTTCGGTGAACAGGCAGTGCTTTGCGGTGGTGTATGTGCACTGATGCAGGCAGGTTTCGAAACACTGGTAGAAGCAGGATATGATGAAAGAAATGCTTACTTCGAATGTATCCATGAGATGAAATTAATCGTTGACCTGATTTATCAGTCCGGCTTCTCAGGAATGAGATATTCTATTTCGAATACAGCTGAATACGGCGATTACATCACAGGTCCGAAGATCATTACAGAAGAAACCAAGAAAACGATGAAGAAGATCTTAAAAGACATCCAGGATGGTACTTTTGCAAAAGACTTCTTATTAGATATGTCTCCGGCAGGCGGACAGGCTCACTTCAAGGCGATGAGAAAGCTTGCTTCTGAACATCCTTCAGAAGTTGTAGGTGAAGAAATCCGTAAGCTGTACAGCTGGAATAATGAAAGTGACAAGTTGATCAACAACTAATTTTCGCATATTTTGAAGAATCAAAAGACCATACCTGATGAAAGGTGTGGTCTTTCGTTATAACAGGAGGGAACAGCCATGGGTATGACTATGACTCAGAAAATTTTAGCTGCGGCAGCAGGATTGGAGAAGGTGGAAGCCGGTCAGCTGATCGAAGCGAATCTTGATCTGGTACTCGGAAATGATATTACAACACCGGTTGCAATTCGTGAAATGGATAAAATGACTGTAAAAACAGTATTTGATAAAGATAAAATTGCCCTTGTAATGGATCATTTTATTCCGAATAAAGATATCAAATCCGCTGAAAACTGTAAATGTGTCAGAGAATTTGCATGTAAACATGATGTGACAAACTACTTTGATGTAGGACAGATGGGGATCGAGCATGCACTTCTTCCGGAACAGGGACTCACTGTTGCCGGTGATGTGATCATCGGTGCGGATTCGCATACCTGTACCTACGGTGCACTGGGGGCTTTTTCCACCGGTGTGGGAAGTACCGATATGGCAGCCGGCATGGCAACGGGAAAAGCATGGTTTAAGGTGCCTTCAGCGATCAGATTCCATATTGTCGGAAAGCCTTCCAAATGGGTCAGCGGAAAAGATGTGATCTTGCATATCATCGGTATGATCGGTGTGGATGGTGCCCTTTACAGATCCATGGAATTTGTGGGTGAAGGAATTCAGTATCTGACAATGGATGACCGTTTTACGATTGCAAATATGGCAATAGAAGCAGGCGGAAAAAACGGTATTTTCCCTGTGGATGATCTGGCGATTCAGTATATGAAAGAACATTCTGCAAAAGAATTTAAGATTTATGAAGCAGATGAGGATGCCGTTTATGATGAAGAATATACAATTGACCTGAGTACTTTAAAATCGACGGTCGCATTCCCGCATCTGCCGGAAAATACGAAGACTGTTGATGAGATTACGCAAGAGGTTGCGATCGATCAGGTTGTGATCGGTTCCTGCACAAACGGACGTATGGACGACTTAAGAACAGCAGCGGAAATCTTAAAAGGACGTAAGGTGAAAAAAGGTCTGCGGGTGATCATTATTCCGGGCACACAGAATATCTATCTGCAGGCTATGGAAGAAGGTCTTTTAAAGACATTTATCGAGGCAGGGGCTGTTGTCAGTACACCGACCTGCGGACCTTGTCTGGGCGGTTATATGGGAATTCTGGCAGCAGGAGAGCGCTGTGTTTCTACGACAAACCGTAACTTCGTAGGACGTATGGGTCATGTAAACAGTGAAGTCTATCTTGCGAGTCCGGCAGTGGCAGCAGCAAGTGCGGTAACAGGTAAAATTTCAGCTCCGTCAGAGCTTGGTTTATAGGAGAAATGAGTATGCAGGCAAAAGGAACAGTATTTAAATACGGTGACAATGTAGATACAGATGTGATCATTCCGGCAAGATATCTTGCAATCGCTGATAAAAAGGAACTTGCAGAACATTGTATGGAAGATATCGACAGGGATTTTGTAAAGAATGTGAAACCGGGCGATATCATGGTTGCAAACAAAAACTTCGGATGCGGCTCTTCCAGAGAGCATGCACCGATGGTAATCAAAGAATCCGGTATTTCCTGTGTTATAGCGGAAACCTTTGCCAGAATTTTCTACAGAAATGCCATTAATATCGGACTTCCGATCATTGAATGTGCAGAAGCTGCAAAAGAAATTGAAGCAGGGGATGAAGTAGAAGTAGATTTTGACAGCGGAATCATCTACGACAGAACCAAAGGTACTCAGTACCGGGGACAGGCCTTCCCGGAATTTATGCAGAAAATCATTCGGGCCGAAGGCCTGATCAATTACATTAATCATGAAAGATCATAAGTATGGGGAATATCATGAAAGGTCAGATCAAAGATAAGGTATTTATTGCAACAGCAGTCTTGACGGTTCTGCTTATGATAGTAGTAGCGGGTCTTACGGTAAATATCATTTCTCTGAGGGAGGGTCTGAAAAAGAACGTAGCAGAGCAGACCACAGTAGGAGATTCGGGAATCGAAATCTATCTGCCGGATACCTATTATGCCGCTTCGGGTCTTACCATGGAAATCTATAATTCTCAGATCACCAACCAGGGAACACATATTTCGGAATATAATGTGCTGTGGGAATGCGAGGTCGGAGAATGTCTGAACCGCAAATTCAGCGTAGAGGCGACAGATGACATTTTGGGGGACCATGAACTGAAAGTTTCGATCTTTGATAATGCGGGGAACCTGCTGGCAGAAAAGAAATCCACACTCAGCGTGGTTGAAGCGAAACAGGAAGCATTTTCGATTCTGGCCATCGGAGACAGCCTGTCAGCAAACGGTGCACTGTATATGAGACTGCAGGAGCATCTGGGAAATCAGATGATCTGCAACGGAACGAGAGGATACGAAGGTTTTCTGACAGAAGCCAGACTCGGCTTTTCGGCATCTGATTATTTGAATGAGACATCGTATGATCTGGAAGAAGGAGAAGAATGCCATCCGTTTTATAATCCTGATAAAAAACGTTTTGACTGGAATTATTATAAGAAGACCACAGGCTTTGATCCGGATGTGATTCAGCTGTTTCTGGGAACGAATGCACTGACTTCCGGAGATGAGAATGCGGAAAATATCGTAAAGATCGTAAAACTGATCAGAAAAGATGATAAGAAGATTCCGATCTATCTGGTAAATACGATCTATCAGGCCGATCAGAACGGGATCGGCTCCTGGAAGAACCGGCAGGGAGCTGTGATGTTCCGGGGAGAATATAAACAGGAACGGGATCTGTATAATTTCCGTCTGATGACTTATCTGGCAGATGCATTGAAAGATGACAAATACACATATCTGGTGCCTGCTGCGATCAGTGTTGACAGCGAGAATGTATTTGACACGGAAGAACGCCCGGTAAATCCGTATTCGGAAAAAACGGAAACCTATGCAACGGATCCGGTTCATCCGACAGCAGCAGGATACTATCAGATCGCAGATACGATCTACAGCACCATGTGCGGTACGATGGAATAACAGAAAGCTTTATTTACAGAGAGGGGTATGAAAAATGGAACAGGTAAAGAAATACAAAAAGCAATATTTTTTGCCGCCGGAAACATGTATGGACTGGGCGAAAAAGGATGCAGTGGAGAAAGCTCCGGTATGGTGCAGCGTGGATCTGCGTGACGGGAACCAGGCACTGGTAGTACCGATGACACTTGACCAGAAACTGAAATTTTTCCAGCTTCTGGTAGATGTCGGATTTAAAGAGATCGAGGTGGGATTCCCGGCAGCATCCGAGACAGAATATACTTTTTTAAGAACTCTGATCGAACAGGACCTGATTCCGGATGATGTGACGATTCAGGTTCTGACTCAGGCAAGAGAGCATATTATCAAAAAGACCTTTGAAGCTGTAAAAGGTGCAAAAAATGTAATTGTACACGTTTATAATTCTACTTCCTTCGCACAACGCCAGCAGGTATTCAGAAAATCCAAAGAGGAGATCCTGGAAATTGCTGTGGCCGGTGCAAAACTGCTCAAAGAACTGACAGAAGAGGAAGGTGCAGATTATCGCTTTGAGTACAGCCCTGAAAGCTTTACGGGAACAGAACCGGAATATGCGCTGGAGGTATGCAATGCAGTACTGGATGTATGGAAGCCGACAGCGGACAGGAAGGCAATCATCAACCTGCCTGTCACGGTACAGCATTCCATGCCGCATGTATATGCACAGCAGATCGAATATATGTGTAAAAATATGAAATATCGTGAAAATGTACTGGTATCCTTACATCCGCACAATGACAGAGGATGCGGTGTTGCCGATACGGAAATGGGATTACTGGCAGGTGCTGACCGTGTGGAAGGTACCTTATTCGGAAACGGAGAACGGACAGGTAACGTGGATATCATCACAGTAGCTATGAATCTTTATTCTCAGGGCGTGGATCCGGAACTGGATTTTTCCGATATGAATAAGATTACAGAAGGCTATGAAGAGTATACAGGCATGAAGGTCAATGAGAGAAGCCCATACAGCGGTGCACTCGTATTTGCGGCGTTCTCAGGATCACACCAGGATGCCATCGCCAAAGGTATGAAATGGATCGAAGAACAGGATCCGGATCACTGGACAGTTCCGTATCTTCCGATCGACCCGAGGGATGTCGGAAGAAGCTATGATGCGGATGTCATCCGTATCAACAGTCAGTCAGGTAAAGGCGGCGTCGGATATATTCTGGAAAGAAACTTCGGACTCAACCTTCCTCCGAAAATGCGTGAAGCGATGGGATATGCCACAAAGGATGCGTCAGATATTCAGAACAAAGAACTTCAGCCGGAAGAAATTTTCGAATTATTCAAAAAGAAATTCGAAAATGTTACAGTGCCGTACGAAGTGCCGGAGGTACATTTCAGACAGATCGACGGAATTGCTGCAGAAGTGCATTCGATCTGCGGCGGAGAGAGGACAGTTACATTTGCACAGGGAAACGGTCGCCTCAATGCGGTCAGCAATGCGCTTAAGAAAGCTTACGGACTTGATTACAGCCTGGTTACATATACAGAGCATGCGTTGGAAAAGAGCTCCAGTTCCCGTGCGATCGCATATGTTGGTATTGAATCCAAAAAGGATGGAAAGTTATACTGGGGTGCGGGTGTGGATGCCGATATCATCCGTGCTTCCATTGATGCATTGGTAACTGCGATCAACAATTCTGTGAATGTATAGAAGGGATCAGTGAAAACAGGTTTATTTTTTCCGGCAGGTGTGATAGAATAAGCGAAACATTTGCCGGAAGATAAACGAAATGAGGAATGAAAAAATGAGTATTTTGTATAAAAGCACAAGAAGCACAAAGGGAGAAACAGTGACAGCTTCCCAGGCAATTCTGCAGGGACTGGCAGAAGACGGAGGGCTGTTTGTACCTACTGCTCTTCCAAAGCTGGACGTGACACTGGACGAATTAAGGGATATGTCTTATCAGGAAACGGCATATGCTGTTATGAAACAGTTTTTAACAGATTTTACAGAAGAAGAACTGAAAGACTGTATTGCCAGAGCATATGATTCCAAATTTGATACAGAAGAGATCGCACCGCTGGTAAAGACAGATAAGGCCTACTATCTGGAGCTGTTTCATGGCGCAACCATCGCATTTAAGGATATGGCACTTTCCATACTGCCGCATCTGATGACAACAGCTGCAAAGAAGAATCATGCGAAAAATGAGATCGTCATTTTAACAGCTACATCCGGAGATACGGGAAAGGCAGCGCTGGCTGGTTTTGCGGATGTTCCGGGTACAAAGATCATCGTGTTCTATCCGAAGAACGGTGTCAGTCCGATTCAGGAAAAGCAGATGATCACCCAGAAGGGTGAGAATACTTATGTTGTAGGTATTCGCGGAAACTTTGATGATGCACAGAGCGGAGTGAAGGCGATCTTCGGAAACAGGGAACTTGCAGAAGAAATGGAAAAGGTCGGCTATCAGTTCTCCAGTGCAAACTCTATCAATATCGGCCGTCTGGTACCGCAGGTTGTCTATTATGTGTACGCATATGCGAAACTGTATGCAAACGGTGAAATTGAAAAAGATGAAAAGGTCAATGTAGTCGTTCCGACAGGAAACTTCGGAAATATTCTGGCCGCTTATTATGCAAAGCAGATGGGAATGCCGATCGGTCAGCTGATCTGTGCATCCAATGACAACAAAGTTCTCTATGATTTCTTTAAAACGGGAACCTATGATAAAAACAGAGACTTTATTTTAACAATATCTCCGTCCATGGATATTCTGATTTCCAGCAACCTGGAAAGACTGATCTATAAGATTGCCGGAAACGATGCAGCAACAGATGTTTCTCTGATGAAATCATTAAATGAAGCAGGAAACTATACGATCACAGAGAACATGAAGTCAGAGCTTGCTGATTTCTACGGGAATTATGCAACAGAAAAAGAGGCTGCAGATGAGATTGTCAGTGTATATGAAGATACGGGATATGTTCTGGATACTCATACGGCAGTTGCATCTGCTGTTTACGGCAAATACAGAGAAGAAACCGGAGATCATAAAAAAGCAGTGATCGCATCTACGGCCAGTCCGTTTAAGTTTACAAGAAGTGTCATGGATGCAATCGACCATGATAAATATTCGAAAATGGATGATTTTGCACTGGTAGATGAACTTTCCGCAATCGCCGGAGTAGCGGTTCCGAATGCAATCGAAGAAATCAGGACAGCGCCGATCCGTCACAACATTGTTTGCGATGCAAAAGATATGCAGGATACGGTAAAGAAAATATTGGGAATTTTATAAAACAACAAGGGAAGGCTTCCAAAGCAGAAGTCTTCCCTTATTTACTATAGTATTTATCGTTTTGTCAGATCGATATATTCTTTTTTCTTTGAAATGCTCTTGTAAGCCGGACGGATGATCTTTCCGTTGTTGGCCAGTTCTTCCAGTCGGTGAGCACTCCATCCGACGATTCTGGCAGATGCGAAGATCGGTGTAAAAAGCTCTGTCGGAAGATCCAGCATACTGTATACGAATCCAGAATAAAAGTCAATGTTAGCGCTGACGCCTTTATAGATTTTTCGTTCCTCAGCAATGGCTTCCTTTGCCAGTTTTTCTACATTCATGTACAGTGTCAGTTCATCTTCCCGATTCTTTTCTTTTGCAAGGCTTGCCACGAACCTTTTGAAGATTTCGGAACGCGGGTCGGAAAGTGAATAGACCGCATGCCCCATACCGTAGATCAGACCGCTGTGATCGAAGGCTTCTTTGTGAAGCAGTTTTATGAGGTAGTCTTTGATCTGTGCTTCATCAGTCCAGTCGGAAACATTTTTCTTCAGATCCTCAAACATTTTTACAACCTTCACATTGGCACCGCCGTGTTTTGGACCTTTTAAGGAACTGAGTGCTGCAGAGATGGCAGAGTAAGTATCGGTTCCTGAGGAAGAAACGACGTGAGTCGTGAACGTGGAGTTATTACCTCCGCCGTGTTCCATATGAAGTACCAGTGCCAGATCCAGAATCTTTGCTTCCAGTTCTGTGTACTGTCCATCCGGACGGAGCAGATAAAGAATATGTTCAGCAGTGGAAAGATCCGGTCTCGGCTGATGGATAATGAGACTGGCACCATCGTGGTAGTGGTTGTATGCCTGATAGCCGTATACGGCAAAGATCGGGAATAAACTGATGAGCTGTAAACACTGACGAACAACGTTTTCGATGGAAGTATCATCTGCACGGTCGTCATAGGCATAGAGTGTCAGAACGCTTCGTGCAAGTGTGTTCATCATGTCTTTACTTGGTGCTTTCATAATGATGTCACGTACAAAGTGTGTCGGGAGAGAACGGAATTCTCCTAACAAGTCTGTAAATGACGCAAGTGCATCCTTTGAAGGAAGTTCTCCGAAAAGTAAAAGATAAGTAATTTCTTCAAATCCGAAACGATGATCCTGCATAAACCCGCGGACCAGATCGTTGATCGGATAACCGCGATAATAGAGACGTCCTTCACAGGGGATCATTTCGCTGTCTTCAATCGTATAGGAAACTATTTCTGAAATGTCGGTCAGTCCGGCAAGAACACCCTTACCATTGATATCTCGTAAGCCCCGTTTTACCTCATATTTTGTGTAAAGTGAAGAATCAATGATACTGTGGTCTCTCGAAAGTCTGGAAAGCTGTAGCAGTTCCGGTGTGATTTCTGAATATGTGTTATCGTGCATAACAGTTCTCCTTTCAAGTTTAAGATACGGTAGGCATTTGCGAAACGCCACAAGCCGCATAAATACGGCATTTTTTGTTGCTAAA
>JBJEMI010000016.1:0-17508 GCA_051879615.1 Lachnospiraceae bacterium
TGCTTCTTCGTAGTTCATATTACTCCTATCCGAGACGGTTATGCCACCTCTTGTATTATACGGAAACATTATAGTCCATTTCAAAATCTATCTCAATCTTTTTTGCAAATTTCATGCAGATCTCTCTGATTTTCTTTAAGAACATCTGGATGCGTCACTCAAAAGCCTATAAAAAGAAACAGAGCCGCACACCGGCAAGGGTGTGCGGCTCCGCGCTTTCTATCAGTCTGCTGTGACATGAACAATCACATAACTGAATACTTTTGTATTGGCTTTACTTTCCACTTTGATGAAAGCATATCCTTCAGATACACCGGTAATCTCGCCGGTTTCATCTATAACTGCAACATCCTCATCAAAACTTGTCCAGATCAGTTCCTGATCCTTCGCAAGCGTTGGTGTCGGTGACAGTTTGGCTCTTACCGCCTGTTTGCTTCCTGCACTCAGTTCTACTGAATGAGTATCCAGTGTCAGTGTGTCCGCCTGAATCGGAAGGCATACAACCGCGAATTCCTGAGACATCGTGTCATCCTTTGTCGTCACTGTAATGTAACTTACACCTGGTTCCGAAGGAGTGTAACGTGCTTTTTCATAAGATGCTCCGTAATAATCCTGATATATAAAGGTTTCAAGATCACCGCTTCCCTCTTTCAGATCCCAGTCAAACGGACCGTACAGGGCATCTGGTTTTGCATAGGTATTACCGGACATCTCTCCTGCCGGATTCCCCTCAGATACAACGCCCTCTGCTACAATATGAAGACTGGTATTACCGACAGGGGCTGAACCGATGGAAATCTCACCTGTTGAAGAATCATAGTAGTAATATCCTGAAGTTCCGGTATTTCCAAACAGCATCTCATATTCATATCCATAACTGTATTTTATGAATACTTTGATTTCTTCAGGAAGAGCATAACCTTCCTCATTTACCAGCTTCGCAGTATATTTTCCGCCGCGCATAAAGAAATCTGCTCCGTCCAGTTTCAGACCGTTTATGTCTGTCAGAACATCTCCGACTTCATGCATACTGCTCTGACGATATTTTGCACCGATTTCAGCGGATTCTCCCATATTTACATAGATTACCTGATCTCCGAACAATTCATCGGAAACGAGATCATCCTGATTTCTCTCAGTATAGATATCTGTCCAGTTTACATCCATAGACCTTGAGACACCATTGATCGTGACCGTCAGTGTTGCATGACCGGCCGGAAGCAGTTCATTACTCTGCTGTGCTGTCAGGTAGAGATTTCCGGACAGGGCATCCGAAGAATTCTTCTCCACAGAGATCAATCCTGCTGCATAATCATTTGCATAGTCTTCATCTTCAGATACTTCCCATCTGACCTCCTGAATTTCCACATCTGCCGGATAGAGATCCACGACTCTTACCTGCGCCTGTCCATCCGGTTTTAAGCCTTCAACGTTATCGATGGAAAGACGGAAATCAATGACTTCTGTCTTCTTTTCCTGAACTGCGACGATGCAGACTGCACTGTCATTGCCTTTGGACACTGTGATAACGGCCTGGCCAGGAGCAACTGCAGTTACCATTCCATACTCATCAATCGTAGCCACTTCCGGATTGCTTGAGGTTCTGAGGACAGTACCTTCGACTCCTGTATTGTCATTCACACTCAGTTCGAACACATCACCCGGATACAGCAGAGCGGAAGTCTGTGACAGTACAATACCGCTGGTCGCATCTACACTGATCATATAAGTGCGTTCATTTGCGCCGTAATCTCCGCACATCAGCATCACATTACCTTCCCAGGTAAAATCGTAGTAGTAGTTTTCACCCGCATAGGATGTGTTTTTATGTTCGTACTCTGTTACATCTGCTTTAAATTCCAGCGTCTTTGTTCCGGCATCATAAACCGTCTCACATAAGAACGGATTCAGGGAATCTCTTCCGTATTCGCTGTAAGAAGGATCACCGTAACCTTCCTTATAGCTTCGTTTTACGATCGGATCAATTTCCAGAGAAGCCAGTGAACCGTCAGCATCATAGACTGTACCGCTGATATAGGTTCTTCCGTTTTCTTCGAAAATGCTGACTGCATTATTCTCCAGTTTCGGAGCCTGTGTATCGATGGTAACATTGAAGGAAATTACGTCTCCTTCCATATCCATCTTTCGTCCGTCAAACAGAGGTACTTTTTTTCTCTCACCCGGTACCACCTGTCCGTAATCGGTGACGTACATCTGATAATAGTCATCGAAGGTTTCACCGAACATCGAATAATCTCCGTCACCGAAGGCTGTAATCGTATAGGTACACTCTGTACCGCTTGGCAGTGGATTACCCTCTAAATCCGTACCTTCCCAAACAGGTGCATAAACCATACTCCATGGAACAACAAATCCATAGTCATCGCTATAAACAGATTTAGGAAGATAGGATGAAAAGTCACGGAAATAAACTTCTCCTGTCTTTGCATCCTTTGCCTCGAAAACAATGACACGGGCATTACGGAGCTGATATAAGATAACATCGTCGATGGCATCAAAATATCCGTTACCGTCCGGTGAAATTGTAATGTTTTCTTCATGGAAAATCGTCTGAGGATTATCCGCAGGAGCGAAGACATTCTGTGCAAGGTTATAATATCCGATCACTTCTCCGTCGGATTTCACCTGGCTTCCGACAACTGAAGGTGACCAGGTTGTTTCCTGATATTCAAAGTTTTCCGCATCCAGCCAGGTAGCTGAATCAAAAATCGGTGCTTTTGTCCAGTCGCCGAAGAAGCTGAGCATCGGCACACTCAGATCCGGCTGAATGCCTTTCTGATCTTTCAGAATGACAAATCCTTCTACATAAGTTCCGTTCGGGAAGAGTGTTTTAAGCTCCTTCTTTTCTTTTAAGCTCAAAGAAATGATTTCGTTAAATTTCTTTTCTTTACCGGCTTTTACTTTTACTTTTCCGAGATCCAGGTTCTTAATCACTACATCAGAGGTTTCCATCACGTCTCTTTCTCCCCATACAGTAGTCACAGAACCGGTTTCAGGACGAAGCAGTACCATGCTTACATCGTAAGTAATGTCTTTGTCTGAAATATTATGTAACGTAAAATCAATTTTATAGATTCCTTTTTGCTTTGGATCATCTCCAAGCTCCAGTTTTCCTACGTTCCTTCCGTCTTTGGAAATGTAGACCGGTGTTTCTGCTGCCGCGGAGGCTGATACAAGGCCTGCACCCTGTAAACGCGGTGAATAATAGACACCGTTCGGATCTTTCTGCGGAACTGCTGTGCTCACCAGCAGCTGACTTACAACATCTCCGATCTGATCAGACGGTACATTTTTAAATTCATCACCGGAGGTAACACGCTGACGAATCAAAGCACCGATACCACTCATATGAGGTGCGGCCATGGATGTACCGCTCATCATCTCATAGGTACCGACATAGCTGCTGTCAGATGCGGCATTGCTTTCTACGATGGAAGACCATACATTTCCGCCAGGTGCCGTGATTTCCGGCTTCAGTTCGAGCGCAGGACCTGCCCCCCAGGAACTGAAGGAAGACATCTGACAGGCAGATTCGCTTTCCTGCGTTTTATCTGTTTTGGAAGTCTGGATCGTAACACGCTTTCCTTCCTTCAGTGCCTTTGCCATCACTGCTCCGTTTCGTCCTGAGATGAAGCAGGAATCGAGAGTTGTTCCGTCTACACTCATGTTGATCAGCTCATCACTCTCTGCATCTGCATCGTAAACGATCACAGCAATAACTCCGTAACGCTCTCCGCGGGAATTGATCCCGGAGAATGAAAGGGCGTTGTTGATCTTCTCAACGAAAGAAATTTCACCACGTTTTACGAGTGCAATCCCTGTCTTTCCACCGTTCCAGCCGTTGTCAAAGCCTGCATTATAGTAATCACCATAAGATCCGACTCCGTCCACCAGATAGACCGGATATTCCTGATCTGCATAGTTTCCTTTCATCAGACCGGTTGTATCAGTGAAAAATACTTCCTCTGCTTCTCCGCCGTCAATCCTGCAGTTCAGGTAAGAATTTACCTGTATCTCGTTTTCAATCGAAGCAACAGAAAGGTTACTTGCATAGATGGCCGGGGAAGACATCATCGAGTTATCAGGATTCTCAATGAAAGCTTCACCATCATAGTTGTTTGCATCATTTGAATGATCACTGTTTCCCGCTGAGGTCATCAGTACAACACCGGATTTTTCCACACGGGCATAAATTTCATTCTGCATGGTATTGTCTTCCGCAAAACCGTTGTCAGAACCAAGGCTCAGATTGATGATATCTGCTCCCAGTGCCATAGAGTCTTCCAGCGCACTGACAATCGCTACTTCCTCTGCACCTCCGCCCTGCTCGGAAAATACCTTCATAGCAAGGATCTGTGCATCCGGTGCAACTCCTGAGAATATAATTTCTCCTTCTTCAGTTTCCGCATAACCTGCAACTGTACCTGACACATGAACGCCGTGGAAATTGTCCGACGGACGGGTATGTACGTTCCAGTCTGCGTAGTTATAACCGAAAGGAACTTTCAGGTTTTTATACAAAGCATTATTATCATAGGTAATATGATCGCCGGATGTGATTCCTGTATTTGCATACAGATTATGAACTGCAAGGAATTCCGTCATAGACTCTTCTGTGTAACGGAGATTCTCTTCACTGAAGTTCATAAAGGAGTCATCGGAAAATGACTCATGGCTTCCCAGCACTTTACCGTTGGTTTTATCCTGGATAACATCGATACCGGTATCCAGAACTGCCACCAGAAGTCCTTTTCCGGTATATCCTTTTTCCCATACATCTCTGACTCCGACCATATCCAGACTGAAGGTATAATTTTTCTGTTCAAGATCAATGGTATTCTCCTGAGGCTCAGGACAATCATATACATGCTGTACATATGCACGTCTTACACCATCCAGTTCTCTGATCTGATCAATCAAGCCGTAAGGCACACGAACTGCCATGGCATTCGTAATGTAGGACCATTGTGCCACTACTTCCACTTCATCATTGGAACGGGCATTCTTACGATCCATATTCTTTTTGAGCTTTTTAATATTTGAAGCTACCTTGCTCTGTTCTGAAATCAGTTCCTCGGACTTCTCCTGAGCGTCCTCAGAAGCAAGAAACAGGGAAACTGCTTCACCCGAAGTGATATCACTGTTTTCGGAAACAGCAGTTTCTGTACTGTAGTAGTCCATGACCGGTTCTTCATCCATCTCAACAATCACGGTAACAACATCCGTGTCTGCATAAGCGGAGACATTTTTCTGCTCCTGCAAACCTGCAGCATTCTCATCCAGACGGGTGATGTTTTCTACTTCTTCTGCTACAATCTGCTTCACAACCTGCTGTTCCTCAGTCGTGTCCTTGGAATTCTTTGATTTCTTAGGAGCAGCATCTGTCGGAAGAGCGGCAGACATCAGAAGAACTGCTGCAAGAAGCAGTGCAAGACTACTTTTCATTTTCTTCGTCTTCTTGTTATTCATATTCCATTTTCCTCTCATATTTTTTGTATTTCCGGCGGACTCGAAATGCCTCTTTTTCCAGTCCGATTTACCAGAATTATACAATGAAAATTTATCATGATTGATTTTTCATGTCAAATATTATATCGTCATTCTCTTCCATTCCTTCCATTTATAATTCTTGCATATTTTTCCATAAATGCTATAATGCCATCTGGAGATAGTATTTGTTTCAAAACTGTACTCTGTATGTATAACATCTGATCCACTGATCCATTTCAAATGATGCATTGCGATACGAAACCGCAGGCAGTCAGACTGTTTTTTCCAATAGGAATATGACAGCGGATATCGCCGACAGACGGTTTTCAGAAAGGAGAATGAAATGACAGTAGAAATGTTAAAATCAAAAATTCACCGGGCTGTAGTGAAGCAGGCGGAACTTGATTATGTCGGAAGTATCACGGTAGACGAAGAACTGCTGGATGCAGCCGGAATCCTGGAATACGAAAAAGTCCAGATTGTAGACATTAACAACGGCAGCCGCTTTGAAACCTACACCATCTGCGGTGAACCGGGCAGCGGAATGATCTGCTTAAACGGTGCAGCCGCCAGATGTGTCAGCACAGGTGACAAAATCATTATTATGGCCTACGGCAGTTATGAACCGCAGGAAGCAAAAACACACAAACCTTCCGTAGTTTTTGTGGACGAGAATAATAAGATCAGCCGAATTACCAGCTATGAAAAGCATGGACTATTAAAAGACATGGAATAACAGTGATATCAGAACAGAGGCTATCTTCGATCCATAAAAAGAAAGGAAGATTTGCACGATGAAAATTGCAACAACGATCAAAGAAACAAGAGAACAGATAAAGGCATGGAAAAAAGAAGGCTGCACCATCGGTCTGGTACCTACCATGGGATATCTGCATGAAGGTCACGCCAGCCTGATCAAAAGATGCAGGGAAGAAAATGACAGGGTAATCGTTTCCGTGTTTGTGAATCCTACACAGTTTGGCCCGAACGAAGACCTGGAGGCTTATCCGAGAGATTTTGAGAGAGACTGTGCCCTTTGTGAAGAAATCGGTGCGGATCTGGTTTTCCATCCGCAGCCGGAGGAGATGTATCACGATCCATGCGCGTACGTAAGTATCGACACTCTTTCTGAAACGCTTTGCGGAAAGACACGTCCCATTCATTTCAAGGGTGTCTGTACCGTAGTATCCAAACTTTTTAACATTGTCACTCCCGACAATGCCTATTTCGGTCAGAAGGATGCCCAACAGCTTGCCATCATCAAAAAGATGACAGCGGACTTAAATTTTGACATCCGCATTGTTGGATGCCCGATTATCCGTGAATCGGACGGACTGGCAAAATCCTCCAGAAATACCTACTTAAATCCTGTCGAACGCAAGGCCGCCCTCTGCCTGTCACGTGCAGTAAAAAGAGGTCAGGAAGTCATCGAAAAAGGCTGCGACGCCAAAATGGTACAGGACGAAATGACAAAAGTCATCCTTACAGAGCCTCTGGCTAAAATAGATTATGTATCGGTCGTGGATGCAATCACCATGCAGCCGGTAGAGAAGGTAGAAAATGATGTGCTTGCAGCGATGGCTGTTTACATTGGTAGAACAAGACTGATTGACAATTTCAGTTACGAGGTGTAAGCGATGAGAGAAAAAATCGAAAAAACAGCATCTTTTCTTACCCGTTACATCAGCATCATCATTCTTATATTTTCAGCTCTCGCATTCTGGAAACCGAAAGGTTTCGCATGGGCTACCAATTATACTTCCGTTTTTCTGGGAGTAGCCATGTTCGGCATGGGACTGACCATCCGTGCAAAGGATTTTAAAGTGGTCTTTTCCAGACCAAAAGAATTTCTCACCGGCTGTCTGGCACAGTATACCATAATGCCGCTGGCTGCATGGGTTCTTTGCAGACTGCTTGGTCTTTCACCGGACCTGGCGATCGGCGTAATCCTCGTGGGCTGCTGCCCAGGCGGAACAGCCAGCAATGTCATCACCTATATCGCAGGAGGCGATGTTGCACTTTCCGTCGGCATGACGATCGTCTCCACACTGATCGCCCCGATCATGACACCGCTTCTGGTGTACGTTCTTGGCGGTGCCTGGGTAGAGGTCTCTCTGCTTGCCATGGTGATTTCCGTAGTCAAAGTTGTACTCATTCCGGTTGTACTGGGGATTATCCTTCACCGGATTTTTGAGGAACAGATTGCAAAAATCCAGGAGATCCTGCCGCTGGTTTCCGTGATATCCATTGTCATGATCATTTCCGGAATCGTAGCATGTAACAGAGAAAAGGTGATCACCAGCGGTGTACTGGTGCTCGGCGTTGTCATCATCCATAACCTGATCGGTATGGCAGCAGGACTTCTGATCACCAGAGTACTGAGAATCGATTATCCGAAGGCAACAGCCATCTCCATCGAAATCGGAATGCAGAACAGCGGTCTGGCAGTATCCCTTGCTGCCGCAAATTTTGCATCCAATCCTCTGGCGACACTGCCGGGCGCAATTTTCAGCGTATGGCATAATATCGCCGGTTCTATTTTTGCAGGAATCCGCCGCAGACACCAAAATCATGAATAAACGCTGATATAAAAATACCCGTCAGACAGCCACAGCTTCTGATGGGTATTTTTCATAACTGTATAAAATTCCTGATTCCGCAAACCTGTTTACGCTTCGATCTTATCGATATCCATATTCTGAGGCAGAACCAGATTCAGGATAATCGCTGATACAAATACAACCGCTACTACATTTGCAGAGAAAACAGACTGAACCATTTCCGGGAATATATGCCAGAGATCAATTTCACTGGCTGCTGTAAATCCGATGCCGATCGACAGCGAAAGCGCCGCAATTGTAATATTTCGCTGGGTAAATCCTGCTTTTGCAATCATCTGCATACCTGATGTGAGGATTGTACCGAACATCATAATCGTACATCCGCCTAACACCGATTCCGGGAGTGATGCAAAGAAGTTTCCGACCGGAGGCAATAATCCGGCAATCATCATACAAACAGCTCCTGTCATAATCGTAAACCGGTTAACGACCTTTGTCATGGCGATCAATCCGACATTCTGAGAAAAAGATGTTACAGGAGGACAGCCGAACAAAGAGGAAATTGCTGATGCATATCCATCGCATCCTAAAGAACCCGATATTTCACTGTCAGTAATTTCCCTGTCCAGACCTGTAGCTACCATTGCCGATGTATCACCAATGGTTTCGGCTGCTGATACAAGATAAATAATACAAACAGAAAAAACAGCCCCCAGATTAAATTCCGGTCTGTAAGGAAGTATTCTCGGCAAGGATACCAGCCCACCGGAAAAGATCACTGATAAATCTACCTTTCCCATAAAAATTGCAATTACATATCCGGCAATTAAACCTGCCAGAACGGAAAGCTGCTTCAGATAGCCTTTTGCGAAACAATTCCATACAAGGCATACGACCAATGTGATGGTTCCTAATAATAAATTTTCCGCAGAACCAAAATCCGCGTTATAACCTCCGCCAAATGATCTGGCACCGACTGTAAATAACGAAAATCCGATCGCTGTTACTACAGAAGCCGCTACGATCGGAGAAATAATCTTTCTCCAGTATTTTGCAAAAAGTCCTAACGTACCTTCAAAGATACCGCCGACAAGCACAGCTCCCATGACTGTCGGATAACCATAGTTTGCTGCAACAGTACTTAAAACCGTTACAAAGGTGAAACTGACTCCCATAACAATCGGAAGACCCGAACCGACCTTCCACAAAGGGTACAGCTGAATCAAAGTCGCAATCCCTGCAATAAACATTGCATTCTGCAGCAGGATTGCTATTTCCTCCTGGGAAAGTCCCCCTGCTGCCGCTATAATGGTGATTGGCGTTAAATTTGCAACAAACATCGCCAGGATATGCTGCAGCCCGAACGGAATCGCCTTTGCAACAGGAACCCGTCCTTCCAGTTGGTAAATATTATTCACACTGCTGGTTTTCTTTTCCATAAAATAATCCTCTTTCGTCTTTATTTTTTAAACTACCGCTTTATTATAATACATACACAGCCAATCATCAATGGTCGGTGGTCGATTGAATAGCTCAATTTTCATATGTGACAATTATAATAGCCTAATGTAAAATATAATTGACATTGTGAAGAATTTGAATATAATGAAAATCAAGGAGGCAAAGTCGTATGAGAAATTTGAGAATCAAGTTTCGACGAATTGAATTAAATATGTCACAGGCAGATCTTGCCCGAAAAGCCGGAGTAACCAGACAAACCATCGGCATGATCGAATCCGGAGAATTCAATCCGTCACTAAAGCTGTGTCTTGCGATTTGCTGGGCACTGGGTCTTACATTAAATGATTTATTTTGGGAGGATGAGCCAAATGAAGGAAATGAATAATAATTTGGATGAACGTCAGGAAAAACAATTATTACACATTGAAAGAAATGGCTGCTGGTTTGCATTTTGGGCATTACTGATTTCTATTTTTGTACAACAAAGTCTTTTTGGCATAACTGAGATCAGAGCAGTAGCTGGTGAATGGATTATATTTATGGTTTTAGCACTCTATCTTAGCGTTTCCTGTCTTAAAAACGGAATTTGGGACAGGCACCTGAAAGCGAACACGAAGACAAATTTTATAGTCAGCGTTGTCGCGGCAATCCTGTTTTCTGCGGTATTTTCTATTGTGAATTACCTGAACTACCAAGAATGGCCGGCTGCAGTTACTATATTTTTTGTAATGAGCATTTCCATTTTTGTACTATGCTTTGCCGCACTCTCCATTACTGCAGCAATGTATAACAAGAGAGTAAAAAAATTAGAAGAAGCCAGCGAAGATTAAATAAAATGAAGCCAATGAACTGTGGATTGAATATCCGCTGCTCATTGGCTTTTGCATTGCGGTTCGTCTCGATTTTCTTTACCATTCAGCTTTTGCAGGATAAAAGTAGTATTTTTGTCGCAGATGGTCTTTTTGCGATCCCTCAGCAAAACGAATACAATTGCATCTGTATTAGAAGACAAAAGAATTTTACTTTTCCAAAAAACTTATAAATATATTTCATATTTCTCCTTTGTGCTTTGATATATCATCCTTTCGTATCAGCTTAGAACTAATTGCTGATAAACCGATCTTCCGGAACTACGCTGTCTGCTAATTGTATTTCTGTTTCAATGCCTTCTGTATTGGAATACTTGGACTGCACCGTTTTAATCTCCAATATGCATCTATTTGATACAACATTGCTATAGGCCTTTATCTATGATAGAATAAAATCCATGATTCACTTTCAATATACAAATGCAGAATAAATCTGATTTGCAGCCGCTCTGTTTATGGGCTACCCTGCAATATCTTTCTTGGAGGTATCCATTATGGACAAATCTTTCTTCATCGGGAATCGCCAGCGCTTTGCTGCTTCCATGAAATCCGGTTCAGTCGCCATATTACTCGCCGGCCGGGAGATCAGCAAGACCCACGACGAATACTATCCCTTCTTTGCGCAGAGAAATTTTGTGTATTTGACCGGGATTTTGCAGAAAAACTCTATACTCGTAATCTGCAAGGACAGTGACACATCCGTATCCGAGCGCTTGTATATTTTGCCCGGCGATGCCATGGCTGAGCGTTGGACCGGGATGAGGCTGACCGCCCAGGAAGCCTCAGAGATTTCCGGTGTTTCACAGATCCGGTCTGAAAGCCAATTTCTGACTGATTTACAGGCGTTGGCAATTTCCGGCAGCTATGAGAACCTGTATTTGGACCTGTTCCGTTATTCCGCAGACGACATTGATACAGCTGCCCACGGTGTGGCTTCTATCGTTCAGAAGGAATATCCCTTTCTGAATATCTGCAATGCCAACACAATCATCCGATCTCTGCGCACCGTCAAGCAGCCCTGCGAAATCGCTGCCCTGAGGCAGGCTGAGAAAATTACAGGAGCCGGTATCCTTGCAATGATGAAGGCTTCAAAGCCTGGCATGTTTGAGTACCAATATAAAGCAGAATTTGACCGTGCCATTGGCCAGTTTGGCCCAGCGGGACCAGGTTTCCCCTCGATCATTTCTGCCGGTTCCAATAATTTTTGCATCCACTACTATTCCTATACCGGACAGGCTAAAGATGGAGATATGATCCTCAACGATGTAGGTGCCCAATATGACAACCTGATCACTGATGTTTCCCGGGGCTTTCCCTGCAACGGAAAATTCACTGACAGGCAAAAACTGCTCTATGAATGTGCCCTGCAGACCTCTGATTATATGTTTTCAATCATTCGTCCCGGTATGAAAATGAAGGATGTAGATGCAACCATCCGAAGCTACAATGCACAGCTTCTGAAGGATGCCGGAGTCCTGAAGGATGTATCCGATGTAGGAACCTACATGTGGCATGGGGGTGCCCACCATATTGGCTTTGATTGTCATGATGCCATTGCTGCCCCTGAGATTATATCCCCTAATATGGTCTTCTGCGTAGATGTGGGTATCTATCATGAGGAATGGGGCATTGGTTTCCGGGTTGAGGACAACTGCCTGGTCACGGAAACAGGATGTGAAAATCTGTCAGGCAACATTCCCAGAACGGTAGCCGACATCGAAGCGGTCATGGGAAAATAACAATAAATAACCTTAATCCAATCCCCGCTCAAAGCATTCTTTTGTTTCTTTGAACGGGGATTTTCTCTGCCTCCAAAATATCCTGCTCAAATTTTTCGGTGTAATTTCCGGAATCGAATATTGCATTTATCATCTGTTTAGATTGCAACTCTCCCGTCCATATTGAAAATCCTGTCTTTTTGGAACCGTTTCTATCCCATTTCGGAAATGCGCCAGTGTCTTGAATTCTTCTGTTTTCAAGAAGCGTTGCTGTCTGGCATGAAACGCTTTCCGCATCGCGATTTTAATGGTGGCAACGCGTTTGTGTTCTTTAGGGTGGCACTGACCATGATAAGGGCAGTTTTTGCAAGTGGCCACAAGTGGCTAATTGAAACGACGCTTTGCACTTCTGCGTATTTTTATCATAGACACTGCTTTTAGGTTCATGACCTGCTGCACATCGCAACAGTTTTGTTCCGTCTTCATTGAACTCAAAATCTGCCCAGTGATCACTGACTTCAGAACCCTTAAGGTCTGTGGTAACCAGCGTCATGTTCTTTTCTTCCGCCAACAGACTGTTTTCCATTCCACAGGTATCCACCAACGGTTGTGAGTATGGCATGCGATCCATCCTCTGGCTATTGCTCAATGTAGTCTTTGAGGAATTGGCTGTCGCTATAGTTATTCTTTTCGTACTGATAGTCAACGGTAATGCTGTTATGATCATTATCCGCCACTTCTACGACATTGGCGATATAGCCTCTGTATTCCGTACCAGCCTTCTTTCGATAGGTGGCATCCGGATCCGCAGGGTTCTGCATGATATTTGAATCCAAACCGTCATGTGGACCCTTAAGTGTCAGGTTACTATCATCGTCAGATTTTTCCTGTTCACGGATGGCGCGGATCAAAAGCTGATATTCACTGTATTCATCATAACGACTTTCACAGGCAGAAATGATAAGCGCAATATCTTTTAATATTTGATCTGTTTTGGAATCAGTATCTCCACTGCGGTTATGATAAAGCACTCTGTTGTAGTCATCATCTTCCGTATAGTGAAGCAGTCCTTCTGGCAATGCCGAATCTTCCAGCTTTTTCATCAACCTGGAAAGATTAGCCACGCAGGTGTACAGCAGTTCCAAACGGCTCATTTTCTTTATATTAGAAGCTACCATCAGCAAATCCATGCGGCGCATTCCTGTGTTCAGTTTCATCATGGTGGCCATGCTTGAAGACAGTTTGATAATACAGTCATGGATAAGGTCTATACCTGTCATTTCTTCATAGGAATTACATCTGGCACGAAATCTTCCAAGCGTACGGTCATTCAGCGGCTGCTCTTCGAAGCTGGTTGTATGCAAGGCGTACTGATAGCGGATATCGAACGTAAGAGTGTCCACGATTTCTTGATCCGTGAGTCCGAACATTTCTTTCAGTATCAGTGCACCAATGATTACATTCACTGGTGTATTATGTCTGGAAGGACTGTCGCTGTAAAGCACAGAAAAAGGTGCTTCATTTATTTCCGGAAATATGTTCTCTGCAAAATATTTCGCCCAGGACTTTTCCAACAACCGTTTCCCCCGATCTGTAAGATTTGCGGTGGCTTCAAAGAGACTAACCTGTTGTGAATGATTTGCAGCAAATGACATTTTTTATACACTCATCGTTTAAAATCTGTCTCTATTAATTTGATGTTAATGTGTTAAATTTTCAAAGTGCTATTGGTTGTCCGTTTGTCGGGCAACTCATATAAATAATCCTGTAAAGGCTGTCACCACGTTTGGTTGTAGCTAAAACAACATACACATACTTTGCATTGATTTTCTGCAATAATTCATTAGACTTTCCCCTGCTATACATAGAACCAACCATTAAAACATCTATGATGCACGTTAATGTATTTTACTGCCGTCTTAAAAAATGCAGTCGCCGCACTCAGAACACCATCTGAATGTGACAGTATTTTTCTGCTGCCAGTTCTTGCTGCGTTCGCAAATCTACCTTAAAAGATACTCGGATTGGATGTCCTGTTTCTCTCTGATTAGAAACATCAGCTTTAAAAAACTCGCACTTCTTTTTCCATAGTTTCGGTCTGGCGGTCTTATCAACATTAGCAAGCATTCCAACAATCTTTCTCAAAGAATCCACATCATATGCTTCTATGTTCACACCTGTCACCTGCAATTCTTATTTCTTCACAAAATATTATCCTGTATTCGTTATCCCAACTAATTTTTATCATCCGTTCCAACCATATTCAATATCTGTTTTCGAATATTTAACGCTTATATGAATAAACTAATACTACCACTAAAAATCAGATTGACTCTCTGAAACTAATCTTATATAGTATTTTTAGTGGTTGTGCTACGGATGCTCGAGGGCCCGTGGCCGGAGGAGCTCATGCGTGGGCTCCTTTTTTACTATACAGGAGTGATATATTATGGAGAAAAAGGTAATAACTTAAAAGAGTCATATTTCAAATCACGCTCCCGTAAGGGGAGCGACGGCTGTCACTGAATCCTATGATACCACAACCACATTTCAATCCACGCTCCCGCAGAGGGAGCGACACACTTGCACTTCCATCCTCCGGACTGATAAAAGATTTCAATCCACGCTCCCGCAGAGGGAGCGACACACTTGCACTTCCATCCTCCGGACTGATAAAAGATTTCAATCCACGCTCCCGCAGAGGGAGCGACGAGCATAACTTTTGATTGGAGAGTGATTGATTATATTTCAATCCACGCTCCCGCAGAGGGAGCGACTGGTGCGATATCTGATACATATTTGGATTATTTTATTTCAATCCACGCTCCCGCAGAGGGAGCGACGCAGCGGGTTAAATCCGGCATTAATGCACTGGAATTTCAATCCACGCTCCCGCAGAGGGAGCGACCCTGATTGGCGCCCATCTATTCACATGCCAAAGATTTCAATCCACGCTCCCGCAGGGGGAGCGACTCACCTCTTCTCAGAATTTTGAGTGTATCTCCCGATTTCAATCCACGCTCCCGCAGGGGGAGCGACTATGCGTATACAATGGCGTATGGCAAGGATATAATTTCAATCCACGCTCCCGCAGGGGGAGCGACCTGAAATGCGGTACAAAATGGACTGGTAAAAGTGTATTTCAATCCACGCTCCCGCAGGGGGAGCGACATATACACAGATCCTGGGTTTTCCGGATCAAACATATTTCAATCCACGCTCCCGCAGGGGGAGCGACATAAGACAATGAGACGCGCGGACCGTTGTAACGATTTCAATCCACGCTCCCGCAGAGGGAGCGACGAAAAGTAATTGCCTATGCAATGTTAGATGATATATTTCAATCCACGCTCCCGCAGAGGGAGCGACGTGTCGTGTGCCTTGTTCTGTTCTTCCGTATACTATTTCAATCCACGCTCCCGCAGAGGGAGCGACGAAGTTCTCTCGATCTCAACTACATGCAGCACCTATTTCAATCCACGCTCCCGCAGAGGGAGCGACATCCCAAATCTTCAAGCTGTCCGACGAACTTTCTATTTCAATCCACGCTCCCGCAGAGGGAGCGACGCAAACCGTAGATGGTATGCGATATAACCGTAGATTTCAATCCACGCTCCCGCAGAGGGAGCGACGGATTTGAAGAAAAAATGAGACGTTCTGCTGTTATTTCAATCCACGCTCCCGCAGAGGGAGCGACGACAATGCGGCAGCTTCGGCAGTGCGATGTGATCATTTCAATCCACGCTCCCGCAGAGGGAGCGACGACGGATTCTTCATGGACATTGCAGTCGAAAAGATTTCAATCCACGCTCCCGCAGAGGGAGCGACGGATATGAGGACCTGGCGAACTACATCGTAAAAATTTCAATCCACGCTCCCGCAGAGGGAGCGACAGGATTTTTCAAAAAAAATGGATCTTCCGTTACAATTTCAATCCACGCTCCCGCAGAGGGAGCGACAAGCGAGGATCAGGCGCAAGAATGGCTGCACAGAGAAATTTCAATCCACGCTCCCGCAGAGGGAGCGACGGGAGCGACCCTGAAACATAGGAGCGGAAGGACTTATTTCAATCCACGCTCCCGCAGAGGGAGCGACGCTAGGTGCTTCGCAAGTGACACAATAAACAATAATTTCAATCCACGCTCCCGCAGAGGGAGCGACATAGTTTTGAATTTTTTCATATCTTCCATATATATTTCAATCCACGCTCCCGCAGAGGGAGCGACGGAACAATAAACCACTGAGAGAAGTGGAAGAATGGATTTCAATCCACGCTCCCGCAGAGGGAGCGACGGGGACAAAAAGAGAGATTATTGTACACAGTACAATTTCAATCCACGCTCCCGCAGAGGGAGCGACGGAAGTGATGGAGCGGAAAATACCGCTCAGTGCATTTCAATCCACGCTCCCGCAGAGGGAGCGACAACAACGGTAATGGATGCCATTAAAACAGCGATTATTTCAATCCACGCTCCCGCAGAGGGAGCGACCACAAAAATCAAGTGCAAAGAATTTTTCACCACAATTTCAATCCACGCTCCCGCAGAGGGAGCGACGGAAGAAGCTCTTGCGGCAGCAACGGCAGATGAAATTTCAATCCACGCTCCCGCAGAGGGAGCGACTTCTGTTGCTCGATCAGAGTATCCATATTTGAAAATTTCAATCCACGCTCCCGCAGAGGGAGCGACTCTGCGAAGTATGTTCTTGCAATACTCTATAGAATTTCAATCCACGCTCCCGCAGAGGGAGCGACTTTACGTTCCCCAGGCTCCAAAGGAGCCCCTGGGATTTCAATCCACGCTCCCGCAGAGGGAGCGACCTCTTACTAATAAGCAACTTAAGAGCATTATTTGTATTTCAATCCACGCTCCCGCAGAGGGAGCGACGCAAATCTAAATCCATCATTTTCCGATATAATATATTTCAATCCACGCTCCCGCAGAGGGAGCGACTAAAATTGTTTTAAAAACCTATATAACAAATACAATTTCAATCCACGCTCCCGCAGAGGGAGCGACGTTTCCTTCATCTAATTCACTCGAATCATTAGCAATTTCAATCCACGCTCCCGCAGAGGGAGCGACTTTATCGGTCTCGTTCCTGGATCTGCTGATCCTGATTTCAATCCACGCTCCCGCAGAGGGAGCGACAAAAACGGGGCAGGACGCATTAAATATTATTCTTATTTCAATCCACGCTCCCGCAGAGGGAGCGACGGTGAGTGTAGCAGGAGTAACGTATAAAATACTTATTTCAATCCACGCTCCCGCAGAGGGAGCGACAAGGAGGTATTTTATGGATTTTACAATCATTACGATTTCAATCCACGCTCCCGTGTCACGCGTCGAATTATAGTTCCCACCTACGGCAGCTTTACCGCAGGTTAAA
>JBJEMI010000017.1:0-17384 GCA_051879615.1 Lachnospiraceae bacterium
CAGTAAATACAAGGGATACAGCGATTTTTTCTTTTGCTAACTGTCAAAGACGGGAATATTTTTCCTAATATTTCAAGTATTCGCATATGTATAATAATAAAAAGAGTAGAAAAGAATGATGAAAAAAGTGAAAAATACGAATAAAAAAATGGAAAGTATTGCAAAAGTACTGTTCGCGTCCGGAATTGCAACGGCAGTTCTGCTGCTGATCTTCGCATTGATCGCATGGAGCTTTGACCTGTCCGGAGGAGCAATTTCGGCAGGAATCTCTGCCGTCTATGTGATCGCCTGCTTTATCGGAGGGTTTTTGGCGGGTAAGATCGCCGGGACGCGAAAGTTTCTCTGGGGACTTTTGATCGGGGCATTTTATTTTGTGATCGTATTTGGCTGTTCCGTGATCGGAAATCCGACAGGAGGCAGTGAACTGAGTGATCTGTGGAATCTGCTGCTGTGTCTTGGGGGCGGAATGCTTGGAGGAATGGTTTCTTAGATGTTTCGGATACAAAAAAAGATTGATTTTCTTATTGGAATGCTATAAGATTACGGAAACAATTTGAGGAATACGGTGAATACGAAACATGAGGAAGAAATGGTTTGTAGCTGCCAAACGGGCAGATTTTCAGGAGACGGGAAAGAAATTTCATATTACCCCGATGACAGCAAGGATTATACGCAACAGGGATGTGATCGGAGATGAGCAGATCAGGAGATATTTATCGGGGGGGATCGAGGATTTTTACGATCCGCTGCTGATGAAGGGAATGAAGGAAGGAATCGGTCTGATCATTCGGGCAATCAGGGAGCAGAGACGTATCCGGATTATCGGAGATTATGATATTGACGGAGTCTGTGCAACCTACATTCTGCTTCGGGGATTCCGGCGTGCAGGTGCAGAAGCCGATACTGTGATTCCGGACAGAATGAAGGATGGATACGGAATCAATGAACAGCTGATCGACCGGGCTTACTCAGATGGAATTTCCATGATTGTAACCTGTGATAACGGGATTTCAGCCTCAGAACAGATCACTCATGCAAAGCAGCTGGGAATGCAGGTTGTCGTAACAGATCATCATGAGGTCCCTTTTAAAATCGTGGGAGAGAAAAGACAGGAGGTCTGTCCTCCCGCAGATGTGATCATCAATCCCAAACAGGAGGACTGCCGTTATCCGTGGAAAGGTCTGTGCGGCGCGGCAGTGGCGTGGAAGCTTGTAAATGCTTTGTATCGGGAACTGAATATTTCAGAAGAAGAGCTGATGCCCCTGCTGGAATTTGCAGCGATCGCGACGATCGGTGATATTATGGAGCTGCGGGACGAAAACCGGATGATCGTCAAAGAAGGATTAAAGCGGATTCATCATACGCAGAATCTCGGGTTGAAATCTCTGATTGAAGTCAACGGACTTGAGCAGGAGGATGTTTTGTCCTATCATATCGGGTTTGTGATCGGACCGTGCATTAATGCGGGAGGTAGGCTGGACACGGCAAAGAGAGCACTGGAGCTGTTCTGTACTTCAGAAAAAAAAGATGCAGACCGTCTGGCGGGTGATCTGAAAGCATTAAATGACAGCAGAAAGGCTCTGACGCAGCAGGGAGTGGATGAAGCAGTCAGTCAGGCAGAAGCAGAGATCGCTGCCGGTGACCGGGTTCTGGTGCTTTATCTTCCGGATTGTCATGAAAGTATTGAAGGGATCATTGCAGGAAGAATCAGGGAACGTTATTATCGACCGACGATCGTTCTGACAGATGCGAAAGACGGCATCAAAGGATCCGGCCGTTCCATTCCGGGATATCATATGTTCGAGGAGCTTTCCAAATGCGGAGAGCTGTTTACCAAATTCGGCGGTCATCCGATGGCGGCCGGGATGTCTCTGCCAAAAGAAAACCTGGAAAAACTGCGAAGGACATTAAATCATAACTGTATGCTGACGGACGAGGAAATGACGGAGCATGTGACGATTGACATTGTCATGCCGATTCAGTATGTGACAGAGGATTTTGTGGAGGAACTGAAAATACTGGAGCCTTTTGGAAACGGAAATGAAAAACCGGTTTTTGCGGAACGCAATTTCAGGGTGATCAGCAGAAGGATTATGGGAAAAAACAGAAATGTCATGAAAATCTACGGAGAAAACGAAAGCGGCGCACAAATGGAAGCGCTTTATTTCGGAGAAACAGAAAAACTGGAAGAGTATCTGAAAACTCATGAGAGGATCCATCTGACCTATTATCCGACAGTCAATGAATTTCAAGGTCGGAAAACTCTGCAGATTGTGATCAGGGATTATCAATAATATGGATAGAATCGCAAGTTGCGGTGATAAATATTTAGTGATATAATACCATGATAAGCAAAAGAGTGAGAATAGGGGAGTTATGTATGGATACGAGATCGAAAGCGTTGGAGCGGGAGAAAGAAGTCAGAAAAGATGATGCCAGCGTTCGCGCCATGGCGGACTTTACCAGTCCGGAGGTTTTATATGAGGAACTGATCCGCAGTGTAAAGAAATATCATCCTTCTGCGGATATTTCCTTAATTGAAAAGGCTTATCAGATTGCCTATAACGCACACAAGGATCAGGTGCGTAAATCAGGGGAACCATATATCATACATCCCCTTTGTGTGGCGATTATTCTTGCGGATCTGGAACTGGATAAGGAGACGATTGTCGCAGGAATTCTTCATGATGTGGTAGAAGATACGATTTTAACAAACGAAGAGATCAGGGAACTGTTTGGTGAGGAGGTAGAGCTCCTTGTAGACGGGGTGACCAAGCTGGGACGTCTGAGTTATTCGGCAGACAAGGTCGATGAGCAGGCGGAGAATTTAAGAAAGATGTTTCTGGCTATGGCAAAGGACATCCGAGTTATTCTGATCAAACTGGCCGACAGACTGCACAATATGCGTACACTGCAGTATATGAAACCGGAAAAGCAGAAAGAAAAAGCAAGAGAAACGATGGATATCTATGCGCCTCTGGCGCAGAGACTTGGTATTTCCAAGATCAAGATTGAGCTGGATGATCTGTCATTAAAATATTTACAGCCGGATGTCTATTATTCGCTGGTAGAACAGATATCTGAAAAGAAGAGCGTCAGGGAAAAGTATGTACAGGATATCGTTCAGGAAGTAAAGCGGCATATTGATAATGCGGGAATCGAGGCAAGAGTTGACGGACGTGTAAAACACTTTTTCAGTATTTATAAGAAGATGGTCAATCAGGACAAAACACTGGATCAGATCTATGATCTGTTTGCGGTGCGTATTCTGGTAGAGACCGTACAGGACTGCTATGCGGCACTGGGTGTGATCCATGAAATGTATAAGCCGATCCCGGGACGTTTCAAGGATTATATCGCAATGCCGAAGCCGAATATGTACCAGTCCCTGCATACGACGCTGATCGGGCCAAACGGTTCTCCGTTTGAAATTCAGATCCGTACCTACGAAATGCATAAGACAGCGGAGTATGGTATCGCTGCCCACTGGAAATATAAAGAAAGCGGCGGAAGCACCGAAAAAAATGTTGAAAACAGAGCCGAGGCGAAGCTGACCTGGCTGAGACAGATTCTGGAGTGGCAGAAGGATGAAACAGACAATAAAGAATTTATGAGTCTGTTAAAGAGTGACCTGGATCTGTTCTCTGAGAGTGTATATTGCTTTACGCCTTCCGGGGATGTGAAGAACCTGCCGAACGGTTCCACACCGATCGATTTTGCCTACAGCATCCACAGTGCGGTAGGAAATAAGATGATCGGAGCAAGGGTGAACGGGAAACTCGTACCGATTGATTACCGTATTCAGAACGGAGACCGTATCGAAGTTCTGACATCCCAGAACTCCAAGGGGCCGAGCCGTGACTGGCTGTCTCTCGTGAAATCCACACAGGCAAAGAATAAGATTAACCAGTGGTTTAAGACAGAGTTCAAGGAAAGCAATATTTCAAAGGGTAAAGACATGATCAGCCAGTATTGTAAGATGAAAAGCATTGTGCTTTCCAATATTACAAAACCGGAGTATCAGGAAAAAGTCATGAAAAAGTATGGGTTCCGGGACTGGGATTCCGTACTTGCCGCTATCGGACATGGCGGTCTGAAGGAAGGACAGGTTGTAAACCGTCTTCTGGAAGAATATGAAAAGCAGAACAGGAAAAATATTACAGACGGACAGGTACTGGAATCCTTTTCCGACGGCAGAGACCAGAAAATGAAGCTGACCAAATCCAAGGGCGGTATCGTTGTGAAAGGTATCGATGATGTGGCGGTGCGTTTTTCACGCTGCTGCAATCCGGTGCCGGGTGATGAAATTGTCGGATTTGTGACCAGAGGCCGTGGTGTTTCCATTCACCGGACAGATTGCGTCAATGTGCTTCATATGACAGAGGCAGAGCGTATGCGTATGATCGAAGCGGAATGGCAGGGCGGCAATCACAGTTCCGGTGAAAAATATGAAACAGGTATTACGATCTATGCAAATAACCGTACGGGACTGCTGTCAGACCTTTCCAAAATATTTACGGAACGTTCCATTGACCTGTCAGGCATCAATTCCCGCGTCAGCAAGCAGGGGACGGCAACGATTTCATTATCATTTGAAATTTCAAGTATTGAAGAACTGAACAGGATTGTCGAAAAAATCCGTCAGATTGACAGCGTGCTGGATATTGAGAGAGCAGCTACTTAAGCAGACAGGAGGAGAAAGATACGATGATTCGCGTAGACCGGCTGGTCGTAGGAATGGTTTCTACGAATTGCTATTTTTTGATAAATGAAGAAACAAAGGAAACGGTAGTGGTGGATCCGGGAGCCTGTGCTGGCAGGATCATGAGCTTTGTGGAAAGGAATGAGTTAAAACCGGTTGCGGTTCTTCTGACACATGGACATTTTGACCATATTGCAGCAGTTGAAGAACTGCGGGAGGCCTTCGCTATCCCGGTTTATGCATGCGGACAGGAAAAGGAGATGCTTGGTGATCCGGCACTGAATCTTTCGATCCGCTTCACGAGAAGACCGATCAGGATGTCAGCAGATATTTATTGTAAAGAGGGAGATCTTCTGGAACTGGCCGGTATGGAGATCCGGGTGATCGAAACGCCGGGGCACAGTCCGGGAGGATGCTGTTATGAGATTGCATCGGAAGATATTCTTTTTTCCGGCGATACACTGTTTTTTGCAGGTATCGGAAGAACCGATTTTACAGGCGGTTCGCACAGACAGCTGATCCGCTCCATCATGGAAAAACTATTTGTGCTGCCCGATCAGACCAGGGTATATCCGGGACATGGGGAACAGACAACCATCGCCTATGAAAAGGAGAATAATCCTTATGTGGGATAAAAAGAATATTGAAGTCAAGGTAAACATACCGAGTTATGAATATGATATCCATTCTCTGGTGAAAGCCTTTTATCCGAAAGCTGATGTTTCTGTCCAGGTGAAAGAACAGTTTGAAACAGACTGTCTGCTCAAAATGGATGTGTTTTTTGACGATGGGAAAGTAAAGGTCGATGTATGGGAAGGTGACGAAGCGATCTATCTCGGGTTTGCCGACCTTCCGGATACACTGACAAGAAAAGAAGTAAAAGACCGGTTTAAACGTCTGATCTATACAGCGCTTTCCGACTATAGCGGCAGGTCACTGCCATGGGGGACACTGACGGGAATCCGCCCGACCAAGATTCCGATGGCAATGCTGGAGACGGGGGCATCCGATGAAGAGATCCGAAATTACATGAAAGAAACCTACTATTGCAGTGATGAAAAGATCAGGCTGAGCACAGAGATTGCACGATGGGAACGGAAGCTTCTGGGATTACTGGATTATAAGGACGGATACAGTCTCTATATCGGAATTCCGTTTTGTCCGAGTACATGTCTGTACTGTTCCTTCACTTCCTATCCGTTGGGAAAATGGGAAAAGCGTGTGGATGATTATCTGGACGCCCTGTTAAAGGAACTGGAGTTTATCGCCGGGGAATATGCAGGAAAGGTATTAAATACGGTTTATATCGGCGGCGGTACCCCGACGACTTTATCTGCAGAACAGATGGACAGACTGCTTACCGCAGTTGAGGAGCGTTTTGATCTGTCCGAAGTACAGGAGTTTACGGTTGAAGCGGGACGACCGGACAGTGTGGATGAAGAGAAGCTGTATGCGATCAAAAAACATGCGGTAACCCGTATTTCTGTCAATCCCCAGACGATGAAGGATGAGACATTAAGGGTCATCGGACGTCATCATACGGTTCAGCAGACGATCGATGCCTTCAAAATGGCGAGAAAAGCCGGATTTGATAATATTAATATGGATCTGATCATCGGCCTTCCGGGAGAGACCCGGGAAGATGTGGCACATACACTGGAAGAATTGGGAAAACTGGATCCTGACAGTATCACGGTCCATTCGCTGGCGATCAAACGTGCGGCAAGACTGAATCTGTTTAAAGACACTTATGAGGAAATGGGGCTGGAAAATTCTGCGGAGATTATGGATCTGACCTATTCTGCCTGCAAAGATTCCGGATTGCTGCCTTATTATCTTTATCGCCAGAAAAACATGGCAGGGAATTTTGAAAATGTGGGTTATGCCAAGACCGACAAGGCAGGTATTTATAACATATTGATCATGGAAGAAAAACAGTCCATTATTGCAGCCGGTGCCGGTGCATCTACCAAGATGGTCTATCCGGACGGACGTATCGAAAGGGTGGAAAATGTCAAAGATGTCGGTCAGTACATTGACAGAATTGATGAAATGATTCAGAGAAAAAAAGAATTCTGGGAAAAGAACGGACGTTAGGGAGGAAATATTATGATCACACAGGCTCCTAGAGGAGTACAGGACTGGTACGGAGAGGCAATGCACAAACGTACTGTCGTAGAAAAAATCGCAAGAGATCTTGCAAAAACTTATCATATGTCTGAGATTATCACGCCAATGTTTGAACATACGGTGTTATTCCAGAGAGGTGTCGGAGAGACAACTGACGTTGTACAGAAAGAAATGTACACATTTCTGGACAAGGGCAACAGGAGTATTACATTGAAACCGGAAGGAACAGCCGGAGCGATCCGTGCTTACCTGGAGCACAATATGTATGCGGAGCCTGCACCGAAGAAACTCTACTATGTGACACAGGCATTCCGTTACGAAAAGCCGCAGAGCGGAAGACTTCGTCAGCATCATCAGTTCGGTGTTGAATTCGTGGGCAGCAAAAGCCCGATGGCGGAAGTGGAACTGATCTGTCTGATCACAACGCTGATCGAAAAACTCGGGTTGAAGGATGCGAAGCTTCATATCAACAGTATCGGATGTAAAGAATGCAGAAAAACATACAATGAAGCACTGCTTGCATATTTAAAAGAACATGAAGAAAAATTATGCCCGACATGCCGTGAAAGAATGCAGAAAAATCCTCTGCGAGTGATCGACTGTAAGGTGGATACATGCAGGGAAATCGTGAAGAATGCTCCGAGAACGATTGATTATCTGGATGAAGAGTGTAAAAGCCATTTCGAAGAATTAAAGCATCTGCTGGATGAACTGGAAATTCCGTATGAAGTGGATACCGAAATCGTGCGCGGTCTGGATTATTATACAAAGACTGTTTTCGAATTTGTAAATTCTGAAGGATTTACACTTTGCGGCGGTGGCCGTTACGACGGTCTTGTTCATGAAATAGATGAAAAGCAGGATATTCCGTCGGTGGGATTTGGTATGGGCATTGAAAGAATTCTCTACTTCCTGGAAAAAGAAGGTGTGGAGCTGGAACCGGAGGAACCGGTGGCACTCTATGTGGGCATTCTCGGTGCAGAAGCCAAAGCAAAGGCCTATAAACTGGTCAATGAGATCCGTTCTCACGGAATTGTTGTCGAAACGGATTATATGGACAGAAGCGTAAAAGCACAGATGAAATATGCAAATAAGATCGGCGCAAAGAAAACAGTGATCATCGGAAGTGATGAGCTGAAAAACAACCTTGCGAAAGTAAAGGATATGGAAACAGGCGAGACAGCAGAAGTGGCACTGGATGCCATCCCGTCTCTGTTTTAAAATTAATTTCAGGATACGGTATCGAAAGCGGTACCGTATTTTTTGTGAAAATTTTATAAACTGACTTGACATATAAAAATCGCAGAGTATGATAATACCGAATAAACTGACCGACTGGTCGGTCGGAATATATCAGGAGGAGCTATATGATATCGAAATTTAGTGTAAAGAAACCATATACCGTACTGGTGGGGGTGCTTTTGATCATCGTACTGGGAGTTGTCTCACTTTCTCGAATGACGACAGACCTGCTTCCGGATATGAGCCTGCAGTATGCCCTGATCATCACAACGGATGTGGGGGCCAGTCCGGAAAAGGTAGAGATGGAAGTGACTGCGCCGATCGAGGCAGCAATAGCCACAACGACAGGAATCAAGAACGTAGGTTCCATGTCTTATAACAGTTATTCGATCGTAACCTGTGAATACGATCAGAATGTGAATATGGATTCGGTAGTGATCGAGATTCAGCAGAGTCTGGATCAGTTGTCCGGTTATTGGGGAGATCATGTGGGAACTCCTGTGATCATGCAGATCAACCCGGATATGCTTCCGGTGATGACTGCGGCAGTTGACGTGGAAAATATGGGTGCCAGAGATATTGCGGATTATGTAAATCATGAGCTGATTCCATCCTTTGAATCTCTGGAAGGTGTAGCTTCGGTATCGACCTCCGGCCAGTTGGAGGAGAGTGTCATGATTACGCTGGATCCGATCAGGATTGCGGCGATCAATGATCTGGTTCAGAAGGAAATCGGAAAAGAGTTCAATGAACCGCAGACAGAGATCAAAAATGCTCTTTCAGAGGTGGAAAAAGGACAGAATGCTTTAAAGGAAGGCAAGGAACAGCTGGGCGAAGCAATGGATGCAGCTTTTGAGGGCAGAGACCGGCTGAATACTGCCCGTAAAGAACTTCAAAAGCAGCTAAATGAACTGAAAGCTCAGAGAGATCCTCTGCAGGAAATGCTGGAAAAGCTCAGTCCGATCCTTGAGCTTCGTGAATATACCATCAGTAAGCTGGAAGAACTGGAAGCTACGATTCCGAAGCAGGAAGAAAAGGTAGCAGCCCTGGAAACACAGATCGCAGAGCTGGAAAAGCAGCTTTCGGATCAGGAAACAACCGAAGAAGATCAGGAAAATAACGCACAGCTTCAGGAGCAGCTGCTGAGGCTGAAGGCTGAAAAAATCGCTGCACAGACGGCACTGGACACAACAAAGGCTGCAGTTGAAGAATCAAAAAAGGCAAAAGAACAGCTGGATGAAAAGCTGATCGGCTATTTTTCTGAGTTAAATGCGACTGGTCTGATCAAGCTGGAGACATCCGAGGATATCAGTAAGATACTGCCGACGCTTGAAGGAGTTCTTTCAAAGCTGAATGATGCGATCGAAAAGATGGAGGACGGGCTTGAAACATTAAACGAACAGGGCGATGCACTGCCTGAAGTGATCGATATGCTGAATGCAGAGGCAGCAAAAGCCGCGATGGAAATGGGACCGGCAGCCGCAGAGCTTTCTACAGCCGCAGCAGCACTGGAGGATGCACAGACGGCTCTGGAGGATGCGAAAAAATCGGCACTGGATTCTGCAGATATGAAAGGAGTATTGACCGTAGATACCCTGTCGAAGCTGATCATGGCGCAGAACTTTGATATGCCGGCGGGATATGCGTATGATAACGATACACAGTATCTGGTGCGGGTCGGCGAAGCAGTAAAGAGTGTGGAAGAATTAGAAGATCTTGTGCTGATGGATCTGGGAATGAAATCTGTGGGTCCGATTCGAATTTCGGATGTAGCCAGTGTGGAGGTGCTGGACAATTCGGATGAAACCTATGCAATTATCAACGGCAATCCGGGGGTCACGCTTTCTTTTGAAAAACAGACCGGGTATTCTACCGGTGAAGTGACCGATCGTCTTCTGAAAAAATTTGAGAGTCTGGAGAAGGCGAATCCCGAGCTGACGATGACGGTGCTGATGGATCAGGGTGTCTACATTGATATCATCGTAAACAGTGTGATGGAGAACATGATCGTAGGTGCCATTCTGGCTGTGATCGTGCTGCTGTTCTTCCTGAAGGATTTCAGACCGACGATCGTGATCGCATGCTCCATCCCGCTGTCTGTCATTACTGCCATCGTGCTGATGTATTTTACGGATATCAGTCTGAACATTATCTCTATGTCCGGTCTGATGCTTGGTATCGGTATGCTGGTAGATAACTCGATCGTAGTCATCGAGAACATCTACCGTCTGAGAAATGAAGGATATTCGATTCGAAAAGCAGCAGTGGAGGGTGCATCCCAGGTTGCGGGGGCGATCATAGCATCTACACTTACAACAGTCAGTGTATATATTCCGATCATTTTCACGGAAGGAATGACCAGACAGCTGTTCGTAGATCTGGCGCTGACCGTTGCGTTTACACTGACTGCCAGCCTGATCGTAGCCCTGACAGTCGTTCCGGCCATATCCTCTGTTACGCTTCGAAAGACGAAAGAAACAAAGACTCCGTGGTTTCATTTTATAAAGGAAAAGTACGGAAGATTTCTGGAAAAATGTCTGAGACATAAGGCAATCGTGTTGATCGTATCCATTGTCTTACTGGCAGTCAGCGCAGGTGCCTGTCTCTCCAGAGGGATGACCTTTATGGATATGGACATGGATATTAAGCAGCTGACTCTGACAGTGACTGCCCCGGAGGATGAACGATATACCTTTCAGGAACTGACAGACATGTCAAATCAGATACTGGAAAAGATTTCTGATATCGAAGGAATCGATACGATCGGTGCAGCCGCAGGCGGAGCTTCTACCATGAGCCTGATGAGCGGCGGTTCGGATTCTGTCAGTATGTATATCCTGCTGGATGAAAACTCAGATGTCACAACTGCTCAGGTCACAGATGAGATTATGGAGAGGACAAAGGATCTGGGATGTCAGATAGAAAGCAGTTCTTCTGCTATGGATTTTTCAGCTTACTTTGGACAGGGACTGTCTCTGGAGATCAAGGGAAGTGACCTGGATGTTCTGCAGGAACTTGCCGGGGAAGCGGCAGCCATTCTGGAAGAGACCGAAGGAACCGTGGATGTTGAAGATGGTCTGGATAATACGACTCCGCAGTGGACGATACATGTTGATAAAGAAAAAGCAGCGGAATATGGCTATACTGTAGCGCAGGTATATCAGCTGGTGTACAGCAGGATGGCAACGAGCACCAGCACGACAACCATTTCTACGGATATCAAAGATTATGAAGTCTACCTGCAGACAGAAGGACAGTCAGACCTGCAGCTGAATGATATCAAAAATTTGACATTTACCTATACGGATAAAGAAGGAAATGAAGAAGAGATTCCGCTGACAGATATCTGTACAATGGAAGAAATGACATCATTGAATACGATCTATCGTGATGCCCAGACCAGATATATCACAGTTTCCTGTCAGATCGATGAAGATCATAATGTTACCCTTGTAAGCAGTGAGGTTCAGGAAAAACTGGAAAAGCTGGAGCTTCCGGAAGGATATTCCGTGGGAATGGCCGGTGAAGATGAAACGATCAATGAGTCAATGGATCAGCTGATGCTGATGATGATTCTTGCGATCATCTTTATTTACCTGATCATGGTTGCCCAGTTCCAGTCCCTGAAGTCGCCGTTTATTATCCTGTTTTCCATTCCGCTGGCATTTACCGGAGGTTTTCTTGCACTGTTTATTACAGGAAAGGAAATGAGCGTAATCGCAATGCTTGGATTCATCATGCTGGCAGGCTTGATCGTAAATAATGGTATTGTGCTGATCGATTATATTAATCAGGCAAGAATGGAAGGAAAGAGAAAAAAGGATGCGATCATTGAAGCGGGTGTTACCCGTCTTCGTCCGATCCTGATGACAGAGCTGACAACGATTCTTGCAATGTCGACTTCTGCAATGGGAATCGGAGAAGGATCACAGATGATGCAGCCGATGGCAATTGCGATCATGGGCGGTCTGGCTTACGGAACGCTGCTGACACTTTTTGTGATTCCGTGTATTTATGATGCATTTACAAAAGAAAAGAATATAACAGAGGAAGAGCTTTAAGCCGGGAAAGATGAAAAGAGCGGGAACAGATTATGAATGAGACAAAAATGAAAGAAAACAATATTCTGGAACCTTCCAGGAAGGTCCGGAAGATGTATGAAGCCATTGCGGAATTTGTACGGGAAGAAAGAGATATCGGGAAATTGACGGTATCGGATATTACTTCCCGTGCCGGTATCGGCAAGGGCACTGCCTATGAATATTTTTCCTCCAAGGAAGAACTGATCGCACAGGCAACGCTCTGGATCAGCTTTCATGAGATCCGCAGGATGACGGAAAAAATTGAAAGAATCGGAAGTTTTCGGGAAAAATTCTATTCATTGTTCGACTGGATGGAAGACCATCGGGAGTACAATGAGATGCTTATGAGGGCTGCACAGGGAAATGCAAACAGCTTCTGCGAATTAAAAAGCGGTGTACCGAAAGAATTCCTGCTGCAGGTCAGACAGTATGTAACGGGAAAAGTCAATGAACTCTTAGAACAGGGGATCCGGGAAGGACTTTTTACGCAGCAGGATGAAGAAAAGAGAACCCTGATCTTCTTCGGCACAATGATGCAGTATTTTTATGGTATGGTCAGCCTGAGAGAGGGAGCGATTCTGACCATGGATCAGGAAGAATTAAAAGCATTTATCTATGAATGCATGATCCGGTCATTGAGTGAATAAGGTGCATGAAAAGATAAACACTGCAATCTGAAGAAAAAAGATCACGGGCATTCCGACGACGAAATACCAGTGCTTTGTTTTGTGGTGAAAAAGATACATTCCGGCAATGGAACCGAGGCTTCCTCCCAGAACCGCGATCAGAAATAAGGTTTTTTCCGGAATCCGGCGTTTGTGTTTTCGGGCCCTGTGTTTATCCAGAAACATGCTCAGCAAACCGATGACATTGATGGCAGCCAGATAGAGATAAATCATATTCATTAGAACCTCCTTGGTGTTCTGTATGGGTTTGATTGCTATTCTAACACAGGATTGGCAGAAAGAGAATGAAAATTTCGGGATACCCCCCGAAATCTTAATAGTTTCTTAAAAGACAAATGATATGATGTATGCTACACTACAATCAAGAAAAAAAGAAGGAGGATTCGTCTTGGAAGCTGAGAAAAAACCTATGATTCAAGTGCGAAATCTTCATAAGGTTTACTCCGTCGGAAAAAATAAAGTACATGCCTTGAACGGGGTGAGCCTGGATATTTACGAGGGAGAGTTTTGTGCAATCGTCGGAACCTCCGGTTCCGGAAAATCAACGATGCTGAATATGCTGGCAGGGCTGGAAAAGCCGACGAAAGGACAGATTGTGATCGCCGGAAATCATATAGAAACGATGAATGAGACGAAACTTGTAAAATTCAGAAGAGATCACGTTGGATTTATATTTCAGTCCTTTAATCTGCTGGCTACAATGAACGCAGAAGAAAATGTGGCATTACCGCTGATGTTTCGTGGAGAGGATAAGAAGTCACGGCTGAAAAAGGCAGGAGAGCTATTGAAAATCGTGGGGCTTTCGGATCATGTAAAACATAAGCCGAATGAAATGTCCGGAGGACAGCAGCAGCGGGTCGGCGTTGCCAGAGCGCTGGTTGTGGACCCGAAGATCATTTTTGCAGATGAGCCGACAGGAAATCTGGACTCAAACACATCGAAAGATGTGATGAACCTGATGAGAAAGGTTGTGCGCGAACAGAACAAAACGCTGGTGATGGTAACACATGATAATTATCTCGCGGGTTTTGCGGACAGGATTTTCCATATCATTGATGGCAAGATCGTAAAAATAGAGGATAACAGAAAGAGAGAGGAAGGAGAAACAGAATGAAAAGAGTGATAGCAGGAATCCTGTGTGCACTGCTGCTTTTGCCGGCAGGAAATACCGTATATGCCGCACAGGAACAAGAGTCTGCAGCAAAAACACAGTCAGAGGAACAGAAAACGAAAGCAGCTGAAGAAGGTGCGCAGACAGAAGTACCGGGTGATACAGAGAATTCAGGGGCAGCACGTGTGATTCTGGGAGGAAAGGAATACGATACACCGATTGCCAACGCCGGAGCAGAGTGTACACTTACCGTGCCGGTTCTCAACTTAAGTGAAAAGAATGTAACAGATGTAGTCATTACTCCGACGGTCAGCAGCAATGTGGCGGAATGGCCGTTCGAAATAGAAAAGAGTGATTATGCGCAGGAGTGGAATGTGCTGGAGGGAACTGCTTCCAAAAAGAATCCGCCTGACAGAAAGCATTCGTTCCGATGGACATTAAAAACGAGAAAAGATGCCGTGACAGGTTATACGAAGCTTACCTTTCAGGTTTCCTGGGTAGAGGCAGACGGAAAGACTCCGGGAAGCACAACCCTGGAATACTATGTGCAGGTGAACGGAGTCACACCGGCATCCGAGGAAGGAACGGAAACACAGGGCAATGTTTCCACACCGCGTGTCATTGTGACCGGATTTGATACCAATCCTAAGGAAGTCTATGCGGGAGATACCTTTAAACTGACGCTGCACCTGAAAAACACATCGAAATCAACGGCGGTGAAGAATATGCTCTTCGATATTCAGGGAACTCAGGAAGGCAGTGATGCACAGACAGTTTCTGCGGCATTCCTTCCGACGGCAGGTTCCAGCACCATTTTCGTAGACAGCATGGGGGCAGGAGCCAGCAAGGATATTACGATTGAAATGAAATCGAAAGCAGATCTTGCACAGAAACCATATGTGATCGATGTCAATATGGAATACGAAGATTCAAAAGCCAATGCTTTTACAGAGACAGCCAGTGTTTCGATTCCGATCAAACAGAAGGCGAGAGTCGATGTCAGTGACATTACACTGATGCCGGAAGCAGCAGAGATCGGCAACGAAGTCAATGTGATGTTCAGTATTTATAATACAGGAAAGACCAAGCTTTATAATGTAAGTGTAAAATTTGAAGCGGATTCTGTCAGCGGCGGGGATACGTTCCTGGGAAATATTGAATCCGGAGCTACGGGAAATGTAGATGCATATCTGACTGCACAGGCAGCGACTATGGATGACGGTCTTGTCAAAATTCATATTACATATGAGGATGAAGAAGGAAACCCGACGACGATCGAACAGCAGACAACACTGTATGTCAGTGAACCGTTTATGGATGACATGGTATTTGATCCAGAAATGGATGGCATGATGATGGAGGAAGGAAAATCGAATCTTCCTGCAATTATCGCTGCAGTAGCAGCCGGAATTCTGATCATCGCAGGTACCGTTGTCGTGATCAGAAAAAAGAATAAGGCAAAACGCCTTGCGCAGGAAGAACTGGAGATCATAGAGGATCTGGAGGATAAGGAGTAGTAAACTATGAGATTGATTGATTTACTCAGAATGAGTGCTTCGAATCTCTGGCGCAGAAAGCTTCGGACGTTTCTGACAGTTCTTGGTGTGATCATCGGAACAGCCTCCATTGTCGTAATGATTTCTCTGGGGCTGGGGCTCAGCCGTTCCACCAGAGAACAGATCGAACGCAGCGGCGGACTGACGATGATCACGGTTTATGAGAATTATTCCATGACGGCGGACAGTTCCGATCCGAATGCGGGAAAGATCTCAGACAGTACGGTAGAGGATGTCATGCGGATTCCGCATGTAACCGTGGTTTCCCCGGTTCTGGATTTTTATATCATTGCCAAAAGCGGCGCATACGAAGGGAATTTTTCTTTAAAGGGGTTATCGATTGAGGCACTGGAAGCCATGGATATTCCTCTGGCAGAGGGTTCCCATCTGCCGACGGATCCGAATAAAATGGAAATCCTCTACGGAAATCAGGTGATCACCAATTTCTACAACAGCAGAACGAATGAGTATTACTGGGATACGATGGTCGTTCCGGATGTAGATCTGATGAATGATCCGATATTCTATATCCTGGATTCGGATGCCTACTGGAATTCCCAGTACGGCGGAACCGACGAGAACGGAAACCCGATCGAACAGCCTAAAAAGTATATGTTTCCGACCAGCGGTTTTGTGGCAGGCGGCGTGGATGAATATAATGAGTACTGCTGGTCTGCATACTGCAATCTCGACGCACTGAAAAGCCAGCTGAAAAAAATCTTTAAAAACCGTGCGGTTCCGGGACAGCCGACAAACGCAAACGGAAAACCGTATAAGGAATGGTATTACAGTGAAATGACGGTCATTGTGGATGAGATGGAAAATGTCATGGATGTGCAGGAAGAGATCGTCAATCTGGGATATTCCGCATACAGCAATGCGGAATGGATTCAGCAGTCGGAAGAACAATATGCGATCGTACAGGCGGTGCTTGGCGGCATCGGAGCAGTATCCCTGTTTGTGGCGGCCATCGGAATTGCCAATACGATGATGATGTCCATCTATGAACGTACAAAGGAAATCGGTATTATGAAAGTACTCGGCTGCGGACTCGGAAGGATCAGAGATATGTTTCTGATCGAAGCGGCATATATCGGCCTGATCGGCGGTGCTGTGGGACTGCTGCTCAGCTATGGGATTTCGGCACTGATCAACCGGCTGGTCGGTGAGAGTATGGGAATGACGATTTCCTATATTCCGATCTGGCTGTCGGCAGCAGCACTTGGCTTCTCTGTTCTGATCGGAATTGTATCGGGACTGATGCCTGCACTGCGTGCAATGAGGCTGTCAGCGCTTTCGGCACTCAGAAATGAATAAAACAAAAATAATAACGGGCAGCCCGAAAGGGCTGCCCGATTTTTAATACCCAAGTTCCTCTCCGACGAGAATGACTTTGATCCGATTCGGAATACTGGAACGCCGCGTGATAACAATCTGGCTGCAGATGCAGTCAGGGGAATAACAGTCCGCACATCTGCCTGTTTTTGCACAGGGCGTATTTTTATTTAAGCGTACCGTATTTGGCGGTGCCGCAAAATTGCGTATGCGTTTGACGGCGCTCTCTACGTCCGGAGTAACTTTGTTCATGCCTGCGATCACGATGACATTCTGAGGACCGCAGCAGAGGCAGGCAACACGGTTGGCGTGTCCGTCGATATTGACAAGCTCTCCGTCGATGGTCACTGCATTGGAACTCATTAAGAAGAAATCCGCACAGACCATTTTTCCGTAAATAGCACGGGATTCTTCCGGCGTCCTGGCTGCTGCACGGTCGATCAGCTCATAGTTTTTTTCGTGAATGGCATCCATCAGACCGCATTCCCGGAGAGTTTCGGAACCGCCCCATGTAATGCTGGAACCTTCCGGCATCAGGGA
>JBJEMI010000018.1:0-3119 GCA_051879615.1 Lachnospiraceae bacterium
CAATGCGTGCGGTACGATATTATCTGAAATACTGCTATGAGAATGGTTTTATGGAAAAAGAGATGTTCTCAAAACTTCCAAACCCTCATTACAACAGACAGAGTCGCTTGCCTTCCTCGTATTCTGCGAACGAGGTAACAAAGCTTCTTGATTCGATTGATCTTGGAAATCCTTGTGGAATCCGTGATTATGCCATCATTCTGCTCATTGCAAGACTTGGTCTGCGTAGCAGCGATGTTGCAAATCTCAGATTTTCTAACATCGACTGGGAGAAAGAAGTCATCCGACTGACCCAGGTAAAAACTGGAAATCCATTGGAACTTCCCCTTCTTGAAGATGTTGGTGAAGCAATCATCAATTATCTGAAGAACTCAAGACCAAAAACTGATTCGGATCATGTGTTTGTGAGACAGGTTCCACCTTATACGAATTTCAATCCAGGTGCAGTCGGTGCCCTTGTAAGAGTCCATCTCCAGAAATCCGGAATTCATCTTGAAGGGAAAAAGAAAGGTTCCCATACGCTTCGTCATAGCCTTGCAAGTCGTCTGTTGGAACATGAGATTCCGCTTCCTGTTATTTCGGAAATCCTGGGACATACAACTACCGAAACAACGATGGCCTATCTTCGTATCGATATCAGTGAACTTAGGAAGTGTGCATTGGAGGTGGCAATTTAACATGACAAGAATTAGAAAATCTCCAACAATGACAGGCCCTTTTGCTGAAACCGTTCAAGAATTCATTCAATACAAAAGAAGTGCCGGTTTTAAATACGCAGATGAACCGAAATGCTTATCTCGATTTTGTCGTTTCAGTGAAGAACAGGGTGTCACAGAAATAGAAATATCCCGTTCTCTTGCTGAAAGATGGATAGCCCCTCGGGAAGGTGAATCTGAAAAAAGCCGTTCACACCGCATTACCTGCATAAGACAGTTTGCCATCTACTTGAATAACCTCGGATATGATGCTTATATCGTGCCGGAAGTAAAAGGATTGAATCATAATTCATTTGTACCTTATATATTTACACACGAACAGATAACTTCTGTGATCAAAGCCGCAGATGAAACAGAACCTCGGGAGGTTGCAAGAAACATGCATCTGGCATTGCCAGTAATTTTTAGAATTCTTTATGGCTGTGGACTTCGGGTATCAGAAGTTGTAGGACTTCGCTGCAAGGATGTAAATCTTGAAGAGGGGATTCTTACAATCCGTGAAGCAAAAACTGATCGTGATCGATATATCCCATTATCAGATTCCGTGAAAGAAGCGTGTATATCCTATGCAGATAAAATCTGGTGGGAAAAAGACAGTGACTTTTTCTTTCTTGCACCAGATAAGACCATGATCAGACCCATGACTGTATATCAAAGATATCGCAGATATCTAGAAGTTGCTGGTATTTCACATGGTGGAAAAGGTCAGGGACCTCGCTTGCACGATATCCGTCATACATTCGCAGTCCATGTTTTACAGAAATGGATCAAGGAAGAAGCCGATTTATCTGCTATGCTTCCAATCCTCTCCACTTATATGGGACACAAATCAGTACGCTCAACGGCACAATATCTACGTCTGACAGCAGAAGTTTATCCCGATCTGATGAAAAAAGTGGAGAAATCCTGTGCATACGTCATTCCGGAGGTATGCCATGAAAGAAACTGATTTTGCACGATATCTAACTCGGTTTTTATCAGTATATATTCCCGGTCAGGTTGGCAGTAAACGAAATACTCAGCTGGCATACAGAGATTCCTTCTCATTATTTTTAAGATACTGCAGGGATCAGGAAAACATTTCACCAGAGAAACTGACGATTTCAGAAGTGGATCGAGAACTGATTCTTCGTTTTCTGCAATGGCTTGAAGAAGAACGAAACTGTAAATCTGCAACAAGAAACCAGCGACTTGCTGCGATCCACTCATTCTTTAGTTTTTTAATGGTTGAAGAACCACAGTATATACAGCAGAGTCAGAAAATCCTGGCAATTCCGATGAAAAAAACGGATAAGCCTCCTCTTATGTATCTGCCATTGGATAGCATCAAAGGTCTGCTTGAACAGCCTGATAGAACTACTACTCAAGGGAAACGAGATGCTGTTTTACTATCACTTCTGTATGATACTGGGGCAAGAGTCCAGGAACTTGTAGATCTAAAAGTCTGTGATGTCACTTTGAATGATACTGTTACTATTATGCTGACAGGTAAAGGCGGAAAAAGCCGTATTGTTCCAGTTATGAAGCCAACCGGTGAATTGCTCAAACAGTACATTGAAGGCTCAGGCCTGTCTTCACCTGCATATGGACGCAATCCTTTATTTACTAATCGTGGCAATAAGCCATTGACAAGAGCTGGTGTAACATACATTTTGAAAAAATATGCTGCACAGGCTCAAGCAGTAGGAATAAAAGATATTTCTGAAGAGATTACACCGCATTGGCTGAGGCACAGTAAAGCAATGCACTTGCTTCAATCAGGAGTAAACCTTGTTTATATCAGAGATTTACTTGGACACTCTGATATTTCAACAACCGAAATCTATGCACGTGCAGATGAAAAAATGAAACGCAAAGCATTGATGGAAGCCTACAATAGTCCATCATCTGAAGAACTTCCTGCATGGAAAAAGGATAAAGACCTTCTTGATTGGCTGAAATCTCTGTAAGGAGTTATCCCGAATTATGCGAAGTTAAAAAGAGTCCATACCCTAAGAAATCCAACAAAGTATGGACTCAACTTTGCATAATAACTTACTTTTCATAACCGACTCCACCTTTCTGGTTTGCGATAGAAATAACCTTACACATTTTTCTTTTCCTCCTTCTTTTTCTGGCGTTCTTTGCGTTTGTAATCTTTCTCTAAAAGTGCGATAATCTCTGCCTTCATTTGCTCGGCACTGTAATACCGTGGAAAATATTTATACATCTGAGAGTTCTTGAAGATAACTCTGCTCATATCCGACTTCTTGATTTCACTCAGGATCTCGTTGATTTTCTGCTGGGTCAGCATCTTTTCCTGGCTCAAAGCCTTGATCCGCTTGGCCTGAGAGACGGAAGGAGTTGCTTGCGCGTAATCCATACCGTTCAGTACCCATTTCTGCTCAACTTCAGATAAAAAGG
>JBJEMI010000019.1:0-16746 GCA_051879615.1 Lachnospiraceae bacterium
CCTATTATAAGGCTTTGCGGTACTTTTCTGATTATTGATGTGTCAAACGCCCGTGCATTTTCGGCAGTTTTTGCGGTTGCTATTTGCAGCAATCTACGTTATAATTACTAGAACAATTTGCAAAGGAATGGATAGGATGAAAGTTGATAAAGAATTTATCCTGCGTGAAATTGTGGGAGAGTATGTGATCATCCCTACAGGTAAGACAGTTCTCTCGTTTAACGGGCTGATTTCGGTGAATGAGGTCGGAGCCTTTTTATGGAATATGCTTCAGAAGGATGTGACAGTGGATGAACTGGTTGCAGGTGTTCTGGAAGAATATGATGTAGATGAGGAAACAGCGAGAGAGGATATACAGGCTTTTTTAGATGTACTTGTAGAAGGTAATATCTTACATACATAAGCGGTTTGTAATGTTTGTTTGAACAGTAATGATAGGTGTTTGATATCATGGTTTGTTGCCGGTCGCAGATCTGACAGGATTTGTGGCCGGTTTTTAGTGCTTTTCCGCATTGTGGTTTGCGGGACTGTTTGCTATAATAAGATAACATTTTATTGGATTGATTTGAGGTTGAAGTTATGAAAAAAGTCAGAATATTCAGTGTACTGCTCCTGCTGGTGACTGTTGTGCTGTTTGCCGGTTTTCAGGTATACAGAAAAGTGGTGACAGACAGGGTTCCGCCGGAGATTCACTGTGAAAGTGATGTGCTGAAGATCAGTGTAAAGGGTGATACATCGAAGCTGCTGGAAGATGTGACGGCATATGATCAGCGGGACGGAGATGTTTCCGGACAGCTGATCGTGGAAAAAATATCCGGTTTCATTGACGAGGATACCCGTACAGTTACCTATGCGGCAGTGGACAGTCAGATGAACGTGGGAAGAAAAGAAAGGACAATTGTCTATACGGATTATGAAGAGCCGAGATTTCGGTTAAACGGCCCTCTTTGTTTTCCGGCAGGAAGCTCGGTCAATGTATTTTCCTGCATTTCGGCAGACAGCGTGCTGGATGGAGAACTGGATGGCAGGATCAAGTATTCGCTGGACAGTATGATCAATTCTTCGGAGGCAGGAGAATATCCGATTGAATTCCGGGTGCTGGACAGCGCGGGAAAGCAGGTATATCTGAAAACATCCGTTGAGATCTATGCCAGAGAATACGATTCCCTGAAGGTAACGCTGAGTGATTATCTGGTGTATCTGAAACAGGGAGAGTCTTTTGATGCCGCTTCGTATTTTGAGGAAGTGACACAGGGGACCGGTGTTTCGGGAATGAAGCCTGTTGAGCTGGCAGAGGGAGAGCTGCGCATTGAATCGGATGTGGATACTTCTGTAAAAGGCGTCTATTGTGTGGATTATTATGCAGAGCATGAGATGAGGCTTGGCAAGAGCCGTCTGATCGTAGTGGTTGAGTAGAAAGGCTGGACAGACAGATGGAAAAAGATTTACAAAAAGGAAGTATGGACAGGCTCTTCTGCAGCCTGAGACAGCTGTTGGAGAACTGGTGGGTGCTTCTGTGCATCGGAATTTCGACGGCACTTTTGACCTATATGGTCTCATCGGTCCTGTTTCAGCCGATGTATACGTCTGGTACCACATTTGTTGTTTCCGCAAAGAGCAGCAGCATTGGTACTTATGCCAATTCGAACAGTGCGCAGAAACTGACGGATAAATTCCAGGCAGTGCTGGACAGTCAGGTTTTGAAGAAGAAGGTAGCACAGACTTTGGGAAGAGAATCGTTTAACGGTGAGGTTGACATAACGGTTCTTCCGGAAACGAATCTGCTGAAGGTATCTGTCACGAGTAATTCTCCGTCGGATGCTTATGCACTGTTAAAGGGAATGATGGAAAATTATGAATCGGTCTCTAAAACGGTTCTGGGTGCGGTTGTACTGGAAACCTTTGAAGAACCGAGATTTCCGGGTGCACCGAACCGGGCTTTTGACGGAAACAGGATGCTGAAGCTGGGGTTTGCGGCAGGTGCGGCAGCCACAGCGGCATTGATCGCGCTCTATTATTTTCTGCGCAACGATATCTGTACGGAAGCGGAGATTTCGGAAAAACTGGATACAACATTGTTTGGTGTGATTCACCATGAGAGGAAATACCGCAGTCTCAGGACATTCCTGAAACGTCAGGAAAAGAAGCTTCTGATGACAGAACCGGCAGTGTCCTTTGAGTTCGCCGAGACGATGAAAAAAATGCGTACGAAGCTGGTTTATCATTTTAAGAATCACGGAAGTAAGGTTCTGCTCGTGACCAGCGCGCAGGACGGAGAGGGAAAATCTCTGGTCGCTGCAAACCTGGCGCTGTCACTGGCACAGCGTTCCGGAAACGTGCTTCTGCTGGAGGGAGACTTAAGACAGTCAAAGCTTCAGGCACAGCTGGGGACGGAGGCTCCGAAAGCGGAGTGCTCAGGAAAGAGATTTTCTGAAAGCGGCGTAAAGAAATATCTGGATGCGATGCGTCGGCAGATGGATTACATTATCATTGACGGACCGTCGGTGAAAGGGCACAGTGCGACGGAAATTCTGGCCAAATATGCAGACTGTTCACTTCTCGTTGTAAGACAGACGAAGACAGAGGTTCCGTTTATCAATGACGCGATCGACATGCTGAACTGCTATGGAGAAGGTGTGATCGGCTGTGTTTTCAATGATGTGGCAGGCGTCAGCGAAATGCTGGGATCCGGATATAGATACGGTTACGGCTATGGATATGGCTATGGAAAATACGGTTACGGAAAGTATGGATATGGCTATGGGAAATATGGTTATGGCAGCTACGGAAGCCGCAGCCGCCGTAAAAAGTCAGAAGATTAGGAGTGGAGCATGAGTAATCAGGGAAAAGAAAAAAATCAGGAAGAAGGCCTGATAGATATCATAGAAATAACTCTGAAATATCTGCAGGTTTTTCGAAGAATCTGGTGGAATCTGCTGATTCTGGTCCTGCTCATGACAGGGCTGGCCGTTGTTCGCGGAAAGCGTCAGGATGTATCCCGCTATACTGCGTATACGGTATTTACGGTTTCCTCCGGCGGGTGGGGAAGTGACGGCACGGAAATTTCCAATTATTATGATAATGTAACTGCAGAGCAGATGTCTTCTGCGTTTCCGCATATTTTAACGAGTGACCTGCTTCGCAAACGGGTTGCGGGGGAGTTGGGGACTCCGACGGTACCGGGAAATATTCAGGTGACCGCAACGGAAAATACCAATATGATGACGATTTCCGTAACGGATACGGACGCGCAGCGTGCGTATGATACATTACAGGCGATCATCACTTATTATCCGGAGATCGCGGAAGTCATCATCGGCAAGACAGTGCTGAATGTACTGGACGAGAGCGGAGTACCGACCGCAGCAGTCCATTCTGTAAGCCTGAAACACAGTGTATGGAGAGGTTTTCTGTTTGGCGTGCTGCTTGCGTTTGTCTGGATGACGGTCATCGTTCTGACGAGAAAAACGATCTGCAAAGAGTCAGATATGCGCAAATATATGAATGTCACCTGCTTTGGAAGTATTCCGGTGATGATCCGTAAGGAGCGTTCCGAAAAAAATACAGACCGGAGGCCGGTTCTGACCAATCCGAAGGTGGAAGCGATTCTCTCAGAACCGCTTCGAATGATTCGAAACAAGGTTGAATACAGTGCACAGAATTCGGGGAAGAAAACATTTCTCGTAACGAGCGCACTTGCAGGGGAAGGAAAGAGTACGATCGCCGTGAACCTGGCACTGACCATGGCCGGAAGCGGTGAAAGGGTGGTACTCATCGACTGTGACCTCCGTCACCCGACAGACCGGACGATCTTCGGTCTGGAAGAGGGAAAAGGCATGAGTGAAATCCTGAGGGGGGAGGCGGATATGGATGACTGTCTTCTGGATGCAAAGGCTCTGGGACTGGATGAGAATATGAACTTTTTATTCCTGCCGGGAGGAAAGCCGGTGGAAGACGGTTCCGAACTTCTGAGCGATCCGAAGCTGCTGAAAATCATCAAAGCACTGGGGGAATCGGCAGATTTTGTGATCGTAGACACTGCTCCGGTCGGACTGCTGACAGATGCCCTTGTTCTGGCAGAAGGGATTGACGGAGCGATCTACATTGTCCGCCGGGATTATGCGGGTGTGAACCACATCATCGATGGTATGGAACAGTTGACTGACCATGGGATTGAAATTGTGGGCGGAATTTTGAATGGAGTTTAAAGGATGAAGGTTATCGATACAAAGGAATATGTATCCATGTTAAGAGAACTGACGGATGCGGGAAAAGAGGTTTCCATGCTGATCGCGGGAAACAGCATGTCACCGTTTCTTGTGCATCAGAGAGATTCAATCCGTTTTCGGAAGCCGGATCGTCCCTTGAAAGCCGGTGACATGGTATTTTATCAGAGAAAAAACGGTCAGTTCCTGATGCACCGCATCTGCAGGGTACGTCCGGAAGGCTATGATATTGTAGGAGATGCCCAGTGGCTGATTGAAGGTCCGGTGGAAAGAGATCAGATCTTTGCGGTTGTCACCGGAGTGAAGCGAAAGGGAAAGTGGATCGGACCCGGAAATTTCTGGTGGGAATTTTTTGAGCATGTATGGATTCATGTCATTCCGCTGCGGCGTCCGATCATCGGTGCGTATTCGGTATGTGTCCGTCAGATCAGACACTGATTGAAAATGATGAGAAACGAGTGAAACTATGATAGATATTCATAACCATATTCTCCCGGGGATGGATGACGGAGCCTGGGATATGGATGACGCTGTGGAGATGGCAGCGATTGCAGTTGAAAGCGGTGTGACAGCCATTGTGGCGACACCTCATTGTAATATTCCGGGATCCTTTGAAAACTATTTCGGAGAGGAATATCTGGAGTGCTTTAAACGGACGAGAGAGGTTTTGAAATACGAAGGGATTCCTCTGACTCTCTATCCGGGGATGGAGGTATTTGCGACGTTTGATCTGCCGCGGCTGATGGTAGACGGAAAGATCATGACGCTGAATCAGAGCCGCTATCTTCTGGTGGAATTTGCATTCTATGAAGAGGCGGATTTTGCGGAGTATCTTTTGGAGCAGGTGGCAGAGCTGGGAGCAGTTCCGGTGATCGCCCATGCGGAGAGATATTTCTTTATTCAGGAAAATCCGCAGATAGCATACGACTGGGTGAAGAAGGGGTATGTGATCCAGGCCAATAAGAGCAGTTTTAAGGGCAGCTTTGGTGCAGCCTCCAGAAAAATGGCATTTGATCTTCTGGATCATCAGCTGATTTCGGTCATTGCCAGTGATGCGCACGGAGTACGGGAGAGAAATCCGTATATGAGGGAGGCCTATGAGGGACTTTCCTGGGATTATTCCAAGGACTATTTAAATGAACTGTTTCATAAGAATCCGGGAAATATCTGTAAGGATCTGCCCCTGATTCGAAGAACTCCGAAGCAGTTCGTCTAAGAACGGGTTCGATACAGAGGGTGTAGGATGAGCAAAGACGAAACAAATATGAAGAAAAAGCAGAAAAAAGGCAGAAAGCTGTTTATCATCTCCCAGATCGTGATCCTGGGACTGGTTGTGCTTCTTCTGCTTCTGTTTCTGAACAGCAGAGTCGGCAAAAGGATTTTCGGACTGCGTTCTGAGGCAATATCGGCAGTTCAGGAGTCCACGATCGATGATTTTCGCGGAAACAGTATGAGTACCATCTATGATGCGGACGGAGAGGTACTGACAGTGCTGAAAAATCAGAAAAATATTCAGTATCTGGCTTTTGAGGAGATTCCGCAGACCGTGAAGGATGCATATATCAGCATTGAAGATAAACGGTTTTATGAGCATAACGGTGTGGATTTTATGGCAGTGGTCCGTGCATCCCTGTCCATGATCAGCAAAAAGGAGATCACGCAGGGAGGAAGCACGATTACCCAGCAGTTAAGCAGAAATATTTTTCTGACTCATGAGGTCAGCTGGCAGAGAAAGATCAAGGAAATGTTTATTGCCTGGGAGCTGGAAAAACTGTATTCCAAAGATGAGATTCTGGAATTTTATATCAATAATATTTTCTATTCTAATAATTGCTATGGTATTGAGGCGGCATCCAGAAAATATTTCGGAAAATCGATCGGGGATTGCTCCATATCGGAAACGGCATTTCTCTGTGCCATTCCGAATAACCCGTCTCATTATGATCCGCTCAAACATAAGGATCATACAATGGCACGGCGGGATGCGATCCTGGAGGCCATGTGTAATAACGGAAAAATCACACAGGAAGAGTATGAAACTGCGTTGAAAGAAGAAATTACGGTAGATTCCTATCCGATGCCGTCGTATGAGTCCACCTGGGAATCTTCTTATGTGATTCACTGTGTTGCGGAAGAATTGATGGCACTGGATGGCTTTAAATTTCAATATGAATTTGACGATCTGAAAGATAAACTGGATTACGAAGAAGAGTACAATGCCGTGTATGCGGAAAAAAGAACGGTTTTATTCTCCGGAGGATACGAAATCTATACGTCGATCGAGCCGGAAAAACAGCAGGCACTGCAGGATACGATTGATGAGTATCTGGAAGAATTTAATACGAAGAATCTGAATGGTTCTTATGCACTGCAGTCTGCGGCGGCATGCATCGACAATGAAACCGGCATGGTAGCAGCAATCGTCGGCGGCAGAACTCAGGATGGTATTTCCTATGATTATAACCGGGCTTTTTTAAGTCACCGTCAGCCGGGAAGCACGATCAAACCTCTGATCGTTTACGCCCCTGCACTGGAAAACGGCTATGCACCGGATACGATCGTGGAGGATAAGGAAATCAAAGACGGACCAAAGAATGCAGGAAATTCCTATGCGGGGAGAATCCCGCTTCGTACAGCTGTGGAAAAGTCCAAGAATACAGTGGCGTGGCAGCTGTTTGAGGAACTGACACCGGAAAAGGGACTTTCCTATCTGCTGGAGATGGAATTTACGGGGATCGTTCCCCAGGATTATACACTCAGCTCCGCGCTCGGCGGTATGGAAAACGGAGCCAGTGCCCTGGAGATGGCTTCCGGTTATGCCACACTGGCAAATGAAGGAAGTTTCCGGAAACCTACCTGCATATTAAAGGTGGAGGATTCTGCCGGAAATGCGATCATCGAACCGGACAGAAGTGAAAAAGAAATTTATACCAGAAAAGCAGCCCACGACATGACGAATATTCTGGAAGGCGTCATAACACGGGGAACTGCAGCCGGCAAGGCTCTGAAAAATCAGCCGACAGCCGGAAAGACCGGTACGACGGATGACAACAAGGACGGCTGGTTTATCGGTTTTTCCCAATACTATACCACAAGCGTATGGGTTGGGTACGACCAGCCGCGTTCGATGAAGGATCTGACAGGAAGTTCTTATCCGGCAAAGATCTGGCACGACTATATGGAGAAGATACATGAAGGTCTCGAAAGAGGAAAACTGAACGATTAAAGGGGAGGAAACAGCCATGATTGGCGCACAGCGAAGAAAAAAAATACTAACGATGCTGAGACAGTCTTCTAAACCGCTTTCAGGGGGAGCTCTGGGCAGTGCGACAGGAGTCAGCCGACAGGTGGTCGTACAGGATATTGCATTGCTTCGTACAGAAGGCCATGAAATCGTGGCGACAGCCCGCGGCTATATTCTGGATGAGCCGAATCAGGCAGTGCGGGTCTTTAAGATGTGCCATACAAATGAGCAGACAGAAGAAGAACTGACAACCATCGTCGATCTGGGCGGATGTATTCTGGATGTGATGGTCAATCACCGGGTTTACGGGCAGGTGACGGCGCCTTTGAATATCAGAAACCGTCGGGATGTACAGCTTTTTATGAATCAGCTGAAGACCGGAAAATCGATCCCTCTTTTAAATGTGACTTCCGGGTATCATTTTCACAGGATTTCGGCGGAGAGTGAGGATATTCTGGATGAAATCGAGACGGCACTGATGGAAAAAAAGCTTCTGACGGAATTGATGCCGTATGAGCTTGAGATTGCGGAAACGTAAAATGCGGGATGCCGTTATGCGGTATCCCGTTTTTTATACCCATTTTTATTAGGTATGAATAGAGAAATAATCTCCTGAAAACAAAAGAAATGGTGATATAACAATAATAGGTCTATTTGATAGATTTAGGAATATATATTTATATATGCTTGAATTTTGTGAAAAAAGAGGTATAATCTAATGGAGGGATATTATTTCGGAAAACACGAAGAAATATACAAAAGAGGAGGACGAGCCATGATAATAATGGATATTAAAGTGGATAATTTGTATGCATTCAAGAATTTTCATATGAATATGTCATATCCTAAAAAAATAGTAGACACAACTATTGAACAAGAATACCTAATTGATAGACCAAATTTCCGGTATAAAAAAGTAAATGTTATCATGGGAGGAAATGCAACGGGAAAGACATCGCTCGGAAAATTACTGATGCTGTTTGCCAATTATTTTAAGGATGGAAGCTGCAAACGTTTTACTCAAATCATAGATGATAAAAAAAGAGCCGCACATTTAACAATAGATTTTGTAACAGATGTTAATGTTCTTTATCGATTTGTAATGAATATTGAACCGGTAACAGAGGGTGAATATACAGAAAAAAATATCAATATTGCTATTTGGTATACGGATATAAATAAAAAAGACAATTATGAAACCTGTGCAAAGCGTTTGGATGAAAAAGAATGCCATAAGATATCTTATGAAGAAATTAATACCAGAGGATGGCGTTTTTCATATCCACAAGATGCCTGGAAAAATAAAACATATGTTACTATTGAACATGATCATCGATATGTAAATATCCTTGAAAAAATATTAAAAACTCTTGATCCATCCATTAGGCAAGTAATAAAGGTTGCAGAAGTAAATAATACATACATAGTAAAATGGGATAACTGCTCTGCGATGATTAAAGATGGAAAAATTGTTGAAGGAGAAGCCTTGTCTAGCGGAACAAAGGCAGGGCTGGATATTTCTTATATCATAGCTTCTCTTATCTGTGACAAACATGATTTGTATTATTGTGATGAATTGTTCTCATACGTTAATACAGATATAGAAAAAGTATGTTTGTCAATCATAATTGATAAATTAGCAGACAGGAAACAGTTGTTTTTTACAACACACAATTCGGATATCTTGGATATGCAATTGCCTAAACACTCTTTTTCTTTTTTTAAAAAGGATACGAATGATTTATGTATGCCAATCAAATGTATCAATGCAGAACAGTATTTAAAGAGAAACACAGATTCCCTGAAACATGCAGTGGAAAATGACCTGTTTTGTACTGCACCTGAATTACATATGTTATATGAAATTGCAGATCTATAATTTTGTGAGGTGTACACATGAAGAAAAATAGGATCTACCACTATTACGTTGAGGGGGAAGATGAGAAGAGTTTGCTAAATGCTTTGAAAATGGTAGAAATGCAGAAAAGAAATAATCTTATGAAGTTGAAAAATAGAGATAAAACATTTCCAAATGTTTTGGATAAAAAGTTTTCAATAAAAGAACAATGACAATGGATCTTGAATAATTACAATAATTTCTACATAGGGAGTTTATCACTACACATCGGTGGTGTGTAGAATCTCTGTTTTTTATGCCCCAATATACGAAATGGAGGTTAATGATGAATTGTTACTACCTGATCAGAGAACAGCCACCTGTTAAGAAAACAAAATGCACTGACTATCCGTATAAAAAGTCAGGGCCTTGTATTGGTTGGTGTACAAGAAATCTTTTGCAGAAGAAGGAAGATAACCAGGGTGTGTAGAAAATGATGGTTCAGCCGATAGCAGTATATAAAAAGCGGTGTTCTCACTTCCCGATAGCGAGGGTGGTGATGAAGTTTGCAATTTGATTATTTTTATCCAGAGCAGGCTGACCTGCATGCCTTTTATCGAATGGTTAGAGGCGGTAGCCACCCTTATGATAATAACCATTGATTAATAAATCTGCATAGAAGTTAAGAATGTTCTCCATAAAGTTGTGTAATTTATTTCTCATATTGTTGTTCTCCTTTCTTGTTTTTATGGTTTGAGTATATAACAGGAAAAGCGGTATTACTTGCCAAATGAGATAAAAAACCAGACAAATCTTGCAAAAGGGAACGGTGTCAGTGTGACAGGATGTCTGCTGATCATCGTTCCCTTTTCTTAAACTTTGTACGCTTTTTGATAAGCGGAAGGAGCCACTCCCTTGATTTTCTTAAATGCCCGGCTAAAATATAGAGGATTTTCGTATCCAACGATACGGGCAATCTCGCTGACGTTATAGTCCGAATTTCTCAGCAGGATCTCTGCGTTGTAGATCCGTTTGGAAAGGATGTAGTGCATAGGCGTAGAACCGGTGCACATCTTAAAGTTACGGATAAATCCGCTGGTGCTTACGTTGTTCTTTCGTGCATATTCGTCAATATTGATCTGCTCGTTGTAATGTTCGTTAAAATAAGTCGTAGCCCGGTCGATTTCTTCCACTATATGAATATTGTTTGTGGAAAAAGCAGTAAAAAAGTATCTCTGCAAACGAATAAATATCTGACGCAGATACATCTCCAGCATTTCTGGATAACTGCTCTTGCACATCTGCAGCTCATTGATCATAGCTTGGAAGAGCTGACGGTAGATGGGGTCTAATCCACAATAAAAGACCTCCTGTCCATCGGTAAATCCATAGGAACGTAGAATGTTGGTCACATTATTTCCGGTAAAGTGTACCCAGAATACTTCCGTCTGATCTTCCCCGTAGTATTCATACTTTTGAGGTTCTTTTGGTCGATAGAGGACCATATTTCCGGCAGAAACAACGGTATCTTCCTCGCTGTTCGCAAAATGAAAATGAGCTTTTCCTGATGCGATATAAAGAAGCTGAAAGTCAATCCTTCCTCTTGGACGCCAGGTTGGAAGTTTTGGGCGGGTGTAAAGTTTGTAAGTTCCACAGCTCGTGACAATCAAAGGCTTGGATTTGTCTTTTTTGTCAATGGCTGAGTTATTTAGATAGGCATTGTTAATATACATCGCTGACCTCCTAACATAAGGTTCTAAAATACTCCATGTGCAAATGACTAAAAATGTATTACTTTTCCACAAATTTATAAGTTAAGTTTAGCATTTTGTGCATATTTTGTCTAATTTTTTCCATATGATTTTTAAGTATATTTTAATATACTTAATTCCAGCAAGGAAAAGGAAAGACTTAAACAATAATTAAGGAAAAACAAAAGAAAGCAAGGATTGGGAGGTAAACCTAATGGAAGAGAAAAAATACCTAAAATGGTATAACCTGGTGGGATATGGAACAGGAGATATTGCAGGAAATGTAGTATACGCATTCTTATCCTCATTTGTCATGATTTATTTGACAAACACAGTAGGCTTAAATGCTGGTATTGTTGGTACACTGATTGCAGTATCAAAATTGTTTGATGGTATCACAGATGTATTTTTTGGAGCAATGATCGATAAGACAAAGAGTAAGATGGGTAAAGCAAGACCATGGATGTTCTACGGCTTCTTCGGATGTGCCCTTACACTGTTTGGTATATTTGCAATTCCGACAAGTCTTGGAAAGACAGCACAGTATGCATGGTTCTTTATCGCTTATACATTACTCAACGCAGTATTTTATACAGCAAATAACATTGCTTATTCTTCCTTGACTGCACTTGTTACAAAGAACAGCAAAGAACGTGTACAGATGGGTTCTTATCGTTTTATGTTCGCTTTTGGTACAAGCTTGCTGATCCAGACAATCACAGTCGGAGCAGTAGATATTCTTGGCGGCGGTGCAGCTGGATGGAGAAACATTGCGATCATTTACTGTATCGTAGGTGTGATCACAAATACACTTGCAGTATTTTCAGTAAAAGAACTTCCAGATGCAGAAGTGAATGAAGAAAATACATCAGTAGCAAAGAAAGATGATAAGCTGACACTGGTTCAGTCAGCAAAGTTACTGTTTTCCAATAAGTATTATCTTATGATCTGTGTTGTGTACATTTTTCAGCAGTTATATGGAGCAATGATCAACATTGGTATTTACTTTATGACATACGTGCTTTTGAACAAGAACCTGTTTGGTGTGTTCTCATGGGCAGTTAATATCCCATTGATCGCAGCTTTGGTATTTACACCAACACTGGTTTCTAAATGGAAAGGTATGTACAAGTTAAATAAGTACAGCTACATGATTGCAACACTTGGTCGTTTATTAGTAGTCGTTGCAGGATATATGGGAAGTGTGCCTTTGATGTTACTCTTTACAGCAGTTGCAGCATTAGGACAGGGACCATGGCAGGGTGATATGAATGCGGTAATCGCAGAATGCTCTGAATATACATATTTAAAAACAGGAAAAAGAATCGATGGAGCAATGTATTCCTGCACATCTTTAGGTGTAAAGATCGGTGGCGGTCTTGGTACAGCGATTGCAGGGTGGATGCTTGATCTTAGTGGATTCGTAAACGGAGATACAGCGATCCAGCCAGATAGCTGCATCAGCATGATGTACTTTATGTATCTCTGGCTCCCATTCATTTTGGACTTATTGATTACAATCATTCTGTCTATGTTAAACGTGGAAGATGCAAATCAAAAATTACAAGAGAATAAACAGCAATAAGAATACAGCCTCTGGAGTTTGCTTTAGAGGCTTTCTGTGGAAAGAGAGGAAAATATATGAACGCAGATATCAAATGGTTGGATAATCCGGAAGTGTTTCGTGTGAATCAGGTGGATGCTCACAGCGATCACTGTTACTACAGAACGTATGAAGAACTTACAAAAAAGGATAACGGTCTGACAAAATCTTTAAATGGTCAGTGGGATTTCTGCTTTAGTAAAAATGCTGCAGGCAGACCAGTCAATTTCTATGAAGAAGGATTTGATTCCAGCAGCTTTGACAAGATCATAGTTCCCGGACACATCGAGCTGGCAGGTTATGACCAGATCCGTTACATCAACACCATGTATCCATGGGAAGGGAAAGAATATCGTCGTGGAGCTTACAGCCTGGAAAACGCCGGAGACGGTGCAGGAATGTTCAGTGAAGCAGCCTATAATCCAGTGGGTTCTTATCTGAAAACCTTTGATCTGGATGCGGAAATGATCGGTAAAAGAATCCGTATCTGTTTTGAAGGTGTGGAACAGGCGATGTATCTGTGGCTGAATGGTCAGTTCGTAGGTTATGCAGAAGACAGTTTTACACCATCTGAGTTTGACCTGACACCATACATCAAAGAAAAGGGAAATGTTCTGGCAGTGGAAGTACATAAGATGAGTACCGCTGCATTTTTGGAAGATCAGGACTTCTTCCGTTTCTTCGGTATCTTTCGTAATGTGACGTTGAGAGCACTGCCGGAAGTTCATGTGGAAGACTTATGGATTCATCCGGTTTTAAATCAGGACAATGCCAGTGGTACGATAGAAGTGACTGTAAAAGTATCTTCACGAAACGAAGAAGCGGTAAACGCTCGACTGGTATTAAAAGACCGTGCAGATGAGGTTGTTTTAGAAGAAAGCTTTGCTCTGGAAGAAAAAGCGGGCATCTATGTTGGCAAGATGAATGCTGCACTTGCAGAAGTAAAAGCATGGGATAATCACGATCCATATTTATATCATGCAGTTGTAGAGATCGTGAATGAAAAGGGAGAACTGTTGGAAGTGATCCCTTATGAGGTTGGATTCCGTCGCATTGAGATCATTGATAAAGTGATGTACTTAAATGGAAGACGTCTGGTAATCACTGGTGTGAACCGTCATGAATGGAATGCGAAGACAGGAAGATGCATCGGTATGGAAGAGATGATTGCGGATATGGAATGCATTCAGAGAAACAACATCAATGCAGTGCGTACCTGCCATTATCCGGATCAGATTCCATGGTATTACCTGTGTGATGAAGCGGGCATCTATGTGATGTCAGAAACTAATCTGGAGAGCCATGGTTCCTTCCAGAAACTTGGTGCCATCGAACCGTCCTGCAACGTGCCTGGTTCTATCCCGCAGTGGAAAGAAGCTGTCATTGACAGAGCAAGAAATAATTACGAGGCCTTCAAAAACCATACGTCAATTTTATTCTGGTCTTTGGGAAATGAATCTTATGCAGAAGATGATATCGAAGCAATGAATACGTTCTTTAAAGAAAAGAACGATGGAAGACTGGTTCATTATGAAAGTGTTGTGTATAACCGGACTTATGAAGATACGATCTCTGATATGGAAAGCCGCATGTATGCAAAACCAGAGGATGTAGAAGCATACTTGAACAATGATCCAAAGAAACCGTATATCCTGTGTGAATATATGCACGACATGGGTAATTCAATGGGTGGACTTGGTTCTTATATGAAGCTCATAGACAAATATGAGATGTACCAGGGTGGATTTATCTGGGATTTCATTGATCAGGCGATCATGGTGAAAGACGAAGTGACAGGAAACGATGTACTGCGTTATGGCGGTGACTTTGATGACCGCCCATCGGACTATGAATTTTCCGGTAACGGAATCGTATTTGCAGACCGCAGAGAAAAACCAGCAATGCAGGAAGTGAGGTATTATTATGGATCGTACAAATAAGAAATCATTGAGAGTCGTATATGGAGATTTTACATTGGGCGTACACGGAGAAGGGTTTGACTACATCTTTTCCTATGCACAGGGTGGATTAGAATCTATCGTAAAAAATGGATATGAGTGGCTGTACCGTTGTCCAAAACCTACTTTCTGGAGAGCACTGACAGATAATGATCGGGGAAGTAAGTTCCAGATTAAGAGCGGAAGCTGGCTTGCAGCGGATATGTTCATGGACTGCAAGCATGTAGAAGTAATTATGGATGGTGTTTCCCAGGGCAAACCTTGTGCACCGGAAAATAACCGTTATGGTTCTGATGTAGAAGCAGAGGAGATGGTTGTTCGTTATATTTATGAAACAATCACTCGTCCTTCTACAACTGTAACAGTTACTTATACCGTCGATGGAACCGGAAAGATCAAGGTAGATGTTCATTACGCTGGAGTGAAAGGGCTGCCACAGCTTCCTGCCTTTGGTATGCGTTTCATCATGCCGACCCTTGCAGATAAATATATGTATCAGGGCTTATCAGGAGAAACGTATCCGGATCGAAAAGCCGGAGCAGTCGAAGGAATCTACGAAGTAAAAGATCTGAGCCTGACACCATATCTTGTTCCACAGGAGTGCGGAATGCATATGGATACGGATTGGGTGGAAGTGAGCAGACACACAAGCCTTAACAACAGCAGAACGGACAGTTCTGTGCAGACATTGAGAATCGAAAAAACAGAAGATGCATTTGCTTTCTCCTGCCTGCCATACACTGCAGAAGAGATTGAAAATGCAACCCACCATGAGGAACTGCCTCCGGCAAGAAGAACTGTACTCTGTGTTTACGGAGCTGTGCGAGGCGTTGGTGGAATTGACAGTTGGGGAAGTGATGTGGAAGAGGCTTACCACATCAGTGCAGAGGAAGACATCACATATTCCTTTGCGATTTGTTAATGAGTATAAAAAATTAGTAATTCCCGTTCAAGGGGAGAAACGAATTTGGAAGAACGCATCCGGGCAGGAATGCTATTCTATGAATTCAGGCATACGGACCCAGTCGATCAGCAGATCGAAGAACGTCTAAATTAGGAACGGAACTATTTCCGTAATATGAAGGTAGATTTCCCTTATGCATTGAGAGAAGAGATGCTATAAGGAAGATAGAAATGGGGTTGCAAGGTATTGTTGGCATATTATGAAAGCAGAAATGACGGGATATCGGTAGAATGGAAAAAGACAGTGCATGTGCCACCGCACTTACATGAGGCGATTGAGATCATATATGCGACAGAAGGCACCATTGAGCTGGGTGTGGGACTGGAACTGTATCATATGGAAAAGGGAGACTTTGGGATTGTATTTCCGAATGTGATCCATCATTATCAGGCATTTGGTACAGGAAGGAATAAAGCAATCTATCTGTTTGTAGAACCATCTTTGCTGCCCGCATACGCTGCACAGCTGCAGAAATGCAGTCCGGAATATCCGATCATCAAAAAAGAACAGGTGAATGGAGATATCGTAAATACGATGAAATCTCTGGCACATATGAAGGAGCGCAGTCCAATGCTGATCCAGGCATATGTTCAGATCATTCTGGCACATGTCTTTTCGGATATGAAGATGATTGATAAAAGTGCAGTGGGGGGTGACGACCTCATTTACAATGCGGTGGAATATGTGGCAAAAAATTTCCGAGAGCAGTTTACTCTTGAGAAAATGGGATATGATTTGGGGATCAGTAAATTTGTACTTTCCCGGATGTTTGCGAAAACATTCCATTGCAATTTTAACCGGTATGTTAATGGCGTAAGGCTGAATTATGCTGCGTCTGCATTGGAACATACACAGGAATCGATTACAAATATCTGTCTGGACTGCGGCTTTGAAAGTCAGCGGACATTTAACCGTACTTTTAAGGACCGATATAAGATAACACCGAGGGAGTATCGTCAAAGGAAGTTTTTGATGAGAAATGGGAAAGAGACAGAAATAGAACATTAGATAAATCAGAGCCGATGACATTTGCGATATGTGAATGTTCGTCGGTTTTGTTTGCGTTGAAAAACAAATTCCAACTAATTACCTGGTGTTGTATGCTTTAACACCAGTTTACAACTTTTATAAATGAGTGACCCTTTGCTGAATAAGCCGCTTTA
>JBJEMI010000020.1:0-2983 GCA_051879615.1 Lachnospiraceae bacterium
CCTTCTGTAATTTTTCTTCATACCAAAGGGCCTGTTCATGTGCAACTCTTTTTCGCATTTTTTTGCTGTTTGCACATGCTTTCACATGAGTAGAATCCACAAAGATCTGATCGGTATCCACCAGTTTAAATTTCATGCAGTCTTCTAATATTTTCGCAAAGATCTGCTCAAAAAGATCTGTGTCCTTAAAACGGCGGGTGTAGTTTTTCCCAAAGGTTGAAAAATGAGGGACAGGGTCCAGCATGTCTAATCCGAGGAACCATCTGTAAGCAACGTTTACTTCTATCTCTTTGATGGTCTGCCTCATACTTTTGATTCCATAAAGATATTGAATGAAGGGAATCTTAATCAGCATGACAGGGTCCATACTGGGCCTTCCGTTATCAGGGCAGAATTTTTCTTCTACAAGCTCATATATAAAAGTCCAGTCAATGGCTTTATCAATTAAACGCAGCATATGGTTTTGGGGAACCATATCATCCATACAGAGCATTATCATCTGTTCCCTTTTTTATCTGAATTTTTTGTCATCATAAAAAACACCGCCCTTCTGATATTTGTATTATACCAGAAAAACGGTCGTAAACATAGAAAAGCCCGGCTTTCGCCGGGACTTTGTCTACAGTCTGACATCGCTGTCATGCAATCTATGACAGCGATGTTTTTTGGACAAATTCTATTTTGGCAAAGATTCCAAGAAGTAGTTCTCCTGGCCCTTTCTGAACGCAAAGATTTTTTGGATTTCTTTCTGTCAGAAAAGTCAGCTCGGTATGATTCTGGACACAGGCTGCGGTCTGGTTTCCTGATTCAGGTGCTTTGCAGCGCATCTATCTGTCAATCCGCGCCTGACACCGGTCACTTCCATGAGCCTGCATGACTGATTCTGAGTATACATCGCTATAATCAGGAAGAGAGATTCCGACAGGATGCTTCCACCGTCGGGTAGCGCTTTATGTCCGTATGCGGGATGAATTTTGCTGCCTGCATGCGAATCAGAAAATCCGGAATGGATGCAAATTGTACGCAGTAAAGATTTTCTGTAAAATATTGAATATCGTCCATTCTGGTGCGGTCAAGCAGCAGAATACGAGCACCGTCCAGAGATGCGTTGGAGATACAGGTGTATTTCTCACGGGGCTGATCCGGAAAGATGCCGATCGTGATGGCGGATTCCAGATTAGAATGAGCACTAAAAGCACCAGACAGATAAAAATGGGAAATATCTGTCTCCAGACATCCTGCTGACTCAAGCAGACAGTCCATCATGGTGTAGGCAGCGGCTTTGGTATCCAAATATTGTTTAATATCCGTCTGTGAGAAATACAGTGGTTCTCCGCTCTCGGACTCTTCGGCAGTGGCATAGACGGCGGCATACTCCTGTTCCTCCTCCAGATATATGATCCGCGGAGTGACATCTGGATTCAATGTGCCCGCAATATTGATCCATCCATGAAGTCTCATTTGGGCCAGTAGATCGATAATGCCGGAACCGCAGATGCCCACCGGGCGGCTTCCGTCGATCGTGGTAAAGGTCAGGTCTTTGCCGTGGATCGTCACTGTATCTATGGCACCCTTCCCGGCCTGCATACCGAAACGGCTGATATAGCCTTCCAGAGCCGGACCTGCGGCACCAGCGCCGGCTAACATCCATTCGCGGTTGCCGATAACGAGTTCTCCGTTGGTACCGATGTCGAAGAACAGGAGGGTGTCTTCACTTTGGCGGATATCCAGATTCAGAAGTCCGCTTACAATATCTCCCCCCACATAATTGGAGGCAGAGGGGATGATGTAGAGCATTCCGGAAAAATCAAGTCCCAGTTCGCTTCCCCATAACCATCCGGGCTCTGTAGTGACCGGCGCGAAGGGAGAGGAAAATACGGTCCATGCATTCAGCTTTAGCAGAAAATGAATCATGGTCGTGTTGCCGGAGACGATCATGATCGGACAGCTGCGGACTTTGATGTCGGTCTGCGAAGCCAGCTGTCCGATCAGAGACTGAAAGGTTTCAACCGTGACTTTCTGAAGGTCATCCGCATGTCTGGAATCCTCCATGGTATACGTGATGCGAGTGAGAATATCGGTTCCGTAGGTGCGCTGCCCGTTGGTGCCGCGTACCTGTGCAACGACAGCCCCGGTATTTAAGTCGACCAGCTGCATGACAATAGTGGTGGAACCGTAGTCCACAGCAAGTCCATAGTGCATCTGCCGTGTGTCTCCGGCCTCCACATCGGTCACGATCCAGTCCTTTTCCCTGTATACCAGCGTTACTGTGATGTGATAATCACATTCTCTGCACAGGGGGTAAAGCTTTTGCAATATGTGAAGAGGGATTTTGGCATTCTTATATCCAACGTCGGACAACGTCTGACAGATCCTGTGCTGGTCACTTTTCGTATCTTCTTCCGTGGGAGGAGTGATCTCAAGATATACTTTTTCACTGAAACATTTCATTTTCATGCCTCCTATGTTAATCGATGCGCCGTTTTGGCAGGTTATCAGAAATACCACCGGCCATTATCGATAGCTGGTCTCTTAATCAATAATTTGCATTTGAAATGGATATCATTCTCTTTTACAGGAACAATCTTTCCTTCTTTACATTCTGGGCATTGAACAATTTTTCCATTTTTCAAGTCTTTGAGCATGCCACCAATGGTTTCCTTTTTCATCGTACTTCTTCCATGATTTTTGGGGATTTTGTTCTATCACGGGATTATTATATTCCTTAAATCATCACTGGTCAATGTCTTCCCTTTTATGCGGAATAATAAAGATCGTCGCTTTTTAAGGAGAAAATGAGAAGTAGGAAGCGGATTTGTGAGAAAACCCAATCATATGGAGCAGGGGATACGTGGTTGGTTAAATGCACCAATACTACGTCGGAAATGATCTAAGGAAAAAGTCTGAGTGCCTGAATGATTTCAGGCACTCAGACTGTAGACAAAGTCCCGGCGAAAGCCGGGCTTTTCTATGTTTACGACCG
>JBJEMI010000021.1:0-66780 GCA_051879615.1 Lachnospiraceae bacterium
ACCAGTTCCACTTTAGGAGCTGGTTGTAAAAAAGATGAACTTCACGGATTCAGGGAATTAAGTAAAGAAGTAATGAGGAAGGCGTATATCCCTTTTTGGAAACTTGGGACTTATAATTGTTTTATATATACATTGATTGTTGCATTTTCTAATCTATTCGTGTTTGCATTAACCGAAAAAGTGGAAGCGCAAGGGGAATATCCATGGGGTATGGTAGTTTTTATATATTTATTGTTATGCATGAAGGCTTTTAGAATTCCTTTGATGTCCTTGATAGAACAAAAAGCTCGTTGTTTTGAAAAATTACTGGTGAAAATTGAAACGATAGAAACAGATGGATTGTTGGGGGATTATAAGAATTCAAATCAAGAAATAAAGAACTGTTATCCTAAGGATGTGCAAGCTGAAAGAGATAAGTTGATATGTATAGATGAAAATGGAAAAAATTAAAAGTAAGAATGATTGGAAGTAAAAAAAGGTTGAAAAAATTCGAACAATGTTTTTACTTAGTGAAAAAAAGTTTATATTACATTTGGAAAATTGACTCGAATTATTTTCATATTTGAATCTGTAGAACCTTGCAATAGTATAAGTTATAATAACGTCAAAATGTTAAATAAAATATTTTGAGAAGGAAGTTATTTATTACAGAAGGTTTCAGGAATCTCCTGACAAGTGTGTTTGGGAGCCTGTGGCCATCCAAAGACGTTGCCTGCAGAGAAATTTCGTTCTTGAAGAACAGTGCTTTTTATATTATAATTAGTCAGTTGAAATAGGTAATCAAAAGATTTTAAGATACAGATTTGGAGGATAGCTATGTTTCAGTCAAGAACTCATACATGTAATGAACTCCGTATGGAGCATGTGGGTGCGCAGGTGACTATCGTAGGATGGTACGAAAACATGCGTAAAGTAAGCAAAAATCTCGGATTTCTTGTTCTGAGAGATTTTTACGGCACTACCCAGGTAGTGATCGAAACAGAGGAAATGATGGAAAAGCTTGCGGGAGTGAACTGTGAATCTACACTTTCCGTAACGGGTGCGGTGCGGGAACGTTCCAGTAAGAATGCTTCTCTGCCGACAGGAGATATCGAAGTGGTTCCGGAGAATATCGAAGTTCTCGGAAAATGCCGCTATAATGAGCTTCCGTTTGAGATCAACCGTTCCAAGGAAGCAGATGAAAATGCCCGTTTAAAATATCGTTATCTGGATTTGAGAAACCCGTTAGTGAAAGACAGAATCGTTTTGAGATGCCAGGTGGTAGCAGCGCTTCGTCAGGCCATGACAGAACAGGGATTTCTGGAGATCACGACACCGATCCTGACATGCTCTTCACCGGAAGGGGCCAGAGACTACCTGGTGCCATCCAGAAACCATCCGGGAAAATTCTATGCATTGCCGCAGGCGCCGCAGCAGTTTAAACAGCTTCTGATGACCTCCGGCTTTGACAGATATTTTCAGATCGCGCCATGCTTCCGTGATGAGGATGCCCGTGCAGACCGTTCTCCGGGTGAATTCTATCAGCTGGATATGGAAATGGCATTCGCAAGCCAGGAAGATGTTTTCGCAGTCATTGAAAAAGCACTTCCGCCGATCTTTGCAAAATACGGTACTTACAATACAGCATCGGAAGCACCGTTCAAACGAATCTCCTTCCTGGAAGCATTGGACAGATACGGTTCTGATAAACCGGATCTTCGTATTGATCTGGAGCTGCAGGATGCGACAGCAGTGATGAGTGACTGTGGATTCGGACCATTCGAAAACCAGGTTGTAAAAGCAGTGGTTGTCAGCAATTTTTCCGGTACGAGAAAAGTTATTGACAAAATGTGTGCAGAAGTGGAAATGCAGACAAACAATAAAGCATACTGGTTCCGTCTGGATGAAAACGGTGAATTTGTCGGCGGTATCTCCAAATTCCTGGTGGAAAGAAAGGATGCAGTCATCGAGGCCCTTGGGTTAAAACCAGGTGATTTTGTAGGTCTTGCAGCAGGTAAGAAGCTGGCCGCTCAGAAAACAGCAGGTGTCTTCAGAAAGATCCTTGGTAATACTGTAGAAGGACATATGAAGAAAGACTGCTATGAATTCTGCTGGATCGTGGATTTCCCGATGTATGAAATCGGCGAAGAATCCGGGGAACTGGAATTCTGCCATAACCCGTTCTCCATGCCGCAGGGCGGAATGAAAGATTTAATGGAAAAGGATCCGTTGGATATCCTTGCTTATCAGTACGACCTGGTCTGCAACGGTGTGGAATTATCTTCCGGTGCGGTTCGTAACCACGATCCGGAAATTATGGTAAAAGCATTTGAACTTGTCGGACTCGGCGAAGAGGATGTGAAAGCAAAATTCCCTGCAATGTACAATGCGTTCTGCTATGGAGCACCGCCTCACGCCGGTATCGCTCCGGGTGTAGATCGTATGGTCATGCTGATCGCAGGAGAAGACAGTATCCGTGAAATCATTCCGTTCCCGATGAATAAGACAGCCATGGACGTGATGATGGGGGCCCCATCGGAAGTCGATCCGAAACAGCTGGCTGATGTTCATATTAAAATTGATCTTCCAAAGAAGGAAGATTAGGAACTTATGAAAAGAGAAGTTACGCTGGAAGAGATTTCTGACGGAAGATTATACGGAAGCAATGACATGGTAAAAGCAGACTGCGGCGACTGTAACGGCTGTTCCGCCTGCTGCCGTGGGATGGGAGCTTCCATTACCCTGGATCCGCTGGATATTTATCGTCTGACTACCAATCTGGAACTGTCTTTTGATGGTCTGCTTGCGGAGCATATAGAATTAAATGTATCAGACGGAATCATTCTGCCGAACCTGAAAATGGCGGGCAGTGAGGAACGATGTACCTTTCTGAATACACAGGGACGCTGCAGTATCCATCCCCACAGACCGGGGATCTGCCGTCTGTTTCCGCTGGGGCGTTTCTATGAGAATGGCAGTTTTCAATATTTCTTACAGACGCATGAATGTAAAAATGAAAACCGCACCAAGGTCAAGGTCAAAAAGTGGATCGATACACCGAATTTAAAACAATATGAAAAATTTACGAACGACTGGCATTATTTTCTGTTGAAAATGCAGGAAAGGGCAGAAGGGGAGGATGAACAGATGGCGAAGCAGGTCAGCATGTTCCTTCTGCAGACCTTTTATATCAGGCCATATGACCGGTCGAAGGAGTTCTATCCGCAGTTTGAAGAACGGATGGAGCAGGCGAAACTCATATTTCATCTGTAAAACATTATAAAAAGGCGGCTGCCCGGAGGCAGCTGCCTTTTTTCAGTGAGGGACAAAGGTGCGTGTGGCAATATAGAGATGTATTATAACTTGTCAAAGAAAATGTAAAAAGTTATAATAAAACAGAGAGTATCAGGAAAGATTATTCGAAAAAATAACTTATGAAACGAGGCAGAATGAATTATGGCATGGTATGACAACGCAGTATTTTATCACATCTATCCGCTGGGCTTATGCGGATGTGCACATGAGAATCACGGTGAGGAAGGACATTGCTTCGGCAAGCTGAATGAATGGGCGAAGCACGTAAAGGAGCTGAATGCAACAGCGATTTACATCGGACCGTTATTTGAATCCGGTTCTCATGGATATGATACGACGGATTACAGAAAAGTTGACGGACGTCTTGGAACAAATGAAGAATTTGCGGAATTCGTAAAGAACTGTCACGAAATGGGATTGAAGGTGATCGTGGACGGTGTATTCAATCATGTGGGCAGAGATTTTTTCGCCTTTCAGGATCTGAAGGCAAATCGTGAAAACGCAAGATACAGGGACTGGTTCTGTGACGTGAATTTCTGGGGAAATAATGAGTATAACGACGGATTTTCCTATGGTAACTGGGGCGGTTATAATCTGCTCGTCAAATTGAACCTCTGGAATCAGGAAGTGCGAAACTACCATTATGAGACGATTCGTTTCTGGGTAGAAGAATTTGATATAGACGGCATTCGTCTCGATGCGGCGGATGTTTTGAATATGGATTTTATGAGAGAGCTTCGCGGAGTGACTGATCAGTTAAAACCGGAGTTCTGGCTCATGGGAGAGGTGATCCACGGAGATTACAGCCGGTGGGCAAACGGCAATATGCTGCATTCGGTGACGAACTATGAACTGCATAAAGGTTTATTCTCCGGTCATAATGATCACAACTATTTTGAGATCGCGCATTCTGTCAGAAGACTGATGGGACTTTGCGGCAGCACGAAGCTGTATCTGTTCTCAGATAACCATGATGTGCCGAGACTGCCGAATAAGGTCAATAACAGAAAACATATTCCGATGATCGCAACACTGGTCTATACGCTGCCGGGAATTCCATCGATCTATTACGGCTCGGAATTTGGCATCGAAGGCGTGAAGTCCGGGGACGACTGGCCGCTTCGTCCGTGTCTGGAGCTGACGGATTTTGCTGACAATGAGGAAGCGAAGAAGCTGGAAGCTCACTATACAAAGCTTGGAGAATTGAAAAGAGAATACCCGCAGCTGACGGATGGAAGCTATCAGGATCTGCTGCTGACAACGAGACAGTATGCATTTGCAAGAACACTGGATGGGCAGGCAGTGATCGTCTGCCTGAACAATGATGATGATGCGGCGCATCTGGAAATCAGTCTTCCGGTAAATGCTTCAGAGGCAGAACGGCTTTTAGAGGATGAAACAGAGGTGAAGCTGGAAAACGGCAGACTGATCGTGGAGCTGAAAGACAACGAGGGAACGATCGTACTTGTAAAATAAAGAATCACGGAAAATATCCTGCAGGGAGGATTTGTTATGAAACTGAAACACATTCACCATATTGCGATTATTGTATCGGATTATGAAAAGGCGAAGGATTTTTATGTGAGAAAGCTGGGTTTTAAAGTAATCCGTGAAAATTACAGAGAAGACCGTGCGGATTATAAACTGGATCTGAAGATGGGGCGTCAGGAGCTGGAGATCTTTGCGGTAAAAAACGCGCCTGCACGCCTGAGCTATCCGGAAGCCTGCGGTCTGAGGCATCTGGCTTTTGAAGTAGAAGATCTGGATCAGACGGTACGGGAATTAAATGAAAAGGGAATTGATACAGAACCGGTCCGCTTTGATACGTTTACGCAGGTGCGTATGACATTCTTTAAGGATCCGGACGGTCTTCCGATTGAGATCCGCGAGATCGAAGAATAAAAAACGAATGAAACAGAGGTGTTTTTATGCTGGAAATTAAAGTACCCCATTATTACAGGAAATTTCGATGCAGTGCCGACAAATGCAGTGATACCTGTTGTGCCGGCTGGCAGATTGTGGTTGATGAGAAGACAATGGATAAATACCAGAGCTATGAAGGGCCTTTCGGAAACCGTCTGGCCAATTCCGTTGACTGGAAGGAAGGTGTATTTTACCAGTACAGGGGACGATGTGCGTTTCTGGATGAAAACAATCTCTGTGATATTTATACGGAAGCAGGTCCTGAAATGCTCTGTAAGACCTGCAGAAATTATCCGAGACACATAGAAGAATTTGAGAATATCAGAGAAATCTCTCTTGCCCTCTCCTGTCCGGAGGCAGCGAAGCTGATCCTGGATACGGAGGAGCCGGTCACTTTTGTGACAAAGGAAAAGGAATGGAAGGAAGAATTGTATGAAAATTTTGTTTTTTTCTTATTTTCCAAGCTTCAGGATGCGAGAGAGATCATGATCCGGATGCTGCAGGACCGCAGCCGTCCGGTGAGTGAAAGAATGTGTATGTGTCTGGCATTTGTCCATGACCTTCAGGCCCGTATTTACCGCGGTCATACGGCCGGGATGGAAGATGTGTTTGAACGCTATACAAAGCCCGGAGCAGAAGAACGTTTTTCAAAGAGGCTGGATCCTTATCGCAGCCAGCCCCAAAAGCGTGCGGAGTTTTTTGAAAAGGCAGTGAAGGAGCTTCAGAAGCTGGAAGTCCTGCGGGCGAGCTGGCCGCTGCTTCTGGAGGAAATCCAGGAGATCACAGGAGATGAAAAACTGCATCAGCGATGGCTGTCAGCAGATTCGGACAGCGTTTCCCTGGAGATTATGGCAGAGAATCTGATGGTATATTATATTTTTACGTATTTTTGCGGAGCTGTCTATGACGATCAGGCTTATGCAAAATGTAAATTTGCGGTGATCGGAACGATGGTCACGCTGGAAGCCGCCAAGGTTCTCTGGAATCGTGCACCGCAGCTCGGAAAAAAGGGAGCAGTCCTGGAAGCTGCGAAACGCTATTCCAGAGAGGTAGAGCATTCGGATGAGAATCTTGAGCTGCTGGAAAAACTTGCAGGGCATGCGGAAGTTTTCGAATTAAAAAACCTTCTTCCGGCAATTTTGGACATGTAAAAAGGCGTAAAATGTTGACATTGAAGGTTAAACTGATATAATATCAGCAGACTGACACGTCAGAAATGAGGAGATGATGAAGATGCAGATTTATGAAGAACTGGTTGCCAGAGGCTTGATTGCCCAGGTGACAAATGAAGAAGAAATCAAAGAAATGATAAATAACGGGAAAGCCGTTTTCTATATTGGGTTCGACCCGACAGCAGACAGCCTTCATGTGGGACATTTTATGGCACTGTGCCTGATGAAACGTCTGCAGATGGCAGGAAATAAACCGATCGCACTGATCGGCGGCGGCACAGCCATGATCGGTGACCCATCCGGCAGAAGTGATATGAGAAGTATGATGACACCGGAAACGATCCAGCACAACTGTGACTGCTTTAAAAAGCAGATGAGTAAATTTATCGACTTTTCTGACGATAAAGCGATTCTTGTAAACAATGCGGACTGGCTCATGGATCTGAATTATGTAGAAGTACTGCGCGATGTCGGACCGCATTTCTCCGTAAACCGTATGTTAACTGCAGAATGCTACAAGCAGCGTATGGAGAAAGGCTTAAGCTTCCTGGAATTCAACTATATGATCATGCAGAGCTATGACTTTTATATGTTATTCCAGAAATACGGATGCAACATGCAGTTCGGCGGCGACGATCAGTGGAGCAATATGCTCGGCGGTACAGAGCTGATCAGAAGAAAGCTGCATAAGGATGCTCATGCGATGACCATCACACTTCTGTTAAACTCTGAAGGAAAGAAGATGGGAAAAACACAGAAGGGTGCTGTATGGCTGGATCCTGAAAAAACTTCTCCGTTTGAATTTTATCAGTACTGGAGAAACGTGGCAGATGCGGACGTACTCAAATGTATCCGTATGCTCACGTTCCTGCCGTTAGAAGAGATCGACCGGATGAATGGATGGGAAGGAAGCCAGTTAAATGCTGCAAAAGAAATTCTGGCTTATGAACTGACCAAACTTGTTCATGGTGAAGAGGAAGCTGTGAAAGCACAGGAAAGTGCAAGAGCATTATTCTCCAGTGGTGATGCAGCGAATATGCCTACTGCAGAACTTACGACAGATGATTTTACAGACGGCAGCATTGATATCATTTCTCTGCTTCAGAAATCGGGACTTGTTCCGTCCAGAAGTGAAGGAAGAAGAGCAGTGGAACAGGGCGGTGTTTCTGTAGACGGCGAAAAAGTAACGGAGATCGGCAAGGCATATACTGCGGAGGAAATCGGTGACGGTATCGTTTTAAAACGCGGTAAAAAGAACTTTAGAAAAATTGTTGTAAGATAAAAAAGCACAGGGGAATGGTTACACCATTCCCTTTCTTTACAGAGGAGAGAAGGATGAAGCTGCAGTTTATCGTTAATCCTGCGTCCAGATCGGGAAAAGGGATCGAAATCTGGAAGGAAGCAGAAAAAGTACTTAAAAGCTCTGAAATTCCATATGAAGTATATTTTACGAAGCGTGCGGGGCATGCGACGGAGATTGCCGGACAGCTTACCCGAAAGCCGGGAAAGCTTAAGATCATTGCTCTGGGCGGTGATGGAACGGTCAATGAGGTCATTAACGGAATCGTGCGTCTGAAGGATACGGTTTTCGGATATATTCCGACCGGATCCGGCAATGATTTTGCAGCAGGACTGAAACTGGAAACAGATGCCATGACAGCAATCGAACATATTCTGGATGAAAGAGAGCATCTGCAGATGAATGTGGGGATTCTGGAAGCAGAAGATCAGAAGCGTCGTTTTGCAGTCAGCTGCGGAATGGGCTGGGATGCAGCTATCTGTCATGAAGCGATCAGATCCCGTATCAAAAGGCTTTTAAATAAAATGAAACTCGGAAAGCTCTGTTATGTGGGAATTGCATTAAAACAGATCATCCGTTTTCGTAAAATTCCGATGCAGATCTCTATTGATCAGAAGTCGAAGATCAAATTGGAGAGGGCCTATTTTACGGCTGTTATGAATGGACCGTATCAGGGCGGGAAGCTGAAGCTCTGTCCGAATGCGAGCTGGAGCGATGATCTTCTGGATGTCTGCATGATCGGAGATCTGCCGAAGCTGAAGCTCTGTGCGCTTCTTCCTACGGCGTATAGCGGATTACACCGCTTTTTTAAAGGTGTTACCATAAAACGTGGGGAAACGGTTGTGTTAAAGACAGAACGTCCTGCAGCCATTCACTGTGACGGAGAAAATTTCGGATATTATAATGAAATCAGAGTTTCGCTGGAAAAAGAGAAGCTTTGTGTGATCAGATAGGAAAAGGAAAGAAAATATGTCAAAAGCAGCAGTTGTAACGGGCGCTTCGAGAGGTATCGGAAAGGCGATCGCAGAAAAACTTGCGAAGGAAGGCTATGAGCTTTGTATCAGCTGCCGTAATCACGGTGAAAAGCTGGAAGAATGGATACGTCAATTGTCAGAAAAAACAGGGGTTCGTGTGAGGCTCTTTCTGGGTGATATGGGAGATCCGGATGCGGTGCGGGAAATGTTTTCCATCGTACAAAAGGAATTTGGAGGACTGGATATCCTGGTAAATAATGCGGGGATTTCCAAAATCGGGCTGTTCACAGAGATGTCTGATGAAGAATGGCAGGAAATTTTAAACAGTAATCTGTCATCGGTGTTCTACTGCAGCAGAGAGGCTGCGAAACTGATGCTTCATAAAAAACAGGGGAAAATCATTAACATTTCTTCGGTCTGGGGGAATGTAGGTGCTTCCTGTGAAGCGGCTTATTCTGCTACGAAGAGCGGAATCAACGGTCTGACAAAGGCTGTTGCCAAGGAACTGGCACCGAGCAATATCCAGGTCAATGCCGTTGCCTGCGGCGCCATTGATACGCAGATGAATCAGTTTCTGGACGAAGAGGAGCGCAGGATGCTGCTGGATGAGATTCCGTCAGGACGTATGGGCAGGACAGAAGAAGTCGCAGAGTTCGTCTGGGATCTCTGTAATGGAAATGAATATCTGACCGGACAGATCGTCAGTCTGGACGGAGGCTGGATTTAGAAGGACAAAGGATAGAGGAGCAGAATGTATTTATGAAAGAGAAATTTGATGTGATTTTATTTGATCTGGACGGTACATTGACAAACTCTGCAGAAGGAGTTACCAAATGTGTACAGTATGCACTGAAGCGACTGGGAATTGAAGAACCGGATTTAAAGAAGCTGGAACGTTTTATCGGGCCGCCGCTCATCGATTCGTTTATGAAATATTACGGAATGACGAGAGAAGAGGCGATCAATGCAAGAAATATCTATACGGAGCGTTATCATCCGATCGGATGGAGAGAAAACTATCCTTATGAAGGCATTGCCGGTGTTCTGGAAGAATTGAAAAAGAGCGGGAAGGTGCTGGCTGTAGCCACATCCAAGCCTGATAATATGTCCCGACTGGTACTGGAAGAGTTTGATCTGCTGAAATATTTTACGGTACTGGCAGCAGCCACCAATGACGGGATCCACTGTGATAAGGCTGAGAGAATTTTAAATGCACTGGAAGAATTGAAAGCTCTGGGATATGCGGCAGAAAATCCTGTGCTTGTAGGAGATACGAAGTTTGATGTGGAAGGTGCACATAAATGCAATCTGCCGTGTATCGGTGTCCGCTGGGGTTTTGCCGAAGAAGGCGAACTGGAGGCGTGTGGTGCGGAATATACCGTTAATGATATGGCAGAGCTGACAGCGTTATTAACATAGCTGTACAAATTCCTGTTGCGCGAATATTACATGTTCAGAGGAAGTTGAAATGACAAAAAACGACAAAAGAAGAGATTATCTGTTTGATAATTATAAAGTGCTTCTGATCTTTCTTGTTGTTGCAGGACACTTTATGGAGCCCTCCTGCAGCGACAATCTATTACTGCTTGTTTTAAAATGGATCATTGTATCCTTCCATATGCCGGCTTTTATCTTTATCTCCGGCTATTTTTCCAAAAGAGAGCTGTCTCTTGGAACATTGATCCGAAAGCTTGCGGTTCCCTATCTTGTATATGAAGTGATCTATTATCTTTTGTATACATTGGTATTACATAAGGAAACAGCCCTGTATCTGTTAAGGCCAAAGTTTACTCTCTGGTACATTCTGGCACTGTTTGTATGGCGCATATTTACACCCTATGTAAAAAAAATCCCGCACCATATGATACTTTCCGTCGCTGCCGGACTGCTGATCGGATGCTCCGGAATGCCGGATAATTTTTTGAGTATTCCAAGAATTCTCGTATTCTATCCTTACTTTCTGGCAGGGATTCATTTTGACCGGAAGATGCTGAAAGACTTCAGAAACAGCGCAGGCAGGAGGCTTGCCTTCCTGGTTGCTTCCTGTGTGTCCATAATTTTAATTCTGGGCCCCTTCTTTGAGATGTATTCCATGAAGATTTTCTACGGAAGATACAGCTACGAAACGCTGGGACAGGGAATGATTGAAGGCATATTCTGCCGTCTTGTATGTTATGCGGTTGGTTTTGTGATGACCTTTGCGGTGCTGATTCTGATGACGGAGAAGAAGAAGGCATTTTCCTATATCGGAACGCGTACGATGGCGGTATATCTGTTCCACGGCCTGTTGTATTCTTATTTAAAAGAGTGCACCGACCTGCTTGGCGATATCGATTCGGTGGAAGGAGCGATTCTTCTGCTGGTATCCTGTGCGCTGCTGACAGCACTGCTCTCAGTTTCGCAGCTGACAGACTTTACCAATTTGGTGGCGGATCTTCATTTTCCGAAAAGGCTTACAGGTTTTTTTCGAAAACATATTACCGGATAATTAAGATAAATAAAAAGAGATTTCCGGACCTTCAGGGTCTGGGAAATCTCTTTTTTGTTAAAAAATAATATGCTGATATTTCGAAAGTATCTTATAGAGGAGCATCCCCAGTATTCCGCAGGAAATAACCTCTCCGATTCCCACGGTAACCATGAAATAAATCAGACTGCCTTCAAACATGTACACATAGGCTAGTATGAATGGCACGATCAATGTGTTTGCAGCGATTGGCGGAATGGAGATCGCCCATTTATGGCGTCTTAACAGATAAGTGCCGCAGGCACCGATCAGTGTGGCCAGACTCCCGAAAACGACATCCAGCGGAGCGCCGCCGATGATCAGATTGCTGATCAGACATCCGATGAACAGTCCCGGAACTGCAGCAGGTGTAAACACCGGCAGGATCGTCAGTGCTTCGGAAATTCGTACCTGGATGGCACCGCTTGCCAGATTGAATGCATTGATAAACACCGTCAGTACCACATAGATAGCAGCGATCATGGCTGCCTGAGTAATCCATAATACTCTCTTACTTCTCATATTCAGTTTCTCCTTTAGTTTTGTTTTACGAGTGGAAGGTCTCGAACACTCGGTTCATTTTACGGCGGGAACCGCCGGCAAGCCCTGTCAGACCTTATTTTTATGGGCTTTACAGCGTCTGAAAGTATAGCATGGTATGAATGGAAAATCAAGAGATACTTATACTTTTGTGAGATGTTCTGTAAAGCGTTCCATAACATGTGTATACGCTCTGAGAATGGGTCTCCATCCGGCTGCACGATAGCAGATTTCTGCAAGCAGAACACCGCCGATCACATCGACGATGACATGCTGCTTCGTTGTCAGTGTTGAGAGAAATACAGCCAGTGCCATGAGGCAGGAGAAGAGCCGGTACCAGACAGGGATGTGTTTCTTTCCGCGGATTCCGATATAGGACAGCCAGCTTACCAGACAGTGGATCGACGGAAACAGATTGCTGGGAGAATCCACCTGATAGAGAAATCTCATCAGATCGGTCCAGAGGGTATCCCCCTCAATGGATGGACGGATATTTGTGGTAGGGATCAGCAGAAAGCAAACAAGGCATACGGTCTTGGAAAGAAAGTCCGCACATAAAAAGCGGTAAGCTTCAGATTTTTCCTGTCTGGAACAGAGAATATAGTTGGTGATCCAGAACAGATAGCATCCAAAGTAAACAGATACCGTCCACGGAAGAAAAGGAATGATCCGGTCCATCGGAAGTTCAAAGCTGTAATGTGTCCAGTTCCTGGTGAGCAGCATGGAACCGCAGTAAACGACCTGATTCCATATCACTGTAATCAGCAGCGGAAGCAATGAATATTTGGGAATAAAATGTCTTCTTTCTTTTTTCGTCATAAACCTGTCAACCTTTCCGGCTGCCGATCCACATTCCCTGTTTTACACGGAATTCTCTGCCGTCAGATAAATGCTGGGAAATATGTGGTAAAAGACGGATTCGGTCCTTTTCAAACAGAAGTACAATGGTAGAACCTGCCAATTCGAAATGTCCCATTTCCATCCCCTTATAAAAACGGGTATTTTCGCAGTCGTTTGCAATACCGCCTACGATGAGAGCTCCGATTTCTATCTGAATCACCGGGCCGAAATTTTCTGTCATTAACAGTGTCCATACACGGCGATTCAGTGTGTAGACGGGATAGGTATCGCAGGCAATTGGCTGAACGCTGTGCAGTTCGCCCGGAATGTAATGATTTTTTTCCTGACAGCCGTCATCAATATAACAATAATGGTGATAATCTGAAGCGCAGAGACGAAAAATCAGACAGTCGCCGCCATGATATTTTTTTCCTAATTCGTGATCCTGCAGCAGATCACATAGTTGATAGTGCGAACCTTTGATGAAAAAACTGCTGTCTTCATTGATCGGGAAGGCACTCAGTAATGCGTCGCAGGGACTGATCAGATGGGAGGGGTCTGAATCAAATTCCGAAGACTCCCGTTTCCTTACAAAAAAATCACGAAAAGTGCCAAAGTGCTGTCCCCGGAAATCCTGCATGGGAATATGGTTCTTCTTAATATACAGGCTGATCAAAGGCTTCGATAGCGGTGACCATAAAAATTTAACAATATATTTATCGATTCTGCTTTTCAGGATCAGCTGCAGCACACCCCGTCCGATTTTTGTCCCGTATAAAAAACTGACCATAAAACTGCTCTCGTTCATAAATCTATTACCCCACTAATATAAACAGAAGTTCTGCGATGCCTAAAATCAACAGGATGATCTGACCCCACAGTTTCGGTTTTTTCAGACGAAAAGGAGTGAGAAAAGCAATTGACATCACAAGAAGAGCGGCCGGTCCGACTGTTCTTAACGGCCAGTTCCAGAAACGTTCTGTAATGAATAAGGCCGGGATCATGAGAGCTGCTGTCGTGACCGGCAGTCCCTGATAGATCTCTCTGCTTCCCTGTGTCTGATTTTGACGTTCTTCTTCATCGACATTGAAGTAAGCCAGCCGAATCAGAGTGCACAGCAGGTAGATACAGGATATGCAGAAACCGGCATTGCTTTTTTCGGAAGTGATATATATGACGATGGCCGGAAAGGCACCGAAGCATATGAGATCACTGAGAGAGTCAATCTGGATACCGAATCTTTTCTCCTGAACAGTTCTCTTTCTCGTGGAAGCGATTTTTCCGTCAAACATATCGCAAACTCCGGAAAGCATCAGACAGATCAGAGCAGTATGTACATCCCCGTTTAAAATACAGGTGATTCCGGCGAAAGAAATCAGCATTCCCAGATAAGTGAGAATGACTGTGTAATTATAAAAACCAAGCATTCAAAGGTCCTCCTAAATAAAATATCCAAACATGATGCTGTAAAACAGAATACACCATGGTTTTGCTAAAATAATACACCATATAAACTTTTTTGTCGACATTTCTGTGAGACCTGAGAAGTAACAAAGAAAATCATCCGGTGCTAAAGGCAGAAGGATGGAAAGGAAGAGAATTACCGTATAGCTCTTTTTTGTGTTGATCCATTGGATAAAAGAATCATATTTTTCGGTCGGAATCATCAGCTGCACGAGTCTGCTGCCGAATTTTTTGGCCAGAAGAAATGCGATGACAGATCCTGCACTGATTCCGATATAGTTGCAGCAGAAACCGCCGAAAATGCCGAACATTCCGGCTCCGACGGCGCACCCCAAAAATCCCGGCAGTACCGGAAGAATTACCTGAAGCATCTGGATCAGAATCAGAATTATCGGCCCCAATATGCCAAAAGTACCGATATAATCGCGCAGAGACTGCACGGAATTAAAATGTCCGTCCAGATATCCCTTTCCAAGGAATGCTCCCGAAATAAGAAGCAGAAATATCAGTATGCCGGTAAATGTATTCTTGATTTTTATCTCTTTTTGTATCATACAGAACCTCCGTGAAATAGATTCAGCATACCAGTGATTTCTAAAAATTTGTCTGTGAAAATTCTGAAGAAATCTAAAGATTATATGTATATTTATCGTACAGGTCGTAACATTCCTTTACAGAGCTTCCGAATAAGCAGTCTTGCAAGATCAGAAAAAGTGCGGTATAATGCACAAATACTTACTTATGGATTCCAAAGGACCATAGGTGTTATGAAGATTTCAGGATTATACAAAGGTAAGCGAGGGGATTTTTGAAATGAATTTAGTTACGGTCAAAGAATTATATCGCAATACAGATAAATATCTGGATCAGGAAGTTGAAGTCGGCGGATGGGTGCGAAGTGTCCGCGATTCCAAAACATTTGGATTTATTGTTGTAAACGATGGATCTTTTTTTGAAACACTGCAGGTTGTTTATCATGATACGATGGAAAATTTTGCAGAGATCAGCAAATTGAATGTGGGAGCTGCCATTCTTGTAAAAGGTACACTGGTTGCAACTCCGAACGCGAAGCAGCCGTTTGAGATCCAGGCGCAGGCTGTAGAGGTGGAAGGCCTCTCCGCACCGGATTACCCGCTGCAGAAAAAACGCCACAGTATGGAATATTTAAGAACGATCACACATCTTCGCCCGAGAACCAATACATTTCAGGCAGTATTCCGTGTGCGTTCTCTGGCAGCTTATGCGATTCATCAGTTCTTCCAGGAAAGAGGGTTTGTCTATGTACATACTCCGCTGATCACCGGAAGTGATTGTGAAGGTGCAGGCGAAATGTTCCAGGTTACGACGATGGATTTAAATCATGTACCGAAGACAGAGGACGGAGCCGTTGATTTTTCAAAAGACTTCTTCGGAAAACCGACGAACCTGACAGTCAGCGGTCAGTTAAACGGTGAAACCTATGCGATGGCATTCAGAAACATTTATACGTTCGGACCTACCTTCCGTGCGGAAAACTCCAATACCACAAGACATGCGGCAGAGTTCTGGATGATCGAACCGGAAATGGCATTTGCGGATCTGGAAGACAACATGGATGTTGCAGAAGCGATGCTGAAATATGTCATCCGATATGTACTTGAAAATGCTCCGGAAGAGATGAACTTCTTTAACAGCTTCATCGATAAAGGTCTTCTGGATCGACTGAACGGGGTATTAAATTCTGAATTCGGTCATGTGACCTATACAGAAGCGATCGAGATTCTGGAAAAGAATAACGATCAGTTTGATTACAAGGTTTCCTGGGGCTGCGATCTGCAGACAGAGCATGAACGTTACCTGACAGAACAGATTTTCAAACGGCCGGTATTTGTGACAGATTATCCGAAGGAAATCAAAGCTTTCTATATGAAGCAGAACGAAGACGGGAAGACAGTGGCAGCCATGGACTGTCTCGTTCCTGGAATCGGTGAGATTATCGGAGGAAGTCAGAGAGAGGATGACTATGATAAGCTGACAACCCGTATGGATGAACTCGGTCTGAAAAAAGAAGATTATGATTTCTATCTGGATCTGAGAAAATACGGCTCAGCCCGTCATGCGGGATTTGGTCTCGGCTTTGAGCGCTGCGTTATGTACCTGACAGGCATGGGCAACATTCGTGATGTTGTACCTTTCCCTAGAACAGTTAACAACTGTGAATTATAATTTGTGATCATGAGTAGAGAAGAAAAACACACACATACAGCAGAAGACGGCACTGTATATGAACATGTCCATAGTCATGCTCATACTCATCAGAATACGAAGGCCGTATTGAATCGTTTGTCCCGTGCGATCGGACATCTGGAATCCATTAAGCGAATGGTGGAGGACGGAAGAGACTGCAGTGAGGTTCTGATTCAGCTCTCTGCGGTAAAGTCTGCACTGAATAATACGGGAAAAGTAATCCTAAAAGATCATATAGAGCATTGTCTTGTAGATGCGATAGAATCAGGAGACCATGAAGCGATCACGGAACTGACGGAAGCGATCGATCGGTTTGTGAAATAATCAGGACGAATCAGGACAGGCCCGAAAATCAATCAGATTTTCGGGCCTGATTTTGGGTTCCAATTGTTGCTAAAAAATAATTGTTTTTTTGTGCAAGTTATATGAAAAAGACTGAAACAGAAAAATGCCCTTGAAAAAGGAGTTGGCATCGCATATACTTAGACTACATTTTGATTAAAAATATAAAAAAAACGAAAATAAAAACAATATCTAGTGGTTGGGGGAAACAATATGATCTATGTGGTTAAAAAGGACGGAACACGTGAAAAGTTCAATGTTGAGAAGATTATCAATGCAGTGAACAAGTCCGCAAGCCGTATCTTATATACTTTTACAGAGGATGAAAAAAGACATATCTGTGAGTTTGCGTTTGAAAAGGCAGAATCTCTCGGAAAAGAAAATATTGATATTCAGGATATGCATAATATCGTGGAGGGAGCACTTGAAGAAGTGAATCCGGCTGTGGCAAAGAGCTATCGTGATTATCGTAACTATAAAAAAGACTTTGTTCACATGATGGATGATGTATATACGAAGAGCCAGTCCATCCGTTATATCGGAGATAAGAGCAATGCCAATACGGACAGTGCGCTGGTAGCTACGAAGCGAAGTCTGATCTTTAATGAATTAAATAAGGAATTATACCGCAAGTTCTTCATGAACCGCAACGAACTGCAGGCATGCCGTGACGGATATATTTATATTCATGACCAGTCTGCCCGTCTGGATACGATGAACTGCTGTCTTTTCGACGTGGGAAATGTATTAAAGGGCGGATTTGAAATGGGTAATGTCTGGTATAACGAGCCAAAGACACTGGATACCGCCTTTGATGTTATGGGAGATATCATTTTAAGTACTGCTGCCCAGCAGTATGGAGGATTTACGGTTCCGGAAGTAGATAAGATCTTAGGACCTTATGCCGAAAAGAGTTATCGTAAATATACAGAGGAATTTGAGAAGTACTCGGATCCGTCCTGGGAAGGCGTGAAGGAAAAGGCGGAGGAGTATGCGCTTGCAAAGGTTCGCCGCGATTTCGATCAGGGATGGCAGGGAATTGAATATAAATTAAATACGGTGGGATCCTCCCGCGGAGATTATCCGTTTGTAACCGTAACCCTGGGACTGGGAACGGAACGGTTCGAAAAAATGTGTACGATCTCCCTGCTGCAGGTTCATAAAAACGGACAGGGAAAACCGGGAAATAAAAAACCGGTATTATTCCCGAAGATCGTATTTTTATATGATGAAGAGATTCATGGCCCGGGAAAGAGCTGTGAAGATGTTTTCGAGGAAGGTGTGGACTGTTCTTCGAAAACGATGTATCCGGACTGGCTGTCCATGAGCGGTAAAGGGTATATTTCCAGCATGTATAAACGATATAAAAAAGTCATCAGCCCGATGGGATGCCGTGCATTTTTAAGCCCATGGTATGAAAGAGGCGGTATGCATCCTGCAGATGAAAATGATGTGCCGGTCTTTGTAGGACGTTTTAATGTGGGTGCGGTCAGCCTCCACCTTCCGATGATCCTTGCAAAATCCAAATCAGAAAACAGAGATTTTTATGAAGTGCTCGATTATTATCTGGAAATGATCCGGAACCTTCATATCCGTACGTTTGAATACCTGGGAGAAATGCGTGCCTCCACAAATCCATTGGCATATTGTGAAGGAGGTTTCTACGGCGGACATCTGCAGCCGCATGAAAAGATCAAGCCGCTGCTGAAAGCATCGACTGCCTCTTTCGGTATTACAGCATTAAATGAGCTTCAGGAGCTCTACAACGGAAAATCCATTCGCGAAGACGGACAGTTTGCGCTGGAAGTGCTGGAATACATTAATAATAAGATCGCGCAGTACAAAGAAGAAGACGGCATTCTCTATGCGATCTACGGAACCCCGGCAGAAAGTCTCTGCGGACTTCAGATTGAACAGTTTCGTAAGAAATACGGTATCGTGGAACATGTTTCCGACAGACCGTATGTAAGCAACAGCTTTCACTGTCATGTGACAGAGGATATGACACCGATTGAAAAGCAGGACTGTGAAGGACGTTTCTGGGAGCTCTGCAACGGCGGAAAGATCCAGTATGTACGTTATCCGATCGGATATAACAAAGATGCGATCCGTACGCTGATCAGACGTGCGATGGAACTGGGATATTATGAGGGGGTGAACCTTTCTCTGGCCTATTGTGACGACTGCGGACACCAGGAACTGGAAATGGATGTCTGCCCGAAATGCGGTTCCAGAAATCTGACAAAGATCGACCGCATGAATGGCTACTTATCTTACAGCCGCGTTCACGGAGATACAAGATTAAACAGTGCGAAGATGGCGGAGATTGCGGAACGTGTCAGTATGTAGACAAATCAGTAATTTCTGAATAAAATCTGAGAAATACCGCATCCTAACAGAAAAAGGATGTGGTATTTTTATGGATTATTTTAATGCTTTCTGGGTGGGAGGCCTGATCTGCGCACTGGTACAGATCCTGATGGAAAAGACGAAGCTGATGCCGGGAAGAATCATGGTGCTGCTTGTCTGCAGCGGTTCGATACTTGGTTTTATCGGAATCTATGAACCGCTCATCGAATATGCCGGTGCGGGGGCAAGTGTTCCTCTGCTCGGATTTGGAAATGTGCTCTGGAAGGGTATGCAGAAGGCGGTTGCCGAGGAGGGCCTGCTTGGGGTATTTAAAGGCGGATTTACAGCCGGTTCTGCGGGAATCTGCGCGGCACTGGTGTTCGGATATCTGGCAAGCCTGATTTTTAAGCCGCAGATGAAAAAGTAAGATAAGCCCATGGCAGAAAAATGTCATGGGCTTGCTTGTGCTTAAAAGGAAATATTGATATAATAAACGGAAGGGACAAGGAGAGCTCTGTCCCGAATAAGGAAATAAGAATTATCCCGGAGGAGGAAATATGCGCAAGATTGCAATCGTAACAGACAATAACAGTGGATATACAATAGATGAAGCAAAGGCAGAGGGAATTTACCTTGTACAGATGCCGTTTTACATTGATGGAGAAGAATACCTGGAAGGAGTAAATCTAAACATAGATCAGTTCTTTGAATTTCTGCAGAACGGTGCGGATGTGAGCACTTCTCAGCCGTCACCGGAAGGAATTTTAAATCTGTGGGACGAGCTGCTGAAAGAATACGATGAAATCATCCATATTCCGATGTCCAGCGGACTTTCCGGAAGCTGTCAGACAGCCATGATGCTGGCACAGGACTATGAAGGGAAGGTATTTGTTGTGGATAATCAGCGAATTTCCATAACATTGAAGCGTTCCGTTCAGGATGCGAAGGCTCTGATGGCAATGGGAAAGACAGCAGAAGAAATCAGAGATTACCTGTTGGATACAAAACTGGAGTCCAGCATCTATGTTACGGTAGCTACCTTGAAGTATCTGAAAAAGGGCGGACGTATCACACCTGCTGCCGCGGCCCTGGGAACGCTTTTGAAGATTAAGCCGGTTCTTCAGATTCAGGGAGAAAAACTGGATTCCTTTGCAAAGGCAAGAACTATGGGACAGGCAAAAAATATGATGATCGAGGCAGTGAAAAAAGATATTGAAGAACGTTTCGGAGGAATTGAAAACGTACATATTGACGTTGCACATACACAGAATTATGAAGCAGCGATGGAATTACGTGATCAGCTGCATGAAATTTTCCCGGAATGTGACGCTTCCCTGGTGGATCCGCTGAGTTTAAGTGTTTCCTGTCATATCGGTGAAGGTGCACTTGCAATCGCATGTACGAAAAAGCTGGCAGTATAAATTTATGACAAATCATACAACCATGCTCCGTGAGATTATTGAGGAGCATTCAGACAGAATAAAAAACATGAAGAAATATTACCCATATTTCAGACTGGCTGAGACATCCCTGGTACAGTACAGGGATGGACAGTTTGCCTGTCTGGATATGGGTTATATCACTTTGGCGGTAATTCGTTTTTTCATTGAAGAGAATAACTTTAAGGAAAAGAACGTCACTTATCAGGAATACTATGCCTTTTTAAAGGAACTTTTGAAGCGCGATTTTGATCTGGAACCGGAACAGGAAGAGGAACAGGAACTGATCGCATTTATTTTTGACAAAATAAAAAATGAAGGAAAACCATTCAGTTTTGACTACTACGACCCGGTGGACCATAAACGAAAGACTCTCAGGAGCCGTTTTGTGGACAGTAAGATTGAGGACGGAGTAGTCTATTATTATATTACATCCGACGCGATCGAGTTTTATCTGGATACGAAAGAGATTAAGGATGAGAGCATAATCAATGTGGAACAGCTGCTTCTGGAAAAGATGATCAGTACCCAGAATTTTCGCGGCGGTACGGAAGTGGCGAAGCGGATCAACAATGAGGTGGGAAGGCTGCTCAGGCAGAAAAATGAAGTACTGGGTATTTTAAGCTATGATGTATTTGCAGGCGTGGAGGCCTTTGAAAAATTTATGGGCAGTACCATGCGCTGGTTTAAAGAAGAACAGAAGCTTTTTGTAAGAAACAGTGAACTGATCCGCAAGTCACTGGAAAAGGCGGAGGCTGACGGACGGCGGGGAGATTATCAGAGCAGGTACTACTCGACCATTGATGAAATCTATCTGCTGGAACTGGAACTGAAAAGAGCAATCGCAAGGCACAGCGAGCTTTTGGGTGCCTGTGCAAATCTGCAGAAGCAGGTGGGTGAGCTTGTGGCGAAATCCAAGTTTGCGGCACTGAAACATTCTCTGAATTTTAAGAGGATCGGACAGCGCCTGATGGAACGGGACAGGGCAGATCTTCTGGAGACCCTGATCCTGCCGCTTTTCGAGGTACATCCGCCCAAAACTCTGCATCCCGGGAGGGTAGATGACCTCCTGCTGTATCGTCCGGAAAAGACGGAAACCGCAGAAAGCTTAAGCGACGGAGAAGAACAGATCTATATTTATGTAGATGAGATTGAAGAAGCCAGAATTCAGAAAAACTATATCGGTCTGTTTTCCCATCTGCTGCAGCTGCTGAATACACGGGAATCCATTACCCTGAAGGAATGGAGAGATATTCTGGAAGAACAGTACGGGCAGAAGATTGTAAAAAATGCAGACCTTTATTCGTTTCTGGTGCATTTTACACAGAAAAAATCCTATGTTTTAAAACAGTCGAAAGAAAGACCGGATACATTTTTTGAAGAAGCAGTCAGAGTTTTCCTGGAAGAGCATCCGGAATTGGAAGCATGGGAGCTGGAGCTTGTCATGCTTCCGGAGGAGGAACTGCAGATCGGCAGTTTTGCACAGGTTACCAATATCAGGATAGAAAGGAGGATCCTCTGATGGAAAACAGAAATCTGGAAAAAGCACTGGAACTGATTTCTGATCTGATTCAGGGTGAGGAAAATCCGGTATTATACGAAGAATATATTTCAAACTCAGAGGTTTTTCATCTCACCGGTCTGATTGCAGAAAAACTGAACCTGAGTATTTATGAATATCACAATCACCTGTATCTGACCGGCGGAGAGAGAAACCGTGTATTCGGATTTACCAATGAGGAATTGAAAAAGACGATCGGTGTCCGTTTGAACAGGGAACTGTATCTTTGCTATTACATCATTTATATCATTATGACGAAATTCTATCAGGACTCGGCTACATACAGCTATATCGAGTACGTTAAAATGGAGGATATCATTCAGGGGGTGGATCAGGGGCTTGCAGCAGTGATCTCTCAGATAGAAGTACTCGTCTTAAGTGAAATTGAGGAAAACAGCTTCCGGACACTGGCACTGATGTGGGAGGATCTGCCGATGATCACGACAGAAGAATCTGCTGTGAGACGGGCGGCCAGAAATTCCAAGATCGGATATGTGAAGATGGTACTGAATTTTATGGTGAGTCAGCATCTTCTGCTGGAAGCAGAAGCGCGGTACTATCCGACAGAGAGATTTCGTGCACTGATCGAGAATTACTATACGGAGCATCAGGGAAGGCTCTATGAACTATTAAACGGAAAGGATGAAGCGTAATGCCGCATATTAACAGAATCAGGGTAAATAATGTGAAATACAATTTCGGAACACAGTACTACGATGATTTTGTCATGCGTTTTTCCGGAAAAAATACAATCTACGATCTGGCCAACGGCGGCGGTAAAAGTGTGTTAATGCTGCTGCTTCTTCAGAATCTGATTCCAAACTGTACACTGGATGAAAAACAGCCGATCGAAAAGCTGTTTCGTTCCGGCAACGGGAATACGACGATTCATTCTCTGATCGAATGGAAGCTGAATCCGTGCCATGTAAAGAACGGATTTCAGTATATGACTACCGGTTTCTGTGCCAGAAAGGCAAAAGGAACCGCTGAGGCGGATGAAGGAGGAAAGGAAACGGCATCCGTCGATTATTTTAATTACTGTATCTTCTACAGACAGTTCAATGATAATGATATGAAAAATCTTCCGCTGTCTGACGGAAAAGAACGAATCACCTATCTGGGACTGCGTTCCTATCTGCAGGAACTGGAGAAAAAGGACTTTCATGTGGAGGTTCGGATTTTTGACCGCAAGGGTGATTATCAGAGATTTATCAGCAGGTATGGATTGTTTGAAAGTGAATGGGAAATTATCAGGGGAATTAATAAGACCGAAGGCCATGTCAGGACCTATTTCGAAACAAACTACCGAACCACAAGAAAAGTCGTGGAAGATCTCCTGATCGAGGAAATCATTGAAAAATCATTTTATCATAAGACCGGAACTTCCCGGGAGGCGGATGAAATGGCCAATACGCTGCTTGATCTGAAGGATCAGCTGGTGCTGCTGTCACATAAGAAAAATGAAATGCATTATTACGACAGACAGATCCGGCTGCTGTCTGAGTTTGCATCCCGCGTGGGAAGTCTGCAGGGGATGTATGCCAAAAAACAGGGACTGGAAGAACAGCTGGTTAAAACCTATAATACGACACTGAGACGGCGCGCACAAAAAGAACATGCGCATGGGGAACTGATCCGTCAGTCAGAGGAACTGGCAGAAACCAGACGGAAGACTGCAGGACAGATCGATACGGCCAAAATTCAGCAAAAAGAACTGCTGCTTAAAAACCTGGAGCGGGAAACCGAACGGGTGAAAAATGAACTTTATGAGACAGAACGGCTGTACGAATATAAAAATGCCCAGCTGGAAGCCAGAGAATGCGATAACTATTATCTGAGTTATCTGGAAAATGAGAAGGAGTATCTGGCTGCGAGGGAGGCGGTGGCACAGATCCTGGGAGGAAGTGACGGACTGGAGGAAGAGCTGTTTGCCATGGCAAAAGAGCTGGGAGACTTCACAGAAGAGGAACAGAACCGGCTGACAGAACAGATCGGACAGCTTCAGCAAAAGATCGGCAGACTGGAACAGGAGAGGACGGAGATGTCGGAAAAAATCCGGCAGATGGAAATTTCCGCAGGTGTTCTGAGCAAGGAAGAGCAGTTTCTGAAGCAGAAGAAAGAAGAACTTCAGAAGCGGATCGGTGTACTTGCCAGAGAAGAAAACATTTTATTCTTTTCGGATCTGGAAGGAGAGCGCAGAAGAGCTCGGACCAAGACAGAGAAAATCACTTCCGAACAGCGTCAGCTTTTCAGTGAAAAAGAGCAAAGAGACAGGGAAATCCTGACCTGCAATGTACAGCTGCAGGAATGTGCCGGAGAAGAAAAGAAGGCAGCGGCAGAACTGGAGAAGCTGTCCGCACAGCTTGGAAGATTTGCGTCTCTGAAAGAACGTATGGAACATCTGATCCGGATCTACGGAGGAACCTTTGAATCTGTGGAAAATATTCTTTTCCAGCAGCAGAAGGAGCTGGTACTGGAACATCAGAAAGCGACAGAAGAACAAAAGAAGCTCCGGGATAAACTGCGGGCTTATGCAGAGGAGATCCCTGCAGCAGAACCAAAAGAACTGCATCTGATCCTGGAAGAGATTTCCAGATATTATGATTCCAAGGCGGTTTCCGGATTCAGCTATATTAAGCAGTTGGATCGGGAAGAGCGGACTTCTGTGTTAAGTCATTATCCGATGCTCCCATATGCGGTGGTAACGTCCGCAGATCTCTACGAGATTGCAAACGATCAGAAATTTAAAGAAAAGGATTTCGGGGATCTTCTCATACCGGTCATTTCAAAACAGGCGTTGGAAAAGGAAAAGCATCTGAATGATGAAGATGCCATGATCTTTGTCAGCAGAGCGATGTTAAAGGATGAGGTACAAAATCGTTTAAAACAGCTGGAAGAAATCTTTGCAAAACAGTATGAAAAAGAACGGGTTTTAAAAGAGGACTACGATTTTATACAGACCTTCCTGCAGCTTCGCAGGGAGCATGGACCGGAGCAGGAGGCTTATGACGCACAGAAGGCGGAGTGGAAACAGCTGCAGAACAGAAGAGAAGAATTATCGGAAAGAATCCGTCAGAATGAAGAACAGAATCAGCGCCTCGAAGAAGCTGCCCGCAGCCTGGAAGAGGAACTGAAAAATCAGCAGTCCCGTGCAGAAGCACTGGAGCGAGTCAGAGAACTGGAAGAGGCATCGGCACTGGCTGAAAAGGAGTATGTTCAGATTGCTGAAAGGCTGGAAGAAGCAAAAGGAAAGATCGAACATTTAAAGAAAGAATTGAGCGGTACGCAAGGCACACTGGAACAGACGGAACTGGAGCATGGCGCCAGACAGCAGCAGCTTCGAGAATGTATGAAAACCAGGGATACCCTGAAAGGCTATTTGAGGGATGTCGGATATCAGCCGTCAGGGCTCTCGTTCAGAGAACTGGAAGCGGCATTTCTGGGGAAAAAATCTGCTTATGAACAGAAAAATACAGATATTTCAGATAAACAGAAGCTTGCAGATTCTTTTGAAAGTGCGATGAATGCACAGAAAGAGCAGCTGCAGCTTCGGGGAAAGACTCTGGAAGAGCTGAAGAAAAAGGAAATCCGCAGCGGCTGTATGAAAACCGGAATGGAAGATATGCTGGTACTCAAGCAGGAGGTATTTGAGACAGGAAAGCAGAAGATTATTTTAAACTCTCAGTTGAGACAGCTGGAAGAACAGCTGCATAAAACTGTCGGAAGTATACAGCAGGCGAAGCAGACGGCAGAAGAAAAGTACGGAGCTTTGGAACCGTTTGCAGCAGTACAGGATCATCTGGAACTGTTCATTGAACAGCAGAATGGCCGGTTAAGGGCTATGGAGGAAGAAGGCAGCAGGCAGGAAGCGTCCATGAGACAGCTGGAGGAACAATGCTATACATTAAAAGCCATGGCGGAGGATATGGAACGTATGATGCGCGCCGCGCAGATTCAACCGGGTGGAATTACAGACTGTCTGGAAACGGGGATGTCTTTAAAAGAGCAGTATGAAGACCTGAGAAACCGTTATGAGCAGATTGTCAGAGAAGAAGGCAGGCGTCTGGAAACCATGGAAAAAGAAAAGCAGCAGCTTTCCGAAACGCTGGAAAAGATGGGTGCCTATGAGCTTTCTGCTGAAATCAAGAAGAATCTGACGAGACCGGAAAATGAGCGGCAGATTCAGGAACAGACAGAAGCTCTGCATAAAGTAACAGAATGTCTGGAACTGGAGAAGAACAGAATTGAAAAAGATATGGAATCTCTGCAGGATTTAAAGGATCGTTTTGAAGCCCAGTGTCTGCAGAACTGTCTGAATATGAAAGAAGAACTGGACAGGCTTCCGAAACTGTCGAAGATTTCCATGGATAACCGGATGATCTCCATGATCACGCTGCAGATTCCGTATTTGAAAGAAGAACTGTATGCAGATGCGATGTCCGATTACATTGACAGAATTATCCGGCAGGTAGAAAACTACGAAACACAGGCGGAACGACTGAACTTTATCAGAAACCAGCTGGCGTTCAAACGACTGTTTTCAGTCATTGTTACCAATATGGATGCCATTCGCCTGACGCTGTATAAGCGCGAACGTATGAAGGAACAGAGCCGTTATTTAAGATATGAGGAGGCGGTCGGAAGTACCGGACAGTCCCAGGGAATTTATATCCAGTTTCTGGTTGCGATCATCAATTATATTTCCAGTATCAATTCCGGAAATGCAGATCCGCTGGAATTAAAGAAGGTCATTTTTATCGACAATCCTTTCGGCGCTGCAAAGGATATCTATATCTGGGAACCGATTTTTGCATTGCTGAAGGCAAATAATGTTCAGCTGATCGTTCCGGCCAGAGGGGCGACACCGGCAATTACCGGACATTTTGAGGTGAATTATATTCTCGGACAGAAACTCATCAACGGCCGTCAGCAGACAGTTGTAACGGATTACCGCAGTCAGACCGAAGAAACACAGCTGGAATATGAGACTCTGAATTTTGAACAGGAGACCTTGTTTTCGGATACATTTTTTTCGTAATATTTTTTGACAAGGTATTATGCATATGGTAAACTCAAAAGTGATAAATTGGAAGAAATTTATGAAAAATGCTGAAAAAAACAAATGAGGTGTCTCTTTTGGATAAATATGAATACAAGGTAAAACTCAACCAGATTGAAAAACTGGTTGGGAAAAAGGATTATATTACAGCTGCGAAGATCGCGGATGGGGTCGACTGGAGAAGAGTGAAAAGTGCATCCACACTGATGATGATCGCAGATATCTATGATCAGATCGAACGCTACGAGGACTGCTATGAAATACTGAGTATGGCCTATGACCGCGCACCGAATGTACGCCGTGTACTGTATCAGCTGGTCTGTCTGACGACAAAGATGCATGAATTCGAAGAAGCGATTGAGTTATATAAAGAATATGTAAAAATCGCTCCCCACGATCTGAACTGCTATATATTAAAATATCAGATCTACAGGGAACGCGGTTCGGAAGTTACGGACCAGATAAAGATCATGGAAGAATACAAAAGCCATGAATATGATGAAAAATGGTCCTATGAACTTGCCTGCCTCTATGAAGAAGCGGGGATGATCGAACGCTGCATCGAAGAATGTGATGAACTGATTCTGTGGTTCAGTGAAGGTGAATATGTGATCAAAGCGATGGAACTGAAGATGAAGTATCAGGAACTGACAGCATCACAGCAGGAGAAGTATGAGCATCGTTTTGACTGTGCGCAGGAGAATGAAAGTCCTGAAGCAATACTCGAAGAGACAGTGCTGAAAGAGACTGCTTCCGGGGAAAATACAGAAGCAGCTGTTCGGGAGGAGGAGCCGGAAACGCCGGAGACATCGGAAGCGCCGGAGACATCGGAAATGCCGGAGAGATCGGAAATGCCGGAAACGGACGCAGAAGAGCTCCAGGAAGAAGTTGTGATCGAAGATGTCCGGATTTCTCCGTTTAATACAAGTAAATTCAGCACGATCAATCTTCAGGAAGAACTTGCCAAAAGCCTGGCACCGTATCTTCAGGAAGAAACAGAAGAGGTGCTTTCCGAAGACGATTGCGTGGAAACAGTAAAGGAACCGACCAAAGAGGTGATCGTCCGGGAAGATGTGATGAGGGTTCAGGAAGCAGACTCAGAGGAACCGAAACAGCTTTCCGAAACAGAACAGCTGAAGCTTGAAATTGAAAAGTATGCAAGGAAAGAACCGGAATTTAAGATCGAGGATCTGTATATGGTGGAAGAAGATACCGGTCAGGTGGCAATCCGTGTGGAAGATGCAGTTGCTGCCGAAAAGCAGATTACCGGTCAGATGAGACTGGAGGAGATTCTGGCTGCATGGGAAGAAACAAAGCGTCAGGCAGACAGGGAACCGGAAAAAGAAGCAGAGAAAAAGGCCGCAGTCCTTTGTGAAACAAGTGAGATTACCGGCCTTTTACAGGATGTCATTCCGAGAACTCCGAAGGAGACGGAAACAGAAGAGGTTCCGGTCGAAGAAATGAAAACAGCAGAGCCGGAAGAGGAAATCGCAGAAGAACTGTCGGTAGAACTGGAAGATGACCTTCCGGTTGATCTGGAAGAGCTTCTTGTAAATTCTTTGAATGATACAAATGATACAGAAGAAAACACCGGAGAAACACAGAGCGCCGGTACAGAGGAGGCGGATACAGAATCCGGCTTCGACGGAGTATCACCGATGATCCGTCAGCTGGAAAAAGCACTGGAAGAGGAAGTGTCTTCTATCAGTGATCATGCAAGATACCTGACGGAAGAGCAGGAAAAACTGTTTGCATATTTCATGTCTGTCAGAGGAATGAAAAATCAGCTGGCCAGACTGCTGGCTGAAGATACGAAATATGCATCCAGAACAGATTCGGCAGAAGGGAATCTGGTGATTACCGGTGCCAGAGGAAACGGAAAGACAACGCTGGCGATCGATATTGTAAAGGCATTTCAGAAGCAGCGCCGTGAAAAAGGCGGAACGCTGGCGAAGATTACCGGAGGCGGATTAAATAAAAAGGATCCTGCAGAGATCCTGAAAAAATTGGGCGGAGGTACGCTGATCATTGAACGTGCCGGAGAGATGAAGACTTCCATTGTTGAACAGCTTTCTGCTGCAATGGAAGAACAGACCGGAGGACTTCTTATTATTTTGGAAGACGAAGGGAAAGAGATCAGTCGGCTTTTTGCGGAACACGAGGCGTTTGGCAGAAAGTTTAATCGAATGATAGAGATTCCTGTTTTTACAAATGACGAGCTGGTAGAGTTCGGCAAATCCTATGCAGAAGAACAGGAATACTATTTTGAGGAAATGGCTGTGTTGGCATTGTATGACCGCATTGGTGTCAATCAGACCGCAGAACATGTAGTAAATGTTACAGAGGTCAAGGAGATTATCGACCGGGCGATTGCACATGCTGAGAAGAAAGGAAAAAGCTGGTTTGCGAAATTGTCAAAGAAACGTGTGAATGAATTCGGAAACAGACTTTTGTTAGAAGAAGACTTTGAGAGTTAATCAAAACAGTAAGATTATTTTCGAGAGGGGATTTAAAAATGGCAGCAAAAACAAAAAAAATGGCAAAAGTAAAGACGAAGCCGGAGGAGATGGAATGCAGGGTTACCGAATGGGATCAGTATCTCTTCGGACAGGGAACTCATTATGAGATTTTCAAAAAGCTGGGTGCACATCTAACGAAGAAGAACGGAAAAAAAGGAGTTTATTTTGCAGTGTGGGCGCCGCGTGCCAAATCAGTAAAGCTACTGGGTGATTTTAATAACTGGGATGGCAGCGAATACAGTATGACAAGGCTGGAACCGTTGGGCATTTATGAGATTTTTGTTCCGGGCATCGGTGAGGGTGCACTTTATAAATTCCTGATCGAAGGTGCAGACGGAAATCTTCATTACAAAGCGGATCCATTTGCATTCTGGGCGGAATTACGTCCGGGAACAGCCTCCAAAGTGGCAGATATCAGCGGTTACAAGTGGAAAGATACAAAATGGATGGATGCCAGAAAAGAAAAAGATGTTCAGAAAAGTCCGATGTCTATTTATGAGGTACATCCGGGCTCATGGAAGAAACATCCGAATGCAGAAGAGGCAGATGCATTTTATACCTATGATGAACTGGCAAAAGAACTGGTTGCTTATGTGAAGGAAATGGGATATACCCATGTAGAGCTGATGGGAATTGCAGAACATCCGTATGACGGTTCCTGGGGTTATCAGGTTACAGGCTACTATGCACCGACATCCCGTTACGGAACACCAAAGCAGTTCAAACATTTCATCGATGAGCTGCATAAAAACAAGATCGGTGTTATCCTTGACTGGGTACCGGCACATTTTCCGAGAGATGCCCATGGTCTTGCAAACTTCGACGGAGCACCGTTGTTTGAATATCCGGATCCGAAAAAAGGAGAACATCCTGACTGGGGAACAAAGATCTTTAACTATGAAATGAATGAAGTGAAGAACTTCCTGATCGCAAATGCGCTGTACTGGGTTGAAGAATATCATGTAGACGGTCTGCGTGTCGATGCGGTAGCGTCAATGTTATATCTGGACTACGGCAAACAGGACGGACAGTGGATCGCAAATAAATACGGCGGAAATAAAAATCTGGAAGCGATTGAATTTTTTAAACATATGAATTCCTGTCTGCGGGGAAGAAATCCGGGAGTTATGATGATCGCAGAGGAATCCACAGCATGGCCGAAGGTAACGGGAAAACCGGAAGATGATGGTCTGGGCTTCAACTTCAAGTGGAATATGGGCTGGATGCATGACTTCCTGGAATATATGAAACTTGATCCGTACTTCAGAAAATATAATCATAATAAAATGACGTTTGCCATGACATATGCCACAAGTGAAAATTACATCCTGGTTCTTTCTCACGATGAGGTTGTGCATCTGAAATGTTCCATGATCAATAAGATGCCGGGGTATCCGGATGATAAGTTCGCAAATCTGAAAGCCGGATATGCATTCATGTTCGGACATCCGGGCAAGAAGCTGCTCTTTATGGGACAGGAATTTGCACAGTATCAGGAATGGAGCGAGGCAAGAGAGCTTGACTGGTATCTGCTTGGAGAAGATAAGCATCGACAGATGCAGGAATTTGTAAAAGAACTGCTTCATATTTACAAGAAGAATCCGTCTCTCTATGAACTGGACAACAGCTATGACGGATTTGAATGGATCAATGCAAATGACGGAGACAGAAGTATTTTCAGTTTTATGCGTCATGATTCTAAGAAAAAGAAAAATCTGCTGTTTGCAATTAACTTCACACCGATTGCAAGAGAGGATTACCGTATCGGTGTCCCGAGAAGAAAACAGTACAAACTGATCCTTAACAGCCATGACGAAAGATTCGGCGGAAATGATATTGTAGCTGAAAGAGAAAAGGTTTATAAAGCAGCAAAAGGTGAATGTGACGGACAGCCGTATTCATTTTCCTATCCGCTGCCGCCATTTGGAGTCGCAGTATTTGAATTCTAAAAATTAACATACAGAAAAAAGGTGCAGTGATATACCGCACCTTTTTCTGCGTTTACTTCGATTTTGCCTGGTTGAGTGCGTTGGAAATGGCATCGAGCAGAAGAGAAACGGTGTAGTAATTTTCTTCTTCGTAAGAAATGTTTTCCAGAGACTGGTTTTCGCAGATCTGTTCGGAGAGATTCTGAAGAGAAGACTCCATCAGAGGATACATGGTGAGAAAAGAGTCGTCCGGATCTGCAAAAGAGATGGAAGAGATGTAGTCGGATTCCACAACGACCTGCAGATCGACTGTCCGGTCCCCCAGTACGATGGATGAGGTGTATGTGCCGGGGACGTATAGATTGGCAGCAGCTGAACCGGAAAGAGTTTCTTTCTTCTCTTCCGGTGTAAACATGAAGACCAGCAGCAGGATCAGAAGGATTCCCAGCAGGATAAAGATACCTGTATAGATCAGCTCTTTCATGTGAAAAACGACGATTTTGGTTTTTGAGCTCAAAGTAAAGTCCTCCGAAAACAGTTTATAAAACATATGGAAATACGAAGAAAAATATGCGGGAATTCCGGAAAATATGTTTTGTACAGAATGTCTAAAGTGAAAAATGAGCAAATAAAACAGAAAAAATATGGAAATGCACAAAAAAAGAGAAATAAATACTTTATTTTTTTGCACATATGCATTAATATATAAGATAGGTTTATGTTTTTTGGGTATTTGAAAGTACGATTTGTGTGAAAATAGATTGGCAAGTTTGCACAAAGAAGGAGAGAAGGAGAGCAAACCATGATTTCGAATCAGATCTTACAAAATACTATTGATGGTTTGAAAGGGATTACAAGAATTGATCTGTGTGTGATCGACACAGATGGAAAAGCACTGGCATCTACTTTTACAGAGCAGAAAGATTTTAACGGCATGGTGGGTGCGTTTATTGATTCCCCGGCAGACAGTCAGGTGATTCGCGGTTATCAGTTTTTCAAAGTGTTTGATGAATCTCAGCTGGAGTACATCCTTGTCGCAAATGGCGGAAGTGATGATGTATATATGGTTGGTAAGATTGCAGCATTCCAGATTCAGAATCTTTTGATCGCATATAAAGAAAGATTTGATAAAGATAATTTTATCAAAAATCTTTTATTAGATAATCTGCTGTTGGTAGATATCTACAACAGAGCCAAGAAACTCCATATTCCCACAGATGTGAAGAGAGTCGTATTTATTGTGGAAACTGCACATGAAAAAGAAAAAAATGTTCAGGAAAGTATTCGGGGAATGTTTGGAGGAAAATCCAAGGATTTTATTACAGCTGTAGATGAAAAAAATATTATTGTTGTAAAAGAGCTGCTTTTGAGCGATACTTATGAAGAACTTGTAAAGATTGCCAACACGATGCGCGATACGATGCGTGCGGAGGGTGTGAAAGATGTTCATATTGCATACGGAACGATCGTAGGTGAAATTAAAGACGTATCCCGTTCCTATAAAGAAGCGAAGATGGCATTGGATGTAGGACGTATTTTCTTTGAAGACAGGGATGTGATCGCTTACAGTGCACTTGGAATCGGACGTCTGATCTATCAGTTGCCGATCCCGCTCTGCAAAATGTTTATCAGGGAAATCTTTGACGGAAAATCACCGGATGACTTCGATGAAGAAACGCTGGCAACGATCAATAAATTTTTTGAAAACAGTCTGAACGTGTCTGAAACTTCCAGACAGCTGTATATCCACAGAAATACACTGGTGTACCGGCTTGATAAGCTTCAGAAGAGTACCGGCCTGGATTTGCGTGTATTTGAGGATGCGATCACATTTAAGATCGCACTGATGGTAGTAAAATACATGAAATACATGGAAACAATTGACTATTAAGAAAACTTGACTGTGAAGGTAATTTTATGTTACCTTCACAGTTGTATTAATAAGAAACGATGGAGGAGTATATGATTCAACTGGATAATGTCTCGAAGTCTTATGCTAACGGTGCTGAGGCTTTGAAAGACCTTACTTTGAGAATAGATGAAGGCGAATTTGTCTTTATTGTCGGTGACAGCGGATCAGGTAAGACAACCCTGATCAAACTTCTTTTAAAGGAACTGGAACCGACTTCAGGAACGATAAAAGTAGGCGGCGTTGTTTTAAATAAGATGAAACGCCGTGCGATTCCGAAATACCGTCGAATGATCGGGTGCGTATTTCAGGAATTTCGTCTGTTAAAAGACAGAAATGTCTATGAAAATGTGGCGTTTGCACAGCGTGTTGTGGGAACTTCGTCACAGACGATCAAAAAATCCGTACCGAAGATCTTATCACAGGTCGGACTGGCAGAAAAATACCGTTCTCTGCCGAACCAGCTTTCGGGAGGAGAACAGCAGAGAGTTTCGCTGGCAAGAGCACTGGTCAATAAGCCGGAACTTCTGCTTGCGGATGAACCGACCGGAAATCTGGATCCGAATAATTCAAGAGAAATTATGAAACTATTAGAGGAGATTAATGAGAAAGGAACAACAGTAGTAGTTGTTACTCATGATAGAGAAATTGTGAATTCAATGAGAAAGCGTGTAATCGCACTTCGAAAAGGCGTCCTTGTCAGCGACGAGCAGAATGCTGGGTATGATGATCATGAGAATTAGTTCATTGGGATACTGCATTCAGCAGGGACTGAAAAACATCTGGAGACATAAATTATATTCCCTGGCATCAATGGCGACGATGGCTGCATGTATTTTTATGTTTGGTATTTTCTTCTGTCTGGTACAGAATTTCAGCTATATTGTAAAAGAAGCAGAGAGCGGAGTTGCCGTGACGGTATTCTTTGAAGATGATCTCAGTGATGATGAGATCGTGGAAATCGGTTCCATCATCCGTGCGAGAGATGAAGTGGCTGACATGGTGTTTGTCAGTGCGGAAGAAGCCTGGGACGAGTTCAAGCTTGTTTACTTTGAAAAAGCGCCGGAGCTGGCAGAAGGATTCGAAGAGGATAATCCTCTGGCAAATTCAGCTCATTATGAAATTTATGTGAAAGATGTCGCTTGGCAGGAAAATCTGGTCACATTCATTGAGTCCATTGAAGGCGTTCGAATGGTAAATAAATCAGAAGAGATCGCAGACATGCTTTCTGATTTCAATGTACTGATCGGCTATATTTCTGTGGCGATCATCGGACTGCTGCTGGCAGTTTCCATATTCCTGATCAGCAACACGATTACGATCGGTATCAACTCCAGAAAGGAAGAGCTGGCAATTATGAAACTGATCGGTGCGACCAACGGATTTGCAAGTACGCCGTTTTTGATTGAAGGTATTCTGATCGGATTTGCAGGAGCAGTCATTCCGCTGGGAGCTCTGTATGTACTCTATAATAAACTGATCCACTATATTGCAGAAGAATTTCATATGCTGACGGGAGTACTGCATTTTCTCCCGGTGACAGAGCTTTTCAGGACACTGGTACCGGTTGGTCTGATTCTCGGTGTCGGCATTGGTCTGATCGGAAGCTTTGTTACAACGAGAAAACATTTACAGGTATAGAAATAGGAGAAAAGAATGCTTAGAAACAGAACCTTTATAAAAAGGAGCATGCTTCCGGTCCTTGCGGCAGTGATGTTGTTCCTGTCTGCGGATCATGTCTTTGTGGCGAAGGCAGACAAAACCGATGTCTCCAAGCTGGAGGGTCAGAGAGAAGAAATTCTGGAACAGATTGATGATCTGAAGGAGAATATAGACAAGGCAAAAGAAGAAATCAGTAAGCTGAAAACCGAAAAAACATCGATTCAGAATTATATCACAAAGCTGGATCAGCAGACCAATGCATTGGCGGCTCAGATTTCGGACTTTGAAGAGAAGATCAAACAAAAGGCAGCGGATATCGAGCAGACGGAACAGGAGATCGTTCTGGCAGAAGAAGAGTGTGACCGTCAGTATGAATCCATGAAGAAGCGCATACAATATATGTATGAAAATCCAACGGAATCTTTGCTGGGAATGCTGCTGACTGCAGAAGATATGTCGGATTTTCTGAATCGTGCAATCTATGTTCCGTCGATTACGGATTATGATCATGAGATGATGAACCGGCTGATTGAAACAAAAGAAGATATTGAAGCCTATAAGGTTGTGCTGGAGGCGGAAAAAGAAGATCTGCAGCTGATGCAGAGCAATCTGGAAGCACAGAAAAAGAAAGTAGATTCATCGATTTCCACACAGAAAAAGGATCTGGCCGCAACAGAAAAGAATATCGATGCGACCTCCAAGGAACAGGATGACTATCGGGAAGAACTCAAAGAACAGGAAAAGCTGTTAGACGAGATTGAAGAACAGATCGCACGGGCTGCAAACGGAAACGCATACAGCGGAGAAGTGACAGGGTTTATCTGGCCATGCCCGTCCTATACACGTATCAGCAGCTACTTTGGACCGAGACCGCAGCCTGTACCGGGGGCTTCTACGGATCATAAGGGAGTTGATCTGGCAGCACCGTACGGCTCTGCAATTCTGGCATCTGCATCCGGGATTGTCACCACCGCTACATACAGTAACTCTGCAGGAAATTACGTGGTAATTTCTCATGGCAACGGAGTTTCGACCGTTTACATGCATGCGTCCAGACTGCTTGTTTCGGCGGGGGAAACAGTTGTACAGGGACAGAAGATTGCGGAGGTAGGTTCAACAGGGTACTCCAGCGGAAACCATCTTCACTTCGGTGTGATCAAGAACGGTACGTATGTAAATCCGCTGGGATATGTCAGTCCGTAATGAAAAGGAGTTTTTCAAGATGGAGGAAAATAAAAATAAAGGTTTCTGGCGTGGATTTATCTGCGTCATTTTACTGTCACTGGCAGTTGCGGCAGCTGCAGGAGTGTTCGTTTTCGGAGGAATGCTGCTGAAATTGGGAAAAACGGGTCACCGGGCGTCGGAGGAGGATTACCCTATGGTTTCATCGGATGAGAAAGTACTCCGGAAGCTGGGGCTGCTGGAGACCTATCTCAGGGCATATTCCCTGGATGAACCGGATGATGAACTGATGGAAGAATATCTTTACAGAGGACTTATGGTAGGAAGCGGAGATATTTATGCGGAATATTATACGCAGGAAGAATATGTCAGTATGACGGATTCCAAGGATGGAAGTTTTTGCGGAATCGGTGCGGTATTTTCGCAGGATCTGACAAGCGGAGAGATTACGGTTACGATGGTATATGAGGGCACCCCGGCAGAGGCAGGGGGCCTGAAAGCAGGTGATATTCTGTATCTTGTGGATGATCAGGATATTTCCGAATATGAACTGAGCTACATTACGACCAATCTGATCAAAGGTGATGAAGGAACGGAAGTAAAGCTGACTGTTTACCGGAACGGGAAAGAGACGGAACTGAAGATGATTCGGGGAATTGTGGAGATTCCGACAGTGACCTCTGAAATGTTGGAAGGCGGGATCGGTTATATCCGGATTACCACATTTGATGATATTACCAGTACCCAGTTTCTGAAAGCGGCAGAGGAACTTCAGGCGGAGAATATGACGAGTCTGATTCTGGACCTTCGAAACAACGGAGGCGGAAGAGTGGTGCCGGCAGTGAAGATCGCAGATGCGCTGCTTCCGGAGGGTGTGATCTACTATACGGAATACAGTGACGGAACCAGGAGAGAAGAAACATCTGATGCCGAATATCTCGGACTTCCGATGGTTGTACTGATGAATGAATACAGTGCCAGTGCATCGGAAATACTGGCAGGTGCATTAAAAGATTATCAGGCAGCGACAATTGTGGGAACACAGTCCTACGGAAAAGGTGTTGTTCAGAGCGTATTTGAGCTGGACGATGGTACAGCGATTCGTCTGACGACAGCCAGATACTATACGCCGAGCGGAACGAATATCCATGGAGTCGGCATTGAGCCGGATGTGGAGATAGAGATGCCGGAAGAGCTGCTGTTACAGAATTCGATCACAAAAGAGGAAGATGTACAGCTTCAGAAAGCAAAAGAGGTGCTACAGCAGTAGCACCTCTTTTTTATGAATTGCAAAATGACAGGATCCTATTTCGGTCATGCGGATCCTTCCGTTGGTAGCATTGACCAGTTCTTCCTTCATGGATTTATCCAGCTGCGTCGGCAGGAGAATTTCAAAACGCACATCCGCACCGTAATCTTCGGAAAGTACGGCAATGTGGCTGCCGGCCAGAAGATACTGTATTTTCCCGACATCGGAATAATCCGTCTGCAGCCCATATCTTTTTCCGGACTGCTTCTCTAAAATCACAGAGTTTGCCAGTCCCTCCTTTACGGCTCTGGAATAGGCGCGGACAAGACCGCCGGTGCCAAGCAAAGTTCCGCCGAAGTAACGTGTCACGACAACCGCCATATTGTGGATGTCTTCTCCCAGAAGCACATCAAGCATCGGTTTTCCGGCAGTTCCGCCGGGTTCTCCGTCATCGCTGAATCGCTGGATCTCATGGTGCTCTCCGACGACATAAGCAAAGCAGTTGTGCCTTGCATCCCAGTAGTGCTTTTTTGTTTTTTCAATAAATTCCAGAGCTTCCTCCTGAGAGGAGACCGGAAGTGTTGTGGCGATAAAACGGGATTTTTTTTCCTCAATCTCACCGCTTCCGCCCTTGTAGAGAAATTTTATTAATTGATTCATAAGAGTCCTTATTCTTGTGTTTTCTTTAAATAATACTTATTTTATGATTAAAATGCAAGTTTTCCTTTATTTAACAAAGCGAATTTGGTATAATAATTTGGGTTAAAAGGAGGAACGCGCATGAATTACAGCAAAAAAGAAACTTCGAAAAAGCAGAAGGCACTGCAGTCCAAAAATAAAAAGATGGGCAAAAAAATGAGTGTTATTTTCTTCAAGGCTTTTTTCGTTTGTATCATTGCAGTGGGAGTGATTGGCATCTGCGCAGGGTTCGGTATTGTCAAAGGAGTTATTGACAATGCACCAGATATCACAAGTGAGAGCGTAATGCCTACAGGATATAAATCAGTGGTTTATGATGCGGAAGGAAACAAGATGCAGGAACTCATTGCTTCCGGAACAAATCGTACGATGGTGACGATCGATCAGATTCCGGATCATGTACAGAAAGCATTTGTTGCCATCGAAGATGAACGTTTTTATGAACACAACGGAATCGACCTGATTGGAATTGTTCGTGCGGCATTGAAGGGTGTTGCGAAGGGATTTCATTTTACAGAGGGTGCGAGCACGATCACACAGCAGTTATTAAAAAATAATGTCTTTAATTTCATGGAAGAGAAAGATTTTGCCGATAAGCTGGAACGTAAGATTCAGGAACAGTATCTGGCATTAAAGCTGGAAAAAACCATGGGTAAAGATGAAATATTGCAGGCGTATTTAAATACGATCAATCTTGGACAGAATACGCTGGGAGTGCAGGCGGCATCGAATCGCTACTTTGACAAAGACGTCTGGGAACTGACGATTTCAGAAGCAGCCGTAATCGCAGGGATCACAAAGAGTCCGGAAAGCTTCAATCCGGTGAAAAATGAACAAAAAAATGCCGACAGACGCCTGATTGTTCTGAATAACATGAAGGACCAGGGCTACATCAACCAGAGTGAATATGAAGAAGCGCTTGCAGATGATGTTTACAGCCGGATCAAAACGGTCAACGAAAGCGTTGTTGAGTCCAGTACGGTTAACTCTTACTTTACGGATGCGGTTGTAAAGGAAGTGCTGGAAGATCTGAAGGAATTAAAAGGGTATTCCGATACGCAGGCCTATAATGTGCTTTACGGCGGGGGCCTTAGAATTCATACGACAATGAATCCGGAAATTCAAAAGATCATGGATGAGGAATTTGCAGATCCGGCCAATTATCCGGCAAGCTCCAAAGTGGGTCTGGAGTATGCCCTGACGGTTATCAAGCCTGACGGAACAACCACAAACTACAGTCAGGAAATGATGCAGAAGTATTATAAAGAGAAAAACGGAGCATCAAAATATGATCTGCTCTATGCCGATGCTGAAGGAGCACAGGCAGCAATCGATGAGTATGAAGCAAGCCTTGGAATCGGTGCTGACGATACTGTTTACAGAAGTGTGAAGCTGACTGTTCAGCCTCAGACTTCCATGGTGGTCATCGATCAGTCCACCGGCTATGTGCAGGGAATTATCGGAGGACGCGGGGAAAAGACGGCAAGTCTGACGCTGAACCGTGCCACAGATACACTTCGGCCGGCAGGTTCTACCTTTAAGATCGTTTCCACTTATGCACCGGCACTGGATGCAGGAGGTCTGACTCTTGCGACCACGCAGTATGACGGACCATATCAATACGAAGAAGGTGCGGAAAGAAGACTGGTGAATAACTACAGCCGTAACTATCTGGGATGGATGTCCTTAAGAACTGCGATCATTAAATCTCAGAATATCCCGGCAGTAAAGACCTATCAGGAGATCGGAATTCCTCTTGGCCTTTCCTATCTGGACAAATTCGGTTTTACAACGATTCAGAAAGAAACAAACAGTCAGGGAAGTTCCGATACCGGTCCATCTGTAGCTCTGGGAGGTCTGACCAATGGAGTATCAAATCTGGAACTGACAGCAGCCTATGCGGCGATTGCAAACGCCGGAACCTATAAGGAACCGCTTTTTTATACAAGAATCGAAGACAGTGAAGGAAATATTATCATTGACAGAACAGCAACACAGGAAACTCATGAGGTTGTCTCAGAAGAAACTGCATGGCTGCTGACGAGTGCCATGGAGGATGTTGTAAAAAGCGGTACAGGTACATCCCTGAAATTCCCGGGAATGTCCATCGCCGGTAAAACAGGTACCACAAGTGATAATAAGGACCGGTGGTTTGCAGGATTTACACCGTATTATACAGCGACTACCTGGGGCGGCTATGACAAGAACCAGGAACTGCCGAAGGCGGAAAGAAGCTATCACAATGTGCTCTGGAAAGCGGTAATGTCCAGAATCCATGAAAATCTTGAAAATAAGTCCTTTGAAAAACCGGACGGAATCGTTCAGAAATCTGTCTGCAGTTACTCCGGAAAACTGGCGATTCCGGGAATCTGCGAGGCAGATCCGAGAGGAAACGGTATTAAAACGGAATACTTTGCCGGTGACAATGTGCCGACGGAGAGCTGTGATGTTCATGTGATCGCACCGATCTGTGATGAGACGGGACTGCTCGCAACAGACAGATGTCCTTTTACACACAATGAAATGAGGGTGATCATTCCGATCCTTCAGGAAGGCGTAGGCGGTGCGGCAACACCGGATACACCATATGGTGTGGATATGAATAATCCGGGTGGATCTACATGCTCCGTGCATTCCGGCGGCGAATATGTACAGAGTCTTGTATTATCTCAGAACTATGAACGAATCATGAGTCTTACATCAGCCAGAAAAAATAAAAGAACAGAATGATGAAAAAGGGCTTGCCGTTTTGGTAAGCCCTTTTATGAAAATCAGAAAGGCGGGGAGAATTATGGAGATTGAAAGAAAATTTTTGATCAGAGAGCTTCCGGAGCTTGGGAATTACCGGTTTCATGTAATCGAGCAGGCTTATCTCTGTACAGGACCGGTCGTGCGCATTCGAAAAGAAGACGACAGCTATTATATGACCTACAAAGGCGGGGGGATGATGTCCAGAGAAGAGTATAATCTGCCGCTGAATGAAGAGGCCTATTACCATCTGCGTGAAAAAGCAGACGGTAATATCATCGGAAAGACCCGATACCTGATACCTCTGGAAAGCGGACTGACGGCAGAACTGGATGTATTTGATGAACCCTTTGCACCGCTGGTACTGGCGGAGGTGGAATTTGAAACTGAGGAACAGGCACATTCATTTGTGCCGCCTGCATGGTTCGGGGAGGATGTCACCTTTGACGGACGATATCACAACAGCTATATGAGCAGCTGTAAGATCACAAAATGAAAGAGAGGAAAAAGTGAACGATGAGTAAGGTTTATGTATTTTTGGCAGAAGGATTTGAAGAAGTCGAAGCACTGTCACCGGTGGATGTATTAAAAAGAGCCGGCGTGGAAACAGAACTGGTATCCGTCACGGGCAGCGGGGCGGTCACGGGCTCCCATGGCATAACGATCATGGCAGACCGGTTATTTGAAGAAGCAGATTTTGGAGATGCGGATGTTCTGATACTGCCGGGCGGAATGCCGGGAACCCTGAATCTGGAGGCACACGAAGGTCTTGTGTCCCTTTTGAAGACACATTATGCAGAAAGTAAAAAAATCGCGGCTATCTGTGCGGCACCGAGTATCCTCGGAAAACTGGGAATACTGGAAGGACGCAGGGCAACCTGTTACCCGGGTTTTGAGGACCGGCTGCTCGGTGCACAGATCTGTGAGGATAAGGTTGTAACTGACGGAAATATTACAACAGCCAGGGGAATGGGGGCCGGAATAGCATTCGGACTGGCTCTGGCAGCACAGCTGACAGATCGGGAAACTGCCGAAAGGATCAAGAAGGGGATCATTTACGGTCATTCATAGGAAAGTCGTTATGATTCCGGGACTTCCTTTAAAAAGTACTGGAAATTTCAGCAATCCTATGCTATACTTTCATAATGACTGTTATTATGCAGAAGAATTATATTCATATATAATATATTAAGGAGGAACAACATGAGCGTAAAAGTTGAAAGACTTGAAAAGAACATGGCAAAGCTTACAGTAGAAGTGCCGGCAGAAGAATTTGAAAAAGCACTCCAGAAAGCTTACAACAAAAATAAAAGTAAAATCAATATCCCTGGATTCCGTAAAGGAAAAGTAACACGTCAGGTGATTGAAAAAATGTACGGTGCGGATTTCTTCTGTGCAGATGCAGCAGACATCGTGATTCCGGAAGCATATGCGAAAGCAATGGATGAATGTGATGTGGAAATCGTTTCCAGACCGGTGATCGACATCGTTGAAATCGGCAAAGGCAAAAACTTCGTATTTACAGCAGAGGTTGCCGTAAAACCGGAAGTTTCTCTCGGCGAATACAAAGGTATCGAGGTTCCTGCAGCAGATTTAACCGTTACTGAGGAAGAGATCGATGCAGAAGTAAATAAAGAAAGAGAAAATAACGCAAGAACAATCAGCGTGGAAGACAGAGCTGTGGAAAACGGCGATATGATCATGCTTGATTATGAAGGATCTGTAGACGGCGTTCCGTTTGAAGGCGGAAAAGCTGAAAATGCTCCTCTGACGATCGGTTCCGGTACATTTATTCCGGGCTTCGAAGAACAGCTGGTAGGCAAGAACATCGGTGAAGATGTAGAAGTTCATGTTACATTCCCTGAGGAATATCATGCAGAAGATCTTGCCGGAAAAGCAGCTGTATTCAAATGTAAAGTAAATGAAATCAAAGTAAAGGAACTTCCGGAATTAAATGATGAATTCGCACAGGATGTATCCGACTTTGATACAATGGCTGAATATAAAGAAGATATCAGAAAAAATCTGGAAGCGAGAAAAGCAGACACAGCCAAGAGAGTCAAAGAAGATGCTGTCATTGAAAAAATCATTGAAAACGCTGAGATGGAAATTCCGGCTGCAATGATCGAATTCCAGGCACAGCAGATGGTCGAAGAATTTGCTCAGAGAATTCAGGCACAGGGACTTTCCTTTGAACAGTATATGCAGTTTACCGGCATGACAGCGGAAACAGCTGCAGAACAGATGAAGCCGCAGGCTGAAAAACGTATTCAGAGCAGACTGGTTCTGGAAGCAGTGGTAAAAGCTGAAAATATTGAAATTTCTGATGAAGCATTGGATGCGGAAATCGCAAGACAGGCAGAAAGCTATAAGATGGAAGCTGATAAGCTGAAAGAACTGATGAGTGACGATGATAAAGCACAGATCAGAATGGATATGGCAATTGAAAAAGCAGTGGAACTCGTTACCGAAGCTGCAAAAGAAGCGTAGTAAGTAATGAAAACGGGGCACGGCGGTACTCCCGCTGTGCTCTTTTGTTTAGGAGGTAATCAGATGAGTTTAGTACCTTACGTCATTGAACAGACGAGCAGAGGAGAACGTTCCTACGATATTTACTCCAGATTATTAAAAGAGAGAATTATTTTCCTTGATGGAGAGGTCAATGATGCTTCCGCAAGTGTGATTGTGGCGCAGTTATTATTCCTGGAAGCGGAGGATCCGAACAAGGATATTCATTTATATATTAACAGCCCTGGAGGCTCCGTAACAGCCGGCATGGCAATTTACGATACAATGAACTACATTAAGTGTGATGTTTCCACGATCTGTATCGGTATGGCTGCCAGCATGGGGGCATTTTTGCTGTCCAGCGGTGCAAAGGGCAAGCGTTTCGCGCTTCCGAATGCAGAAGTGATGATTCACCAGCCATCCGGCGGTGCTCAGGGTCAGGCAACCGAAATTAAGATCGTAGCAGAGCATATCTTAAAGACAAGGTCCAAGTTAAATGAAATTCTGGCAGCAAATTCAGGGCAGCCTCTGGAAGTGATCGAAAGAGATACAGAAAGAGATAATTATATGAGTGCTGAAGAAGCCGCTGCATACGGTCTGATCGATACCGTGATCACAAACCACTAGTAACCGGAGGAACCCATGGCGAGAAAGAATGACATCAGATGTTCCTTCTGCGGAAAATCACAGAATGACGTTCGCAAAATGATTGCAGGCCCGGAAGGTGTATTTATCTGCAACGAGTGCGTAGAACTCTGTATGGATATCGTGGAAGAGGACATGGAATATGAGGCAGCAGAGATTGAAGACAGCGAGATCAATCTTTTAAAACCGGTAGAGATCAAAAAATTTTTAGATGAATATGTCATTGGACAGGATGCGGCAAAGAAGGTTCTGGCTGTTTCCGTGTACAATCACTATAAGAGAATTCTGGCGATGAAACATAAGGAATCTGATGTGGAGCTGCAGAAGAGCAACATTCTGATGCTCGGTCCTACAGGTTCCGGTAAAACATTGCTGGCACAGACACTGGCAAGAGTTTTGAATGTTCCGTTTGCGATTGCCGACGCGACAACTCTGACAGAGGCCGGTTATGTGGGCGAAGACGTGGAAAACATTCTTCTGAAGATCATTCAGGCAGCAGACGGGGATGTTTCCCGCGCTCAGTACGGTATTATCTATATTGATGAAATTGACAAGATTACGAGAAAATCAGAAAATCCTTCTATTACGCGGGATGTTTCAGGAGAAGGTGTTCAGCAGGCACTCCTGAAGATCATTGAAGGAACGGAGGCCCATGTGCCGCCGCAGGGAGGAAGAAAGCACCCGCATCAGGAACTGATTCCAATCGATACGACAAACATCCTGTTTATCTGCGGAGGAGCCTTTGAAGGTCTGGATAAGATCATCGAAACCCGTATGGATACAAAATCTATTGGGTTTAATTCTCAGGTATCTTCATTGAGTGAAAAAAATCCGGGAACAGTGCTTCGAAATGCACTGCCGGAGGATTTTATTAAATTTGGTATGATTCCTGAATTTGTCGGTCGTGTTCCGGTCACGGTCTCACTGGACGCACTGACGAAAGAAGATATGGTTCATATTTTAACAGAACCGAAAAATTCAATTGTCAAACAGTACAAGAAGCTGTTTGAACTGGACGGTGTACAGCTTTCTTTCGAAAAAGAAGCACTGGAAGAAATTGCTGAAAAGACGATCCGCAGGAAGACCGGGGCACGAGGACTTCGTGCGATTATGGAAGAAATGATGATGGATACCATGTTCACCATTCCTTCCGACGATACAGTAAAACACTGTAAGATTACAAAAGACGTCGTTCTCGGAAAAGGAGAACCGTTGATAGAACGATAGAGAATGAGGGGGGCTGTGTATTACGGCTCCTCTTTGGCTAAGGAGAAGAAATATGAAAGAGATTATTCAGGTAATGCCGGCCGTGGCACTGCGCGGACTGACAATCTTGCCGGATATGATAGTTCATTTTGATATCAGCAGAAGCAAATCAAAAAAAGCGGCACAGAAAGCGATGACGACAGATCAGAGGCTGTTTATCATTACCCAGAGAGATCCGGAAACGGAAGACCCGGGAAAAGAGGATCTCTATACAGCCGGTGTGATCGTAACGATCAAGCAGATGACAAAAATGCAGCAGGGTATTTTTCGGGTCCTGGTAGAAGCGAAGGAACGTGCGGAACTGGTGGAGCTGCTGGACAATGACGAGTATTTAGAGGCAGAGATCACAAATGCCGGAAATGAAAATGATCTGGAAGAACTGCCGGAGAGTTGCCGTGAGGCAATGCTTCGGGGGCTTGCAGATACGTATTCCCGATTCTGCCGGGCTCACGGAAAAATCAGCAAGGATATTGAGAGACAGCTGACAGAACAGCAGGATCTGGAAAAAATGCTGAATCTGATTCCTGTTCATGCCATGCTGAAATATCAGCAGATGCAGAAGATTCTGGATATGGGCAGACTGACGGAAAAATATGAGCAGGTCATGTATGTACTGAATAATGAGATTGAGGTCCTGAATGTAAAGAAGGATCTGGAAGAGAAGGTACGTGCAAGGGTCGACAAAAACCAGAGAGAATATATTTTAAGAGAAGAGTTAAAAACAATCAGAGAAGAACTGGGGGAAGATACGGTTCAGTCGGAGCTGGATGCTTTTGAGGAACAGACCGAAAAGCTGAAGGCACCGAAGGAAGTAAAGGAAAAAATCCGTAAAGAGCTTGCCCGACTGAAGATGTTTGGCATGAATACCTCCGAAAGCGGTGTGATCCGCAGTTATGTGGAGACACTTCTGGAAATGCCGTGGAGTAAGATGCAGAAGGAGACGGCGGATCTGAAGCTTGCCAAAAGGATTCTGGATGAAGATCACTACGGACTGGAACAGGTGAAGGAACGAGTGCTGGAATTTCTGGCGGTACGTACGCTGAACAGACAGGGACAGAGTCCGATCCTCTGTCTGGTAGGCCCTCCGGGAACCGGTAAAACTTCTGTTGCCAGATCCATTGCAAGAGCGCTGAATAAAAAATATGTGCGCATCTGTCTGGGCGGTGTACAGGATGAAGCGGAGATCCGCGGACACAGAAGAACCTATGTGGGGGCAATGCCGGGACGTATTGCAGCCGGGATGAAACAGGCCGGTGTAAAAAATCCGCTGCTTCTTTTAGATGAAATCGATAAAGTAGGAAGCAGCTATCGGGGAGATACTTCTGCAGCCCTGCTGGAAGTGCTGGACAGTGAGCAGAATCAGAAATTCCGGGATCATTATATTGAGCTTCCCATGGATCTGTCGGAAGTATTATTCATCGCGACAGCCAATGATGCACACCAGATTCCGAAGCCTTTGCTGGATCGTATGGAGGTAATCGAAGTCAGCAGTTATACCGAGAATGAGAAATTCCACATTGCCAGGGAGCATCTGCTTCCGAAACAGCTGGAAAAGAACGGACTTGAAGCTGATCAGATGAAAATTACGGATGCGGGACTGAAGCTGCTCATCCGGAATTATACCAGAGAAGCGGGAGTGCGTGCACTGGAGAGAAGACTCGGGGAACTCTGCAGAAAGAGTGCCAGAGAGATTCTGGAAAATGACAGGAAACAGGTGCGCATCAGTGAGAAGAATCTGGAAAAATATCTCGGAAAGCCGGTGTATCATTTTGATGCGGTAAATGAAACCGATGAGATAGGCATTGTCCGCGGTCTGGCATGGACAAGTGTCGGAGGAGACACACTTCAGATCGAAGTGAATGTCATGCCGGGAAAAGGAGAGCTTCTGCTGACAGGTCAGCTGGGAGATGTTATGAAGGAATCCGCGAGAGCGGGAATTACCTATATCCGTTCTATCAGTGCCGATTATGGTGTGGACAAAGAATTTTTTGAAAAGCATGACATTCATATTCACATTCCGGAAGGAGCAATTCCGAAGGATGGTCCGTCGGCAGGCATTACGATGGCTACAGCGGTAGCTTCGGCAATTACGAAAACTCCGGTCAGAGCTGATGTGGCGATGACAGGTGAAATTACACTTCGAGGCCGTGTTCTTCCGATCGGAGGACTGAAGGAAAAGATTCTTGCTGCCAAAAATGCGGGAATTAAAACCGTACTTGTGCCGAAGAAAAATGAAAAGGATGTCGCAGAAATTTCACCGGAAATTAAAAAGAATGTGGAAATTCTGTATGTGGAAACAATGGAACAGGTGCTGACCCGGGCGTTTGTAAAATAAGGAGACGAAATGATTATCAAAAGCGTGGAGCTGGAAACTGTTTGTGGAATTACAAGCAGATTACCGAAAAATGATAAAATTGAAATTGCATTTGCAGGGAAATCCAATGTGGGAAAATCTTCCCTGATCAATGCCCTGATCAACCGGAAATCACTGGCGCGGACATCTTCGCAGCCCGGAAAAACACAGACGATCAATTTTTATAATGTGAATAAGGAACTGTATTTTGTGGATCTTCCGGGATACGGCTATGCAAAGGTCAGTGAAAAGGTAAAAGAACAGTGGGGAAAACTCATTGAACGCTATCTGAATGAATCAGAAATGCTGAAGGCGGTCTTTCTTTTGATCGATATTCGTCATGAGCCGTCTGCAAACGATAAAAGCATGTATGAATGGATCGTATATCAGGGATATGATCCGATCATCATTGCGACGAAGCTCGACAAGATCAATCGGAGTCAGATTCAGAAGCATGTAAAAATGATTAAAACAGGGCTTGGCTGTAAGCAGGGTACTGTCGTGATTCCGTTTTCGGCAGCGACCAAGCAGGGCAGAGAGGAGATCTGGGATACCATATGCAGTCTAAATACGTAAAAACCATTTTAAATTTACTGTTGTATGTAATTGGAATTTTACTGATATGTATTTTAACGCCGAAAATTTTGCGGTTTTTTATGCCCTTTGTCATCGGGGGCATTCTGGCAGTGATTGCAAACCCGTTGGTCAGGTTTTTTGAAAAAAGGCTGAAAATCGTCAGAAAGCACAGTTCGCTTGTGATTATTGCGGGTGTACTGGCACTGGTTATTACCGGCTGTTACTTTGCCGTCTCAGTGCTGATTCGTCAGGGCGCAGGTTTTATAGAAAACCTTCCGGAGCTGTATGCGGTAGTGGTGGAAGAATTTCACACCATCGGAGAAGAATTTTCCGGATTTGCAGAAAAACTCCCGGTAAATGTCAGAGAGGGAATCGCGGAATTTTTTGTAAATATCGATATTTATGCGGGGGAACTGATCGGTAAGCTTGGAAAACCGACGGTAACCTTTGCGGGAAATGTTGCAAAGAATATTCCGAATATCATCATTCAGATGATTTTTGCAATTCTTTCGGCATATTTTTTCATTGCAGACAGAGACAGGATCATTCGGGGAGTCCGTTCGGTCGTTCCCAGATCTCTCATGGAAAAATCTGTCTGGATCAAGAATATGTTTTCTAAGGCAGTAGGAGGGTACTTCCGTGCGCAGTTTAAGATCATGGGTGTGATCGCATTGATCCTGTGGGTCGGATTTATGATTCTTCGCCTGGATTATGCGGTACTCTGGGCGGTGCTGATCGCAGTTCTGGATTTTTTTCCGTTTTTGGGAACGGGAACCGCACTGTTTCCCTGGGCTGCATTCCAGCTGCTGGCGGGAGACTATCGGACTGCAGCGGGACTTGTGATTATTTATCTGGTGACGCAGCTTGTAAGACAGGTGATCCAGCCAAAGATCGTGGGTGACAGCATCGGCATGGATCCACTGACAACCCTGATATTTATGTTTGTCGGATACCGGATCAGCAGCGTGTTCGGGATGATCCTGGCAGTGCCGATCGGAATCATTATCATCAATCTGTATAAGTCCGGAGCGTTTGACAATCTGATCGAAGGAATCGGGCAGATCATAGAAGATTTTAATCATTACAGAAAAAGCTGAATCGGGCAGGATGGGAATTTCAAATCTCCATCCTGCCCGATCCGGCTTCTCATTACAGCAGTTCCTGCATCAGATATGCATAGATTTTCTGGTTTTTGGTTTTCCAATGATTGCAGATGCTGTTTGCCTGTTCCTTTGTCGGAACCGAGAGGGTCAGATCAATCAGTGGAAAGCCTCTTTCCAGAACCTGCAGTCTGGCGGAAAACTCCTGATTGGTATTTTTATAGTAGTCGGCTATGACGGAAGCCTCATCACGCAGCGCGATCATATGATCGCTGAAATAGTTCTGTATATCTTCATTGATTGCCGGTGAAATCATGTTTCCGAAATAATCCAGCGTCGCTTTTCCTTCTTCGGTAATGCGGTAGTAGGAACTGTTTCGTACGGTTGTCCCGTCTATCAGACCGGATTCCAACAGCTCGGAGATTACCTGCTGAAGGGTAAAATAGTTGGTATATTCTTTTGTCAGGATAAAATCTGAGAGCTGAGCGTTTGTCAGCGGAAAGTCTACCTGATCGAGCATGGAAAGAATGATCAGTTTATAGATTGTCTGTGCTTCAGCCATTTGTTTTCTCCTCCTTTTTGATAATTTCCAGCTGCTTTCCCTGCCAGGAACCGCGAACCTTCATTTCATGGTGAATGTGATTTAAAACAGTGCGCTTTGCGCTGCTCCAGAGCGGTGCGATCAGCAGATCCTTCGGACCGTCTCCGGTGATCCGGTGAATCACTGTTTCCGGCCGGATATTTTCCACACAATCGATCAGCAGATCGATATACTCATCTTCTGAAAGAACGCGAAAGCCCTGATTTTCATAATATAAGGCAAGGTCTGTTCCGGAGAGTACATGAAGCAGCTGCAGCTTGATCCCCTGAACCGGTCGGGTATTTAAATAACGCACCGTTTCCAGCATCATTTCGCGGGTTTCTCCGGGAAGCCCCAATATAACATGGACGATGGTTTCGATTCCCTGTTCCTGCAGTTTTTCTGCCGCGGTTTCAAAAACAGACAGAGGATATCCCCTTCGGATAAAGCGCGCAGTGGATTCATGGACTGTCTGAAGTCCAAGCTCGATCCATACCGGCTTGATCCGGTTGAGTTCGCCCAGGAGCCCGATGATCTCATCGTCCAGACAATCCGGTCTGGTGGCAATGGAGAGTACGGCTACTTCCGGATCTTCTATGGCTTCGGTGAAAATTTTCCGCAGGTATTCTACCGGACCATAGGTGTTTGTATAAGCCTGAAAATAGGCAATGTAGCGGCTGACAGGGCGCTTGCGCGCCAGACGTTTCCTGGCGTCCTGTATCTGTTCGGTGACGGAGAGCGCAGCAGAGGAAGCAAATTCTCCGCTTCCGCCTCCGCTGCAGAAGATGCAGCCGCCAAAGCTGATCTTCCCGTCACGGTTCGGACAGCTCATCCCGCCGTTTAATGTAAGCTTGTAAATCTTTTCTCCGAATCGATGTTTTAATTCATAATCCAGAGAGTGATAAGGTTTTTCACCCCAGGTGTTCATGTTGATACCTCGATTTTCATTGTCATTCTGACATGATACAAATCTAACATACAAAAAATCAAAAATCAAATAAATTTCGATTCAAAACTACTTTCCATTTTACGAAAAATGGGCTATACTAAACGAATTAAAAGATAATCAAAAACGATTCATTGGCCGTTCGGCCGCAAAATTCATGATTTAAGGAGAATAATAATTATATGAGAGAAAAATATGAATCTTTGCCGTTGGCTGAGCTTAAGGCAGTTGCAAAGGCAAGGGGTATTAAAGGACTCTCCGCGATGAAAAAAGAAGAAGTGATTGAAGCAATGCTAAAGGAAGATGCAAGAGAACAGCGCGAAAAGGAAGCGAAAGAAAACGGCATTTCTCCTGAAATCTCTCAGCTTGACAGTGGAGTTACGATTACGGGAATTCTGGAAGTAATGGCAGATGGATTTGGTTTCATACGTTCCGACAACTATCTTCCGGGTGAAAATGATATTTATGTTGCTCCGGCACAGATCCGAAGATTCGGATTGAAAACAGGTGACATCTTGAGCGGTAATATAAAAGTAAAGACCGGAACAGAGAAATTCGGCGCCCTTCTCTATGTCTCTACCATTAACGGATTAAGACCTTCGGAAGCAGCCAAAAGAAGAAACTTTGAAGATATGACACCGATCTTTCCGAATGAAAGACTGGTGCTGGAACGTCCGGGCGGGAGTGTGGCCATGAGAATCGTGGATGAGATATCCCCGATCGGTAAGGGACAGCGAGGAATGATTGTTTCGCCTCCAAAAGCGGGGAAGACAACCCTGTTAAAGGATATTGCAAAATCCATGAAAGCAAATAATCCTGAGATGCACCTGATCATTCTTCTGATTGATGAAAGACCGGAAGAAGTAACAGATATCAAAGAGGCGATTGAAGGGCCGAACGTTGAGGTGATCTACTCGACCTTCGATGAGCTTCCGGAACATCATAAGCGGGTTTCCGAAATGGTCATTGAGAGAGCCAAACGACTGGTAGAGCACGGAAAGGACGTGGCGATCCTGCTGGATTCCATTACAAGACTGGCCAGAGCCTATAACCTGACGGTTCCGCCAAGCGGAAGAACCTTATCCGGAGGTCTGGACCCGGCGGCACTTCATATGCCGAAGCGATTTTTCGGCGCAGCCAGAAATATGCGTGAGGGAGGAAGCCTGACGATTCTGGCGACGGCACTGGTAGATACCGGAAGCAAGATGGACGATGTTGTCTTTGAAGAATTCAAGGGTACCGGCAATATGGAAGTGATCCTGGACCGAAAGCTGTCCGAAAAGAGAGTATTTCCTGCGATTGACATTGCCCGTTCCGGAACAAGAAGAGAAGACCTGCTCTTTACCAGAGAAGAACAGGAAGCCATGAACATTATGCGTAAGGCATTTAACGGTCTGAAAGCAGAAGAGGCAGTCGACAATATCCTGAATATATTTGCACATACGAAAAACAATGCGGAATTTGTACAGACAGTGAAGAAAAACCGTCTGATTTAATATTTTGATTTCATGTTTTTATAAAAAGATACTTGCATGGGACGCGGTCTCGTGCTATACTATGGTAGTTGTTTAAGAACTGCAGGGACTTGCAGGGATAGCCCGGGATATCTTGCCGTGGAAACATCGGAGCGGCATTGGCCGGGAATCGTGTCGGAAGTTCACAATACAATCAGAGAGGTGAAAATCATGAGAGAAGGAATCCATCCAGCGTATCATCAGGCAACTGTTACATGCAACTGCGGAAACACATTCGTAACGGGATCTACAAAGAAAGACATCCATGTAGAAATCTGTTCTAAATGTCATTCATTCTATACAGGACAGCAGAAGGCAGCAGCAGCACGTGGACGTATTGATAAATTCAATCGTAAATACGGATTTACAAAGTAAGAATTTCCAGGAGATTAAGGTTGAGATTGTGAAATCTCAACCTATTTTTTACTGTTTAAAGATCATACACGCCGTATGTTCGGGTATGGCTTTGAACAATAAAAGTATGACAGTAAGGAGGAACGATATGAAACCATCGGGTATTGGCGGTCAGGCCGTAATTGAAGGTATCATGATGAAAAATAAGGATATGTATTCTGTGGCTGTAAGAAAGCCGGATGGTGAAATTGAAGTTCACTTAAATACATATCACAGTGTAATGAAAAATAAGATGCTTCGGGAAATGCCACTGATCCGCGGAGTTATTAATTTTATAGATTCTCTCGTGCTGGGAATGAGAACCCTGACGTTTTCAGCCGGCTTTTATGAAGAGGAAGAGGAACCGTCCAGAGCGGATCAGCTGCTGGACCGGCTGTTTAAGGACAAGGCGGAATCCGTGGTGACGGGATGTACGGTGGCACTGTCCATTGTTCTGGCGGTGGCGATTTTTATGCTGCTTCCGTATTTTGCTGCGGAATTTCTGAGAAACTATATTGTGTCAAATTCTCTGCTGGCAGTGATCGAAGGAGTACTGCGTATTCTGCTGTTTGTTGCCTATGTGGTGCTGATCTCGCGGATGAAGGATATTCAGAGGGTATTTATGTACCATGGTGCTGAGCATAAATGCATCAACTGCATTGAAAACGGCATGGAGCTGAATGTGGAGAATGTCATGAAAAGTTCCAAACATCATAAACGATGCGGTACCAGTTTCATGTTTATTGTCATGTTTATCAGCGTGTTCTTCTTTGTCTTTATCAATGTGGCGTCTCCGGTATTGAGAGTTGCAATCAGAATGGCATTGATTCCGGTAATCGCAGGTGTATCCTACGAAGTGATCCGACTGGCAGGAAAGAGTGACAGCAGATTTGTACAGATCCTCAGCACTCCGGGAATTTATATGCAGAGACTGACTACGAAGGATCCGGATGAGAAAATGGTCGAGGTAGCTATCGCAGCAGTGGAAGCGGTATTTGACTGGGATACATTTATTCATGAGGAACTGAAGGAAGTGAAAGTATGACACTGAGGGAATGCTGGTGCTTCGGAAAGAATGAACTGAAAGAAGCCGGCATTGCAGAATATGAAACGGATGCATGGCTTTTGCTGGAAGCGGCCTTCTCGTGCAGCAGAAATGATCTGTATCTTCGCGGCGACAATGCGGTGGAAGAGACGGGCAGAGGCGTTTATCTGGAATATCTGGATCAGAGAAAAAAGCGTGTTCCGGTGCAGTATATTCTCGGGACACAGGAATTTATGGGACTGGAGTTTGCCGTAACTCCGGCAGTGCTGATTCCCAGACAGGATACGGAAGTGCTTGTGGAAACGGCGATGAAGCAGCTGAAAGCCGGAGACAGAATTCTGGATATGTGCACGGGATCGGGATGCATTCTGATCAGTCTGCTGAAGCGTGTAAAGGGCACAGCTGGTGTCGGTGCGGATCTGTCGGCAGCTGCTCTGAAAATTGCGGAAAAAAATGCAGAAAAGCATGAGGCGGATGCACAGTTTGTACAGAGTGATCTGTTTGAAAATGTAGAGGGAAGCTTTGAAATGATCATTTCCAATCCGCCGTATATTGCGTCCGGAGAAATCGGGACACTCCAGCCGGAGGTGCGGGATATGGAACCCAGGATGGCACTGGACGGCAGAAAAGACGGACTTTTCTTTTACAGACAGATGATCCCGGAAACCAAAAAGTATTTGAAAACAGGGGGATGGCTGATGTTCGAGATCGGTTATGATCAGGGGACAGCAGTCAGTGAAATGATGGAACAGTCTGGATACCGTCAGGTCAGTGTGATCAAAGACCTTGCGGGACTGGACAGAGTTGTAGCTGGTAAATTACAGGAGGAATAAAATGTTTGATCGATTGGAAGATATTCTGATTCGTTATGAAGAGATCATGGGAGAATTAAACGAACCTGATGTTACAAACAATCAGACAAGATTTCGTAAACTGATGAAGGAGCAGAGTGATCTGCTGCCGATCGTAGAAGCCTATAAAGAATATAAGAACTGCAAACAGACCGTGGAAGACAGTCTGGAAATGCTGGAAGCCGAATCAGACGAAGAAATGAGAGAACTTTTAAAAGAAGAGCTTTCAGATGCGAAGAACAGAATTGAAGAGCTGGAAACAGAATTGAAGATCCTGCTTCTGCCGAAGGATCCGAACGATGATAAAAACGTTATTGTGGAAATCCGTGCAGGTGCCGGCGGAGAAGAGGCTGCATTATTTGCCGCAGAACTCTATCGTATGTATGTACATTATGCAGAATCACGCCGCTGGAAGGTAGAAACCATGGAAGTGGATGATACCGGTATCGGTGGTATGAAATCCGTAAACTTCATGGTCAGCGGACAGGGGGCTTACTCCGTGCTCAAATACGAAAGCGGCGTTCACCGTGTACAGCGTGTTCCTGAAACGGAATCAGGCGGACGGATCCATACATCTACGGCATCCGTTGCAGTTATGCCGGAAGCGGAAGAGGTAGATGTTCAGATTGATGAAAAAGATATCCGTATTGACGTTATGCGTGCATCCGGAAACGGCGGACAGTGTGTCAATACAACAGACTCCGCAGTACGTCTGACACATTATCCGACAGGGATCGTTGTATACAGTCAGACCGAAAAATCTCAGCTGCAGAATAAAGCAAAAGCATTTGCACTGCTTCGTGCCAAGCTGTATGATATCGAACAGCAGAAAGCTCATGATGCGGAGGCAGAGCTGCGTAAGAGCCAGATCGGTACGGGAGACCGCTCCGAAAAGATCCGTACCTACAATTTCCCCCAGGGACGTGTCACAGATCATCGTATCAACCTGACACTGTATAAGCTGGATAAGATCATGGACGGAGATATCCAGGAAATCCTCGATGCATGTATCGCGGCAGATCAGGCGGCGAAACTGGCGAAGATGAACGAGAGTGAAACTTATTGAAATCAGGATAAAAGAACATGACAAAAGACATCTTAAGTCATTCTTAAGGTGTCTTATTCCGTTGACACAAAAAAGGGATTGACATATAATCTTAGAAAGAAAAGAACTCTGGGGGTTGCGGCAGTCTGCCGGGACCTGACCTGTGGGAGGACATGAAGAATGGGAAAATATTTCGGTACAGACGGCTTCCGCGGAGAAGCCAATGTGAAGTTAACAGTAGAGCATGCTTTTAAGGTTGGCCGTTATCTGGGCTGGTATTACAGCAGAGATCATAAGGCAAGAATTGTCATTGGAAAGGATACGAGACGCAGCAGTTATATGTTTGAATATGCACTGGTTGCCGGTCTGACGGCTTCGGGCGCAGATGCGTTTCTTCTTCATGTGACGACAACACCGAGTGTTTCTTATGTCGTAAGAACGGAAGGCTTTGACTGCGGAATCATGATTTCTGCGAGTCATAATCCATTTTATGACAACGGTATTAAAATCATCAATGGTCAGGGACAGAAGCTGGAAGCGGAAGTGGAAGCCCGCATTGAAAGCTATATTGATGGTCAGACCGAAGAAATCCCATATGCAGTCAAGGAAGAGATCGGTCGTGCCTCAGATTTTTCCGCGGGCAGAAACAGATATATCGGTTATCTGATTTCTCTGCCGACACGTTCCTTTAAGAATATCAAAGTGGGTCTGGACTGTTCCAACGGAAGCGCATCCGCCATTGCAAAAAGTGTTTTCGATGCACTTGGTGCGAAGACCTATGTGATCCACAATGAACCGGACGGAACCAATATCAATAAAGACTGCGGTTCCACACATATCAAATCATTGCAGCAGTTTGTAAAAGAGAATCATCTGGATGTGGGCTTTGCCTATGATGGTGATGCGGACAGATGTCTGGCAGTAGATGAAAACGGAGAACTGGTTGACGGCGACCGTATCATGTATATCTGCGGAAAATACATGAAAGAGATCGGTGCATTAAAAGATAATACAGTCGTTACTACGGTCATGTCAAATCTCGGTTTGTATAAAGCGTTTGACAGAGAAAGCATTTCTTATGAAAAAACAGCGGTCGGTGATAAATATGTATACGAAAATATGGTAAAGAACGGATATGCCCTGGGAGGGGAACAGTCCGGACATATTATTTTCAGCAAACATGCGACAACAGGGGACGGTATCCTGACTTCTCTGAAAATTATGGAGGTACTTCTGGAAAAGAAGACGACCCTTGCGGCACTCTCCTCGGAAGTACACATTTATCCGCAGTTACTGCAGAACTTAAGGGTGACTGATAAGAAGACCGTATTGGAACATCCGAAGGTTCGTGCTGCGGAGAAAGCTGTTGCTGAAGCATTGGGAGAGGACGGAAGAATCCTGGTCAGAGAAAGCGGTACGGAACCTCTGCTTCGTGTTATGGTTGAAGCAGAAACACAGGAGCTGTGTGAAAAATATGTAACACAGGTGATTGATGCGATGAAGGCAGTTATGTAAAAGAAAAGGAGAACACATGATGAAGAAAACAGCACTGGTTATTATGGCAGCGGGACTTGGAAGCCGCTTTGGGGAAGGATTAAAACAGCTTGCAAAAGTAGGTCCCAGCGGAGAGATCATTATGGACTATTCCATCCATGATGCACTGGAAGCTGGTTTTAATAAAATCGTATTTATTATCCGCAAAGATATCGAAAAAGATTTCAAAGAAGTCATAGGAAACAGGATTGAGCAGATTGCTGAGGTGGCTTATGTATATCAGGAACTGGATAAACTTCCGGAAGGATTTGAAAAGCCTGCAGACCGCGTAAAACCATGGGGAACAGGGCATGCTGTATTGTGTGCAAAGGAAGTCGTAAATGAACCGTTTGTGGTAATCAATGCGGATGATTATTATGGAAAAGAAGCATTTGTCAAAGTACATGATTTCCTGATTCAGGATCATTCTGCAGAGGACCGGCTGCAGTTTTGTATGGCGGGCTTCCTGCTGAAGAATACTTTAAGTGAAAACGGCGCTGTTACACGGGGAATCTGTAAAGTGGACGAAACAGGTCATCTGAGAAAGGTTGTGGAAACAGGCGGCCTTGTAAAAACGGCAGACGGCGCCGGAGTGGAAAAAGAAGACGGAACAGTAGAACCGATTGATGAAAATATACATTCTTCCATGAATATGTGGGGATTCTCTCCGGAAATGATGGATATTCTGGAGGAAGGATTTACAGAATTCCTGAAGGGAGTGGAAGAAGGAGATATTAAGAAAGAATATCTGCTTCCGAGTGTTGTGGACAGCCAGATTCAGGCAGGCAAGGCGGAAGTATCGGTACTGGAAACACACGATAAATGGTTTGGAGTAACCTACAAGGAAGATAAGCAGTATGTGATGGATTCTTTCAGGGCATTGGTCGATGCAGGTGTGTATAAGGAAAAACTGTTCTCATAGGATAAGATTGGAAAGGATTTTATGGAAATAGTATTTAAAAGGCCGGTACATGAGGACAAAGAACTCATTACCGGCTATTTAAAGCAGAAAACTACAAGAAGCTGTGAGCGTACATTCGGGAATATCTTTTTATGGGCAAGATTTTATCAGGGCGAATTTGCGGTTGTGGAGGATATGCTCGTTTTGTCCAACGGAAAAGATCCGAGGATTTTTCAATATCCCCAGGGAAGCGGCGATGTGAAGAAGTGTCTGGACATGCTGATGAAATACTGTGAAGAGCATGGACAGGAATTTCAGATGAACTGTGTGACAAAAGAGCAGTTCGAAGAACTGGAAAGTCTCTATCCCGGAGAATTTGAAATTGAGTATCAGCGGGATATCGCAGACTATGTCTATGAGTCGGAAAAGCTTCGGATGCTTTCCGGAAAAAAATACCACAGCAAGAAAAATCATGTCAATAAATTTAAAAAACTGTATCCTGACTGGCAGTATGAAAAGATCTGTGAAGATAATGTGGAAGAGTGTTTTCAGATGCTTCTGCACTGGAAAAATATTCATGAATGTCAGGAACATGAGGAGAAAAATGCGGAAAGCTGCGTGGCAGCCAATTATCTGCGTCTTTTTCAGGAACTGGATGTATGCGGAGGACTTTTGCGTGTGGAAGGAAAGGTCGTGGCTTTTACCGTAGGAGAAAAGTCCTGTGATGACACGATGGTCGTACACATTGAAAAGGCGCTGACAGAATATGAAGGTGCCTATACCATGATTAATCAGCAGTTTGTCGAACATGAATGTGCCGACGTGCAGTATATCAATCGGGAAGAGGATACCGGAGATGAGGGACTCAGAGCAGCCAAATTATCTTATAAGCCGGTATTTCTCCTGGAAAAAGGCAGGGTAAAGAGGAAAACATTATGAAAACATGGAGAGCAAATATCAGAAGAGTAATTCCGTATGTTCCGGGGGAACAGCCGAAAGAAAAGAATGTGATTAAATTAAATACCAATGAAAATCCCTACCCGCCGGCACCGGGTGTACAGAGAGTGCTGAAGGAGTTTTCGGCAGATGAGCTCAGACTTTATCCGGATCCGACAGCAGGGGATCTGATTGCCTGTCTGGCAGAGTATTATCATGTAAAACCGGAACAGGTATTTGCGGGCGTTGGCTCGGATGATGTGCTTGCCATGTGCTTTATGACATTTTTTAATTCGGAAAAACCGATTCTGTTTCCGGATATTTCCTATTCTTTTTATCGCGTCTGGGCAGAAGAATTCAGAATACCGTATGAATGCAGGAAGCTGGATGAGAATTTCCGCCTTGTAAAAGAGGATTATTATCAGGAAAACGGAGGAATCATCTTCCCGAATCCGAATGCACCGACAGCAATCCTGGAGCCGCTGGAAACGATCGAGGATATTCTGTCACACAATCCGGAGTCGGTTGTCATCGTAGATGAAGCCTATATCGATTTCGGAGGTGAGTCTGCGCTTTCTCTGATCGACAAATACGACAATCTGCTGGTGGTACAGACGTTTTCGAAATCCCGTTCCATGGCGGGAATGAGGATTGGCTTTGCCATCGGTAATCCGGAACTGATCGGCTATTTAAATGATGTCAAATATTCGTTTAATTCCTATACACTGAGCCGTGTGGCGATAAAAAGCGGTGTGGAAGCAGTGAAAGATGATGCATATTTTAAGGAAATGACTTCGAAGATCATTGCTACCAGAGAATGGGCGAAGAAGGAACTGAAGGAATTGGGGTTTTCCTTCCCGGATTCCAGAGCAAATTTTATCTTTGCCGCTCATGAGACAGTTCCCGCAAAAGAACTGTTTACGGCATTGCGGGAAGCAGGGATCTATGTGAGATATTTCAATACGCCGGGGATCGATCATTATCTGAGAATTACCGTCGGTACTGAGGGAGAGATGAAAAAACTGTTTGCATTTTTGCGTAATTATCTGAACAGATAGGAGTGAAGATGGCATGAAGAAAATCTATTTTATTTACAATCCTCATGCAGGCAAAGAACAGATCGGACCGAAATTAAATGAGATCATCCAGATACTTGCGGGGCAGGACAATGAACTGACGGTTGTTCCGACAACAGGATATCTGGATGCCATGGAGAGGATTGCAAAGCTTCCGGAAACTTATGACATGGTCGTATGCAGCGGCGGTGACGGTACGCTGGATGAGGTGGTGACCGGTATGATGAACCGTCCGAAGGAGGACCGGATCCCGATCGGGTACATTCCGGCCGGAACAACCAACGATTTTGCGAGAAGTCTGAAGATTCCCAAAAACATGCAGGAGGCGGCAAGACGTGCTATGACAGGTAAGACGTTTTCCTGCGATATCGGTTCTTTTAACGGGGATTATTTTGTTTATATTGCAGCATTTGGTATTTTTACGGATGTATCCTATTCAACAAAGCAGGAGATCAAAAACGTGCTCGGTCATATGGCCTATATTCTGGAAGGAATGAAGAGACTTTATAATATCTGCTCTTATCAGATGAAGGTGACCAGCGAAGAAATGTCTTTTGAAGGAGAGTTTATGTTCGGTATGGTCACAAACTCCAAATCCGTGGCGGGATTTAAAGGACTGGTCGGCAAGGATGTGATCTTCGATGACGGCGTTTTTGAAGTGACATTTGTAAGGAAACCGAAGAATCCTATAGAGATTCAGGAAATCCTGACCGCCCTTGTGAAAGAGGAGCTGGATTCTCAGTATATGTATTCTTTCCGTACCAGAAGACTGGTCATCGAATCAGATGCAATAGTTCCGTGGACGCTGGATGGAGAGTTCGGCGGAGAGCACCAGCAGGTGGTGATAGAGAATAATCAGAAGGCCATTGATATTATTGTTAAATAATAAATAAAAAAATAGTGAAATATGCACAAAGAAAGAAACTCGGGGAAAAAACAACTATCCGAAATATGCATAATTCCACTATTTTTTTGTGTTTTTTCTGCGAATTTCCCAAAAACATATAGAAATATTAATGTATAGATGATATAATCGTCTAAGACAACTGCTAGAGCAGTTTAATAAAATCTATAAGGGGGTTTTTAAAATGAAAAAGAAACTTTTAGCTGCTTTTTTATGCGTGGCAATGGCAGCAACGATGATGGTTGGTTGTGGAGAGAAAGAACCGACAACAAGCAATGATGCACAGCAGGAAGCTGGAGATGTGGCAGATGAAGTGGCAGATAAAGCATCTGACGACTCACTGGTAGCAGTATTCTGGTATACATATTCAGATACATACCTTTCTTCAGTAAGAACAGCATTAAACGCTGAATTTGATGCTCTCGGAATCAATTATCAGGATTACGATTCAAACAGTAACCAGACAACACAGAACGAACAGATCGATACAGCAATCCAGACAGGTGCTACATGTTTGGTAGTAAACGTTGTAACATCAGGTGCTGTTGATGTATCTTCCGCAATCGTTGACAAAGCAGAGGCAGCAGGTATCCCGGTAATCTTCTTTAACCGTGCGATCGAAGGTGAAGGAGAAGAAGGAACAGTTCTCGGAAGCTATGACAAATGTGCATTCGTAGGAACAGATGCTCCGGAAGCAGGACATATGCAGGGTAAAATGATCGGTGATTATTTACTTGAGAACTATGATGCAGTTGACTTAAACGGCGACGGACAGATCTCGTATGCAATGTTCATGGGACAGCTTGGAAATGCAGAAGCAATCGCCCGTACACAGTACGGTGTAGAAGATGCCAACGCAGTTCTTACAGCAGCAGGAAAACCGGAACTTGTTTACTTTGACGCTTCCAACAGCGATAAATATCAGGTAGACCAGGATGGTAACTGGAGTGCAACAGCAGCTCAGGCTTACATGCAGACAAACCTGACTCAGTACAACGAAGCAAACGGCAACATGATCGAACTGGTTATCTGCAACAACGACGGTATGGCTGAAGGTGCGATCTCCGCATTAAAAGATGCCGGATACAACAAAGAAGACGCTACAGTAATCCCTGTATTTGGTGTAGATGCTACAGATGCTGCAAAAGATTTAATTTCTCAGGGTGCTATGATCGGTACCATCAAACAGGATGCAGAAGGTATGGCTGCTTGTATCGCAGATTTAACTGACAACGTATGCAAGGGCGGATCAGTTATGGATGATACAGCTAATTACCACAAAGCAGAAGGTATTGACAACAAGATCTTTATCCCATATGCAGCATATACAGGAGAATAAGATATCTTACAGTGAGATAAGTACTCGATAATGAAAGGGTGGCTGTTATGGGATAGCGGCCACCCTTTTTTTGAAGGAAACCTATTTTCAGAATCAAAAAGGAACCGCGGGATGTGAAATACGGACCGCAGGTTTTATGGAGGGCGTAGTATGGGACATGATGTTCTATTACAAATGACAGACATATGTAAGGAATTCCCGGGTGTAAAAGCACTGGATCATGTTTCTTTGACAGTAAAGAGAGGTACGGTTCATGCACTGATGGGGGAAAACGGTGCAGGAAAATCTACTCTGATGAAATGTTTGTTCGGTATGTATGCAAAAGACGGCGGACAAATTCTTTTGGAGGGTAAGGAAGTCAACTTCAAAAACTCGAAAGAAGCATTGGAAAATGGTGTAGCCATGGTACACCAGGAATTAAATCAGGCTTTAAAGAGAAATGTTATGGATAATCTGTGGCTGGGACGTTATCCGAAAAAAGCCGGTGTTATGGTAGATGAAAAGAAGATCTATCAGGATACAAAAGCATTATTTGAAGAACTGGGTATGGAGGTGGACCCGAAGCGGGTTATGAGTACCATGCCGGTCTCACAGAGGCAGATGGTGGAAATTGCGAAAGCTGTTTCGTTTAATTCGAAAATAATTGTATTTGATGAGCCTACATCATCTCTGACGGAACAGGAAGTTGAGCACCTGTTTAAAATCATCAACATGCTCCGCGACAGAGGCTGCGGCATCATTTATATTTCCCATAAAATGGCGGAAATTCTCAGAATTTCAGATGAAGTCACGATCATGCGTGACGGTACCTATGTAGCGACCAAACCGGCGAAAGAACTTACGATGGAAGAAATCATTCGACTGATGGTAGGACGTGAACTGGGCAATCAGTTCCCGCCGAAGACCAACGTGCCGGCTGAGGTTGCACTGAAAGTCGAAGGACTGACGGCACAGTATTCTCTGCTGAAGGACGTTTCCTTCAATGTCAGAAAAGGTGAAATTGTCGGTATTGCCGGTCTGGACGGAAGCGGACGTACAGAAACACTGGAAAATATCTTTGGTATTGCCACAAGAAAATCAGGAAAGATCACGCTGGACGGAAAGCCTGTATTGAATCGTAATGCAAGGGAATCCATTAAAAACGGATTTGCACTTTTAACAGAAGAGCGTCGTGCGACCGGTATTTTCGGAATTTTGAGCATCCGGGAGAACACGGTAATCTCCAGTCTGAAGAAGCATCTGAAAGGCGGTATCTGCCTGAGTGAAGCTTCTATGAAAAAGGATACTCAGTGGTCAATTGATGCAATGCATACCAAGACTCCGACACAGGAAACAAAGATCCGTTCTCTTTCCGGCGGTAACCAGCAGAAGGTTATTCTCGGAAGATGGCTTCTGACTGAACCGGAAGTACTGCTTTTGGACGAACCTACACGAGGTATCGACGTTGGTGCGAAGTATGAAATTTATCAGCTGATCATTGATCTTGCCAACAAGGGCAAGGTTGTTATCATGGTATCTTCCGAAATGCCGGAGCTTTTAGGTGTTTGTGACAGGATTCTCGTCATGTCGGGCGGACGTCTCGCCGGTGAAGTGGATGCCAGAAATACTACTCAGGAAGAGATTATGACTCTTGCTGCAAAATATGTGTAAAGGAGGCAGTACAGCATGAGAGCTATTGCCAATATTAAAGATCGCTATGCCAATTATCAGACACTGGATAGCAAAGATAAAAAGACTTTCTGGAAAGAAGCGCTGCTTAATAATGCATTGTATATTTTGCTGATTATTGCAGTTATTTATACATATACCCAGAACCATCGTTTCTTATCCGCAAACTCAATTGTAAATATTATTTCCCTCGCTGCAGCGAATATTCCGATCGCATGCGGTATTGCAGGGTGTATTGTATTGACAGGTACAGACCTTTCTGCAGGACGTGTTGTAGGTTTAACGGCATGTATTTCTGCTTCTCTGCTGCAGGCTGCCGATTACGGATCAAAAATGTTCCCGAATTTACCGGTAATGCCGATCTGGCTTGTTATTTTAATTGTAATCGCCGTAGGTGCGATCGTAGGCTGGGTCAACGGCTTCTTCGTAGCGAAATTCAGTCTGCATCCATTTATCGTAACACTGGCAACACAGCTGATCGTTTACGGTGTTCTCTTAATGTATATCATGCTGAATGGAAATAACGGTCAGCCGCTTTCCGGTCTTGACAGTTCTTTCAAGAACTTTGTGTCCGGAAGTATCATATCCATCGGCAAGACACCGATTCCGAACTATGTATGGTATGCATGTCTGATCGTTGTTTTGATGTGGTTTATCTGGAACAAGACAACGTTTGGCAAAAACATGTTTGCAGTTGGTTCTAACCCTGAAGCAGCCAATGTATCAGGTGTTAATGTTATGAGAACAACGATTCTCGTTCATACACTGGCAGGTGCGATGTATGGTATTACAGGTTTTATCGAATCAGCACGTATCGGTTCCAACTCCGCAACGACAGGTCTGAACTATGAATGTGATGCGATCGCTGCCTGTGTTATCGGCGGTGTATCCTTTGTAGGTGGTACCGGTAAGATCAGCGGTGTCGTATTGGGTGTATTCTTACTTCGAATCATCTTCGTAGCACTGAACTTCTTATCTATCAATCAGAACCTGCAGTACATTATCAAAGGTTTAATTATCTTAGTTGCAGTTTCCATCGATATGAGAAAATATCTTGTTCGTAAATAATTTGAAAATTCATAACCGGGGAATGAAAATTCCCCGGTTTTATGTTATGCTGAAACTATGCTTTTCAAAAAGCAGATGAATAACTTGAAAACGGAGTGACAGGAACAGATGAGTGAGAATTCAATGGATAAGAAGGAGAATGAGGAAATCCCGGTAAAGATTACCGAGAAACGCTGGATCGGAAAGGGGATTTACGGAAAAACAGATGTGCCGATCAGGATACTGGACGGTTTTATCCTTGGAGTGATCGTGGCAATCGTTGTCATGGTATTTGTGTTTGCGTTAAATGGCAAATATTATATCAGGTTTGATACCTATGGGGGAACGGAGATTGCCTCCCAGAAGCTGGAGCATGGGCAGTATGTAAAAGAGCCTGAAATACCGGTGAAGCCGGGATATGAATTTGTTTACTGGGTGACATCGGAGGATGAAACGCTGGCAGAGGTGTGGGATTTTGCGAATGACCCGGTGGAAGGCGATACAACATTATATGCAGTCTGGGAGCCGGCGGAAATTTGTGTGAAATTTGACTATAATGGGGGGAGTGATACGAGCGGAACGGAAGAGATGGGAGTAGTGTTCGGAGAGGCCTATGGAGGGCTTCCGGTTCCGAAAAAAGAGGGATATGAGTTCGCCGGTTATGTATACAGCGGACAGGACATAGAAGCGGATACGATCGTTACTGCGACGGGAGAGCATATTCTGACTGCGCAGTGGATTCCGCAGGAGAACGGAAAATAACCAGGAAGAGGTTTGGATATGAAGGATAAAGGAAGGGCAGTGATTTATATCATGGCAGGGATCTACCTGCTCTATATGGCCTGTAATATTTTTGGTGTACGTATGGACAATGGTGGCAGTGAATATACACTGATGCTGATTTTCAGTATTTTGTTTGTGATTTTCGGTGTCGGTCTGATCGGACTGGGTCTGTACATGATGAAAAAGAACGAAAAGAAGTAAAAAGTAGTTTTCATTTTAGTAATTATGAGTTATAATATAAGTGATATGGGGCAGTGGCCCCTGAAAAATCTATTCATTATGCAATCGAGGAGGCATTGTTTATGTTAGTTTCAGCAGCGGAAATGCTCAAAAAAGCAAAAGCAGGTCACTATGCAGTAGGCCAGTTCAACATTAACAACTTAGAATGGACAAAAGCAATTTTACAGACAGCTCAGGAATGTAATTCCCCGGTTATCTTAGGCGTATCTGAAGGCGCCGGTAAATACATGGGCGGATACAAAACAATCGTTGGTATGGTTAACGGTATGTTAGAAGAACTGAACATTACGGTTCCTGTAGCTCTGCACTTAGACCACGGCAGCTATGAACACTGCTACAAATGTATCGAAGCAGGATTTTCTTCAGTTATGTTTGATGGTTCTCATTACCCAATCGAAGAAAACGTAGCTAAGACAAAAGAATTAGTTGCAGTATGTAAAGAAAAAGGATTATCTATCGAAGCAGAAGTTGGTTCTATCGGAGGAGAAGAAGACGGTGTTGTAGGAATGGGCGAATGCGCAGATCCGAATGAATGTAAGATGATCGCTGATCTCGGAATCGATTTCCTTGCAGCAGGTATCGGAAACATCCACGGAAAATATCCTGCAAACTGGGCAGGACTTTCTTTCGAAACTCTGGATGCAAT
>JBJEMI010000022.1:0-2959 GCA_051879615.1 Lachnospiraceae bacterium
CAAGAAAACCGGCGATAGAACCGCCGGTACCACCCGCACCAATAACCAAATATTTCAAATTAAACATCAACTAACTCCTTTCTGACAGCAGTATCCTGTCGTTATCCAGTTCTTTTCCGGTTCCTTCCCGGAATCGAACCAGCAGATCTTCTACCGTCAGATGTGACCTTTCTTCGCCTTCTACATCCAGCACGATCTGACCGTCTGCCATCAGGAATGTCCGATTCCCCAGTTCCAGTGCCTGATGCATGTTGTGGGTGATCATCATGCAGGTAATATGATCTCTTTCCACGATTTCTCTGGTAAGTTTCAGGACTTTATCAGCCGTTCCCGGATCCAGCGCCGCTGTATGTTCATCCAACAGGAGAATTTTAGGGGTAACCATGGTCGCCATCAAAAGTGTCAGTGCCTGACGCTGTCCGCCCGACAACAGTCCTACCGGCTGTTTCATTCTATCCTCCAGACCCATGTCAAGAAGACTCAGCTTTTCCCGGAACAGTTCCTTATCTTTCCGGGAAATACGACTGAACGGATTGCTTCCCTCTGTCGTACGTAAAAATGCCAGAGCCAGATTTTCTTCTATGGTCATTCCCGGCGCTGTACCGGCCATGGGATCCTGAAACAGTCTTCCAATATATCGGCTTCTTTTATGCTCCGGTACAAAGGTAATATCTTTCCCATCCAGTGCAATAGAACCGTCATCTACGTAAAATGCACCTGCAACCGCATTGAATAACGTAGATTTTCCGGCACCATTGGAACCGATAATGGTCACAAAATCACCTTTTTTCAGATGAAGGGAAAGACCTGAAAGTGCTGTCTTGGCATTGATGGTGCCGGGATTGAAAGTCTTTGCTATATTATCTATTCTCAGCATCCTATCTGCCCCCTTTTCTTTGCATTGCAGCATGTTTTCGTTTCTGGAACAGGAACCAGTCCTTAATAGTAGGAGCTGCAATAGCCACGCCTACTACAATAGCAGTAATCAGCTTCAGCCCCTGTACCGGAACGATTTTAGTATAAAGTACAATCGCATAGATAAAACGATAAATGACAGAACCAATCACTGCAGCAATGGCACCTTTGATGATTGTCCTTCTTCCCAGAACTGTCTCACCGATAATCAGACAGGCAAGACCAATTACCACAATACCGGTTCCCCCGTTAATATCCGCTGTATTCTGATACTGGCCCACCATGGCACCGGAAAGTGCTGTCAGTGCATTGGCAATGCAAAGTCCTACCGTAATGGTAAATGTCGGATTGATAGAAGAAGCTCTCACCATGCAGATATTATTTCCGGTGGCACGAATGGAAAGACCCAGTCTGGTTCCCAGAAACAACACCAGAAGAATTCCCATTAAAACAGTAATAGAACCGGCCAGAACAACTTCATACCATTTACCGCCGATTCCCGTCGTTTGAAAAATTGAAAATATTGTCGCTGTTTTAAGCAGGCTCACATTGGAACTCCAGCCCATCACCATCAAATTGATGGTGTAGAGACCAGTATTTGTCACAATACCTGCCAGAATCGGGGGAACTCCCAGCCTGGTCTGCAGAAATGCGGTTACAAAACCGGCACAGGCTCCTGCTGCCATAGCAGCAAAAATTCCCAGAAATGGATGCCCGGCAGCCGCCATCGTCACAGATACAGCTGCTCCTAGAACGAAGCAGCCGTCTGTTGTAAGATCCGCTATATCAAGTACACGATAGCTTAAAAATAATGCCATGGCAACCAGTGCGTATAAAAATCCAAGTTCAAGTGCAGTCTGTAAAATGTAAAGCACCAGCAGCCCCTCCTTTTAATCTTCTGTGGTTGTAACCTCAACCACTTCACCCATATCTGCAAATACAGAATAATCAGCACCCAGTATTTCGGCTGTTTCTGCATTGACTGTGATAAGACCGCCATCCATCAGATAATAGTCTTCCAGATCAGCCATACCTTCTGTCACAGCTGTATAAGTCAGATCAGCCGTTTTCGTTCCAAGATCCGTATAATTAACACCGCAGGTAGCAAATGCACCATTTCTTACGAAGGAATCTGCTCCTGTATAATGCGGGATACCTGCTTCTGCAAGATCACTGTAAATAGCCAGCTCTGCAGCCATAATTACATTATCGGTAGGAGTAAATACGGCATCTACCTTTGCTGCTGCCAGTGCAGATGCAGCTGCGATTACTTCATCGTTAGTAGCTGCTGTCTGTTCTGTATAAGAAATGCCTTTTGCATCCAGATAAGCTTTTGCATCTGCAATTGACTTTGTAGAATTCGCTTCAGACAGAGAATACAGAAGTCCTACATTTTTCACATCCGGATTCTGGGCCAGCATCATATCCATAATAAAATTAGTATTCAGTGCATCACTGGTTCCGGTCACATAGTCGATCCCTGTCAGTTCTGCTGCTTCCGGATCGGAAATTGCTGCGTACACAACCGGAGTCTGAGTCTCTTCCGCACAGACTGTCATAACCTGTGCCGCCATGGTAGCAATAGGAACAATGGCATCTACACCATCCGCAATCGCCTGATCCCCAATCTGTTTCAAGGTTGTCTGCTCGCCCTGTCCGGAGTAAATTTCATATTCAATATCTACACCCTTTTCCTTTTCGATGGCATCAAACTGAGCTGCAATCGCATTAGCAATCTCATCCAGAGATGCATGATCCATCTGCTTTACAATCGCAATTTTGTAGGAATCTGCAGAACCTTCTGTATCTGCTGATTCTTCTGATGTATCAGTTGTGTCTGTGCTTTCAGAAGACTCTTCGTTCTGATTACTCTCTTTAGAAGATTCTGAACTTCCTCCACATGCTGCCATAGACATTACCATACTTACACCAAGAATCACTGCCAAAACTTTTTTCTTCATAACTTTTACTCTCCTTATTTGCCTTGATTGATATATTTTTCAAAAGCAAAAGAGCCGATAGATTTTTATTTTTCCGCAGTGCA
>JBJEMI010000023.1:0-1230 GCA_051879615.1 Lachnospiraceae bacterium
ATCTCCGCAGCCTTGAAACGCTTTAAATCTGCTTCATATCTGGCTTTGGATGCTTCCATTTTCTCTTTGGCTTTCTCATAATCTGCCGTTGCTTTTTCAAGACTTTTCATCGCTTCTCCTTTCCGGACGGCTGTTACACCGCCCTTTTCCTTACCATCGTCCGAATCCATAGAAATGACTCTGCCAGTATGGAGAGTTGATGGACGTATACTGCACCGGATGCCCACAATGGATCATCTGACCATTGCCCACATAGATTCCGATATGCGTTACCGGAACTCCTGCATCGTAAGTACCTGTAAAGAAGATCAGATCTCCTGGCTGTGCTTCTGACTGAGATACCGGCGTACAAATGTCATACAATCCCTGTGCCGTTAATCTTCCTGTATTCCTTACACCTGAATGTGTCAGGCAGTAACTTACGAATCCAGAACAGTCAAATCCACTTGGCGAATATCCACCCCACACATACGGTGTCCCAAGATATCTCGCTGCTTCATTTAACAAACGCTGTGCTGCTTCACTGGTATATTCATTGCCGCCAAATCCTGCCCCTTCTCCTGTTTCCAGATAAAAGATCGGGTTTAACCGCTCTCCATTTTTCAGAAGTTCAATGTGAAGATGGCTTCCTGTAGAATTTCCGGTATTTCCTACAAGACCTATCTCATCACCTTTCGTGACGGATGCTCCTGCAGATACACTCCGGCTGCTTAAATGTGCATACCGCAGTTCATAGCCTTTACTGTCCTTGATCACAACATAATTGCCATAGCTGTCGTTATAAGCAGAAGTTGTAACCGTTCCGGTCAGCCCTGCCATTACTTTTGTCCCTTCCGGTGCTCCGATATCCATACCATTATGAAGCTGATTTGCTCCTGATATTGGATGAATCCTGTATCCATAATAGCTGGTCACACTGGAATACCAGTTAAAATCAACCGGTGTTGCAAACATCTGCAAGTTGCCTTTTGTATCGTTGTAGGCACTGAACAGTTCTTTCTGGAAGAATCCAAGCCTGTCCTGACAGATTGACATCAGGTTTCCACTATTTAAGGTGACATTCAGCACATCTACATCTCTTGTCCTGGTCACTTCCACTTCATTGCTTCCATTATCATCTGCCAGATAACATTCCCATGTTTGATGTCCATGTGCAGATGCTGCCGCATGACTGTCATAATAGACATCAAACTGTACACCGTATCTTGCGAAAGCTCCGGTATCTTCTAC
>JBJEMI010000023.1:1330-2857 GCA_051879615.1 Lachnospiraceae bacterium
GACGTGACATTCGTTATGATCAGAAACATCAATCCGATCAGAACTGCTACACTGATATACACCTTCCGGTTTTCTTTAAAGAAGTTGGTGACTTTGCCGCCAATCTTCTTGATATAATCAATCGTACCTTTTGTAGCTGTTCCTACTGTCTGTTCACTTCGCTTCGCTTTGGCATAATCCCGTTTGATCTGTTGCTTCTGAATCTGTTTTTTCAGTTTCTTCTGCTCCTGACGGGCTGCAGCCTGTGTCTGTTTCTCTTCCTGTCTTTCAAGTCTGCTTCTTTTTCTGGATGCCCTCTGTTTCCTGCGTCTGGCACTTCTCTGTTCCAGCCGGTAAACACCTTCGCCGCTTTCTTCTAACTTATGGGCACCTTCTACCGCCGCATTATCGTCTTCATTTTTGCTGATCTCACGGTGCAATGCTACGGAAGTTGCACTTCCTGCTTTCTTAACAGCAGAAGTTTTTTCTGTTTTCACAGATTCCCATTCGCCAAACTTCAAGCGGGATTTCTTCTTTCCAGGAGCTTCCCCTTCATTTGCCCGATAGACCTGTGCCTTCTTGGAATGCTGCTTTGCTTCCTTTTTCTTTTTTGCTTCCTCATAAGAAAACTTTTTGGCTTTTTCCTTCTGTTTCTGATGGCGGAAATTGACTCCATCCGTATCCATCTGGTTCAATTTCTCCATATCTTTGTCATTTTTCACAGAAGCACCAGTTTCCTCATAAGCAAACTTCAAACGTTGTTTTTGTTTTGGCTTTTTGCTGCCACCTGTCTGATTTCTCCGGCTGTCTCCTCTGTTTTCTGATAGATCAGCACGTTTTTCTTTCAGTCTCCCTGACTGTCCGGCTTCGGATTCTTCTGCAAGTCTGGATTCTTTTCCGACTTCAGCACGGATTCTTTTTCTATTTTGCTGTTTACTACTCTGTCCAAAATCCTCACTTTGCTTCTCTGTCCGTATCAGTTCCGGTGCATCTCTGGATTTTTGCACAGAGGGACGAATATTTTTCCCACTCCGTTCAGACTGGCGGGGAGACTTATCCACAAGGTTTTCTTCTTTTTCCCCCTGTTTTCTTCCCATCTGCACATCACCGACACGGTTACTGACACGAACAGAAGATTTATCTGTCAGGTTTTCTTCCACCAGACCATCCTTGGTCATCTTCTGGACTTTCTTGTCCCTGACTTTCATTCTCTGTTCTGCCACTGATTACTCCTCCTTCTTCGGATACCCTTTCCCTGCCTGTAATAAACAGAGAAAAGCGATGCCAAAAACAGCACCGCCACTAAAAGTTAATACATATGAAATTGCTCGTAACATTGTTTTCTCCTTTGATTTAACCTGCTTCAGAAGCTTCCTCCAAGCGGGTTGTCATGATTTTATAGAGGGAATTCTTCGGGAATCTGTCTACAAATGGGATAATGACATTTCCATAGAACAGAAGTCCTTCACCCTCATTACTGTTGGTTACATAGGACAGCTGGGTTGGTGAGATATTCAGCTGTTTTGCCAGAATCTGCCTGTCTCCGGA
>JBJEMI010000024.1:0-2852 GCA_051879615.1 Lachnospiraceae bacterium
CAGGTTTTATGCGGCCTGCGAGTACTTTTTTAATTATTTAACTGTCAAACTCCCGAGCTCCATGCGATCAATGCGAAGATCAGCAGCAGAACTGCCGTTGCAATTCCGGACGCGAACAGTACTTTTGCAATACTTTCCATTTTTTTATTCGTATTTTTCACTTTTTTCATCATTCTTTTCTACTCTTTTTATTATTATACATATGCGAATACTTGAAATATTAGGAAAAATATTGTATATTGAAGGCTAATTCAGGTTCCCTGAAGATCATTTCAGGAAACGGAATCAACAGATCATATTATTTTAATTTACAAAAGGAGTGAAGTTATTTTGGGTCCCAGTGATGCCATACAATTAGTTACTATCATTATTCTATTAGCATTATCAGCATTCTTTTCTTCTGCTGAAACCGCACTTACCACAGTCAATAAGATCCGTGTACGTTCTCTTGTAGAAGACGGAGACAAACGTGCCCTGACTCTTGCCAAGGTGATCGATGATCCCGGAAAACTGTTAAGTGCGATCCTGATCGGAAACAATATTGTAAATATTTCCGCCTCTGCTCTTACTACTGTATTTGCAACAGATGTTTTCGGAAATCTCGCCATCGGCGCTGCAACCGGTATTTTAACACTTCTCGTTCTGATCTTCGGTGAAGTGACACCAAAGACCTGTGCAACGATCTATCCGGAAAAAATGGCGCTGAAATACGCAAAACCGATTTATATTCTTATGATATTGTTTACACCGCTGATCTTCATTCTTAATCTGTTATCCAGTGGAGTTCTCCGCCTGCTTGGTATCAACGCCGATGACAGAGATGATTCCATTACAGAGGAAGATTTAAGAACGATCGTAGAAGTCGGTCATGAAGACGGCGTATTGGAGCCGGAAGAACATAAAATGATTAATAATGTATTTGACTTCGGGGATCATCAGGCAAAAGACATTATGGTTCCTCGTGTAGATATGTGTTTCTTAAATGTGGACGCTACCTACGAGGAAACGATGGACGTTTATAAAGAAGAAAAATTCACCCGTATTCCTGTATATGAAGAAACACGTGACAATGTCATTGGTATCTTAAATGTAAAAGACCTGCTTTTATACGACAAATCCCAGGAATTCCACGTTCGTGATTTCTTACGTGAGGCGCACTATACTTATGAATTCAAAAACACATCCGAATTACTGGTGGAAATGCGTAAGAACTCGATCAGTATTGCAATTGTGCTTGATGAATATGGCTCAACCGCCGGTCTTGTTACATTGGAAGACCTGCTGGAGGAAATCGTCGGCGAAATCCGTGATGAGTTTGATGGCGACGAAGAAGAAGAAGTCCAGAAGCTGGGAGAACTTGAATATCTCGTAGAAGGTTCTTCCAAATTAGAGGATCTGGATGATATGATCGGTCTCGGAATCGTTTCCGAAGACTATGACTCCATCGGCGGTATCGTAATTGACAAACTTGAGCATCTGCCTACAGAAGGAGAAGAAGTAATTACAGACGAAGGTATCCGTCTTGTTGTTGAAAAAGTTGACAAAACAAGAATTGAAAAAGTCCATATCTATCTTCCTGAAAAAGAAACCACAGAAGAAGATACAACAACAGACAGCCAGGAATAAAATAAGCTTGGAATAAATGCAAAATGGGCTCCCAGCCGAAAGACCGGGAGCTTTATTTTTTTGCCCGCGAAGAGACAGAAAAACAGGTTTGCCAGCAGCTGGTGCACAAATAAAGTCAGCAGATAACAGTTTCCGTCAGAAATCGCTGACAGACTCAGAGCCATTGCAAAATAAACATAACCATCCCCTCTGCCCAGATATTCTTTTTTCACCAGCCAGCCAACCTCTGTCATATACAGGATCAGCTGCAGGTGCATACTGCCTTTTGCCGCACCTGCATAGATCAGCATTCCGAAAATAATTACCAGATAACTCTGAAACCGGTAAACATATCCCGTTTTCAGATCCTCATAGGACATCCATAAAAACATTACTGTCATACTACAAAATTCTGGTACGTATCTCACGAAGCATTTCCTCCTCTGTCTTAGGTTTTTTTACAAGTACCCTTCCATTATAGATTGTCTGATTGCCGACCCGGTCACTGACAGAGATCTCCCATTCAAGATTTCCCTCAGCAAACGGATTGTCCGGATCCAGCACGCAGGAGATCTGATCTCCCGAAGAAGTATAGGTTCTCATCTGTCCGTTCGTCCGATTTTTCAGAACCAGGCTGAAACTCTTTTCCAGTACACCGCTTCCATGGTCAGAAGCAGTGAATATCAGCTCCGTATATTCGCGGATCATTTCCGGAATGGTACCCGTAACCTGGGGCCCCTTTGCATCACAGATCAGTATCAGCCTCTTTTCCTTCTCTGTCGGTTCGATCCATCTTTTTGCTTCTCCCGCTCCGATACTTCCCTCCGGTATATAAATTCGTTCCTCCTGATCTTTTGTCAGAAGACAGAGAAACTCACTGGTCAGTATTCCCTGATCTTCGCTTCTCTGATCTGCGGCAGAAGTCAATGTATTGATGATACCGGAATCGCACTGCTCCCGGAGTCTGTTTTCCTCCGGCTTCCACCCGACGCACGGATAATCGGTTTGTGACGAAAATTCCACTCTTGTCTGCGTACCTCCCTTAACATAACATCGGTTGGAATCTTTTGGATATACATTTCCCGAAACAATGGTTACTTCCGAAACCTCCAGTCCGGAAGGAGTGATATACAGAACTGCCGGTTCACATTCCGCTTTTCGCAGTTCTCCTTTTTTACTGCCGTCTGAAATCATATGATGTTGGGGTCAAAAGCCCCGCTATAGTACCTTGAAAAGTTCATAGATTT
>JBJEMI010000025.1:0-2826 GCA_051879615.1 Lachnospiraceae bacterium
GAAGCTGCCTGTTTCCACTTGACAAGTGTTCTCAGGCTCGGGTTGGAAATCTGCCCTTTGCTCAAACGGATCCCTTTTGCGTCATGCCACTCATCGGAAAGATCGCTTCCCTGGATGCCCGGCGTACATCCTCCGTCTCCGTACTCATGTTTTAAGAAGTCAGCTGCTTCTTTTTCATCGTGGTGTTCCATGAAAAATTCATAGATACGGTTCCTTCCGCCAGCTACATTTCCACCCCTCCGTAAAACAGAGTCAATCTCATCCTGCGTAATAAAAGCCATTTCCGGCGGTGTTACGGTTTCTTCCTGCCGACTCCAATCGAGCGTCCTTCCAAGGTCATAGACCCTCTGCTTGTATATCGGATTATTCCGGATCTGGTACCTCATATAGTTTTCCGGATGACGTTCCATATCCCGTTCCAGTTCCACAAGCATCTGGTAATACTCCCTTGTCTGTTCCGGATCATCCAGACCTGCACGGAACCTTTCGGTCGTTTCTGTATGGCTGTATATTCCCCGGATAGCCCCGGTATCCCGGAAATGGAGTGCCAGCTGGCTGGAAAGCTCATCACATTCCACTTTAATGGAATTTTGCATAATCACGTTGGAAACATAAGTCCCCGCATCATACATATCCTGAATGCGGTTTGCCGCTTCTTCCCAGGTAAGCATACGGTCATAATTGCGTCTTGCGGATTCCCCACGTCGGAAACGCATACCATCCCCGTCATACCAGACACTGAATTTCTGTCCGAAAAACTCAAACCCTTTCCCGCCGGTACCATATTCCTGGATGAGAAAACTTCTCAGTTCCTCATGGTCAATTCCCTCCACAAGTTTTGCAGTGATATGGAATAACGTATTCTTCCGTCCGCTTCCGGTACGAAGCACATCATCCACGATCTCATCCGAAACAAAAAAAGCGGCTGGCTGTGTGAGTGCAGCTGCCGCTTTCCTGATCTCTCCAAACTGTTCTTCCTCTGTGGGGAACAGGCTTAATTGTATATAATCTCCTGAACCACCAGTTCCTCTGCCTGTGCCCGGATCCGGTTCATGTGACGGGTCCATGCCATGCTGTCGGCTGATTTCTCCGGTGCCGGGTCTTTCTCCAGAAGCTGCATGGTCAGGTCTTCCACTTTCTGTCTGGCTTCGCTGTCCACTTCCATCAGATGGCTGTCCAGCCTGTTCTGCAGTGCCAGTATGCTGAATCTGGCTTTCTTGTGGTTCCTCAGATATTCCTTCCGCATCATCCCGTATTTCCCGATGGTTCCCCTGGTCTCCTCCAGTTTGATATCCGGGATCAGATAATCCCCGTTCCTGCTGTAAGTGATCTCTCTCATGCTCTGTTTCCTCCTTGTTTTCTTCTATCTCTGGTTCTGGTGTAATTTCTTCACTTTCACGAATTAACGTGTTAAATTCATTATAGACCACTTCCGATTCTTTTGCAACCGTTTTCCTGTCATTTTCCAGATCCATAAGGACATACCGTCCAAGCTGCATCAGAATCGGTCGGCAGATCTCATTGACCGCTGTGCCAAGGTGCCCAAGCACACGGAGGTCATTAAAATCCGTGATGTGCCGCAGGCTGTCCGCAGACAGGTATGCTTCCGTATCCATCCCGCACCGCTTTAACAGGACATACCATACACTGTCCGTCATAAGGTCCCGGAACTCCACTTCCTGGTTCTGCTCATCCAGTTCTTCCAGAAATGTCCCCTGCACATCCTGTTTCAGTTCATCAAACGCATCCGGAAGCCACTCCCGCACACTTTCCTGTGCTGCCTGATGCAGGGTTCCGGCAAGCCCGCCATCTCCTTCGTCCAATCCATACGCTCTCTGCAGATAATCTGCCGCAAAGGAACGGTCATCCTGTGGCAGCACCCACAAAGCCGGGTCTTTCCCCAGATTCCGCACCTTATAAGTATCCGAAATATCAAACACATACCGCAGGCGGTTTTTCGGGCTGGATGTATAATCAATCAGGGCAATGCCTTTTGACCCTTTCTTGATCCATCGGTACATCCGCTTATTCCATACCTCCATGGATGCCACGGCAGTTGCTTCCGGTCTCTGGGCAAAGATCAGGAGCTGTTCATCAAAGGTGTATTTATATAACCGGGATGCGGTATCCAGAAAACGCATCCACTCTTCCGGCTTTGCTGCGATGTCCTTTGCGACTTCTTCCGTCAGCTGTTCCATGGCATATAATTTATTTGCCATACCCATTCATCCTCCTCTCATTCTATCGTCGTTTCCCGTTTTTTCTTCACACCGGATGTTTTCTGACCGGATGTGATCTTTTTCCGGTTTTCCTCCAGGGATTCCTTGATTGATTTTTTATGTGGTTTCTCATATCCATAATTCTCTGCTTCCTTTTCTGCTACTTTCAGATTGATATCATTCAAATCCACAGAGTATTGAATCTGCTCCATAGGAAGGATCTTTTTTTCCCGGAAAGAAAAATAGGACTGGTCATTTCCAAGAATCACATGGTCAATCACAGGAATCCCAGCCAGCATACAAAGCTGCTGCATTCTGCCCGTAAGTGCAATGTCCTCCTTCGATGGGTTCAGGCTGCCACTTGGATGGTTGTGGAACAGAAGGATAGAAGCGGCATTCGATAAGAACGCCGCCTTTAATACTTCCCTCGGATGCACCAGTGACTGGTTCAGTGTCCCCATACTGATGATGGCCATGTTGATGGGAACATTATCACTCCGCAGATGAACCACTCCTACCACTTCCCGGTCGTAGTCTTTAAAGGTATCTCCCAATACCCGGATCGCATCTTCCGGTGTAGAGATCTCTTCCTCACTCAGGATCGGTG
>JBJEMI010000026.1:0-15404 GCA_051879615.1 Lachnospiraceae bacterium
GGTTTTATGCGGCCTGCGAGTACTTTTTTAATTATTTAACTGTCAAACTCCCGTGGAAACGTATTTATCTGATTGCTGTTCTCTCCGTTTTGCTTGGAATCTGGGTGGAATGTTACTGTAATTCAGGACTCTTAACCCTTTTTGGAAAAATCATGAAAAGAAATTAAACAGGCAATTGATTTTCATTAAAAATCAAGTATAATTGACTTAATATTATTTGGGAAAAAGGGTTATGACATGGAACAAAAGATTGGGGCGTTTATTGCGTATCTGCGTGATGAGAGGGGAGCATCCGTAAATACACAGGTTTCTTATCAGAGGGATCTGAAGCAATTAAGGGAATATCTTTTTGCTCAGGGGATTACCAATATTGAAGATGTGAATGAGACATCTCTGAATTCTTATATTCTGTATCTTGAAAAAGAAGGAAAAGCGCCTTCGACGGTATCCCGGGGAATCGCATCGGCAAAAGGATTTTTTGATTATTGCTATAAAAGACGTGATATTATGACAGATCCGGCAGAAAATCTTCGGCCGCCGAAAGTGGAGAAGAAATTCCCCCGGATTCTGACAATTCGTGAAACGGAATGCCTGATGGAGCAGCCTGATTTGCAGTGTTCGAAAGGAATCAGGGATAAGGCGATGCTGGAACTTCTTTATGCAACCGGAATCCGTGTGTCTGAATTGGTTTCTTTAAAAATGGAAGATATCAATCTGACACTGGGGTATATTGTCTGCCATGAAAAGTCAAAGGATCGCATCATTCCGTTCGGGGAAAAAGCAAAAAAAGCTCTGACGGACTATCTGGTCGAAACAAGAAATCAGATGCTGAAGGAAGAAGAATGTGACTTCCTGTTTGTCAGCTGTCTCGGAAAACCGATGAGCCGTCAGGGATTTTGGAAACTGATCAAATACTATACGGTCAAAGCAGGGATAGAAAAAGAGATCACCCCTCAGACACTGAGACATTCCTTTGCCGCGCATCTGCTGCAAAACGGTGCGGATATCCATTCCGTGCAGGAAATGCTCGGACATGCAGATGTTTCTACCACACAGGTATATGTGGAAATGCAGACAGGGAATGTAAGAGAAAACTATAAAAAATGTCATCCGAGAGGATGAAGAAAAGGTGAAGCGCTTGGCTTCACCTTTTAAAATGTAATTTTTAACAGTTTTCGGCGATTTCATAGAGAAGTTTTTCTGTATCTTCCCAGCCGAGACATGGATCTGTGATGGATTTTCCGTAGCACTTGTCATGGATCGTCTGATTCCCCTCCGCAATATAGCTTTCGATCATGAGACCCTTCACAAGCGTGTGGATATCTTCGGAATAATTACGGCTGTGCAGCACTTCTTTTGCGATACGGATCTGTTCTTTGAATTTTTTTGCAGAATTGGAATGGTTCGTATCAATGATCGCTGCCGGATGCTGCAGATTCCTTTCGCCGTAGAGCTGAAGCAATGTCTGCAGATCTTCGTAGTGATAATTTGGCTGATTCATGCCGCGTTTGTTCACTGCACCGCGTAAGATGACGTGTGCCAGCGGGTTGCCGTCGGTGTTCACTTCCCATCCGCGATAGATAAATGTGTGTCCGTGCTGTGCTGCAACTACGGAGTTGAGCATAACAGACATGTCACCGCTTGTAGGGTTTTTCATGCCTGCAGGTACATCAAAGCCGCTGACAACAAGGCGATGCTGCTGGTCTTCTACAGAACGGGCTCCGATAGCCACATAGGAAAGAATATCAGAAAGATAACGGTAGTTTTCCGGATAAAGCATTTCATCAGCAGGTGTCAGACCGGTCTCTTCAATTGCACGCATGTGCATTTTACGCATTGCGATGATACCGGCAAGCAAATCCGGTTTTCCTTCCGGATCCGGCTGATGCACGATACCCTTGTAGCCTTCTCCGGTAGTTCTCGGTTTGTTGGTGTAAATTCTCGGAATGATGATCACTTTGTCCTTGATTTTTTCCTGTACAGGAACAAGCCTGTTGACGTAATCACAAACAGCCTCCTCATTATCAGCAGAACAAGGTCCGATGATTACAAGAAATTTGTCACTTTCACCGGTGATGACTTTTCTGATCTCTTCATCACGTTCCCGCTTGATTTTTTCAATTGTGTCTGTGACAGGATATTGTTCTTTGATTTCTGCAGGAGTCGGCAGTTTTTTTATAAAGTCAAATCCCATAAACAATCCCTCGTTTCTTTTGTTTTAGTTTTCATGATTTTATAAATTATAATATAGTTCAAAATTGAAATCAATCATAAATCACGAGGTGTGTAAATGACGTTTTAAGGAGCGGACACCGAGAAGAGCCAGAAGAAGCTGGCTTGTCAGCAGTCCCCAGAGGTATCCGCGGATTCCGACCTGCGGAATGGCGAAAAGCACAAACAGAATTCTGACAAGAAGGCCGCACATATTGTTGAAAAAGGTTGTATGTGTTAATCCGAGTCCGTTTAATACACTGCTGATCGTTGTGTTCAAATATAAAAACGGACAGATCCATGCCAGGGTTGTGATAAGGTTTCCGGCGAGCTCATTAGAGAAGAAGAAAAGTCCGAGAAATCTTCCGTAAAGCAGAAAAAAAATACCGGAAAAGATACCGAGAACAATACAGAAGGAAAATGCGGTTCGAATCGTTTTTTTAAGAGCAGCGGTTTTTCCCGCTGCCTGCGATTCGGACACTGTCGGCAAAAGCATTGTTGAGATGGAACCGGAAAGCGTATTGGGAAATAGAATAAAAGGCAAAGCCATGCCGTTTAAGATTCCGTAGAGACTCAGTGCTGCCGAGTGTTCCATTCCGTAGGCTTTTAATGTGAGTGGAATCATCGCTGCTTCAAATGATGAAAGCAGAGTGATGATCAGACGGTTGGCTGTCAACGGAGCTGCAACAGAAGAGATTTCCCGCATCACCGAGGAATTGAGAAAGGTACTCTGTCGGAAAGATGTCTCATAACGGGAAAAAAAGCAGGTTGCAGTAAACAGAAGAGATGCGATTTCTCCGAAAATCAGACCCAGGACTGCAGGTAATGGTCCGATTGACAGTCCTTTTTGGGTAATCATTTTGCAGAGCAGATAGACAGAGGCAATGCGGACGGTCTGTTCCAGTAAAAGGGAAATGGAAGGAACGCCGGTTTTTTTGAGTCCGTAATAATAACCGCAGATACAGCAGTGCATATTTCCAAGAGGTATGGTTACGGCCAGTGCTTTTAAAAGAATGGTACACCGTGGTTCGTTTAAAAAGCGGATGGAAAGAAAATCTGCCTGGAAAAAGACAAACAGGGAACAGCAGGCAGAGAGGATCAGAGACAGAAAAAGACCGGTCTTCAAAAAATCTGTTGCCTCGGAGGATTTCCCGACAGCGGTTTTTGCGGCAGTAAATTTGGATATGGCAGTTTCGATTCCGGCTGAGGAGAATGCGTGGCAGACAGAATAGATAGGAAATATCAGCTGATAAATTCCCATGCCTTCTGCACCGATCGTATTTGCCAGGAATATTCTATAGAAGAATCCCATAAAACGGCTTAAAATACTTGTGATCGTCAGAATCAGAGTGCCCCGGATAAAGATTTGTTTTCCGTTCATAAAAATCCGTTTTTTTCAAATATATGTGTGAGAAAATCTTGACAGAACATACATATGGGTTTATTATCAAATAATAAATCCGACAAAAACAGTCGGAATAAAATGAGGGGTATTTATGAAGCTGTCGACGAAAGGAAGATACGGACTGCGTGCAATGATCGATCTGGCGGTTCATGGTGAAAAAGAGGCTGTTTCCATTGCAAGCATTGCGGCCAGACAACAGATATCGGAGAGTTATCTGGAACAGTTGATCCCGAAGCTGCGAAAAGCAGGGATTATATCCAGCGTACGGGGAGCAGGCGGGGGATATATACTTGCCAGACCGGCAGATGAGATTTCTGTGGGGGATATTTTAAGAGCGTTGGAAGGCAGTCTGGATCCGGTGGATTGTGCAGGACTCCCGGGGGCATCCGGATGCGAGGGGGCTCAATCCTGTGTGACAAAGTATGTGTGGCAGAAAATTAATGAAAGTATCAACCAAACGGTAGACGGGATTTACCTGAATGAATTGATTGAAGAAAGTAAAGAAACCGGAAATACCGGTTCCTGTAAAGTGTAGAGGTGAAAATTATGAAAAAAATCATTTATCTTGACAATGCGGCAACGACGAAAACCGCACCGGAGGTTGTGGAAGCGATGCTGCCATATTTCTCTGAATATTACGGAAATCCATCCAGTGTCTACGGATTTTCCGGTCACAGTAAAGAAGCGATCGCAAAGAGCAGAGAAAGTATCGCAAATGCACTCGGTGCCAACGCAAACGAGATTTATTTTACGGCAGGCGGAAGCGAAGCGGATAACTGGGCATTAAAGGCAACAGCAGAAGCCCTGGCATCCAAAGGAAATCATATTATCACTACAAAGATTGAGCATCATGCGATTCTTCATACCTGTGAATATCTGGAAAAAAAAGGATTTGAAGTTACTTATCTGAATGTGGATGAAAATGGTGTTGTAAAATTGGACGAATTAAAAGCAGCAATTCGCCCTACAACCATTTTAATTTCTGTGATGTTTGCCAATAATGAAATCGGAACCATGCAGCCGATCAGAGAAATCGGTGCGATTGCAAAAGAAAACGGCATATTATTCCACACAGATGCGGTACAGGCTTTTGGACAGGTGCCGATCAATGTAGATGAACTGAACATTGATATGTTAAGCTCCAGCGGTCATAAATTAAACGGACCGAAGGGAATCGGCTTCCTCTATATCAGAAAAGGGGTTAAGATCCGTTCCTTCATTCATGGGGGCGCTCAGGAAAGAAAACGCCGTGCAGGTACGGAAAATGTTCCGGGAATTGTAGGTTACGGTGCAGCGGTAGAACGCGCTGTCAGAACAATGAAAGAGCGTACGGATCAGGAGATCGCATTGAGAGATTATCTGATCGATCGTGTCTTAAAAGAGATCCCGTTCGTCCGCCTGAACGGTCATCGTACAGACAGACTTCCGAACAATGCCAATTTCAGTTTCCAGTTTATCGAAGGAGAATCCCTGCTGATCATGCTGGACATGGAAGGTATTTGCGGTTCCAGCGGATCTGCATGTACTTCCGGCTCCTTAGATCCGTCACATGTGCTTCTGGCTATTGGACTGCCTCATGAAATTGCACATGGTTCCTTAAGACTGACATTAAGTGAAGAAACAACAAAAGAAGATATTGATTTTGTCGTAGAGAAGATCAAAGAAATCGTAGAACGTCTGAGACAGATGTCACCGCTCTATGAGGATTATATGAAAAAACATTAATGAAATCGGAACAACAGTAACCCGACAAAAATTTACGAAATGTGAGGAATTGAAAATGTATAGTGAAAAAGTAATGGATCATTTCCAGAACCCGAGAAATGTAGGAGAAATTGAAAATGCCAGCGGTGTAGGTACTGTTGGAAATGCAAAATGCGGAGATATCATGAGAATTTATCTGGATATCGATGAAAACCAGATCATTCGTGACTGCAAATTTAAAACTTTCGGATGCGGAGCTGCAGTTGCAACCTCCAGTATGGCTACGGAGCTTGTGAAGGGAAAAAGTGTAAACGAAGCGCTGCAGGTAACAAACAAAGCGGTTATGGAAGCACTTGACGGACTTCCGCCGGTAAAGGTTCACTGTTCGCTGCTTGCGGAAGAAGCAATCCATGCAGCACTCTGGGATTATGCTGAAAAACATGGTATTCAGATTGAGGGACTGGAAAAACCGAAATCAGATATTCATGAAGGTGAAGAAGAGGAAAGTGAAGAATACTAATCTATGGCAGGAAAAAAAGTAGTCGTAGGAATGTCAGGCGGTGTGGATTCTTCCGTAGCGGCATATCTTCTGAAACAGCAGGGGTATGAAGTGATTGGTGTGACCATGCAGATCTGGCAGGATGAAGAAGAAATCATACAGGAAGAAAACGGCGGCTGCTGTGGACTTTCTGCAGTTGATGATGCACGTCGTGTGGCAGCGAAGCTGGAGATTCCGTATTATGTCGTGAATTTTAAAAAAGAATTCAAAGAAAATGTGATGGACTATTTCGTGGACGAATATTTAAACGGAAGAACCCCGAATCCGTGCATTGCCTGCAATCGTTACGTGAAGTGGGAAAGTCTGCTGAAGAGGAGCATGGAAATCGGTGCGGATTATATTGCAACCGGTCATTATGCCTCTGTGGTACAGCTTTCAAACGGAAGATATGCGCTGAAAAAATCAGTAACGGATGCGAAGGATCAGACCTATGCACTTTACAATCTGACTCAGGAACAGCTTGCACATACATTGATGCCATGCGGTACCTATGAAAAGAGTGAGATTCGAAGAATTGCGGAAGAAATCGGACTGCGTGTAGCCAATAAACCGGACAGCCAGGAAATCTGTTTCGTACCGGATGACGACTATGCGGGCTTTATCGAAGAAACTACAGGCAAGAAGATACCGGAAGGCAATTTTATCAGTACAGATGGTAAAGTATTGGGTCGTCATAAGGGAATCATTCACTATACGGTCGGCCAGCGCAAGGGGCTGGAACTGCCGATGGGAAGAAGAGTTTTTGTGACAGAGATCAGACCGGAAACAAATGAAGTGGTGATAGGAGAAGCAGAGGATGTTTTCGGAAATGTTCTCTACGCGAATCGAATGAACTGGATGGGAACGGAAAAACCTGTCAGGCCGATGAAGGTCACCGCGAAGATCCGTTATAACCATAAAGGGGCTGAGTGCCTGGTTGAAGTGCTGGAAGATGACCTGGTGCGCTGTACCTTTACAGAGCCGGTCAGAGCGATCACACCCGGGCAGGCAGTTGTGTTTTATGACGGAGAGATCGTCCTTGGGGGCGGCACGATCCTTGGGACCGGAAAGATATAGATAATATTGCAGGGAACATCTTGAGATGTTCCCTGTTTACGTTTGCCTCTTTTTTATAATTTGATAAATTCCGGCTTTCTCTGCCGAAACATCGTATAATAGGAAAAACCACATTCCTTTAAAAGCGCAGGTACTTTCTGAAAATCATAGGCAAGATGCTCCGGACAGTGTCCGTCGGAACCCACGGTGATGATTTCCCCGCCCAGTTCCCGATATCGTTTTAAAATGTCGGTGTGAGGGTTCGGGAAGCCCAGTCCGTATTTGTAGCCTGCGGTGTTGACCTCCAGCCCGATATTTCTGGAAATCAGGATTTTTAAAATTTCATCTAAAATTTCAGCATATTTCCGGTAAGAATAACCAGCAGCTTTCGATGGTGCGTAGCGAACGATATAGTCAATATGTCCGTACACATCGATGTCATCAAACGCTGCGATATTTTCCGGAATCGTTTCAAAGTATCGCAGAATTCCCTGTTCTTCGCCGAATTGTTCCCAGTATTCCGGATAATATGGGTCCATATGGTCTACAATATGGGAGGAGCCGATCACAAAATCAAACGGCCACGCAGAAACCAGAGCTCTCAGTTCCTGACTGATCTGCGGCTGGAGTCCGAGTTCGATGCCGGTAAGCAGCGTAAGGCGGGAACCGCAGCGCTTTCGAAGCTCCCTGTGTTTTTTGAAATAGTCCGGCACAGAAAATGTGAAATCAGGATCTTTGTAAGGAAAGTCCAGGTCCATATGGTCTGTCATACAAATACAGGTGAGTCCGAGCTCCATGGCTTTTTCTATCATGCTTTCCGGGGGAGTATTGCTGTCACCGGAAAAATCAGTGTGGTTGTGAAAGTCGCAAATAATCATAAGTACCTCTTTTAAATAAAAAGCAGTATGACCGGACACTCTCTGTACATCAGAAGTGTCGGGTATTTCCAAGAGATATCATATAAGAAAAAGAGGCGGAAGTAAACAGGAAAATAATCACGTCCGCAGACATTTTTATAAAAATAGGACTTGAATTTTTGTATTGGATTATGTACAATTAGTACAGATTGGGATTATTTTAACAATAGTTTCAATGGCTAGCTTTATACAATATTATATAATTTCAGGAGGATGAAATCATGGCAGTTAAAGTAGCAATCAATGGTTTTGGCCGTATCGGACGTCTTGCATTCAGACAGATGTTCGGAGCAGAAGGATATGAAGTAGTTGCAATCAACGACTTAACATCTCCAAAAATGTTAGCTCACTTATTAAAGTATGACTCTTCTCAGGGTAAATACGCTAAAGCGGATACAGTATCTGCAACAGAAGATTCTATCATCGTTGATGGAAAAGAAATCAAAATTTATGCAAAAGCAAATGCAGCTGAACTTCCATGGGGAGAAATCGGTGTTGACGTAGTATTAGAATGTACAGGTTTCTATACATCTAAAGAAAAAGCTTCTGCTCATATCGCAGCAGGCGCAAGAAAAGTTGTTATTTCTGCACCGGCAGGAAACGACCTTCCTACAATCGTATACAACGTAAACCATGAAACATTAAAACCGGAAGATACAGTAATCTCTGCAGCTTCCTGTACAACAAACTGCTTAGCTCCTATGGCTAAAGCATTAAATGAACTTGCACCGATCGAATCAGGTATCATGTGTACAATCCATGCTTACACAGGTGACCAGATGATCCTCGACGGACCACAGAGAAAAGGTGATTTAAGAAGATCTCGTGCAGGCGCTTGCAACATCGTTCCTAACAGCACAGGTGCTGCAAAAGCAATCGGATTAGTTATTCCTGAATTAAACGGAAAATTAATCGGTGCTGCTCAGCGTGTTCCGACCCCAACAGGTTCTACAACTCTGTTATTCGCAGTTGTTAAAGGCGAAGTTACAAAAGAACAGATCAATGCAGCTATGAAAGCAGCTCAGACAGAATCTTACGGATATACAGAAGACGAAATCGTTTCCAGCGATATCGTAGGTATGACATACGGTTCTTTATTCGATGCAACACAGACTATGGTTTCTCCATTAGAAGGCGGAAAAACACAGGTAGAAGTTGTATCTTGGTATGACAACGAAAACTCTTACGTAAGCCAGATGGTTCGTACAATCAAATACTTCAGCGAATTAGCATAATCAGTCAGGCTGTTTAAAATCATAAGCTGATATTTGAAAGGTTGTTATTTGACCTCAAAGGGTCCGGTCTTTTTGGACCGGGCCCTTTCTTATTAAATTTATAAAAGGAGGCATACAGAATGTCACTGAATAAAAAAAGCGTAGATGATTTCAACGCAAAAGGAAAAAGAGTATTAGTTAGATGCGACTTTAACGTACCGTTAAAAGACGGTGTGATCACAGATGACACACGTATCAAAGCAGCGCTTCCGACGATCAATAAGCTGATTGCAGATGGTGCGAAGGTGATCCTTTGCTCTCATCTCGGAAAAGTTAAGGAAGGACCAAACGAAAAAGAATCTTTAGCTCCGGTAGCAAAGAGACTCTCTGAAAAATTGGGTAAAGAAGTAAACTTTGTAGCTGATTACAATGTAACAGGTGAAGCTGCAACTGCGGCTGTGGCAGCTATGAATGAAGGAGATGTTGTATTACTTCAGAATACACGTTTCCGCGGAAAAGAAGAAACAAAGAACGGAGAAGCATTCTCTAAAGAATTGGCAGATCTGTGTGATGCATATGTATGCGACGCATTCGGTTCTTCTCACAGAGCACATGCTTCTGTAGCAGGCGTTACTGATTTCGTACGTGCAAAAGGCGGCGAATGTGCAGTTGGATATTTAATGCAGAAGGAAATTGACTTCCTTGGCAATGCAGTAGAAAATCCGGTAAGACCTTTCGTTGCGATCCTTGGCGGTGCAAAGGTTGCAGATAAATTAAATGTTATCAACAACCTGCTCGAAAAATGTGATACCTTAATCATCGGCGGCGGTATGGCTTATACTTTCTTAAAAGCAAAAGGCTATGAAATCGGAACTTCTTTAGTAGATGATGAAAAACTTGACTACTGTAAAGAAATGATGGCAAAAGCAGAAAGCTTAGGAAAACAGCTCCTTCTGCCGATCGATACAACAATCGCAGCTGCATTCCCAAGCCCGATCGATGCTGAAATCGAAGTGGAAGTGGTAGATTCCGATAAGATTCCGGCTGATAAGATGGGACTTGATATCGGAACAAAGACAGCACAGCTTTATGCGGATGCTGTAAAATCTGCGAAAACAGTTGTCTGGAACGGACCGATGGGTGTATTCGAAAATCCGATCCTTGCAAAAGGAACGATCGCAGTAGCACAGTCTCTGGCAGATACAGATGCGACTACGATTATCGGTGGAGGCGACTCTGCAGCAGCAGTAAACCAGTTGGGCTTTGCTGATAAGATGTCCCATATTTCTACAGGCGGCGGTGCTTCTCTTGAATTCTTAGAAGGAAAAGTATTACCGGGTGTTGCTGCAGCCGACGATAAATAGAATAAAATATTAGGAGAATAAGACAATGGCAAGAAGAAAAATTGTAGCTGGTAACTGGAAAATGAACATGACTCCAAGTGAAGCAGTGAAATTAGTTGAAGAATTAAAACCATTAGTAGCAAGCGATTCTGTAGATGTAGTGTACTGTGTACCTGCAATTGATATCGTTCCTGTTGTAGAAGCTGTAAAAGGCACAAACGTAGAAGTTGGTGCTGAAAACATGTACTTCGAAGAAAAAGGTGCTTACACAGGTGAAATTTCTGCAGCTATGTTAGTGGATGCCGGTGTTAAATACGTTGTAATCGGACATTCCGAAAGACGTGACTACTTCAAGGAAGATGATGCTTTATTAAATAAAAAAGTTAAAAAAGCTTTGGAAGCGGGCCTTACACCGATTCTTTGCTGCGGTGAATCTTTAGAACAGAGAGAAATGGGCGTTACGATGGACTGGATCAGACTTCAGATTAAATCTGATTTAGTTGGTGTTACAGCAGAGCAGGTAGCTTCTATGGTTATCGCTTACGAACCAATCTGGGCAATCGGTACAGGTAAGACAGCTACAACAGAACAGGCTCAGGAAGTCTGCAAAGGAATCCGTGACTGCATCGCTGAAATGTATGATGAAGCTACAGCGGAAGCAGTTCGTATTCAGTACGGCGGATCCGTAAATGCAGGTAACGCAGCTGAGTTATTTGCACAGCCGGACATCGATGGCGGATTGGTTGGCGGCGCTTCCTTAAAAGCTGATTTCGGAAAAATCGTTAATTATTAATTTTTGATAAGGACAGAAACATGAGTAAAAAACCAACCGTATTAATGATCTTAGATGGCTACGGTTTAAATGAAAAAACAGAAGCAAATGCAGTAGCAGAAGCAAATACACCTGTTATGGATGGTCTTATGAAAGATTATCCGTTCGTGAAGGGATTTGCCAGCGGAATGGACGTAGGACTCCCGGACGGACAGATGGGAAACTCTGAAGTTGGTCATTTAAACATGGGTGCCGGACGTATCGTATATCAGGAACTGACGAGAATTACAAAAGAAATTCAGGATGGAGATTTCTTTAAGAATGAAGCACTTCTGGCTGCAGTAGAAAACTGCAAAAAGAATGATTCGGCACTCCATATGTTTGGTCTGGTATCCGACGGCGGTGTTCACAGCCACAATACACATCTCTATGGTTTACTGGAACTCGCAAAGAGAGAAGGACTTGAAAAAGTTTATGTACATTGCTTCCTTGACGGACGTGACACACCGCCTGCATCAGGCAAGGATTTCGTCGCTGCGTTAGTTGACAAGATGAACGAAATCGGTGTCGGTGAAGTAGGTGTCGTTTCCGGACGTTACTATGCGATGGACAGAGACAACCGTTGGGATCGTGTGGAATTAGCATACAATGCGCTGACAAAAGGAGAAGGTGTAGAAGCATCAGACCCTGTTCAGGCAATTGCTGATTCTTATGCAGAAGAGGTTTACGATGAATTCGTAAAACCGACAGTTGTAATGAAAGACGGAAAGCCTGTAGCTACAATTCAGGATAAAGACAGTGTGATCTTCTTTAACTTCCGTCCTGACCGTGCAAGAGAAATCACAAGAGCATTCTGTGCAGATGATTTCGACGGATTTGCAAGAGAAAAGAGACTGGATTTAACATATGTATGCTTCACAGAGTACGATGTTACGATTCCGAATAAAATTGTCGCATTCCACAAAGTATCCCTGGAAAATACTTTTGGTGAGTATCTTGCGAAAAACGGCAAAAAACAGGCCCGTATTGCTGAAACAGAAAAGTATGCACATGTTACATTCTTCTTTAACGGCGGTGTAGAAGAACCGAACGAAGGGGAAGACCGAATCCTTGTAAAATCACCTAAGGTTGCAACCTATGATCTGCAGCCGGAAATGAGCGCATACGAAGTATGTGATAAATTGGTAGAAGCAATCAAATCTGATAAATATGACGTGATCATCACAAACTTTGCGAACCCTGATATGGTAGGACATACAGGTGTTGAAGAAGCAGCAATCAAAGCGGTAGAAGCCGTTGATAAATGCGTAGGAAAAGCTGTGGAAGCATTAAAAGAGGTTGACGGCCAGATGTTTATCTGTGCAGATCACGGCAATGCAGAGCAGCTGAAGGATTATGAAACAGGTGCACCGTTTACTGCTCATACAGTAAATCCGGTTCCGTTTATCCTTGTGAATGCTGATCCGGAATACAAGCTTCGCGAAGGCGGCTGCCTTGCGGATATCATTCCGACGCTGTTAGAGCTGATGGAAATGCCTCAGCCGGCAGAAATGACGGGTAAATCTTTATTGGTAAAATAGGCTTGTAAAGAATGAAATTTGAAGAACCTGCTCATACTATGAAGGAAAGTATGAGGAGGTTCTTTTTTATGTTATTTCAATATTTGCAGATTACCGATATATACGCCCGGGAAATTCTGGATTCCAGAGGAAACCCGACCATTGAGACAGAAGTGACACTGAACGGAGAGTACACAGCCAGGGCCTCTGTTCCTTCAGGTGCATCTACAGGTTCTTTCGAAGCAGTGGAACTGAGGGATGGAGATCAAAGGTATTTCGGGCTTGGCGTACAGAAGGCGGTTGAAAATGTAAACCGTAAGATAGCCCCGCAGCTGTTGGGAAAGAATGCATTGGAACAGAGAGGAATCGATCAGATTCTGATCGATGCGGACGGAACGGACAATAAGTCTAATCTGGGAGCCAATGCAATCCTGAGCGTGTCTCTGGCTGCAGCCAGAGCATGTGCCAATGCATTGCGGCTTCCGCTGTACCAGTATCTGGGAGGTGTCCGTCCGAATGTGATGCCGATACCGATGATGAATATTTTGAACGGAGGTCCCCATCATGCGAAGAATTCGCTGGATTTCCAGGAATTTATGATCATTCCTTCCGGAGCGAACAGTCTGACAGAAGCTGTACGCATGGGAGCAGAAGTTTATCATCATTTGAAGGTTCTTTTATTGAAGAATCATCTGCCGGTCGGAGTAGGTGATGAGGGTGGATTTACACCGGATTTTCCGGATGCAAAACAGGTATTCCTGTTTTTGCAGGAGGCGATTGAACTTGCAGGATATGAACCGGGGAAGGAAGTGTGCTTTGCGCTGGACGCAGCAGCCAGTGAACTTTATAATGAAAAAATGAAGTTCTACCGTTTTCCAGGAGAGTCTCGAATGAAAGGAAAGAATATAACGAGAACGACGGATGAAATGATCGATTATTATGAAGAACTTGTGTCAGAAGTGCCGCTGATTTCCATCGAAGACGGACTCTATGAAAATGATTGGGACGGATGGGCAAAGATGACTGAACGCCTTGGCGGAAAAATCCAGCTGGTAGGAGATGATCTGTTTGTGACAAATAAGAAGCGGCTGAAGCTTGGAATCGAACAGCATGCGGCGAATGCGATCCTGATCAAGCTGAATCAGATCGGTACTCTCAGTGAAGCTCTTGACACGATTGAACTTGCAATGAAAAACGGATATCGGACGGTGATTTCGCATCGCTCAGGGGAAACGACGGACAGTTTTATTTCCGATCTGGCAGTAGCAGTGAATGCAGGACAGATTAAGACAGGAGCACCATGCCGTATGGAACGTGTGGAAAAATATAATCAGCTCCTTCGTATTGAAGAATACCTGGGAAATTCTTAAATAGTTCTTGAAAATATGATTTTTATGTGTTAAAATAATCAGTGTTTGACGCATAGGAGGTGTAATCGTGGTTAGAACTATATTAAAAGTTGTTTTTGTACTTGTATGTCTTGTGTTGACAGTTTTAGTATTACTTCAAGAAGGAAAATCAGCAGGTCTCGGAGCAATCGCCGGTGGTAATAACAGTGATACTTACTGGGGAAAGAACAAAGGACGTTCAAAAGAAGGACAAATGGCGCATTATACAAAAATATTAGCATTTGTTTTTATCGTTCTTGCAGTTATGTTAAATAAGAACCTGTTTTAATTTTGAGCACTCTTGAGGATTCAAGGGTGCTTTTTATATAGAGGGATTATGGAAAAAGAAATTTATAAGGGAAAATTTATAGCCAATGCCAGAGGTTTTGGTTTTGTGGAGATTGAAGAACTGGATACGGATGTATTTGTCGGTGAGACAGATGTCAGAGGTGCGATGCACGGTGATACAGTTGAAGTGAGAATCCGTACCTATCGGGGTGGAAAGCGTCCCGAGGGTACCGTTATCAAAATACTGGAACGTGCCGTAAAAGAAGTGGTTGGTACTTTCCAGAGAAGAAAGAACTTTGGTTTTGTTGTCTGCGACAACCGGAGAATCCTCCAGGATATTTATATTCCGCTGGAAAAAATCGACGGTGCGCTGGACGGACAGAAGGTTGTGGCGGAAATTACAAGCTATGCGGAAAACGGGAAAAAACCGGAAGGACGAATTAAAGAAGTTCTGGGCTATCCGGAAATTCCGGGAACAGATATCCTGTGCATCGCAAAGGAATATCAACTGCCGCTTGGATTTACGGATAAGCAGTTAAATCAGGCTGACCGTATTGCAAAGCCTGTTTCGGAAGCGGATATGGCAGGTCGTCTGGACCTGCGCGGGCTGATGATGGTGACCATTGACGGAGAGGATGCAAAGGATCTGGATGATGCGGTTTCTCTGGAAAAGATCGGGGATATTTATCGGCTGGGAGTGCATATTGCAGATGTATCCAACTATGTTCAGGAAAGCAGTGCACTGGATAAAGAGGCGTTAAATCGCGGGACCAGTGTCTACCTGGCAGACAGGGTGATACCGATGCTTCCCACAGCACTTTCTAATGGTATCTGTTCTCTGAATGCAGGAGAAGACCGTCTGGCATTAAGCTGTATCATGGATGTGGATTCTAAAGGGAATGTAGTGGATCATACAATTGCAGAGACGGTAATTCGTGTCAATGAGCGTATGACCTATACGAGCGTGAAGAAGATCCTGGAAGATCGGGATGCTGCGGAATGTGAGAAG
>JBJEMI010000027.1:0-15144 GCA_051879615.1 Lachnospiraceae bacterium
AGCATACCGCCTAACCATCTTTCGTTTACATAGAACATACCGCATCTTTCAGCTTCTGTCTGAATTGCATCCTGTGCCTGTTTCTTTGTTCCAACGAAAAGAATTGTACCGCCTTCTGCTGCGATATCAGCAACTGCTTTGTAAGCTTCGTCTACCTTACCTACAGATTTCTGTAAGTCGATGATATAGATACCATTTCTTTCTGTGTAGATGTACGGAGCCATTTTAGGGTTCCATCTTCTTGTCTGATGTCCAAAGTGAACACCTGCTTCGAGTAACTGTTTCATTGAAATTACGCTCATGTTTTCATCCTCCATTTGGTTATTTTCTTCCGCAAAGTTTCTTCTTTCCGAAAAACCTTTCGGCACCCTTTCAGAAATCCTCTTTGCGTGCTTTTTGCGTATACCGCTGTATTTTATCATACGCCCCCGCTGATTGCAAGGGTTTTTACACGATTTCAGGATATTTTTTCCGATAAAACCAAAGGCTAGTCCCTGCTTTCCAGCATCAGAAAAATGCCCTCCGAAAAGCAGATTTTTCCTTCCTCTTCGGTTATTTCATTGGAAATTCCGAGAGATGCACTTTCATAAACCGAGAATGTATAATCTGTCAGCGGATATTTGAAGCCTTCCAATGATACCCCTTTTACTTCTGTCGTCAGAGGCACCAGAGAGACATATCTTCCATACTGTTCATCTCTTCTGAGTACTTCCGGTTTGAACAGTACCCTCATTCTGTTATGTGAATCTTCCATGAAACACGGGATATCCTCTTTTGCCGGTACAATCAGCGTCTGTACATTGCCAAACAGATGATCCAGGCGATTTCCTGCCAGTGCCCCAAGCACATGAATCTCCTCTGCTCCCAGCTCTATGGCAAGCCTTACCGCAATTTCTGTATCTGTAGCATCTTTTACCGGATTAAATTTCCGAATCGGTATCCCTTTCGCCTCGTATTCAGGCAGCAGGGCTTCTCCCAGAGTGTCAAAATCCCCTACGATATGAGTAGGACAGATTCCTTTTTCGTGACAGAATTTCAGCCCTTTGTCTGCAGCGATCAAAAACTGTGGTTTCTCTCTTTGAACAAAGACGAAGGCAAACTCTTCTTCCAGTTTGCCTCCGCTGATAATAACACACTTTTTCATGATCTATACTTCCTCAAAAGCTTTGTGGAACTTTTCAACCTGTTCGGTAATGTGATCCCCAAATACCGCACTTCCTGCTACGATCACATTTGCACCGGCTGCCAGGATTTCTCCGACATTGTCCGGTGTGACTCCACCATCAATCTCAATATCGATATCCAGCCCCCTGGCATCGATCATTTCTTTTAATGCTTTGATCTTTGCAGTGGAAGACGGAATATATTTCTGTCCGCCGAATCCGGGATTCACAGACATTAACAGCACCATGTCCACTTCCTCCAGAATCCAGTCCAAGCTACTTAACGGTGTCGCAGGATTCAGAACAACCCCTGCCTTTAACCCTTTTGCCCTGATTGCCTGAATTGTTCTGTGAAGATGTCTGCATGCCTCCACATGGACAGTGATCATGTCTGCACCGCTTTCTGCTATGGCATCAATATATCTGACCGGCTCCGTAACCATCATGTGTACATCAAAAAACAAATCGGTCTGTTTTCTTAAGGATTTGATCACCGGCATACCAAAAGAAATACTCGGCACAAAATCTCCGTCCATGATATCCAGATGAAGCCATTTTACACCTGCGTTTTCCAGTTCCTTTAACTGCTCACCGGTTCTTCCAAAATCCGCTGACAACAGCGATGGGGATAAAATTCTCATGAATACTTCCTCTTTTCTTTTTCCTTTAATTCCTCGTACATCAGAATATAATTCTCATATCTGCTTCTGCTTATTTTTCCTTCCTCCAGTGCTTCTTTGACAAGACAGGAAGGTTCATGAATATGAACACAGCCCAAAAATCTGCATCCGCCTTCATATGGTACAAATTCCGGAAAACAGTCTTTCAGCTCCTCTTTTTCCATGTCCGGGACATAGAGAGAACTGAATCCCGGCGTATCAAAAATATACGAATCTTCTTCGATTGCGATCAGTTCTGCGTGACGGGTCGTATGTTTTCCTCTTTCAATCTTTTCACTGATACTGCCTGTTTCCATACAAACTCCGCTCTGAAGAAGATTTATGATCGAAGACTTCCCGACACCGGAAGGACCTGCTACCGTGGTAGTCTTCCCCTTCAGGATCTCTTTCAGTTCCGAAATGCCTTCCTCCATCAGTGCACTGACTGAAAACACATGATAACCACAGGATTCATAACATTTTACCAGTCTGGCTGTTTCTTCCTTTTCAGCCACATCTTTTTTATTAAACACCAGGATGACAGGTATTGCGTTTCGCTCCATCATCACCAGAAAACGGTCGAGAAGATTCAGATTCGGCGAAGGTTTCGCAGCTGCAAAAATCACCAGTGCCTGGTCAACATTGGCAACCGCCGGACGAATCAGAGAATTCTTCCTTTCCAGAATTTCTTCCATATTTCCTTTCTTGTCTTCTTCATTTAAAACCGTGATCTCTACATTATCACCAACGAGAGGCTTCAGTTTCCGATTGCGAAAACTCCCCTTTGCCTTGCATTCATACACACCGGTCTTTGTCTGTACATAATAAAAACCGGCAATTCCCTTAATGATCTTTCCCTGCATATGCTGCCTATTCTGCCGTGAACTCTACTGCGTAGCTTACAGATTTATTTTCCTGAACCGTTCCCTCTGCTCCCTGAACTTCGACTACATATTTGATCTCCAGTGTACCCGCAGATGTTTTGATCCCTGTTCCCTGGACTTCCACTGCAGTACCGACTGCTCCGGTTCCGCTGGCAAGCGTCGTACCTTCACCATCCTTTAATATCACCGTAAATTCACTGTCTTTGGCTGCTTCACTCGGTGCTTTCGCTGTTCCTGAATATTTATAAGTCACGACTTTTTCGCCGAGGCTGATAACGATCTTCACGGTAGATCCCGGATCCACGGAACTGTTTTCACCCGGTTCACAGGAAATTACCATTCCTTTGGCATATTTGCTGCTGTAAGCCTCTTCCAGTGCAAATTTCAATCCGGCATTGTCAATTCGCTCTTTCGCGACACCTGACTCCACACCGATCACTGCTGGTACCTTTACCTGTTCTTTTCCTTTGCTGACTGTAATTCCGACGCTGCTGCCTTCCGCCGCCTCTGTTCCGGCAGATGCGGTCTGTTTCATAACAATACCTTTCTCGTATTCACTACTGTATTCTTGTGAAACATTTCCGATATTCAGTCCCGCATCCTCCAGAGCTTTTCTGGCCTGATCCTGAGTTTTACCGCGTAAATCCGGTACAGTTACTTTCTTTGTACCAAGACTTACGGTAACCACAACCGTCTGTCCTTTGCTGAGCTTTGTACCTTCGGAAGGAGATGTCTTGAGCACCTTCCCCGCTTCTGCTGAAGAATCATTTATTTCGCTGAATTCGACCTTAAATCCCTTTTCTTCCAGCGCAGCTTTCGCATCTTCCTTGGATTTTCCTACCACATTCGGAATTTCCACTTTCAGTGATTTATTATCGCAGACAACAACTTCGATCGTTGTATTTGCGGCTACCTTATCACCCTTCTGAATACTCTGTCTGATGATCTGCCCATCTTCATATTCTTCCGATGCTTCATAGCCGCCTTCTGCAACGATGCCGATACCAAGTCCCAGTCCATTTAAAGTTTTTTTAGCTTCATCCCAGGTCATTCCGACAACCCCAGGCACTTCTACATCTTTTACGGTTTCTTCCTGATTACTCTGGTTCGTATTCCCCGGCTTTTTGGATGTCCCGAATCCAAGGATCTTACCTGCAAGAAGGATGATCATAATGACAATGATGATTGCCGTAACAATGCCGCCGATGGTAAGGATTTTTTCCATACGCGGATCCATTTCCTCCTCGTCGTCCTCATCTTCCTCATCCTCATCATCCGGTTCTTCTTTCTCAGATTCCTTTAAATAGTCAGCTGCAGAAGCTTTCTCCTCATATTCTTCAAAAATATTCCTTTTTTCTTCCGGCTCAGAAAGTACGACACGGCCTGTTTCACTCTTGATCTTCGACAGATCCGACTTTGTGATCATTACGGTTTTTGCAGCTTCATCAATGTCGATTCTCTTTACAAAATCAGCATCCGGTGTCAGCAGAGACTGTTTTAGATCAGCGATCAGTTCTGCCATATTGGCATATCTTTTCGCAGGTGCTTTTTCCGTACATTTATAGATGATCTGTTCCAGACTCCTTGGAATCTCAGGGCAGTATTCTCTCGGACTTACCATCTGTTCCTGAAGATGTTTCACCGCAACCGCAACCGTGGTATCTCCGTCAAACGGTACTCTTCCGGTTACCATTTCATACATGACAATACCAAGTGAGTAAATATCACTCTTTGCATCACTGTATCCGCCTCTCGCCTGTTCCGGTGATGTGTAATGAACAGAACCCATGGCATTCGAGGAAATCGTTTCCGAAGTCGCGGCTTTGGCAATTCCGAAATCCATGACCTTTACTTTTCCCTCTTTGGAAATCATAATGTTCTGCGGCTTGATATCACGATGAACGATCTCGTTATTATGTGCAACCTCCAGACCCATGGATACCTGAATTGCAATACTGCTGGCCTCCTTGATCGTCAGTTTGCCTTTTCTTTCAATATAGTTTTTCAGCGTAATGCCTTCCACCAGTTCCATAACAATATAATAAATACCGTCTTCTTCACCCACATCATAGACATTGACAATGTTCGGATGTGCAAGACAGGCTGCTGCCTGTGCTTCTTCTCTGAATCTGCGGATAAAATTTTTATCTTCTCTGTATTCTGATTTTAACACCTTGATCGCTACACAGCGGTTCAGTTTCTGATCTCTTCCCTTATAAACTGTTGACATTCCGCCGGAACCGATCCTGTTTAATATTTCGTATCTATTTCCAATAATCATTCCTGATTTTAACATACCCTATACCTCATCTGCTTCTGGTTTTATCACGATTACTGCTATGTTGTCTTTTCCGCCATTTTCATTTGCCTTATCCACAAGGCTTATGGCTGTTTTATCAATTGGCTGATCATATCGCAGCAATTCGTTGATCTGCGAATCCTCCACCATATTACTGAGTCCGTCAGAACACATCAGCAGCATACTGTCCTTTGTCAGAGGGATTTCAAAATAGTCTGCCTGAATATCTTTTCCTGCCCCCACTGCTCTTGTGATAATGTTCTTATCCGGGTGCATCCTGGCACCTTCCTGGGTCAGTTCCCCCAGTCTGACCATTTCCTGTACCAGGGAATGGTCTATGGTAATCTGTTTTAATGTATGATTCTGCTTACAGTATAATCTGCTGTCACCCACATTGGCAACACAGGCTTTTTCTCCCTTGATCGTCATTGCAACCATCGTGGTTCCCATCCCCTTTAATTCAGGATTGGATTTAGCCTTTTCGATCAATTCCTTATTTGCGTATCGGATCGCATCCTCAAAAATTTTATATGGATTTTTCTGTAAGCTCAAAGAAGCGGATTCCAGAAACTTCCTCACACTGTATGAGGAAGCAAAATCTCCGGCTCTGTGGCCTCCCATTCCATCGGCTACCAGAAACAGGTTCGGGAGATTTCCTACCGGCTCCAGACAGGAAAATACATAATCCTGATTGACCGGTCTGATCTTGCCGACATCCGTCACTGCATATGAAATTATCATGCATTTCCTCCTTTTTCCTGATCCAGATAGCTCTTTCTGAGCTGTCCGCATGCACCGTCAATATCACGGCCCATTTCCCTTCTTATGGTAACATTAATTCCGTTTTTTTCAAGTTTATTTTTGAATGCCAGACATTCCCTGCGGGCAGGCTGTACAAACTCTCTCTCTTTGATCGGATTGACCGGAATCAGATTCACATGACATGGAAATCCTTTGACAAGCGCACAAAGCTGCGCGGCATCCTCAGCTGTATCATTGACACCGCCTACCAGACTGTACTCAAAGGTAATTCTTCGCCCTGTCTGAAGGTAATAATACCGGCAGGCATCCAGCACCTCTTTCAGTTCGTATTTATTTGCGATCGGCATCAGAGCTTTTCGTTTTTCCTGTGTCGTTGCATGAAGGGAAAGTGCCAGTGTCATCTGAAATTTTTCACCGGCAAGTGCTCTGATCTTCGGAACGATGCCGCAGGTGGAAACTGTCAGGTTTCTCTGACTGATATTCAGCCCGTGCTCATCGGTCAGCATTTTGATAAACTGTATCAGGTTCTCATAATTATCCAATGGCTCCCCGGTTCCCATGACCACTACGTTGTGTACACGTTCTTCGGACATTTTCTGGATCTTATAGATCTGTCCCAGCATTTCCGAGGTCTGCAGGTTTCTGACCTTTCCTCCGATCGTAGAGGCACAGAAACGGCATCCCATCAGACATCCCACCTGTGAAGAAATACATACGGAATTTCCATGGTGGTACTTCATCAGGACACTCTCGATCACATTACCGTCATCCAGACGAAACAGATATTTCTGTGTTCCGTCAATCGCAGATGTCTGTACCGCTGCGGCTTCCATACTGTGTAATGTATACTTTTCCTCCAGCTTCTCACGAAGTGCCATGGACAGATTCGTCATTTCGTCAAAAGAATCTGCCAGCTTTTCATGAATCCAGGAGTAGATCTGCTTTGCCCGGAATGTTTTTTCTCCGATACTCTGCATCTCTTTCTGAAGCTGTTCATAATTTAATGATTTTAAATCTGTTTTACTCATAACATCCTTCAATCTTTCATAAACCTGGCGATAAAGAAGCCATCTGTTTTCTCTCTGCCCGGAAGAAGCTGCAGGTATCCTTTCTCTGTCGTGTCTGAAACCAATTCATCCGGCAGTACCTCATTTAAAGAAACTGCTCTCAGCGGCAGATTCTCCAGAATCCACGTAAACTGCTCTTCATTTTCTTCCCTGGTCATGGTGCAGGTACTGTAAATCAGTGTACCGCCCGGTTTCACATAACGGACTGCATTCTGTAATATTTTTCTCTGCAGCATCTGCAGTTCTTCAATCTTCGTCTGATTCAGACGATATTTGATGTCACTTTTCTTTTTCAGAACTCCGAGTCCCGAACATGGCAGGTCAGCGATCACAAGATCAGCGCTTTCGATCAGTGCCTCGTCCAATACACAGGCATCGGCACGTTTTGCATGGATGTTCGAAAATCCACAACGTGCAATATTTTCTCTGATCAGAGCAACCTTATATTCTGTCAGATCTCTGGCTTCCACATGTCCGCTGCCCTCCAGCAAGTCTGCAATATGCAGGCTCTTTCCGCCCGGTGCCGCACAAAGATCGATTACCTTTGCGCCTTTTTTCGGTTCTGCGATGATTCCCACCAGCATGGAACTGACATCCTGAACCTGAAAATAGCCCCTGCGGAATGGATCCAGCATCGGAAGCGAATCATATCCGGAAATTTTCAGAGCCGTTTCCACATATGGTGCTTTTTCCACACAAACACCTTCTTTTTCCAGAAGCTCTTTGCATTCCTGTACGGTAATCTTACTTGTATTCACACGAACAGTCATTTCAGCACTGCCATCAAGGCTGTCCGCAAACATTTTTTCTGCTGCTTCCTTCCCGTAGGAATCCAGCATTTTTTTCACAAACCACTCCGGAACGGAATATTTTACGGAAAGTGCCCGCACAGGCTCTTTCTCTTCATCCGGAAAAAGAATCTCTTCTTTTTGTCTTGAAAGGTTTCGCAGCACTCCGTTCACAAATCCTGTCAGTGTACGGAACCCCTTTTTCTGTGCGAGCTTGACCGCTTCATTACATGCTGCGCTGTCCGGTACCGCATCCATATAGAGCAGCTGATAAGCCGTCATTCTCATAATGCACCGAATGACCGGCTTCATTTTCCGCACCGGTGTTTTCGAAATCTGATCAATATAATAATCCAGCGTAATCTGTCGCTCCACTGTCCCTTCGACAAGCCGCGTCAGAAACGATCTTTCCTGCTTTTCCATATAGAGGTAACGATCCAGTGCCTGTTTCAAGAGCAGAGTCGGATAAGCTTCCTCTTTTTCTGTTTCTACTAATATTTCCAGGGCCAGTTCCCGCAGATTCATTCCTTTAATCATTCCTTCTTCTTCCTCCGAAAAGAATGATCAGACGCAATAAGGACAGCAGAGAAGCAATCACTGCTGCAACGTAGGTCATCGCAGCTGCGGAAAGCACTTTTCTGGCACCTTTTAATTCATCCTTACCTAACATACCGGATTGATCCAGGATTCTCAGTGCTCTGGAAGAGGCATTGAACTCTACCGGAAGTGTGATCACCTGAAATATCACTCCGAAGCTGAACAGGATAATTCCAAGTTCCACAAAAGTATAGCTGAAAAAAAGTCCCAGCAGGATCATCGGCCAGGCAAGCTTTGTTCCAAAATTTACAACCGGTACGATTGCATTTCGAAGATTCAGCGGTACATAATGTTCCGCATGCTGAATTGCATGCCCGCATTCATGGGCAGCGACTCCGATGGCGGCGATCGATGTAGACTGATACGTTGTATCTGACAGCCTGAGCACCTGCTCTCTTGGACTGTAATGATCAGTCAGATCTCCTGCCACTCTTTCGATACGAACATAAGAAAGTCCCGCATCATCCAGAATTCTTCTGGCCGCCTGGGTTCCGGTCATTCCGGCATAGCTTCTGATCTTTTCATATTTTGCATAGGTAGATTTTACCTTTGCAGATGCCCATACGGAAATAAGTACTCCGATGAGCACCAGAAGATAGGTTGCGTCATAGTGATAATAATAATATGGCATATTGTATATCCTCGCTTTCTTAACCTAACAGTACTCCGTTTTTCAGGGAAAATCCTCTTAAGAATGCGTCTGTCAACATGCGCTTCTTGCCTTCTAACTGCAATTCTCTGACTGCCAGAGTTCCTTTTCCTGTCTTTACACAGATCTCTGTTCCGGTTACTTTTACGATTTCCCCAAATGCTCCCTCGTATTCCTCTTCCAGCACATCTGCTGCCCAGATTTTTAACTGTTTATTTCCCAGCCTGGTATAAGCACTTGGCCATGGATTAAATCCACGGATCATGCGCTCGATCTCGGCTGCGGATTTTGAAAAATCGATTTTTCCCAGATCCTTTGTGATTATTCCGGCATACTTTGTCGTTGTTTCTCCCTGTTTTTCCGGAGTCACCTCACCTTTTTCGATCAGTTCCATCGTTTCCACACAAAGCCTTGCACCTGCGGCGCTTAATTTATCAAACAGGGATCCCCCTGTTTCTTTTTCGTCCAGTGGGACTGTGACCTTTGTCAGCATATCACCGGTATCCAGCCCTGCATCCATCTGCATGATCGTCACGCCGGTCTCCTTCAGGCCGTCCACAACGGCCCACTGAATCGGTGCGGCACCGCGGTATGCCGGAAGCAGGGATGCATGTACATTGATACATCCGTACTTTTTCATATCCAGGATCTCCTGAGGAATGATCTGCCCGAATGCTACGACGACACAGATATCTGCCGGGATCTCTCTTAACCTCTCCACCACTTCCGGATCTCTGATCTTTTTCGGCTGAAGAACCGGCAGATCATACTTTAATGCCACTTCCTTTACCGGTGTAAACTGCATCTCATGACCTCTGCCCTTTGGCTTATCCGGCTGTGTCACCACAGCAGTTACCTCATGCCCTGCTTCAATAATACTCTCCAAAACTCCTGTAGAGAAATCCGGAGTTCCCATAAAGATTACTTTCATTGATTCAAAAACACTCCTTAATCTTCAAATTCTGCTTCCAAAAGCTCACCTTCTACAAAATCAATGTAGAGCTTTCCGTCCAGATGATCTAATTCGTGACAGATCGCCCTTGCCATTAATTCTTCCCCTTCAATGATAAATTTTCTCATCTCTTCGTCGTAAGCTTCTGCCTTTACATAATTCGGCCTGGTCACAATTCCGGATTTTCCCGGAAGACTTAAGCATCCTTCTTCACCCGTCTGACTTCCGGATGTTTCCAGAATCTTCGGATTGATCATCACAACCGGACCCTCTCCGATATCGATCACTACGATCCTCTTTAAAATACCAACCTGCGGAGCTGCGAGTCCCACACCGCCGGCTTCATACATGGTATCCAGCATATCGTCGATCAGTTCTGAAATCCTCGGTGTAACTTCAGTAACTTCCCGACATGTTTTTCTCAGACAGCTTTCGCCTTCTTCCCTGATTTTTCTAAGTGCCATAATGTTTTCCTCCTAATACATGTGCAGCGGATTTTCATCAAATTCCAGTCTGATCTGACTGTTAATGAGTCCTTCTGCTATGCTTTTTTCTATTTTATTTCTGATCTGATACAGAATTTCTTTCTTTTCATGTTTCAGGTAAATCACCCTCCGGTATATATCACTGATCCTGGAAACTGCTGCCGGTGCAGGTCCCGTTACACGAAGCAGTTCGATTTCCTGTTCCATGATCAGTTCTTTGATCTTTTCCGCCTCTTTTTCCAGCAGTATTTCATCCTCCGACAATAACAATAATACCATCATACCGGACATCGGCGGATAGGACATCAGCTCTCTGTATGCAATCTCGGTCTCATAAAAAGTCCGGTAATCCTGCGCTGCGGCCATCCGGATGCTGTAATGCTCGGGCTGATAGGTCTGGATCACTGCATCCGCATGTTTTCCGTCCCTCCCGGCTCTTCCTACCGCCTGTGTCAGCAGCTGAAAGGTTCTCTCGGAGGCCATGTAATCCGAAGAATGCAGTGACAGATCTGCAAGCAGTACCCCCACCAGCGTCACATTCGGAAAATCGTGACCTTTCACGATCATCTGCGTGCCGATCAGAATATCTGCCTCCTGCCTTGCAAAACTGTCTAAAATCTGTTCATAACTTCCCTTTTTTCTCGTTGTATCCAGATCCATCCGAAGGATCTTTGCCTGCGGAAACTCTTTCCTGACGACAGCCTCAATCGACTGGGTCCCGGCCCGGAAACCACCGATATAAGGCGAAGCACACTGCGGACAGTTTTTTATATTCATCTGTTCATAACCGCAGTAATGACATCGCAGGATGTGATCCTTATGCAGTGTCAGCGAAACATCGCAGTGAGGACATTTCACCACATAACCACAGGAACGGCACGAAATAAAACCGGTCATTCCCCTGCGGTTTAAAAACAGTATGATCTGTTCTTTGTTTCTGAGACGCTCCTCCATCATCTGATGCAGGCTGCGGCTGAGTACCGAGCGGTTTCCGGCTTTCAGTTCCTCCCTCAGATCGGCAATATGAACCTCTGCAAGGGACGCTCCCCCGATTCTCTCCTCCAGAGAACAGAGCCGGTAAACTCCCTTCTTCGCCAGATAATAGCTTTCCACAGACGGTGTCGCACTCCCGAGCACCAGAGAAGCTCCCGCCATCTCACAGCGTTTCTTCGCTACCTCTCTTGCATGATACTTCGGAGTCGTCTCACTTTTATAACTGCTTTCATGCTCCTCATCCATAATGATCATTCCCAGATCCGGAAACGGTGTAAATACCGCTGACCTGGGACCGATCATTACGGAAACCTGACCGTTTTTAGCTCTCTCAAACTGATCATAGCGCTCCCCCGCCGACAGCTTTGAATGTATCACGGAGACTCTGCTGCCGAACCTGGCACAGAAACGCATCACCGTCTGAAAGGTCAGGGCAATTTCCGGAATCAGGACGATCGCCTGTTTTCCGTTTTTTAAAACTTCATCGATCATGGACATATAGACTTCTGTCTTCCCGCTTCCGGTCACGCCGTGAATCAGATAATCCCTGATCACTCCCGCCCTGCGGTCTTCCAGAAATTCGTCCAGAACCCGCTTCTGCGCAGCATTCAAAGTAACCTCGTTTCGCTCTCCCTGCGCGATCGTCGGAATCCGGTAAACGGTTTCTCCGCTGATACGAATCATTCCCTCCTGCTCCAGTTCCCTTAAGACCGCAGCAGAGGTATCTGCCTCTTTCAGCAGTTCCTCACGATCTGAAAACTTTTTGGAAAGCAGAAGCTCCAGTACACGGATTCTTGCTTTCCTGCGCTTACGGCTCTTCATATAGGAGCGCGCTTCATCTTCGGAAACAGCCAGCAGTACCGTCTGCTTCACCTGTTCCCGAACCTTCTTTTTTACCGGAATCACTGTCTTTAACGCCTGATTCATCGTACAGCCGTAAGTCGTACGCATCCATTCTGCCAGCGCTATCAGCCGACTCTCCACACAGACCGCACCCTCGCAGATCCCCAGTAGCTCTTTCACTCTTGAAGCATCATATTCGCAGGTATCATTGACCGAACACACAAATCCTTTAAGCTTTCGGTTCCCGTTTCCGAACGGAATCCATACGATCACTCCGGGGAAGATCCGTTCTTCCAGATCTTCCGGAATTCTGTATTCAAATACTCTATCCAGTTTTTCCAGTGAGATGTCAACAATGACCCCTGCATATTTTGCCATAGATTCTATTTCCAGCCCAATTCCTGTAATATTTCTTCAATCAGAACTCTTTCATCCATCGGGTATTTTACCCCTTTGATCTCCTGATAATCCTCATGACCCTTTCCGGCCAGGACGATGACATCTCCCGGCTGACCGTTCCGGATCGCATAGCGGATTGCCTCTTTACGATCCGGGATCTCTACATAAGCCCCGTCGGTTTTGGCAAGCCCGATTTTAATATCATTGATAATATCCATCGGTTCTTCATCTCTCGGATTATCCGATGTGACGATCGTCAGATCGGCCAGTTTTCCGGAAACTTCACCCATTTCATAGCGGCGCAGCTTCGAGCGATTTCCTCCGCATCCAAACAGACAGACCAGACGTTTCGGATGATATTCCTTCAATGTAGTAAGAAGGCTCTCCAGACTCATGGCATTATGGGCATAATCGATCATCAGCATAAAATCATCTGAAACCTTTACCTGTTCAATACGTCCCTTGGCCTTTGCAGCACTTAAGGCTGCCAGAATGTCTTCTTTGTTGATTTCAAAATGTCTGCATACCGCGATCGCCACCAGTGAATTATAAACACTGAACTTGCCCGGAATATCAATTTCCACACGGAAATTCAGCAGCCCTGTCAGATCATAGGCAACCCCCAGATATCCCGGTCTTCCGATCAGTTCCACATTATCTGCCCGCAGATCCGCCTGTCCGGAAAATCCGATGGTTTCCAGCCTGCAGGTATGGTCTTTCATCACCAGATCAAAGTGTTCATCATCCAGATTGGCAATGCCAACCTTACACTGCTGAAACAGCATCCCCTTACATGCGGCATATTCCTCGAAGCTTGCATGCTCATTCGGACCGATATGATCCGGTGCAAGATTTGTAAAGATACCGATTTCAAACGGTATCCCGGCAGTTCGGTGCATCATCAGTCCCTGGGAAGAAACTTCCATGACACAGATCTGACACCCTTCCTTTAACATCTCATAAAAATATTCCTGAATCACATAGGATTCCGGTGTTGTATTGTTTGCAGGGATATGTCTGTCACCGATGATCGTCTCAATGGTTCCGATCAGGCCTACTTTATAGCCGGCATGCTCCAGAATCGATTTGATCATAAATGTAGTGGTTGTCTTTCCCTTGGTTCCCGTAATACCGATCACCTTCAGCGTATCTGCCGGATGTCCGAAATATGCGGCAGAAATCAGTGCCAGGGCATATCTTGTATCAGCCACTTTAATAACCGTTACGTGTTCCGGTACTTCGACTGCCTTCGATACGATCAGAACCTTCGCTCCCTTTTCCGAAATTTCCTTCGCCTTATCATGACTGTCAAAATTTGTTCCTGCAATACATACAAACATACAGTCACTGCTGACTTTTCTCGTATCATAGACAAGCTCCGAAATTTCTCCTTCCGTACTTCCCTGAAGGACTTCATATTCCAGATCCTTCAGCAGTAAATCAATCTGCTTCATAGATATCAGCTCCTCCTAGCCCAAAGTAATTTCATACTGTGCGTGAAATGTTCCGCCTGCTTCCAGGGCCTGCACACCATATTTATCTTTTAATTCTCCGTTGAAACCTTTATTGTCACATCTTCCGATCCATGGCTCCAGACAGATAAACGGCGTTTCCGGCATCGGTTTGGACCACACACCCGTACTCGGAATCTGTTCACAGGTCATGGTAACATATGGTGTTCCGTCCGGAAACGCAATCCCGACTTTCTTCACTTCATGTTCATCAAACACCAGTGCATCCTGATCAAACATATGCTCCGTGACCGGTACCTTATTGTCTCGGATCACCAGAGTCTTCGGATGCTCCGCATCCGCTGCAGCCGCTTCCAGATCGATGGAAATGTACTGCAGAGATTCTTCTCCATTGAAGGTAATGAAATAATCGGTTTTCTTTTCTCCTTCATGAACCGGTACATTAAATCCAGGATGTCCGCCGATCGAGAAGTACATCATATCGTCACCGGTATTGGTAACTTCCCATTTGACAGCCAATTCTCTGCCCTTTATTGTATGTGTTACCTTCAGAATAAATGTAAACGGGTACTTTGCATAGGTTTCTTCCGTAGATTTCAGCACATGTGTGACACTGTCCTCTGTCAGACTTTCCAGTTCAAATTCCATATCGCGGGCAAAACCGTGCTGTCCCATCGGATATTCTTTTCCCTGATAGATATAACGCTTTCCGTTACAGTTTCCTACAAACGGAAAAAGAATCGGCGCATGACGATTCCAGTATTTGGGATCCGCCTGCCAGATCACTTCCCATTCTGCTGCTTTATCATAAAGTCCCACCAATTCCGCACCGTGGTCACATACACTCACTTTGATCTGTTCGTTTTCAATTACTCTGATTTCACTCATCTTAAGATCCTCCTGAAATTAATTATCGGTCAGTCAACCGTATCGCATAAAAACCTAAGATATATTTTAGCATAGATGATTTTGAATTGCCAGTATCATCACTATTTCTTAAAGAACATCCTATTTTTCACAATTCCCGAAAGTTTCCGATAAACAAAAAAACCTGCATACTTCGTATGCAGGGTAATCATAGCGAGAGGGGGATTTGAACCCTCGACACCACGGGTATGAACCGTGTGCTCTA
>JBJEMI010000028.1:0-63965 GCA_051879615.1 Lachnospiraceae bacterium
GAAATAAGTCTGTAAGCGTTATTTTCTTGCTTACAAACTTATTATACGAGGAGAAGTTTATGAAAAAGGTAATGGTCGTTTTTGGAACAAGACCGGAGGCTATTAAGATGTGTCCGTTGGTAGCGGAACTGAAAAAAAGAAAAGGAATTCAGACAATTGTATGCGTGACAGGTCAGCACCGTCAGATGTTGGACAGTGTTTTGGAAACATTTCATGTAAAAGCAGAATATGATCTTTCAATTATGCAGCAGAAACAGACACTGTTTGATATAACGACACTGATCTTAAATCGTATTAAGGTTGTTTTAGAAAAGGAAAGGCCGGATATTGTTCTTGTTCACGGAGATACGACTACAACATTTTCTACAGCATTGGCATGTTTCTATTTACAGATACCAATCGGACATGTTGAGGCAGGACTTCGTACATATAATCTGAAATCTCCTTATCCGGAAGAATTTAATCGACAGGCAGTAGGAGTTCTGGCTGCGTTAAATTTTGCACCAACGACAATTGCAAGAGATCATTTGCTGAGAGAGGGAAAAGATCCTGAGCGTATCTTTGTAACAGGAAATACAGCGATCGATGCTTTGAAAACAACCGTTAAAGAGGATTATCATCATCCGTTATTGGACTGGGCAAAAGACGGCAGACTGATTCTGATGACTGCGCATCGACGTGAAAATCTGGGAGAGCCGATGAGGCAGATGTTTCGGGCGATTCGCAGGGTCGTTGATGAGCATTCGGAAGTCAAAGTGATCTATCCGATTCACATGAATCCGATCGTCAGAGAAATAGCAAATGATATTTTTGATAATCATGATAGAATCCGTCTGATTGAACCGTTAGATGTGTTGGATTTTCATAATTTTATGTCCCGCAGCTATCTGATTCTGACTGACAGCGGCGGTATTCAGGAAGAAGCGCCGTCTTTAGGAAAGCCTGTATTGGTTATGAGGGATACAACCGAAAGACCGGAAGGGGTAGAAGTAGGCACGCTGCGACTGACAGGAACCGAAGAAGAGCAGATATATCGGGAAATTGAACGGTTGTTCGGTGAAGAAGAATATAAAAAAATGAGCAAAGCAGTAAATCCGTATGGGGACGGAAATGCTAGTATCTATATCGCAGACATCATAGAAAAAATGGTCTGAGGAATTACATCGGGGAGAAAATATACGAATGGAACGGATTGAAGTTTTAGGTACGTTGGTAGACAATCTGTCTATGCAAGAAACTGTAGAAGCAGTTGAAAAATATGTACAAGAAAAAAAATTTCTTCATCTCATGGGAGTAAATGCTGATAAGATCAATACTCTGCAAAAGGATAAACGTTTAAAAGATATTGTAAATTCCTGTGGAATCATAAACGCAGATGGTGTATCTGTTGTATGGGCATCAAAAAAGCTGAAAAAACCTTTAAAAGAAAGAGTTGCCGGCATTGATTTAATGCTGGAACTGTTGAAACGTGCTGAGAAAAAAGGATATAGTGTCTATCTGTTAGGCGCAAAGCAGCGGGTTGTAGAAGGAACTGTTCGAGCAATTCAAAGTGCGCATCCGGCATTAAAAATTGCGGGATATCATAATGGGTATTTTAAATCAGAGGAGTGGCCTCAGATTGCAGAACTGGTAAAAAAAAGCAAAGCGGATTTTGTGTTTGTAGGGATTACTTCTCCTGTGAAAGAATATCTGATAGAGTATTTTGAAGAGCAGAAGATGAATAGTGTCTTTATGGGAGTTGGCGGAAGTTTTGATGTGATTTCCGGAGAGATACCTCGTGCACCAAAATGGATGCAGAATATTGGAATGGAATGGCTCTTCCGTGTTGCTCAGGAGCCGGGAAGACTTTGGAAACGTTATTTTATTGGAAATATACAGTTCATCGTAAACGTATATCGGGAAAAGTACGGAAAGAGAGATTGATTTGAATATTTTACACCTTGCCCGCACTATGGATCAGGGGGGGGCGGAAAAGATCGTATATCAGCTTGCAGCTGTTGAAAAGAAAGCAAATAATCATATCGTGGTTTTATCTTCCGGAGGCTGTTATGTAGAAGCACTGGAAAGTCAGGGAGTTATTCATAAAGAAATTCCTGATCTGGACTGTAAAACTCCCCGGGTGGTTTATCAGATATTTAAAATATTGATAAAGACTGTACGTGAAGAGCATATCGATATTATTCATACACACCATAGAATGGCAGCTTTTTATGCGAGATTAGTGAAACTCTATCATAAAGATATCAGGCTGATCTATACAGCCCATAATGTTTTCTTCAACAGGAAAAAATTAACAGCCTTTGCATTGTCAGATTCAGAAATCGTAGCAGTTGGGAAAAGTGTGAAAGATAATCTGGAGAGCGTTTTCGGAATCGCTCCGGAAAGAATTCGGATTATATATAATGCAGCCTCAAACGAGGAGCCTGTTCACAGAGTGACCGGAGATATTTTTGAAAAGCCGGATTTGAAAAAATATCGATTGGTCGGAACGATTGGACGTCTTTCTGAACAAAAGGGGATTGATATTTTTATTCAATCATTTGTTGTTGTAAAGAAAAACTACCCGGATGTGAAAGGAATCATTATCGGCGACGGTGAATTAAGAGAGAAACTTCAGCAGATGATCGATCAGGTCGGTATGAGTAACGACATCATGATACTTGGATATCGAAGCGATGTGATTGAGTGTATTAAGCATCTGGAATTTGTGGTAATGCCTTCCAGATGGGAAGGATTTCCGTTAACTCCAATAGAAGTATTTTCAGCACAAAAAACAATCATCGGCAGTAACATTGGCGGAATCAATGAAATAATTGTACATGGTGACAATGGTCTGTTGGTGGAAAAAGATGATATTCAGGGCTTTAGTGAGGCAATGATAAAATTGTTAGAGGACTCTGCACTCAGGAAAAAGTTAGAATTAAACGCAAAAGAGTATTTTGATAACAATTTTGATTTTGACAGTTTTGTAAAGCAGTATGAACAATTATACAGTGAATGCTGCAATTAGGGGCAAAAATGAAATTATTGATGATGACTCCGGGCAGATTGCCTTTGCCTGCTGTTCATGGCGGAGCGGTAGAAACACTGATCAATCTGCTGCTGGATTATAATGAGACGCACGCACATCATGAGATATCTGTAGTTGCCGTTGGAAATCAGCTGGCCAAAGAGCAGAGCAGGAAGTATCGTTATTCACAGTTCCTGTATGTGCCGCAGAATAACACCGTATCGAAAATTTCTGAAAAACATCTGGTGCCGTATCGTTTGCTTGACTGGTATTTTTCAAAAAAAGCCGTCAGAATATTGAAAAAAAAATCAGAGGTTTTTGATTGTATTGTAATTCAGAACGAATATATGAATGGCATTGTGATGCGAAATACATTTGAAAATAGCTATGTTTATCACGCGCATAATGACATTGGAAAGAAAGTAAGCCTCAAAGAAAAGAAATTTCTGATGTCCTGTAATAAGGTTATTGGAATCAGTGATTATGTAGCCGGACGTTTTGCGAAAACGATGGGCCTGAGTAATACAGTTACAGTATACAATGGTATCGATACAGAGTTATTCTGCTGTGAAAAATATAGAGAAGAAAAGAAGCGGCTGAGAACACGGCTTGGAATTCCGGAAGAGGAAACGATCGTTGTTTTTGCCGGAAGAATTGTTCCGGAAAAAGGGATTGAGGAATTACTGCAGGCTTTTATGAAACTGCCTGATACAGCAGGTGTGACATTATTGGTGATCGGAGCTTCTTTTTTTGGAAAAGATACGGAAAACAGCTTTCTGAAAAGTTTAAAGGATATGTGTGAAGCTAAAAAGGATAAAATTATCTTTACGGGCTATGTAGATCATTCGGAAATGCCGTTATATTACAGTATTGCAGACATCGGATGTGTGCCATCGATTTGGGAAGAACCCTTTGGATTGACTGTTGCAGAACAAATGGCAATGGAGCTTCCTGTTATCACAACAGACTCGGGTGCCATTCCTGAAATTGCAGATCATACATGTGGTATTGTTTTGGAACGAAATCAGAATTTGAGCGAAAATATAGCTGCTGCTATCGTGAATCTGAGTAAAAATGAGAAGCTTCGTGCTCAGATGGGTAAAAATGGCAGAAAAATAGTATGTAATCAATTTAGTAAAGAGACCTTTTGCGAAAAGTGGTTTAAAATCATTGAGGAATTAGAAATAGGAGATCATGTGAAGTGAATCAGAGCAGCCCCCCACTTTTAAGTATCATTATTCCGATATTTAATGGCGCTGATGTCCTGGACCGGCTGATGGCGTCCATTTTGGGACAGCAGTTTAACGGATATGAAGTTATATTGGTAGACGATGGTTCTACAGATGACACTTACGAAAAGTGCAGATTTTATTGTGAAAAATATCCCCGGGTCAGAGTGATTCACACAGAAAACCATGGTGTTTCCCATGCGAGAAATACCGGACTTGCTGCAGCAGAAGGTGAATGGATCCAGTTTATAGATGCTGATGATACTCTTGAGCCGGAGATGCTGGACGCTTTTTACAATGCGGTCACCGAACAGGATGTGGAACTGGCGGTGTGCGGATGCAGCAGGATAAGATTGAAAACCGGAGAATCTGTATATTGCGGACCGAGGGAGCATCGGACACTGGACAGGAAGGAAATCCGGGAGTTTTTAAATAGAATAGCAATGGAAGACCGATACTGGGCATTGGATTATGTATGGAACAAATGGTTCAGACGGGAAATCATTGTCAATCATCGGCTGGGATTTCACGAAGATATTTCACTGGGGGAAGATTTTGTATTTAATGCGGAATATTATCAGTATCTGACAGGTATGGTTTTACTTAACAAACCCTATTATCATTATCAGGTCGGTGAAGACGGACTGGTCAGCCGGTTTCAGAAGGAACCGTGGATTACCGGTAGGAAGCTTTATGATGCACATAAGAAACTGTATCAGAAGCTGGATTTGTGGGATTCCAATGAACTCTGGATCAGGTGTCAGGCGGGGCGGATCGCATTTGGCAGCATGCGACTGATAAATTCTGCAAACTGTCCATACAGGAAAAAAGAAAAGCTCCTTTTCTTAGAACAGATGATAAAGAGCGAGCAGTTTGGTCTGCTTTTAACATATCTGAAGAATCAGCATGAGATCAGATTCAAAATCTATGAGGCTGTATTAAAAACCGGAAGTGTCCGCCTGATTTATTTTCTGATTACAGCTGAAAAGCTCATGTGTCAATTAACAGGAAGGGCCTGATACTGATGGTAGAAAGTCAATTACCTCTGATTAGTGTTATCATACCGGTATACAATGTCGAAGAATATATCGAAGAATGTCTTAAAAGTGTTGTGATCCAAAGCTATGAGCACCTGGAGATCATACTTGTAGATGACGGATCAACGGATTCAAGCGGAGAAATATGCGATCAGTGGGCAAGGTCGGACAGCAGAATTCGAGTGATACATCAGGAAAATGGCGGTTTATCGGCAGCAAGAAACAGTGGGATGAAAATTGCCGGAGGAGCATATATCGGATTTGTTGACAGTGATGATGTCATACATCCACTGATGTATGAAAAACTGTACAGAGCTTTAACAGATCATGAATGTGACATCAGCTGCTGCGGTGTGACAAAGTCGATTTTCTTTGAGGACAGAGATAAAAAAGAAAATTTCCGGATATTTCAGCCCCAGGATGCCATTCTGGCCCTGATTGAGGATCGTGATCTGTCGGTAACTGTATGGAATAAATTATATCGACATGAAATCGTCAGAACGCTTGCTTTTAAAGAAGGAAAGTGTCATGAAGATGAGTATTGGACCTATCAGGCTTTTTCAAGGGCTGAGAAGATTGTATTGACTGATTTTTGCGGTTATGGATACAGACAGAGAGAATCGGGAATCATGGGGAGAAAATATTCTCTGAAGCGTCTGGATATTATTGAGGCACGTTCCGAGAGACTGAATGTTATCGAAGAACATTACCCGGAACTGACCGCAAGTGCCAGATGCGATTTTCGGTTTGAATGTATTCGTGCATTTCAGCTGAGTCTGCTGTATCTTGACAGAGATGATCTGCAAAAAAGCAGGAGTCTGATCACCCGTGCGGTGAAGAAGCATGTGTTGAGATACGGCGATTACAGTCACTTGCCTGTCGGAAGAAAAGTCTGGTGTTTTTTGTCAAACATTTCCCTTGAGGGAACTGCGAGATTTCGAAATCTGATTCATTTCGGACCATAAGAGGAGAAAAAAGTGAAAATTGCAGTGATAGGATTATATTATGCAGCAAATCTGGGAGATGCGGTAATCTGTGACAGTACAGCATATTTACTGAAAAGAGCATTTCCGGATGCTGACATCAGAGTGATCGATATCGAAGGTAAAAAAGAGTTTGCTGTTCAGGAATATACTTCGATGAGAGCATTGAAGAAAAGAAACAGAACACTGAAAAAAGAATATTGGCTGACAAAGCATCATATAAAAGACTGGGTTTATCATTGGAATCGACTGGATGTTGAATTACATCAGCCGTTTTATGAGAGTCTGAGAGCAGAGCAGTTTGATGCTGTCGTATTTGCCGGTGGACAGCTTTTTATGGATTGGCTTTCATTGGATATCAGTGAAATTTTAAGTCATCTGGAAAAGGATCGTACACTGGTCTTTTTTAATGCCTGTGGGACAGGACCTTCGTACAGCGAAAAAATCCGTACATATTTAAGCAGAGAGCTTCAGTCGGAAAATATTAAACTGATCTCGACAAGGGATGATGTGGAACTGATCAACAGACTTTATCTGAAAGAAGAAAAAAAGGCATGTGTTACCTATGATCCTGCGCTCTGGGCGAAGGAGGTATATGGTGCAGAATGTTCCGGGGAGGAACTTCTGGGACTTGGCATCATGTATTCCACTCATGCGGGAATCAGAAAGATTACGGGATTCTGGATTCGCCTGATCAGAGAACTGGAACGGAGGGGGATCCGGTGGAAAATGTTCTGCAACGGTGCAAGAGAGGATTATGATTATGGCTGCTATGTACTTGAAAAACTGGGCAGAGACAGAGAACAGTTTCTGTGCCATTATCCGGAAAAACCGGAAGAACTGGTGAATCAGATTTCGCAGTTCGGAAGTCTGATATCCTTCAGACTTCACAGTCATATTATTGCAGCTTCTCTCGGTATACCGGCAGTAGCGATTGTCTGGGATAAAAAACTGAGATTTTTCTATCAGCATCTTGGACATGAAGAAAGATGTAAAACAATTGAGAGCTCCCCTGCGGAAGTGATCGATGCATTGGAAGCAGCAAAATCAGAAAAATATGATTTTGAATTAATTCAGAAACAGAAAGAAACATCCGAGAGACTGCTGACTGAGGCAGTTCGTAAAGAGGTTTGCAGATGAGCCGGGAAAAAGAACTTGTAAAAAATACAGCAATTGTGGCGGTAGGCAGAGTATGTACGAAGCTGCTTTCTTTTTTTCTGCTGCCGTTTTATACTTCGGTATTGTCTACGGAGGACTATGGTATTGTAGACCTTCTGAATACTTATGTATCGCTGCTTCTTCCGTTGGTTGTTTTTCAGATCGAAGATGCGCTTTTTCGCTTTATGATCGATGTCAGAGACAGTGAAACAGAGAGAAACAAGGTGATTTCCACCACATTTTTCTTCTGCCTTGCGCAAAGTGTTCTTTTTATGATGATCTATTTTGTGGTACAGTCCTTTATAGAGATACCATACAAAGAATTTCTGGCAATCAATCTGGTTGAAAGTATTTTTTCCGGGGCACTGCTGCAGCTGACCAGAGGGTTGGGAGACAATTATGTCTATGCCTTTGGCAGTTTCTTAAATGCCCTGACGGCAATTCTGCTGAATATTGTCTTTGTACTCTTTATGCATATGGGAGCAAAGGGAATGTTCCTGACGGTTGTATTGACCCATATTGTAACTATTTGCTACATTGTGTTTAAGGAAAAGGTTTACAGGCATGTGCGTATTCGGTCATTTGACAGAGAATTGCTGAAAAATATGCTTTCCTACTCCTTGCCGCTCGTTCCGAATATTCTGTCCTGGTGGGTCATGGGAGCAAGTGATAAATCGATCGTCAGCTTTTTTATGGGGATTTCTGCAAACGGTATCTTATCAGTCTCACAGAAGTTTTCGACCATGTATACTACATTTTACAGTATTTTTAACCTGACCTGGACGGAAAATGCATCGATCTACAAAGGTGATGCCGACCGTGCACAGTATTATTCACAGATTATCGAAACATCCTTCAGAGTTCTGGCAAGTGCCTGCCTGGGAATTATAGCCTGTGTCGCAATTTTATTTCCGTGGCTGATCAATGCCAGATTTGGTGAGGCATATTACCAGATACCAATTTATATGCTGTCGTCATTGGTATATTCAGTCATCGGTATTTTCAGCGTGGTTTATATTGCGGATAAAAGGACGAAAGAAATTGCGAAGACATCGATGATCGCTGCGGCATTGAATGTATTGATCAATGTGGTACTGATTCGTCATATCGGATTGTATGCTGCTTCTGTTTCATCGGTTGCGGCATATGCCTTTATTTTCACAGTCAGATACTTCGATATACAGAAAATTATCAGAATCAGACTGAAAAAGAGTGCTGTAATTTCCACAGTGTTTATGATGATCCTTGATTTTATTGTATATTATCTGAGGATCAACTGGCTGAGCGTGTTAAACCTGCTCCTGGTGGCAGTTTATGCATTGATTTTGAATCGGAAAATACTTTCTGAAATTATTCGGATATTCAATGAAAAAATGAGGAAAACAAAATGAATCAAAATAGAGTGGAGAAACCATTAGTATCTGTTGTTCTTCCGGTGTATAACGGAGAAAGGTACCTGGAAAGCAGTATTGAAAGCTGCCTGAACCAGACCTATCGAAATCTCGAACTGTTGATCCTGGATGACGGTTCTACAGACCGGAGTGCCGAGATTGCAAAACATTATGAAAAGCTTGACAGCAGAGTTCACTATCATAAAAATCCGCAGAATCTGAAGCTTCCAAGGACGCTGAACAGAGGATTTGCACTTGCCGCAGGCGACTATCTGACCTGGACCTCTGATGATAACTATTATCGTCCTCAGGCACTTGAGAAGATGGTGGCAGAGCTGGAAAAAGGAAACAGTGAATTTGTGTTTGCTGCCTGTTCCATCATTGATGAAGAGGGAATGGAACATTCGACGATCAGTGCGCCGGAAGAGTATCGGAGTGCAATCTGGAACTGGAATTTTGTGGGGGCATGCTTTATGTATTCAAGAAAGGCCTACGAAACCATAGGAGATTATGATCCTGAATTATTCCTCTGTGAGGATTATGATTACTGGCTTCGCATGTTCTCAAGATTTGAAATCAGTTATCTGGACGAAAATCTTTATGCATACAGAAGACATGGGAAAGCACTTTCGGCAACAAATAGAGAAGGGCAGTTTGATGCGTTTGAAAAGGTACTGAAGAAGAATTTTAGAGAAAAGAAAAATGCAACAACACTGGACAGATTTTATCTGTACAGGGGGCTTCACCACAGCAGGAGTCTGCAGAAGAGCTTTAAAGAAAAGAATAAGTATTTATTAAAACTGATGTGCTATAAAGTATGGCATAAGATCATTTATCGGTTCTGTCAGGAATAACGAAGTAAAAGGATGAGCAGCAAGATCAACTGCTCATCCTTTTACTTTACAATCGCTTTTGTACACAGCCATTCACACCATGTCACATAGTATTTACCCAGGACATGGGCATTGTCGTAGGTATATTCCTGTTTTAAATTTCCTTCTTCGTCGTCAAACAGTTCGTTGACATCCAGATAAAAAATTGTATGATCATCAGCCAATTCGGCAACTTTGGCATTGAAGCGGTCAATATTCTGATTGTTGTAAATTTTATTTTCATCAGAACGCGTTTTTGTGACATGAAGATTGGCGCAGACGTAGATGACTGCATCCGGTTCGGACGCTTTCAGTGTATCAACAAGAGCGGTATATTTTTTGAGTGTCTGATCAAAGTCATATCCCAGTTCATTGATACCCAGCATCAGATAAATTTTTTTATAATCTTTAGCTTCCAGCAGCTGAGAAAAACTGTACTCCGTGCCGTCAATGGTAATTGTTTCTTTATCCAGTGAATAAAGATTCATACCTGAAACTGCGAAATAATCTGCAGTATTTAAAAAGCCGTATTCGGAAAGACCGATCGTTCTGGAATCACCGATAAAAAGAGCGTCATCGAAATAGGATTTGTCGCAGTTTGAAAATGTATAGGCTGTATCCGAAGAAGCTTGGTTTTTGGAATCTGTCGGCAGGCTCTGCTCCGGCTCGGTATCCGAAGGGGGTTCGGAAACATCCGGAGCAGATGTTTCTGCCGGATTTTCGTTTTCGATGATCTTCTTGTCGGATAATATACCGCTCTTTATGATCTGTTTTCCCATAAAACCTAAGATCATCACAAGACACACGGTAAGCAGTATCAGGTTAAATGTATTTCTTCTGATTCTCATGTTCTGTAACTCCTGTATTAAAATCGAAAGTATAAAAACGGGTCATTCATACCCATATAGATACAGTAAACGGAAAGACCGAAAACGCCAAGCAAAAGAACTGATTTGATCCATCCGTTTAAGGCTTTTTTCCAGAGCTTTTCGAAATACGGAAAGCAGAGCAGGATTCCTGCAAGGAAAAACCAGCGGTAATCTGCAAAATATTTCACATAATCCTTGGCGTAGATGATGCGGTCCGGCTGTCTGATAAACGGAAACAGTCTGGTAAGATAGGTACAGAATGCCTGAAAATCCGTTACGGAAAATATCAGCCACATCATCGGAATCAGTGCGATTACATAGAGATGGCCGATCAGCCGATGTTTATTCAGGAATTTTCCGATCACGAATTTCTCCAACAGGATCAATATACAGATCGACATCCCCCAGAGCAGGAAGTTCCAGTGGATTCCATGCCAGAGAGATGTTAACAGCCATACCAGGATCAGATTCAGAGCAGTACGGAAATTTCCCCGTCTGTTTCCGCCAAGCGGTATATAGACATATTCACGAAACCAGCTGCCAAGTGTCTGATGCCATCTGCGGAAAAACTCGGAAAAGGTAACTGAGGCATAAGGATGATCGAAATTCTTGGGAAATTCAAAGCCAAGAAGCTTTCCCATTCCGATCGCCATCAGAGAATATCCCCAGAAGTCAAAGTAGATCTGCAGGGAATAGGCAATGACACCCATCCAGGCCAGCGGAGTGGAAATACTTTCGAAGCCGATCACAGCAATGTCATTCCAGAGACTGCCGATACGGTTGGCGATCAGTACTTTTGCACCGAGCCCGAGGACGAAGGTCTCGATTCCCTGAATGACCTTTTTCCGTGTATGAATCCGGTGATGCAGCTGCTCGGAAACATAATTATAAGTAACGATCGGACCTGCGATCAGCTGCGGGAACATGCTGATATAAGCGGCATAGTTCGTAAACGAGCGTTCCGGACGGCTTTTTCTCATATAGACATCCAGAATATAAGACAGGTTCTGGAATGTAAAGAAGCTGATGCCGATCGGAAAAACGACTCCTTCGATAGCTGCCTTGAAAAATGCCAGCGGCACAATATTGAAAATGATTCCCAGCACCAGAAGCGGTGTCCGCCTCCTGTAATTATCGGAGATGAGTTGTCCAAGTGCGTAATTCATCAGGATGGACAGGAAAAAATAGAAGATATATTCCGGTGTTTCTATGGAACCGTAACTGTAAAATATAAAACTTCCGATCGCAATCCAGAAATTTCTGTATTGATTCGGAAGGCATCTGTAGACCAGTAAAAAAATAGGAAGAAAAATAAAAATAAATTCTAAACTGCTAAAAACCATGATGACCTCGCATAAGATATAGTGATACAAATTCTAAAAGCATTGTATCACTATATCTTATGCGAGGCATCTTAATATTTAATTAAATTTATTAATTATTTTTAATAGTTACCCTGACACCGATGAGAGAATTGATGATGCTCATTTCCAGATGATGCATGGTAAAAATCCTTTCGGCGAGATATAGGCCGAGTCCGTTATGCTCCGTGTGTGCGGTTCGGCTCTGATCAACCGTGTAGAACATTTCGCACAGGTGGGGCAGTTTCTCTTCGGGGATAGGAGCAGCAGTATTGTCGATACTGAATGAATCGGCAGAAGCAGTAACCTGGATCAGCCCATCCTGTATGTTATATTCGATGGCATTTTCGACCAGATTCCAAAGTGCTTTTTCCAGTTGACTGCGATCTCCGAAAACGATGTAATCTCCGTTTGTTTCATAGCGGATGTCAAGATTTTTTTCTTTCATGGCCGGTGAAAGCTTTTCAAACTGTTCTTTGGTAATTTCCACCAGGTTCACCGATTCTGATTTTGACATCGGCTGTCCCGAATCCAATCTGGAAATATAGATCATTTCCTGTACAAGCTTATCCATGATCTCTGTCTGACCGATGATGTTCTCAAGATAGTAATCCCGTTTTTCCGCTGCAGTATTTTCCAGCAGATTTTCTGCAAAGCCCCGGATAATACCCAGTGGTGTTTTTAATTCGTGTGCGACAGCATTTGTAAAATCCCGGCGGCTCTCTTCAAGGCAGATGCGTTCCTCATAAATTTTGTTCATGGACCAGCTGACCTTGATAATACAGGTCAGAACCAGCAGAAGACCGAAGACATAGACGAGCTTTAAATAGTCCATGGCTTCCAGCCAGGAGTGGGATTCTGAACGCAGCATCAGAGTATAAGTATAGGCACAGGTGTCATCAAAATAAAAATTGAAAGGGCAGACCATATCTGCAGAAGGGTCTGAATAAAGGGACTGATAAAGGGAAGGGGAGAGGTATCCGCCGTCGATTTTGTCAGGCCAGTGATTGAGATAGGAACTCTTTTCCCATCGTTTCCAATTTGAGAATCCAAACTGCAGCTCAGGGAAATTCAGCATTTCGCAGCCCTCGACAAAATGAAAGCGTTTGGGATCGCTGTCGGCAAGCTCCGGATTATGCCATTCCCAGACAGCTTCCTTGTTCGTCAGATAGTAATTCAGGTAGGTGTGGTAACCCAAAGATGCTGCGGCAGAGCGTGTTTTTTCATCCATTTCCTCCCATTCAGCCCGATAGACGTAAATTCCGGCAAGCCGGCTGCAGCTCTCACTTAATTCATAAGCAAAAAGATACGGTGAAGGCTCGTAAGAACCACTTCGGTATACTGAGAGGCGGTATTGGGCAAGCTGGTTGATTTCCTCCTGTGTCAGATAGTCAGACAGTTTCTGGGAGATACGGACCTTCTCCATGTTGTCCAGGTAGAAATCAGCGAGAAACCGGGTCCCGCTTTTGGCAATGAGATTTCCCTTGGGATCATAGATTGCCGCCGAAATCTGCTGGTAAGGGGTATCTTTACAATCAGTATACTGAAGCAGTACACTCATATAATCATACTCATTCTGTGTGATATTGTTGTGATTCCAGCCTTCCGTTTCGGAGGTCTTATCAATCTCCTTCAGAATGGATTCTCTGATCAGGTTCATATTATCTTCATACTGATTCTCATAGTTCAGACTCATCAGATAGGTGGCAAGCAGCATGCAGACAATATACAGTGCAAAAAAGCCGACGATCACAGGCTTTAAATAAGGGTGTTTTTTAATCCTCTCTTTTAATTTCATATGCTTCCTCCATTCGATAACCGGCTTTTGGCACGGTTTGTATCCGGTACTGACTGTTTTGCAGTGCTTTTCGGAGCTTTTTGATATGATTGTCGACGACGCGTTCATTTCCGTCGAAGTCATAGCCCCAAAACCGGATCAGCAGCTGATCTCTGCTGAAAATTCTGTTCGGATTTTCCAGAAAAAAGACAAGCATCCGGTATTCGATCGGCGGGAGCGGACAGAGTATTTCGTGAATGGATACCTCGCGGGTCTGCAGATTGATCCTGATATCGCCTTTTCTAAGCTCCTTCAATGGATTGCCGCCCCGGATACGTCCCATCATGGCCATGGCCTTTGCGTAAAGAACCGGCAGTGAGAACGGCTTGGTGATATAATCATCTGCGCCCAGTGCATAGCCGTTTAATTCGTCCTCTTCCATAACGCGTGCCGTAATAAAAAAAATCGGAACATTGCTTGCAGACCGGATTTTGCGGCAGACAGAAAAACCGTTTTCTTTGGGCAGCATCACATCCAGAAGAATCAGCTGAAACTGCTTTTCATCAAATTTTTCCAATGCCTGTTCTCCGTCAGCAGCGATACAGGTGTGCCATTCTTTGCTTTCGAAATAGTCAGCTACAGCCTCTGCCAGGAGTGCATCATCTTCAACAATCAGTACATTTAATTTCATAACATTACCTCGAGGAATTGTTTGTGATCTTATCATATAGCATCCATGTATCTTTTTTGTATCCTGAAAGCAAAAAAGAATCAGGTCAATTGTAACATCGGCTCAGTGTTTCATCAATTGTAATCCCCAATATTAGTGGTTTTGGGGCAGTTCTGTTGACAAAGAAGGAAGAGACATATTATCATTAAATTATATTTATGTAAAACAAAAGAGGGAACAGATATGAAAAAGATTTGGATGATCATATTAAGTACATACATCATATTATTGTCAGTGTTTGTGCTGACTCCGTTAGAGACAGTAGAGGAGAAGCAGAAGGAAACCTCATCTTCTGCAGTTGACACGGAGGAAAGAGCGGCAGAGACAGAAGTGGCAGAAGCAGTAGCGGAGAGAGAAATTATCCCGGTAGTGATCAAAACAACTTCCGTGGAAAAGGATTTAAAGATTAAATTTGTGAATCCGAAGAACGATAAAGTAATTACGGATACGGCATTTGAAGTTTCTGTGATAAATTCGCAGGATCAGTCTGCTGACTATGTGGATGAAGATGCGGATGGTGTGATCTATCTGAGCGATATTGAAGGCGGGAGCTATACGATCCGGATGAAAAATACGGAAGGATTTATCACGAGTCATGAAACCATTGCATTTGTAAATACTAAGATCGAGTACAAAGTGATCGATATTGAAGATGAGATCAAAACAGAAGCTGAGATCGATATTTCAAAGGAAGATGCGGAGTACGGCAGTCCGACAGCGGCAAAAGAAACGAAGGAACCGGATGAAGAGATAAAATCCGAAGAAGAAAAACAGCCGACATCGGCTGTATCGCCGTCCGGAAAACTGCAGAAGATCGATGAGTTCGGACAGCTTGTGTATTCCAGGCAGAAGCTGGACAAATATGGAAATCCGATGTATCACAGGATTCTTCATGAGCCGGACGCAGATCATGAGGGCTATGAAAGTGACAGTGTCTGTGACCGATGCGGGGCAAGATACAGCAAGGGACATGTGCATGAGTTTCATCGGATTATCATAGTTGAACCGACCTGTCTCTGGACAGGTGAAGCGCAGGAGCAATGCGAATGCGGAGAGGCCAATGGAGATCCGGTAGAACTTCCGGCAAAGGGACATACGATGGAGAATGGTGTCTGTATTGACTGCGGATACTCTGAAAATGAAGATACCTCATCCGCGTCATCGCGGAATGTGGATTTTCGTCCGGTACAGGCATCGACTGTCTATACCTGTATTATTTATGATACAACGAGCGCTCCGGTCTATGATGAAACGAGCGAACCTGTTTATGAGGGAGATACACAGACCGGCCCGGAAGATCACGAAGATAACAAAGATAACAAAGTGCAGGAAGGAATTATCGGAATTGATGTTTCCAGATATCAGTCAGGTATTCAATGGAAAAAGGTCAAGAATGCGGGAATTGATTTTGTTATGGTCCGGTGCGGATACCGCGGCTATGGTTCAGGAGTCCTTGTAGAGGATTCTGCATATGCTTCTCATATTCAGGGAGCAAAAGCAGTAGGGCTTCGCGTAGGTGTTTATTTCTTCAGTCAGGCAGTTAATGAAGCAGAAGCGGTAGAAGAAGCCAGCATGGCGGTGAAGCTTGCAAATAAATATGGAATCAACATGCCGATTGCCATAGACAGCGAATATGCAAACAGCAGCCGCACAGGCCGTGCGGACAGATTATCAAGATCAGAGCGTACGAAGATCGTAAAGGCATTCTGCAATACGGTGGCAAGTGCCGGGCATACACCGATGGTCTATGCAAGCACCAACTGGCTGAATGGAAATCTGAATGTTTCTCAGTTCCCGTCAAGCTATAAAATCTGGGTAGCCTATTACGGAGCAGAATGTAATTATACCGGACGCTATGACATCTGGCAGCATACAGCCAGCGGAAAAGTAGATGGTGTAGACGGACCGATCGATATGAATATCAGCAAAATATAAGAGATGGAAGAGGTGTGGATATGCAGTCATTTGACATCAGACAGAAGCAGGCACAGATCTTTGCAGGTGCAGGAAAAATACCGGCAGATCTGGTGATCAAAAATGTCAGTTATTTAAATGTATTTACTGAAAGCTTTGAAAGAGCCGATGTAGCCATTCATGAAGGCGTTTTTGCCGGAATCACTGCTCCCGGAGGATATTCGGGAAAAGAAGAAATCGACGGCAGTGAACTGTTTATGGTTCCTGGGTTTATGGACGGACATATTCATCTGGAGAGCACGACCGTGCAGCCGGCAGAATTTGCCAAGGCAGTCATTCCTCATGGAACGACTGCGGTGATCGCGGATCCGCATGAGATTACAAATGTGTGCGGCAGGGCAGGGCTGGACTATATCCTGGAATCAACAAAAGATCTGGATCTGGATGTGTATGTAATGCTTCCGTCCTGTGTACCGGCTTCGCCGTTCGATGAAACAGGATGTGTCTTTACGGCGGAGGAGATGGCTCCTTATATGTCTGATCCGAGAGTTCTGGGACTTGCGGAAATGATGAATTATCCGGGGGTTCTGATGGGCAGTGAAGAGGTTCTGGAAAAGCTGCTGCTGGCGGAAGCACATGGAAAGAGTGTGGACGGACATGCACCGGGACTTGGCGGAATGGATTTAAACGGCTACAATGCAGCGGGGATCTATACGGATCATGAATGCACCGGTATGGAGGAAGCCATGGAGAAGCTCCGTAACGGTGAATGGATCATGATTCGGGAAGGAACTGCCGGCAGAAATCTTGAAGCACTGATGGGAATGTTCGAGGCTCCTTATTATCATCATACGATGATTGCGACGGATGATAAACATCCGGGAGAGCTGATCCGGAAGGGCCACATTGATTATATTATCAGGGAGGCCATCCGAAACGGAGCAATACCGGAAAGGGCATATATGATGGCTTCCTATCATGTGGCACAATGTTTTGGACTGAAACGACGGGGAGCGATCTGTCCGGGGTATGCGGCGGATTTTGTGCTTCTGGATGATATAAAGGAAGCGGCTGTTCAGGCTGTTTATAAGTGCGGAAAAGCTGTCTTTCAAAAGGGAAGAATCGTCGAACAGACAACGATACCGGCAAAAGGAGAAGTCAGAGATACTGTCAGGATTCATGAACTGACGGAAAAAGACTTTCAGACGAAACAGGAAACGGCAAAAGTGATCGGACTCGTAAAAGGAGAAATTCTGACGACAGATGCGGGAGAGGCATCTGGAGTAGATCCGGAAAATGACATTATCAAGCTGTGTGTCATAGAAAGACACCATCGCACCGGCCATTCAGGCGTGGCGTATCTGAAGGGCTATGGATTAAAAAACGGTGCGGTTGCTACAACCATTGCACATGATTCCCACAATCTGATCATTGCAGGAACCAATGATTCGGATATGCTTCTGGCAGCAAAGCACCTTGAGAAAATCGAAGGTGGCATGGTCGTTGTCAGCGGAGGAAAGGTGCTGGGAGATCTGCCCTGCCCGATTGCAGGACTGATGACAGCATTGTCTGCTGAAGAAGCACAGGAAAGAATGGACGAATTAAAAGAAATCGCCAGAGGACTTGGGGTTTCGGATGGGATTGATCCATTCATGACACTGTCATTTACCTCATTACCGGTAATTCCGAAATTAAAGCTTACAACACAGGGCGTTGTGGATGTGGAGCAGTTTGCACTGATCGGATGATAGAAGGTAAGAACATGCTCAAAGGACTTATGATTTTAGCGTTTTTTTGGGGAATTCTTTTCAAAATCGCTCTGTTTGACTGGAAATATCAGAAGATTTTGAATCGGGATATTCTGTTGCTGCTGGGTATCAGCCTTCTTTCGATGAGTTTGTTTTCAGAGCCGGAAACGGCAGACAGAGTGAGAGGTGCAGTCTGTGCAGGTCTTCCGATGATGGTTATTTCCATGTTCCGGCAGGGGAGCTTTGGCGGCGGTGATATTAAGCTGTCTTTTGTGTGCGGAATATTTCTGGGGACGGATGCGGTGTTAAAAGCGATGGCCGGGGCCGTATTTTCTGCAGGAATTTATGCAGTCTGGCTTTTGATTCGAAAAGATGCAGTCAGAAATACACAGTTTGCATTCGGACCGTTTCTCTGTTTAGGAATGTTTGCAGTGACCTGCTTCATATAATAAATAAAAAACGGAGAAATGGATGAAAAAAAAGCTGTGGAAGGCAGTTGGAATACTGACCTTATTTGGAGCTTTATATCTGGCAGGTGCAACTGCAGCGGAAATTGTCAATGTACACAGCGAGGCGGTTGTTTTGCAGAGCGAAAACTGGGGACTTGGATTTGGTGAGGAAGGTACTGTACCGACCGGAACTGTTTCGGCAGAGCAGTTGAAAAGTTATAACGCATACTATGTGGGAGATTCGGCAGAAAAGAAGCTCTATCTGACCTTTGATGCGGGTTATGAGAATGGAAATACGGAGAAAATCTTAGAGGCACTGAAAAAGCATCAGGTATCAGCTACATTTTTCGTAGTGGGTAATTATCTGGAAACACAGCCGGAGCTTGTAAAGCGGATGATTGCGGAAGGGCATACAGTAGGAAATCATACTTACCATCACCCGGATATGTCTTCCATTTCTGAAATGAATGCTTTTTCAAAGGAAATCAAAGATCTGGAAGCACTGTACCGGGAGATTACCGGAGAAGAGATTTCAAAGTATTACCGTCCGCCCCAGGGTAAATACAGTGAAAAAAACCTTGAGATGGCAAAAGAACTGGGGTATACAACCTTTTTCTGGAGTCTCGCTTATGTAGACTGGCTGGAGAATGATCAGCCGACCAAAGAAGAAGCATTTGAAAAACTTTTAAAGAGGGTACATCCCGGAGCAATTGTACTGCTTCATTCAACATCTTCCACCAATGGGAATATTCTGGATGAACTGTTAACGGAGTGGGAGAAGATGGGATACACTTTCGGAACACTGGAGGAATTATGCTTATTACAGTAACCGGCGGAAGCGGCAGCGGAAAATCTGAATATGCGGAAAATCTGGCCGTTTCTATGAACAGGGGGAATCTGGTATATATTGCCACGATGATTCCCTGCGGAGAAGAGGGAAGAATGCGTGTGGAAAGGCATCGTGCCATGCGTGCAGAGAAAAATTTTCAGACGATCGAATGTTATACAAATTTAAAAGAAGTACCGCTGTCAGGTCGTGCAACGGTACTTTTAGAATGTATGTCCAATCTGGCTGCGAATGAGATTTTTGAGGAGAACGGGGCGAAGGAACAGGCGGCAGAGGATATTATTGAGGGACTTGAGCACCTGAAACGAACCTGTGATCATGTGATCGTAGTGACCAATGAGATATTTTCAGACGGTATGGAATATGATCGGGATATGATCTTATATCTGAAGACGCTTGGGAAAATTAACTGCTGGCTTGCAGCGCATTCAGAAAAGGCGGTGGAAGTGGTATACTCCATCCCTGTAGTACTTAAAGGAAATTTTGGAGGAGACTTAAGATGAAACGAATGTGGAACAGCTTTATCATCGCATTTTCCATGTATTCAAAGATACCTGTGCCGATGGTGGACTGGACAGAAGAAAATATGAAGTATCCGATCTGCTTTTTTCCGATGATCGGGATGGTGATAGGGGCAGTGGTCCTGGGATTTGGTGTTTTGACAAAAGGGATCTGTACAAATGCACTGTTTCCTGCGGCGGGATTTGTAGTGCTGCCGATCCTGATTTCCGGCGGAATTCATATGGATGGATTTGCGGATACGGTAGATGCATTAAGTTCCAATCAGCCAATGGAACGAAAACTGGAAATTTTAAAGGACAGCCATGCGGGTGCTTTTTCGATGATCGTTCTTTGCTGCTATTTTCTTGCGGCAGCCGGAATATGGAGTGAAATGCCGTCAGAATTACTGCCGGTTGCGGCAGTGAGTTATACTTTGTCGAGAGCCCTGAGTGGATTTGCCATGGTAACGTTTCCGCATGCAAAGACAAGCACACTTCTGGCAGCCTTTGCAGACGGAGCAAAGAAAAAAAATGTGCGGATTACGATGATCGGCTATATCCTGTGTTGTGCGGGAGTCATGCTGTATCTGAATCCTTATTACGGAATAGCGGGAATTTTGGGGGCGGCGGCAGCCCTTTTCTATTATTATCATACAGTAAAGAAGAATTTCGGTGGGATCACAGGGGATCTGGCAGGATTTTTCGTACAGATCTGCGAAGTCAGTGTACCGGCTTTTATATTGGCTGCATATTGGATTAGCTGTTAAAGTACTGATCTCATGGAAGGAGACGGAGAAGAAAGATGATTCTTGTAACAGGTGGATGTTTTCAGGGAAAAAAAGAATATGTAAAGAAACGGTTTGGCGTTTCTTCGGAGGAGATTGCGGACGGAGCTGTCTGTTCTATGGAGGAACTGTATGAAGCGAAGGTACTGGATCATTTTCATGAGTATTTAAAACGGATATTACAGGGAAACACCGCAGTTTCTGCAGAAGAACTTGCCGAACTGATTGCAGCGAAAAATCCGGAACTGATTCTGATCACCAATGAGCTTGGCTATGGCGTTGTACCGTTAGAAAAGTTTGACAGAGTATACAGGGAATATACAGGCAGAGTATGCTGTGAAGTCGCAAAGAATGCAAAAGAGGTTCACCGTGTGATCTGTGGAATCGGGACGGTGATCAAATGCTAGAGATCGTATTTATCAGACACTCCAAAACAGCCGGGAATCTTCAGGGGAGATATATCGGAACCACGGATGAACCGCTATGTAATGAGGGAAAAAAACTCTTAAAATCAAAGTATTATCCGCAGGACTGTGAAAAAGTGTATTCCAGTCCGATGAAAAGGTGTGTGGAAACGGTACAGCTGATCTATCCGGGAATCCCGGTGGAACTGGTTGATGATCTTCGGGAACTGGATTTTGGAATTTTTGAAAATAAAAATTATGCAGAATTAAATGGGAATCCGGCATATCAGGCCTGGGTGGACAGCAATGGTACGGATCCGATTCCGGGTGGAGAACTCAGATCGGATTTTGTCAAGCGATGTGTGGAAGCCTTTGAAGTCATAGTCAGGGATGCAGAGATGAGAAAGCTGTCAAAAATCGTGATCGTAGCTCATGGAGGGACGCTGATGAGTATTTTATCTGCATTGGCAGTGCCGAAAGAGGATTATTATTACTGGAGAGTGAAGAACGGCGAAGGCTTTATCACGGAATATTCTGAAAAAGCATTGAGAAATGTAAGAACTTTATGGTAGAATAGAAAGATAATGTGATACAGACAGGTATCAAAAAAACAGTTAGCGGGTGAGAAAATATGCCAATCAGAGTACAGAATGATTTACCGGCAAAGGGATTGCTGGAAGAAGAAAATATATTTGTTATGGATGAAAACCGTGCGATCAACCAGGATATTCGTCCTTTAAAAGTAGGGATCTTAAATCTGATGCCTTTAAAAGAGGAAACCGAGCTTCAGCTTCTGCGTTCCTTCTCTAACACACCGCTTCAGATCGACCTGACCTTTATAACCATGACAAATCATGAATCGAAAAATACTGCAGCCAGCCATCTGAATAAATTTTATGTAACATTCAGCGAAGTGAAAAAGAAACGTTTTGACGGTCTGATCATTACCGGTGCACCGGTAGAGCAGATGGCCTTCGAAGAAGTAGATTACTGGGATGAATTAAAAGAGGTTTTTGCATGGAGTGAAAGCCACGTCACATCTACACTTCATATCTGCTGGGGAGCACAGGCAGCATTATATTATTATTATGGACTGAATAAGACACTGCTTCCGAAAAAGCTCTTCGGCATCTATCAGCACAGGGTACAGCATCGCAGAGAACCGCTGGTACGCGGCTTTGATGATTATTTTGTAGCTCCGCATTCCCGCCATACGACTGTGGAAAGAGACGCGATCGCAAACTGTCCGGAGCTGAAGATCATGGCGGAATCCGAAGAAGCGGGTGTATTTATCTGTATGGCCGAGGAAGGAAAGAAAATCTTCGTGATGGGACATCCGGAATATGACCGTATGACACTGGATTCCGAATATAAGAGAGATTTATCCAAAGGACTGGATATTCAGATACCGAAGAATTATTATCCGAACGACGATCCGACACAGAAACCGGTGCTGCAGTGGAGAGCACATGCCAATACGCTGTACACCAACTGGCTGAACTACTACGTATACCAGATCACACCGTATATCTGGGAGGATGAGAAGTAGAAAAAATCATCAGGGCAATTTTTTGATGTAAATTTGGTGGTGGACGCAGTCTGTAAATTATGATAGAATGAACGATAATTGATACAGGGTGTGCCCGGATATGACAAATCAGGAAGACTGCCGAAACAGAATCCCCAGGATAGGGGATTCTGTTTTGGCAGTCTTTTTTTGTACAGGGTATCGGAAAGAAGAGGAAAGTGTGTTATGTATTTGATCATTGATAATTATGATTCTTTCGTATATAATCTGGCAAGGTATCTGGAAGAGTTGGGGGAAAAAGTGGAACTGGTGAGGAATGACAGGATAACGACAGAACGGATAGAGTCTATGCTGGAGGCGGGCAGTCTTTCGGGGATTATCCTTTCTCCCGGACCGAAAAGTCCTGCGGATTGCGGCAGCTGCAAAGAAATTCTGAAGAGAATGGCAGGGAGAGTTCCTGTACTGGGAGTATGTCTGGGACATCAGATCATAGGCCATGTGTTCGGAGCTGTGGTGAAGAAAGGAAAACGTCCCATGCATGGGAAGGTGACACCTGTTTTTACAGATGGGACTGGTTTGTTTCGTAATCTGCCCCGGACTTATCAGGTTACCAGATATCATTCTCTGGTAATCAGTGATGAAAAATTCCCGGAAGAGCTTCAGGTAAATGCACGGGATGAGGATGGCGTGATCATGGCAGTCAGTCACAGGAAAATGCCTGTATACGGAGTACAGTTTCATCCGGAAGCTGTACTGACAGAGTATGGACATGAACTTATGGGAAATTTTGTACAAATATGCAGAGAATGGTGGAAAACAGATGAAAACAATGATTCGAAGGCTGTCTGTATATAAAGAGGCAGCAGATATTTTTGAAATTTATAAGGAAAGAGAGATGGCAGTTTTTCTGGATTCAGCTCTGGAAAACGATCTGGGGCAGTATTCAGTGATCGGTCTTTTTCCCTATATGGTTTTAAAGGAAGAGGAGGGAATCTGCTACAGGAATGGAATACCTCTGGAGATATCCTTTGAAAAGGAAATGAACAGGCAGATGAAAGAGCAGTATGAAGAAAATCCGACAAATCTGCCTCTGACAGCCGGTGCCATCGGCTATTTTTCCTATGACTATGGAAGAAAGTTTGAGGATATCCGCAGTCGTCATCCTAAGAAAATCACCATGCCGGAGGCGCTTTTTGCATTCTATGATGTGCTTATTATAGAGGATAAGAAGCAGAAGGTCATCTATCTCACAGCAAGAGGAGAAACAGGAGATCGGGAGAAAATTCTGGATGGTGTGGAAGAAGAGATTCTCAGGTGCGGGACTGCCCGGAAACCGGAAAAACATGGAAAGACAGCAGAATTCTGTCCGAATTTTGAAAAAGAAGAATATAAGCAGACGGTCGGTCGAATGATTTCCTATATTGTAGAAGGTGATATTTATATTGCAAATATGACTCAGCAGCTGAATGTGAAAAGCCGGAAGGAGCCATATGAGGTTTACCGTTATCTTCGGACACATAATCCGGCACCTTTCGCAGGATATTTTAATTACGGAGATTTCCAGATTGTAAGCGCTTCACCGGAGCGGTTTCTTCAGGTAAAGGATGGGATGATTGAGACGAGACCGATCAAAGGTACCAGAAAGAGAGGAAAAACACCGGAAGAAGATGCCGCGTTGAAGCAGGAACTGAAAGATTCTTCAAAAGACAGAAGTGAACTGCTGATGATTGTGGACCTGGAAAGGAATGACCTGAATCATGTATGCGATCCGGGAACTGTGAAGGTGACAGAGCATTTTGCGGTAGAAACCTATGCGACAGTTTTCCATCTGGTAACTACGATCGTAGGAAAAATGAAGAAAGATCTTCAGATTATGGATTTAATACAGGCAGCATTCCCGGGTGGATCTATTACCGGTGCACCAAAGATCCGTGCCATGGAAATCATTGACGAACTGGAGCATGACAGAAGAGGATTGTACACGGGTTCTATGGGATTCCTGGCTCTGGACGGAAGCTGTGACCTGAATATTGTGATCAGGACAGCTGTCTATCAGAATGGTGTGTATCACCTTGGTGTGGGCGGAGGAATCACCTGTGAGTCTGAACTGGAATTTGAATACGAGGAAACGCTGCAAAAAGCAAAAGCTGTTCTGGAGGCTATCTGTGAAAAAGGAGATGAAAATCATGCTGGTGCCTGATGAAGGGTATTTTTATGGTATGGGAGCTTTTGAAACCGTAGCTGTGGAAGAAGGAACCCCTGTGATGCTGAAGGAGCATTATGCACGCCTTTTTCGCGCCGCGGAGTTTTTGAATCTGAATATATCTGTGGATGAGCTGGAAGAAAAGGTCGGGAAAGCTCTGGATGCTCCTCAAATGAAAACAGGACGTAAAGTATTGAAAATTACTGCATCAGAAAAGAATCTTCTGGTGACATCGAGAAAGAATATCTATTGTGAAAGTGACTATCAAAAGGGATTCAAAACAGTGTTTTCAAGTGTGAGAAGAAATGAAACATCTTCTTTTACTTATCATAAAACACTGAACTACGGAGATTCCCTGATGGAAAAGCGTCTGGCACACAGCAGGGGTGTTGATGAACCTGTTTTTTTGAATATGAAAGGGGTGATCGCCGAGGGAGCTACTACGAACGTGTTTTTTGTGAAAAACAACAGGATTTTTACTCCCCCTGTTTCCAGCGGAATCCTGCCCGGAATTATGAGAGCATATATCTGTGAGACGAACCAGGTTCATGAAACAGAAATAGAACCGGAGGATATTGTACAGTTTGAGGAAATGTTCCTGACAAATTCTCTTTTGGGAGTCATGCCGGTTATATCTTTGGGAGAGCATCGATTCCCGTCCCGAAAGACGGCACAGGAGCTTCTGGAAAAATACAGTGACTCTTACAAACCTTGACTTTCAGCCCAGTTTACATCTTGACATCCATCCTCTGTCATAGTACACTAAAATTAATGATAAACATTAATTTGTTATCGATTAAGATAATTCGGTGTGGCTGGGAGGTACTTATGGAAAGTTTAAGAAGGATTGCAAAAGCTATGGACAAAATTGCAGCAATAGTATCGGTCATATGGTTTGTCAGCAGCTGTCTGATGCTTGCTGCCGCTGCAATCATATCGGTTGGTGATGGTAGTTTTAACAGTTATGTGATCAAACTGGGCAGTGTGGAACTGGAGGTTCTGTCTGCCTATGGTCCATCGTCAGAATTTATGGAAAAGAGATTAGTTGCAGGGATACTAATGGTAGCAGTGCTTGGATTTTTTGTTGTGTATGCTGTGAGGATTGTCCGCAAGATTTTAAGCCCGATGAAAGAAGGTCTCCCGTTTGATGATGCAGTGTATAAAAATCTGAAAAAGATGGGGATCCTGATACTGATCGGCGGAGCTGTCTATGAGTCCGCGAGACTGTTTATCGATTATATGGTTTTTAAAGTGTATGATATACCGGGACTGCTTTTGAATGAGAAAATCAGCGAATGCCGGTTAGATCTGGATTTTGATCCGGGTTTTATCATCATTGGTGCGGTCGTTTTCATGCTCTCCTACATTTTCAGATACGGAACTGAGCTGCAGAGGCAATCGGATGAGACATTATAAGGAGAGAACCCTATGGCAATTATATTAAGACTGGATCGTGTAATGGCAGACCGAAAAATGTCGCTGAAAGAATTGTCTGAAAAAGTCGGTATTGCAAATGTGAATTTATCAAAGCTGAAAACAGGAAAGGTCAGTGCCATCCGCTTTTCGACGCTGGAGGCAATCTGCGATGTACTGGACTGTCAGCCAGGAGATCTGTTAGAATATCGAAGAGATAAGGAGGAACAGAAAAATGTCGACACAGTGTGATGAATGTGCAAATATGGCATATGATGAAGAATATGATGATTACATCTGTCAGGTAAACCTGGACGAGGATGAGGTTGCACGGTTTTACAGTGATTCCCATTACAATTGTCCGTATTTCCAGTGCGGAGACGAATACAGGATTGTAAGAAAACAGATGTGACTGCAAAAGAAGGGCTTGCGTTCCCAAAATGGAATACAAGCCTGATTCCGGATTATTTTCGCGATTTTGAAAGCGGACGAAAAATCGTCATTCGTCCTAAAAATCCGGTGATGCGTACAAAAATGATTCCGAAGAAAATACCGATGCTGTCGATCATGACATCTCGGGAAGAAGGACCGCGTCCTGCAACCAGAGACTGGTGGTATTCGTCTGTGCAGGCAAATGCCACACAGAAAACGCCTGCTGCGAGCATCAGCCAGATGCCTCTGATTCTGTATACGTAGAGTGGAAGTGATACAGAAACTGCAAGCAGAAAATACAGTGTCACATGAGCGCATTTTCTGATCAGAAAGTGAATCAGATCGGCATACTGTGCTATTTCTGGATTCGTCAGAGAAACATCGAATAGTCGTGCTGCTAGCTCTACGATTTTAGTACTGACTCTCAAGCTGAGTCCGGCAGAAGTGGCACCATCCTGACCGGACAGTGTGTAGATCAGCCACATCATAAAGATGGCCGGAAAAAATGATAGGGGTTTTAGCAATGCCCGTAAAAATGTTTTAAACATAAACTACCTCTGAAAACAATTTTCAAGTTATCGCCAAATCATATCACCGGAAACTTGAAATGTAAAGAGTGTTCATTAAATATTATATTAAGGAAAAGCAAAAGCATATGAAGAAAAATGACAGGATTCTGATCAGTCTGATTGTTCTTCTGGCGGCGGCACTTGGACTGATTAGTTTGTTTTCGCTCAGAAAGCAGGGAAATACCGTGACGGTATCCTATGATGGGAAACTGACAGCTATTTATTCTCTGGATGAAGAGCAACAGATTGAATTAAAAAATGAAGACGGAGAAAATAATACCCTTGTGATTCAGGACGGCAGAGCGAGTATCACAGATGCCGACTGCCCGGACCGTCTCTGCGTAAAGCAGGGAAGCATCCAAAATGCGGGCGAGACCATTGTCTGTCTGCCGCATAAATTAGTGATATCCATTGAAGAATAAAAATCCCGCTCCATTCAGGAACGGGATTTTCTGTAATCAAAACTGTCAGCTGCGGGCCTTCTCATCCCAGACAGGGACATCAATGCCGGCGACTTCAGATGTAAACGGCGTACTGTCATTTTTCTCGAAATGCGCAGTTGCCCGTTTGACATATTTGAATCCGAGATAGAGCAGCGGGATATTGCAGTAAGCGATCAGAATATTTGCGAAATCTGATAAATCCCACAAAGCACTCAAATCCATACCGGCGATATTTGTCAGCACGCCGAAAGAAATAACGATGAGGCAGAGTACGCGGATGAAGTTAATAAATGCCCTGCTCTGAGAAATCCTGTTTGCACAGATTTCTGTAAATGAAATGAATCCGAGCAGGCATGTAAATGCAAACAATCCGAAACATACGGAGATCAGCAGGGAAACGATCGTATTAAAGGCGGTTCCCGGTGCCAGTTCGGTAGCGGAGAACAGGAATTTCGGGAGTTTTCCGAGTTCAAACCACATGCCGGCAGAATCGGTTAACCATGCGCGGCCCATGATAACAACAAAACCCGTCAATGTACAGATAACGATTGTATCAAGGAAGACACCGATTGCCTGAACACAGCCCTGATCACACGGATGATCCGCATCAGATGCGGCAGCTGCCATGGTCATGGTACCCTGACCGGCTTCATTGGACATGAGTCCACGTTTTACACCCTGGATCAGTGCGATGCCGAAAGCACCGCCGAACACAGCTTCCGGCTTAAATGCCTCTGTAATAACGGCATAAAAGAACCACGGGATTCTGTTAAAGTTTACAATGATCAGAACTGCGACAGTCAGTACGTAGACTACAGCCATGATCGGAACGAGACGGTCTGTCAATTTGGTGACTTTCTTAATTCCGCCAAAGGAAACGACTACTACGGTCACCAGTAACAGGGCAAAGGAAATCCAGTACAGAGGTGAATTCGTAGGGATAGCATTACCGGTAAGAAGTTCTCCGATCTGTCCGACTGCGGAGATCGTGTTAAATCCCTGTGCAGGGAAACATAAAAGTGCATAAATAATATATATTACAGAAAGAGCTCCGCCTACAAATACAGACCCCTTTAAGAGGCGTTTGCCGTAAAAGGCGAGACCGCCGATGTATTCATCCCGTTTCTTTTCCTTGAATATCTGTGCCATGGTAGATTCCACATATGCAGTTGCCATTCCGAAGAATGCTGAGATCCACATCCAGAACAGTGCTCCCGGACCGCCTACGGAGATGGCGCCTGTAACACCTAAAATGTTTCCCGGGCCGACACGCATGGCTGTAGATAGGAAAAATGCCGCCAGCGGTGAGATACCTGCCGAGGAAGCTTTGCTTGTTTTCAAAATGTGCAGTCCGTGTTTGAATTTGCGAATCTGTATAAATTTCAGACTGCATGTGAAGTAAATTCCTGAACCGATCAGTAAAATGATCGCCAGAGAAAAGTTCCCCAGAATCGGGATTTCGGCATACCAGTCAAGGTTTGTGGGAAAATCCCAGAACCAGTTGGAAATGAGCTGGATCTTGCCGCAAACAGCATTGATTGCATCGAAAATTGCTTGCATAGAAGTTTCTCCTCTTCTTTGTTTTGCCTTTTTTATTAAATATACTATGGGCGACAGGGGAAAACAACTAAAAAATGGAAAAAATGCAGTTTTGCGCGAAGATATGGAAAGTTTATTGCAATTCGGTGAAAAATATGTTAAGATTGCGCATGCAATGATGTAGTATGGAGCAGCACAAAAGGTGTTGCTTTTTCTTATGCAGATATGCGTATGAAAAGAGGAAGAAAGATGAAAAGTAATATTGTTTTGATCGGGATGCCCGGAGTGGGAAAAAGTACGATCGGTGTTATTCTTGCGAAAATTCTGGGATATCATTTCATGGATTCAGATCTGGTGATCCAGGATCGTGAAAACCGACTGCTTCATGAGATCATTTCTGAAGAAGGAAGAGAAGGATTCCTGAAGATAGAAAATGATGTGAATGCTTCTCTGGATGTACGGAAGACGATTATTGCAACAGGAGGCAGTGTCATCTATGGGGAACAGGCAATGGAGCATTTAAAAGAGATTGCAGAAGTTGTCTATTTAAAACTGGATTATGAGGAACTAAAGAAACGTCTCGGAAATCTTCAGGGACGGGGAGTTGTTCTACTTCCGGGACAGACGCTGGAAGATTTATATATGGAAAGAATTCCGCTGTATGAAAAATATGCGGATGTAACGGTGCGTGAGGATGGTCTGGGTATGGAAGAGACGATCGGAGCGGTTTTAAGAGCATTGAAGCTTTTGAATGAATAAGAAAGAGGGAAAGTATGCACGAAATAATGGAACATATTTTCGCACATGCAATTGAGGATAATTTAAAAATCATTCCGTTTTTATTTATCACTTACTGCATTATGGAATGGATAGAGCATACGGTCGGAGAGTCGACACAGAAGTTTGTGAAGCATGCAGGAAAATACGGACCTCTGTTCGGAAGTGTTGCCGGAATATTTCCGCAGTGCGGATTCTCGGCAGCTGCATCCGGTTTTTATTCCGGAGGGGTGATCACCCTGGGAACCCTGCTGGCAATCTTCCTTTCTACATCAGATGAAATGCTTCCGATTCTGATTTCGGAATCGATTCCTGCAGGAGTGATTATAAAGATTCTGATCACCAAAGTGATTATCGGAATGACAGCAGGTTTTATGGTGGATTTTGTATTGAAGAGGATCGGAAAAGGACATGTGGTTCAGAAACATATTCATGATCTCTGCGAACACGATCACTGTCATTGCGAAGAAAACGGACATTCTGTCTGGAAATCCGCACTGATTCATACGATAAAAGTGGAGATCTTCATTATCATTGTCTCTGTCGCGCTGAATGCGGTGATGGAATTTGGCGGTGAAGAAATTCTATCTTCCATGGCCTTTTCAAATCCGGTGCTTGGATCACTGATAGCAGGAGCTGTCGGCATCATTCCAAACTGTGCCGCTTCGGTAATTATTACACAGCTCTATCTGAAGGGTGTCATGAGTGCAGGTGCGATGATGGCAGGGCTTCTGGTCGGTGCCGGAGTGGGTGTGCTTGTCCTTTTTAAAACAAACCATCCGTTAAAACAGAATATAAAAATTCTTGCAATTCTCTATGGAATCGGGGTATTTGCAGGAATGATGACAGATTTGATAGGACTGACATTTTAAATGAATATTTTAACAGCAGAACATTTAACAAAATCATATACAGGACGCATGCTTTTTGAAGACGCTTCCTTTTTCCTCCATGAAGGAGAGAAAGTGGGAATTTTAGGAATCAACGGAACCGGAAAATCCACTCTTTTAAAGATACTGGCAGGTATGGAAGAGCCTGATGAGGGGAAGGTAATCCGTGCAAACCACATCGTAGTCCGTTACCTACCGCAGCATCCGTCGTTTTCGCCGGGACATACTGTACTGGAGGCGGTGCTGGATGTTCATAAGGGGGACGATACCCTTTATAATCTGGAAGCAGATGTAAAGACAATGCTGACAAAGCTCGGAATTGCCGATTATGAACAAAAAATAGAGGAATTATCCGGGGGACAGAAAAAACGGGTGGCACTTGTTGCAGCACTTGCAGCACCTTCGGACGTGCTGATTCTGGATGAACCGACAAACCATCTGGATCATGCGATGGCGGATTATCTGGAAGGGTTCCTGAAAAAATGGCGCGGTGCACTGATCATGGTTACTCATGACAGATATTTCCTGGACAGTGTTTCCGATCGGATCGTGGAAATTGATAAAGGGAAGATTTACAGCTATGAGACGAACTATTCCGGTTTTCTGAAACTGAAGTCTGAAAGAGAAGCCAGTGCCCTTGCAACGGAGAGAAAACGACAGTCTATTTTAAGAGTCGAGCTGGAATGGATGATGCGTGGTGCAAGAGCTCGATCAACAAAGCAGAAAGCGCATATTCAACGATATGAGAACCTGAAAAATCAGGAAGCTCCAAAGACAGACGGGAAGGTGGAGATTACTTCCGTTTCCTCCAGAATGGGTCGTACGACGATCGAATTAAACGGATTGACAAAGTCTTATGGTGATAAAGTCCTTTTTAAAGATTTTTCTTATATCTTTTTGAAAAATGACCGCATCGGCTTTCTCGGAACGAACGGCTGCGGGAAAACAACATTGATGAAAGTCATCGCCGGGATGATCGAACCGGATGAGGGAACTGTAACGGTAGGTCAGACGATTAAGATCGGTTACTATACGCAGGAGATCGTAATGGATCCGTCTGCCGGAATTGCCTATATGGATCCGAAAATGCGGGTGATTGATTACATCAGGCAGACTGCGGAATATGTGATAACAGAGGATGGCAGGGTGTCTGCGTCAAAAATGCTGGAGAGATTTTTATTTCCTCCGGAGGAACAGTATAACCTGATCGAAAAGCTTTCGGGTGGTGAAAAACGCCGTCTGAATCTGCTTCGTGTACTGATGGAAGCACCCAATGTTCTGATTTTGGACGAACCGACCAATGATCTGGATGTCACGACTCTGACTATCCTGGAGGATTATCTGGATCATTTTGATGGAATTGTGATCACGGTTTCTCATGACAGATATTTCCTGGACAGAATTGTGCGTCGGATTTTTGCATTTGACGGCAGAGGAAATCTTGTACAGCATGAAGGCGGATATACCGATTATGCGGCACGTACGGCACTGGAGGAAGAGACGGCGGAACCCAAAGCACCGCCGAAAAAGGGTGTCGATACAAGAGTTCGTGAGAAAAAACTGAAGTTTACTTACCAGGAACAGAAGGATTTTGAAGTGATCGAGGACGAAATCGCAGCACTGGAAGAAAAGATCGAAGAACTGGAGATGAGCATGAATTCCTGTGCCAGTGATTTTGTGAAATTAAATGAGATTGTAAAAGAAAAAGAAGAAGCGGAAGCACTTCTGGAACAGAAAATGGACCGATGGATGTACCTGGAAGATCTGAAAGAAAAAATTGACAGTCAGGCTAAGACATCGTGAATGAATAGAGGAGAATCAAATGGCTGATATTAGAAAAGAAATTGAAAAAAGACGTACGTTTGCGATTATTTCCCATCCGGATGCCGGTAAGACAACACTGACAGAAAAATTTCTGTTATATGGCGGAGCGATCAACCTGGCAGGCTCTGTAAAGGGAAAGGCAACTGCCAGACATGCAGTTTCTGACTGGATGGAAATCGAAAAGGAGAGAGGTATTTCCGTTACTTCTTCGGTATTGCAGTTTAACTATGATAACTACTGCATCAATATTCTGGATACACCGGGACATCAGGATTTCTCGGAAGATACTTATCGTACCCTGATGGCTGCAGATTCTGCAGTCATGGTCATTGATGGCTCAAAAGGTGTCGAAGCACAGACGAGAAAGCTTTTTAAGGTCTGTGCCATGAGACATATCCCTATTTTTACATTTATCAATAAGATGGACCGCGATGCCATGGATATGTTTGAACTTCTGGATGATATCGAAAAAGAGCTTGGAATCGCTACCTGTCCGATCAACTGGCCGATCGGATCCGGTAAAAGCTTTAAAGGTGTCTATGACAGAGAGCATCAGCAGGTACACGTTTTTTCTGATACTGAGAAAGGTACCAAAGAAGGGGAAGAACGTGTATTAAATATGAAAGAAGCTGCAGAATATATTGGAGAAGATTTAAAAGCACAGCTGGATGATGAAATTGAGCTTTTGGACGGAGCAAGTGCGGAATTTGATCAGGAGCTGGTAAGCAGGGGAGAATTATCACCGGTCTTCTTTGGCTCTGCGCTGACGAACTTCGGTGTTGAGATTTTCTTAAAACATTTCCTGAAGATGACAAGTACTCCGCTTTCCCGAAAGGCTGATATTGGTGTGATCGATCCGATCGAAGAAGATTTTTCAGCCTTTGTATTTAAAATTCAGGCAAATATGAATAAAGCACATCGTGACCGTATTGCATTTATGCGTATCTGTTCCGGTAAATTTGAAGCGGGAATGGAAGTAAACCATGTACAGGGCGGAAAGAAAATGCGTCTTTCCCAGCCGCAGCAGCTGATGGCTCAGGATCGTAAGATTGTAGAAGAAGCTTATGCAGGAGATATCATCGGTGTGTTTGATCCGGGTATTTTCTCCATCGGAGATACGATCTGCATGCCGGGAAAGAAATTCAGATATGAAGGAATTCCGACATTTGCACCGGAACACTTCGCAAGAGTACGGCAGGTCGATACAATGAAGAGAAAGCAGTTTGTCAAAGGAATCGAACAGATTGCCCAGGAAGGTGCGATTCAGATCTTCCAGGAATTTAATACAGGTATGGAGGAGATCATTGTAGGTGTTGTGGGTGTGCTGCAGTTCGACGTGCTGAAATACCGTCTGGAAAATGAATATAACGTAGAAATACGTCTGGAACCGCTTCCGTATGAACATATCCGCTGGATTGAAAATGAAGAAATCGATGTAACCAGGATCGTCGGCACATCTGATATGAAGAAAATTAAAGATATGAAGGGAAATCCACTGTTGATTTTCGTGAACAGCTGGAGCATCGGTATGACACTGGATCGAAACGAAGGACTGATTCTTTCCGAATTCGGCAGAAACTAAAGAAAATACTTTGCTTTTTAATTGATTATTGGTATAATCAATACAGTAGTTCGGTTATTGAACAGGAGGTTATCAAATGGATAGAGAAGATATTCGTAAAGGTCATACAATTTTCGTGGATAAAGAAGGAAATACGGTACAGATTTCCGAAGAAGTTATCGCAACAATTGCAGCCATGAGCATCAGAGACGTCAAAGGTGTGATTGCGGCAGGCGGTAATGTCAGAAAAGGTCTCATGGAAAAGTTTGGATGGGAAGATCTGGCGAAAGGGGTAGCAGTAGAAGTTACAGAAGACGGTGTTATCGTAAATGTAGCAATTTCTGTTGAATTTGATAAGAAAATCATGGCAGTATCTGCTGAAGTTCAGGACAAGATTAAATGCACAATCAAGGATATGACAGATTTGGACGTGATTGCAGTGAATGTACGCGTTGTAGATGTAAAAGCAGACATTGAAAATTAATGATGAAATTACAATCAGGGATGTCGTTGACATCCCTTTTTGAGCATCTGTACGGATGAAGCTTGCGGGGCATGTTTCTGCCGTTTTTAGGAAAATGAAAGTACGAGGAGAACAGAATGAAAAGAAGAGAACTCAGAGAGCACGTATTTGAAATTTTATTTCGTGTAGAGTTTAATGAAAAAGAAGAAATGCAGGAACAGATGGAACTGTTTTTTGACGACATGAAAGATGTGGCTGCAAAAGACGATCTTTCCTATATGAAGGGAAAATATGAGGCCGTAGCTGAAAAGATTCCAATGATCGATATCCTGATCGATGAAAAGTCCACAGGCTGGAAGACTTCACGTATGGGTAAGGTGGAACTGACACTTCTTCGTCTGGCAGTGTATGAAATGTTATTTGATGAGGACATACCAGTGAATGTTGCGATCAATGAAGCCGTGGAGCTTTCCAAGAAATACGGCGGAGATGATACACCGGCATTTATCAATGGTATTTTGGCAAAAATTGCAGCTGTTTAAGCAGAACGGATCATAAAATGAAAAATGTTTACAGTGTGGGGCAGGTAAACTTTTACATTAAAAACATGTTTGCCCAGGATTATATGCTGAAGCGTATCTATGTAAAGGGCGAAGTTTCGAACTGTAAATACCATACGTCAGGGCATATTTATTTTACATTGAAGGATGAAACAGGGACGCTTTCCTGTGTCATGTTTGCGGGGCAGAGAAAGGGTCTCGGTTTTCGCATGCAGGAAGGTCAGAGAGTTATCGTACTTGGAAGTATCAGCATCTATGAAAAGGGCGGAAGCTATCAGCTTTATGCAGGCGAGATCATTTTGGATGGAGTGGGTCTTTTATATGAGCGTTTTGAAGCGCTGAAAAAAGAACTGGAAGAAATGGGGATGTTTGCCCCGGAATATAAAAAGCCGATACCTGCATACTGTCAGAAGATCGGTATCGTAACGGCACCGACCGGTGCAGCGATCAGGGACATTATGAATATTTCCAAACGGAGAAATCCCTATGTCCGGCTGATCCTCTATCCGGCGCTCGTTCAGGGAGAGCAGGCGGCAGAGAGCATTGTAAGAGGAATTCAGATGCTTGATGCCATGGAGCCGGATGTGATCATTGTGGGCCGCGGAGGCGGTTCTATTGAAGATTTGTGGGCGTTTAATGAAGAAAGCGTCGCAAGAGCTATTTTTAACTGTAAAACTCCGGTGATTTCTGCGGTTGGACATGAAACGGATACGACGATCGCGGATTATGTGGCTGATCTGCGGGCTCCGACACCTTCTGCCGCAGCAGAGCTGGCAGTATTTGATCTGCGGTCGTTTATGGAAAAGCAGAAGACAATACGGTTTCGGATGAATCAGGCTCTGACCGGGAAAGTGCGGATCGCCAGAAAAGAACTGGAAAATTATGAACTGCGTCTGAAGAATCTGAGTCCTTCGGCACAGCTTCTGGAAAAGAGAGCGTATGCTGCTGATCTGGAAACGCAGCTTGTTATGAGAATGCAGGACTGTATGAAAGAAAAACGGTTTATGCTTCAGATGTATATAGAAAAATTAAACGGATTATCACCGCTGCGCAAGCTGAATCAGGGATATTCCTTTGTGGCTGATACAGATGGAAAGGCTGTTACCAGCGTATCACAGGTAAACCGGGGAGACAGTCTGGAGATTCATGTAACAGACGGGAAACTTCGGGTAACTGTAGATGAAACAACGAAGATTTTCAGGGGGTAGCTGTATGGAAGAACAGAAAACACTGGAAGAAGCATTTGAAGAGCTGGAAGAGATCATCGAACAGATGAATGACAGGGAGACCTCTCTGAATGATTCCTTCGCTCTTTATACAAGAGGAACCGGATTGTTGAAATATTGTAATGAGCAGCTGGATGCAGTTGAAAAGAAAATGCTCGTATTAAGTGAAGAAGGTGAACTCCATGAATTTTAATGAAATGTTAAGAAAAAGAACTGAAGAAATTGAAAATGTTTTAATAAAATATATGCCTGAAGAAATCGGTTTACAGAAACTGATCATGGAGGCAATGAACTATTCGATCAAGGTCGGCGGAAAACGTCTCCGTCCGATGCTGATGCAGGAAACCTATCGCCTTTTCAGCGGCCATGGGGAAGTGATTGAGCCGTTTATGGCTGCGCAGGAAATGATACACACCTATTCGCTGGTACATGATGATCTGCCTGCGATGGATAATGATGAAATGCGCCGCGGGAAAAAAACAACCTGGGCAGTATATGGAGAGGATATGGCGGTACTTGCAGGAGATGCACTTTTAAACTATGCATTTGAAACCGCATTTGAAGCATTTGAGCTTGCGGATGTATCCAGGGTTGCCGAAGCATTGAAGATCCTCGCGAAAAAAGCAGGTATTTACGGGATGATCGGCGGACAGGTCGTGGATGTTACATCTGAAGGAAAACCGATCGACAGAGAAACACTTCATTATATTCATATGAATAAAACGGGGGCATTGATCCAAAGCTCTATGATGATCGGTGCGATTTTAGCCGGTGCTTCCAAAGATGAAATCTGTAAAATCGAAGAGATCGCAGGGAATATCGGGCTGGCATTCCAGATTCAGGATGATATTCTGGATGTGACCGGTACGCAGGAAGTACTCGGAAAACCGATCAACAGCGATGAAAAGAACGAAAAAATGACTTATGTAACACTGGAGGGACTTGAAAAAGCGAAGAAAGATGTAGAAGAGATTTCTTACCGTGCGATCAGTGCGCTTCAGGGCTTTTCCGGAAAAAATGAATTTTTACTGCAACTGGTGGAGATGTTGATACATAGGGCAAAATAGAGGAATTACTATGGTATTGGAAAAGATTAATCAGGTTAATGATATCAAAAATCTTTCGTGGGAAGAACTTGAAATTCTTTCTGATGAAATCAGAGAATTCTTAATTGAAAAAATCAGCATTACCGGCGGACATCTGGCATCGAATCTGGGCGTTGTAGAACTGACAATGGCAATGCATTTAAGCTTTAATCTGCCGGAGGATAAGTTTGTATGGGATGTAGGGCACCAGGCCTATACTCATAAGCTCCTGACAGGAAGAAAAACAGGTTTTGATGAGCTGCGCAAATACGGCGGAATGAGCGGATTTCCGAAACGGAAGGAAAGTGACTGTGACAGTTTTGACACAGGACACAGTTCTACATCGATTTCTGCAGGAATGGGACTTGTACAGGCAAGAGATCTGTTAAATCAGAACCATTATGTTGTATCGGTCATCGGAGACGGAGCACTGACCGGCGGTATGGCCTATGAGGCACTGAATAACGCATCCCGGCTGAAAAAGAATTTTATTATCGTTTTAAATGACAATAAGATGTCTATTTCAGAAAATGTCGGAGGTATGTCGAATTATTTAAACTCACTCAGAACTGCAGAGTTTTATACAGGTTTTAAAACAGGTGTGGAGAGTACGTTAAATAAGCTGCCCCACGGTGACCGCGTGGCCGGGGGGCTGAAAAAGACAAAAGACGGCATTAAACAGTTATTTCTGCCCGGAATGCTGTTTGAAAATATGGGAATCAAATATCTTGGACCGGTAGACGGACACAATCTGTCTGCACTCCGAAAGGTATTTTCAGATGCAAAAAGAGTAAAGGGTGCAGTGCTCATCCATGTTCTGACAAAGAAGGGGAAAGGTTATGAGCCGGCAGAGAAACATCCCGCAAAATTCCATGGAACAGATCCGTTCTTTATTGAAACAGGACTTCCGAAAAAGAAAAAAGAAAAGGCAAATTATACAGATGTATTTTCATCCGCAATCTGCCAGCTGGCGAAAAAGAATGATAACTTTGTCGCAATTACGGCTGCCATGCCGGATGGTACCGGTCTGAAAAGATTTGCGTTAAAATATCCATCCAGGTTTATTGATGTGGGAATCGCTGAAGAGCATGCGGTGACATTTGCTGCGGGTCTTGCAGCAGGTGGAGTCAAACCGATCGTTGCCGTCTATTCTTCTTTTCTGCAGAGGGCTTATGATCAGATTCTGCACGATGTCTGTATTCAGAACCTGCCGGTCGTATTTGCCATTGACAGGGCCGGGCTGGTAGGAAGTGACGGAGAAACGCATCAGGGAATTTTTGATCTGTCATTTCTGGCGACGATTCCGGGGCTTTGTATTGCAGCTCCAAAGAATAAATGGGAGCTTGCAGACATGCTGAAGTATTCTCTGAGCTGCGATGGACCGATTGCGATCCGTTATCCGCGCGGAGAGGCCTATGAGGGACTGTCGGAGCACCGTGAAAAGATCATATATGGCAAGAGTGAAATGCTCTTTGAAGAGTCGGAGATTGCCCTGTTTGCAGTGGGAAGTATGGTAAAGATTGCCGCAGCAGTCCGGGAACGACTGAAGGATGCAGGAAAGAACTGTACGCTTGTCAATGCTCGTTTCGTAAAACCATTTGATGAAGAGATGCTGAAAAATCTGGCAGGAACGCATAAGCTGCTTGTGACTATGGAGGAGAATGTAGTTACAGGCGGATTCGGAGAGCGTGTATCCGAATTTGTATCAGATCATGAACTTGGAATGAAAGTTTTGAAAATTGCACTGCCGGATGAATATGTAGAACATGGAAATGTAAATCTCCTCTATAGGGAAACCGGTATCGATGAAGACAGTATCGTAAAACGCATTTTGGCGATAAATTGAGAGGAAGCGGATGAAAGAACGATTAGATGTCCTGCTCGTTGGCAGGGGACTGGCACAGTCCAGAGAAAAAGCAAAGGCAATTATCATGTCCGGAAATGTATTTGTAGACGGACAGAGAGAAGATAAAGCAGGAACCATGTTTCCCGATACGGTAAACATTGAGGTAAAAGGCACAGTTATGAAATACGTCAGCCGGGGCGGTCTGAAGCTGGAAAAAGCCATGGCACATTTTGAGGTTACATTGGATGGAAAAGTCTGTATGGATGTAGGATCTTCCACCGGCGGATTTACGGACTGCATGCTTCAGAATGGAGCCTGTAAGGTTTATGCAGTTGATGTGGGTCATGGACAGCTGGACTGGAAGCTTCGCAATGATGAAAGAGTTGTATGCATGGAGCGTACGAATATCCGGTATGTGACCAGTGAAGATCTGTCAGAGCCTCCGGCATTTGTTTCGATTGATGTGGCATTTATTTCATTGACAAAAGTTCTGGAACCTGTAAAAAACGTAATGACGGAAGACGGACAGGTCGTGTGTCTGATCAAACCGCAGTTTGAGGCCGGACGTGAAAAAGTCGGTAAAAAGGGAGTTGTACGCGACAAAAGTGTACATCTTGAAGTGATCGAAACAGTGATTGACTATGCACAATCGATCGGATTTGGAGTTTTAAATCTGGAATTTTCTCCGATCAAAGGGCCGGAAGGAAATATTGAATATCTGCTTCATCTGCAGAACAATGCTTCAGGTGTGGCAGAGCATGTTCAGCCAAAAGACATCGTAGAAGAGGCACATAAGACACTGAGCTAGGGGAATGGTATGAACGTTTTTTATATTATTACCAATCATCAGAAAGATGAAAATGATAGGATCACAAATGAAATACAGTCGTATCTGCAGGAACATGGCTGTAAATGCTATGTGCATAATGACTGTCTGAGTGTAAACTGTCAGGGCAATTATCACTTTACCAATGCAGAACTGATTCCGGAGGATGTGGAATGTGTGCTTGTGCTGGGAGGTGACGGCACACTGATTCAGGCGGCCAGAGATATTGTAAATAAAAGAGTACCTCTGCTTGGAATCAATCTCGGAACACTTGGATTTCTGACAGAAATCGAGGTGGAAAACGTCTATACGGCACTGGATAATCTGATGAAAGATGAATATAACAAGGAATCCAGAATGATGCTGCATGGAGTGATGTATCATAACAATAAAGCAATGTTTAGTGATATTGCGCTGAATGATATTGTATTAAATCGAAGCGGGGCACTTCGAATTGTCGAGTATGACATCTATGTTAATGACGAATTCCTGTATACCTGTCATGCTGACGGGATTATTATTTCAACGCCGACAGGCTCAACGGGCTACAATCTGTCAGCCGGCGGACCGATCGTATCACCGAAGTCTTCATTGATCCTTCTGACACCGATCTGCTCACACAGCCTGCATTCGGAAAGTATTGTGCTTTCCGGGGAGGATAAGGTTGTGGTGAAGATTGGTCTTGGACGAAAAAACAGTATTGAAGAAGCAGAAGTGACCTTTGACGGTGATCAGTCCATCAAGCTTGTTACCGGAGATTATGTTGAAATCACACAGGCAAAAGAGACTACGGAATTGCTGAAGCTCAGCAGTATCAGCTTTCTCGAAGTATTAAGAAAAAAAATGCAGTAACAGTTACGGAGGAACTATGAAAGCAAAACGACAGGATGCTATTTTAAATCTTGTGAAAAAATATGAGATTGAAACACAGGAAGAATTAGCGGAAAAATTAGTAAGTGCCGGATTTTCTGTAACACAGGCAACTGTATCCAGAGATATCAGAGAATTGAAGCTGACGAAGATTCAGCATGGGGAAAAACAGGTCTATGCGGCATTAGACCGTATGAAATACCATAATGGAGATAAATATATCGACATTCTGAAGCACAGTTTTATATCCATGGATATGGCACAGAATATTCTGGTGATTAAAACTGCTTCGGGAACAGCCATGGCAGCAGCGACAGCACTGGATGCGATGCACTGGGACGAGGTGGTTGGATGTATAGCCGGGGACGACACTGTCATGTGTGCCATCCGTACAGTGGAAGAAACAAAAAACTTAATGAAAAAGCTGGAAACAATTTTAATATAAGGGGAAGCAATGCTTTTAAACTTACATGTAAAAAATCTGGCATTGATAGAAGAACTGGATGTGAATTTTACAGAAGGATTGAATATCCTGACCGGTGAAACCGGTGCCGGAAAGTCCATTCTGATCGGTTCTGTGGAACTGGCTCTGGGCGGAAAGATCGACAGAGATTTCCTGAGAAAAGGAACCGAGGAATCTCTTGCAGAGATTATTTTCAGTGTATCAGATAAACAGGCAGAAGAAATAGAAAAAATGGGTTTTACGGTTGAAGACGGAGAAGTAATTCTTTCACGAAAAATTACTGCAAACCGTTCCGTAAATAAAGTTAACGGAGAAACAGTACCGGTGTCCAGACTCCGCGAAATTTCGTCGCACCTGATCGATATTCACGGACAGCATGAGCATCAGTCATTGCTGCAGAAGAAAAAGCAGCTGGAATTTCTGGATGAGTTCGCGTCAGACGCACTGACCGGACTGAAAAAAGAGTTAAGGATATCCTATGATCGTTACTGTTCCCTGAAAAAAGAACTGGAACAGAGCAGTCAGGATGCGGATGCCAGAGCCAGAGAACAGGCATTTTTAGAATTTGAAGTCGCTGAGATTGCAGAAGCAAATCTGGTCATCGGAGAAGATGAGCTGTTGGAAGAAGAATACCGGAAGCTTTCTCATGGCCGGAAGATCATGGAAGCTGTTACAGAAGTGGATTCCTTATGCGGATATGAGGACAGTTCTGCCGGAGACCTGATCGGACGGGCACTTCGCACACTCATGAGTGTGACGGTGTATGATGAAGAACTTTCGGGAATGAGCGAACAGCTCCGTACGATCGACAGCCTCTTAAATGATTTTCAAAGAGATTTATCTTCCTACGAGCAGGAATTCGGGTTCTCAGAAGAACATCTCTACGAAACAGAAAAAAGACTGAATCTCATTAATCAGCTGAAAACAAAACACGGTTCTACGATAGAAAAGATTCTGCAGGCCGGACAGGAAAAGGAAAAACGCATTGAAAAACTGCAAAATTATGAGTTTTATCTGGAAAAGCTTCAGAACTCTTTTGAGGAAGCACAGTCAGAAGTGGAGCGATTATCATTAGAGATATCAGCAGTTCGAAAAAAATATGCGAAGGAATTAAGTGAACGGGTCCGCAGCCATCTGGCAGATCTGAATTTCCTGGATGTACGATTCGAAGCTGTACTCCATAAGCTGGATGATTACAGTGCAAACGGCTATGATGAAGCGGAATACCTGATTGCAGTCAATGTGGGTGAGCCATTAAAACCACTGGTAAAAGTAGCATCCGGTGGTGAACTGTCCCGTGTGATGCTGGCATTAAAGACGGTACTGGCTGACAAGGACGATGTGGAAACAGTCATTTTTGATGAGATCGATTCCGGAATCAGCGGACGTACCGCACAGAAGGTTTCCGAAAAGATGTCTCTCATCGGAAGAAGCAGACAGGTAATCTGTATCACACATTTACCGCAGATTGCATCTATGGCAGATTCGCATTATCTGATCGAAAAAAAAGTCAGCGGAAAAAATACGATTACAAATATCCGAAAGATTTCCGGCTCAGAGGAAACGCAGGAGCTTGCAAGAATGCTGGGCGGTGTGGAAATCACAGAAAAGGTGCTGGAAAATGCGAGAGATATGAAGAAACAGGCGGATGCATTCAAAGGTAAAAACTGACAGAGACAAAACTTCAGATTGACACATACTAAGAGAGGGTTTTACCCTCTCTTTTTCGAGTCCGGAGAACGGGAATATGAAATATGGACAGGAAGTTATAGGATGCTGAAAAAAATATCGCGATATCTGTTGATCCTGTGGGTCATCTGGGGAACTGCTTTTGGAAGCTATGAATGTTTAAATATGCGGATACCGGAAAAGATCCGGATTTTTCAGGAAGATGCGGTTGATGTATTGTTTAATGATCAGGAAGCGATTTCTCCGCAGAAGCTCCATCTGGATTTCTCCGGCACAGTCGCAATGTCTGAAAACAAGGATGGAAGCTATCAGGCCTCCTGTAAGCTGTTTGGTCTGATAAATTTAAAAACAGTACAGGTGGATGTAGTCACCCGTGAAGCAGTCATTCCCGGAGGTCTTCAGGTTGGAATCTATGTGGAAACGGATGGCGTATTTGTGATCGGAACCGGGCAGGTGGAAACGGTCAGCGGAGAAGTTGCGGAACCTGCAGAGAATATCATAAAAACAGGAGACTATATTGTCAGTTTTAATGGAAAAAACATAACCGGAAAAGATCAGATTGCAGAACAGATGAAGAATTTTCAGGGCGGTGAAGTAATTCTGGGTATCCGGAGAAATCAGGAAACCTTTGAGGTGTCGGTTACACCCGCGCAGACAAAGGAAGGATATTGCCTTGGAATCTGGATTCGTGATGACACCCAGGGCATCGGAACGCTGACCTATTTAACACAAGATGGAACCTTCGGTGCCTTGGGCCATGGAATATCTGATAATGACAGTAAACTTCTCATGGAAGTATCCGGCGGGAAACTCTATGAAACAAAGATTCTGGATATTGTAAAAGGCAGGCGGGGAGAACCGGGAGAAATCGCGGGAAGCATCAATTACAATAAAGAATACTTATACGGTCAGATACAGAAAAACAGTGACTGCGGAATCAAGGGAACTGCCAACACTCACCTGACAGAAGAAATGAAGAAACTGAATGCGGAGCCGATGCCGATCGGATTAAAGCAGGAAATTAAAGAAGGAGAAGCTTCCATCTTAAGCTGTGTGGACGGAACGCTGCGCGAATATCGAATCAATATCACTGCAGTTGATGTAGGAGAATCTGATATTAATAAAGGAATGAAGATTCAGGTCACAGATGAGAACCTGCTGATGCTGACCGGAGGAATCATCCAGGGAATGTCCGGCAGTCCGATCATCCAGAACGGAAAGCTGGTGGGCGCGGTGACCCATGTGCTGGTGAATGATCCCACGAAAGGGTATGGGATCTTTATTGAAAATATGCTGGAGCATTGAGTCTGGGCTTTACGAGTAATGAATCGGAGAGCAGAAAAATAAGGAAATTCAAGGATAATCACAGTTAAAGTTGAACTGAAGTTAATGGATAGTTCACAGAAATATGGTTGACATCGCTGTGAGACTAGAGTAAAATTAAAGTACAAAAAGAAAAGATTGACACAGCAAAATACCTTTGGTATACTTCTAAAGTCTGTATATGTTTTAATAATACGGCATATAATGTAAATAAACAAGGCAACTTGTTTTGAGAGAGGTCCTGCTATAGTGGACGATTCAAAATGAGAGAGGTCCTGCTTCAGTGGACGATTCAAAATGAGAGAGGTCCTGCTATAGTGGACAAGAAAGCTGTTTGTTTAATGACAAACAGCTTTTTTCAAAGGAGAAAGATGGAGAAAGAAAGGCCCGTTCTTTACTATGTGGATAAGGAATACCTAAAATATCTGCATAAAGAGGATTATAGAGTAAGTGTTAAATTTAATAATAGGCCGTTTGCTGGAATTGTTACATCAGTAGGCGATAAGAAGTATATGATTCCGCTAACATCACAGACAACAGAGGAGCGCAAGAAAGAAGGAAAGAATAAGAGAAGTGCTCTTATTACTACATTTGTTACAGAAACTTCAGGGAAAGAAATAGCAAATCTTCTTTATAATAATATGATTCCTGTTAACGAAGAAATTATAACCGCATTAGAAATTGATCCAAAAGTTGATACATATGAATCTAATGAGATACGATATTTAAGAAAAAATTGGGAGAGTATAGAGGAAAAAGCGACAAACGTTTTCAATCAGAGATATGATACAAAATCTCACAATTTTGGTTTTTTGAAAAAGACATGCTGTGATTTCAAGAAATTAGAAACAGCATTAGAGCAGTATGGAAATCATAATAAAGAAGAGAGTTAAAAACTCTGCGTATAAATGTGAAATGAGTATAGATTACCAGCAAAGAGGAAGGCAAGCTGATATGCAGCTTGTCTTTTATTGTAATGAAATGGAAAAAGCAATAAGTTCTGTTTTCTAAATAGTTATATCAAATTATTATTATGCGACTTGCAAAGGCTCTATGCAAAGTGTGAAGTATCCGATTTGTTTGAATAAACCAAGATGGATAACCTGTCCTTCGTTGTTTTGCAATAGCTTCCTCAAACAAGCTCTGGATAATCCAAATTGAATGATTTACGAAAGGAAAGCGTGGGCGAAAGTCCACGCTTCCTGCTGTACAAACTAGGTCGTTTTTGATAGAATAGCATTGACCAATTAGAAGGTGATTGTAATGAATAAGAACAAGCAAATCAACGCGCAGCAGATATACAAAAAATTTAATAACAAAAGCAAGATCATTACTATGTTCATTCTTGTTGTTGGCTTTCTCGCCTTGACCGGTTTTCTGATTTCCATAAAATGTATCAAGAACAATCTTATCCCCGTTCTGATTTCCGTGGGTGTCTTAGTCCTCTGGTTCGTTGTTTTGTGTACCATCGCAAGCAGGCTGAACAGTAAGCGGATTATTCTTTATGAAGCTGCATATGGCAAGGACAACGATTTCATCTGTTCCGGCCTGTTTGGTGAAATCTGGGAAGAATTTGAGTGGAATCAATTTGAAGGCTTAACTGATGGCAAGGTAGTTTTTGCAGAAGCGCACAACAATACCATTGAGATAGAAATCATTCGGCATAAACATGAATTCAATATTGAAATTGATAAAGACGGCGTTTACATGGTAATGGATGAGGAAACGGATATACCTGTTGAGAAGGAAATTCCGCTGGTTGAAATGAACGAAGTTGGCCAGGTGTTTACAGCCATCCGGGAATTTGTCGAAAGCGTGTAGGGATCATCGATACACCCATGTGCTGGTCAGCGATCCGACTGTAGGCTACGGCATTTTCATTGAAAATATGTTGGACGCGGCAGGCTAATGAAGGGCGAGGATACACCTCGCCCCTTGTTTTTTCTATGTGAAATACTATAATTATTTCATCCCACAATTATAGGAGGAAATGATGATGCGAGAATATTTATTAAGCTTAGAACAGGTAGCATCCCTTTTTGAATATGTAGAATCACAGCTGGATGAAACCGGATGCGATCATTCCCGCAGACATACAAAACAGTGGCTTGCAATGAACATCCCCCAAAGCCAGCATGAGGCCGTTTTGACCGAAATGGAAGATATGGGCGGATACTGTGATTGCGAAGTTCTGATGAACTGCTATGAGGATTACGAGGACGAGGATTAAGTTGTTGTCCATAATGGCAATCACTCGTGTCCGGTTCGCCTGTGATTCAAAATGGGCGACTTGTGGGTGCTGTAACCCATGTCTTAGTGAATGATCCGACGAGAGAGTATGGGATATTTATTGAGAATATGTTAGTTGCGGTGGCGTAAATGTGATAGATAAAAAGGTAAATGGCTGATTTTAAAAATGGGGGGAGGCTGACGGAAATTAGTTTCTTCTTTACATTTTTTTAGAATGAGATGTTATAAGCAAACTTTGTTTCCTTCATTTATCTCCATCATCCCCGTTGAAATCTCCATCATTTAATGATAAAATGATGGAGATAAGTCGTAAATGAAGGAGATTACCATGAAAACCTTTGATTATATAAAGGTGCCAGAAAAGCTACTTACGCCTGAGATTGTTCAGATGGTTGCAAGTATTCACGAACATAAAGGAAAGCAGGAGCTGTTTCTTGAGGCCAACATTGATGAACTGAATACCCTTCTTGAGGTTGCGTTGATTCAGAGTACTGGTGCATCAAACCGGATTGAGGGTATCTTTACAAGTGATAAACGTCTGGAAGAACTGGTAAGCCTTAAAGCGGAACCACGCAACCGCTCAGAACAGGAAATCGCTGGCTATAGAGAAGTTCTTGCGGCAATCCACGAGAGTTATGAGTATATCATTCCCCGTCCAAATGTGATTTTGCAGCTTCACAGGGATCTGTATTCGTACTCACAGGGAGCCACAGGCGGTAACTATAAAAACTCTGATAATGTCATTGCTGAAACAGATGCTAAAGGCCATCAGAAAACAAGGTTTATTCCCGTTCCGGCATTTCAAACGGCTGATGCGATAGAGAAACTGTGCAGCAGTTTCCTGGATGCGTGGGCAGCAGATCGCATTGATAAACTGATTTTGATCCCGATGTTTATTCTGGACTTCCTTTGTATCCATCCTTTTAATGACGGGAATGGTCGTATGAGTCGCTTACTCACTTTACTTCTGTTTTACAGAGGCGGTTACATTGCCGGAAAATATGTCAGTATGGAAATGCTGATAGAAAAGACCAAGGAAACCTACTATGAAGCTCTGCAGGCCAGCTCTATGGGTTGGCATGAGGGCGAAAACAACTATGAGCCTTTTGTAAAGTATTATCTGGGGATTATGCTGAAAGCATACAATGAATTTGAGAACCGTGTTGAACACTTGAAGAACCGTACTCTCACAAAACCGGAAAGAATTAAAGCTGTTATTGATCAGAAGGTTGGTAAAATCACGAAAAAAGAAATCATGGAACTATGCCCGGATATCAGTAAGGTGACTGTGGAAAGAACATTAACTGATTTGGTTAAAAACGGATATATTGCAAAAGTTGGCGCAGGTCCGGCCACTGCTTATGTACGTATTTGAATTTTTATCTCCGTCATTTAAGAGGCATATGATGGAGATACGAAAGAGAGAGATGAAGATTTAGGTGAAAGTGTGCAGAATGTTGTTCCTAATGACAATCACTCGTGAGCGGGAGTCCGATTATTCAGAACAGCAAGCTGGTGGGAGCAGTCACCCATGTGCTGGTGAATGACCCGGCGAGATGGTATGCCTCTACCGCCTTTACAAAAATGGCATGGGACGAAAATGTGCTCATTGAATGGGGCATTTCAGATGAGGATATCACCATCCACGAGATAGAGCAAATCGTTAGTACTCCCTTGAATGCGTTGGGCAAACGAATTTCACAAAAGGAATGGAACCAGGGTTCTGGCTGAAATAATATTGATTGACGGGGCTTCCAATACAGTCGGAGACTGACTTGGACTTCCGGTTGGATGGCTTAATAAAGATTTTATAAATACTGTTTCATCAGAGTATCTGGTTGCATTGAAGCTTATGGCAGGAAGACAATACAAAAATGATCTGTCAGATATTAATGCGTATATTGTTTTATATGTGTATTCTTAGAACGCATGATCCATCATCTCCGTAATCAAGGGTTTAAGTGTTATGGACAGAATTGGAACCAGGCAAAACATGTCGTTTTGTTAGTGTGATAAAAAATAACAGAATGATTGTAAAGCAGGCAATGGGGTGAAGATGTCATTGAGTTGCCTGCTTTTTATGTGCAAAAAGAAAGAGCGGCATCTGTTTTTTATTCTTAAACAAAAACCACGCATTGCGAGAATGACCGGAGTGTGATATGATAAAAAACGCAGTGAGGTGATTAATATGGAATTAGCAGAAAAGATAAGAAAGATCAGAGAACAAGCAGGATTATCCAGAAAAGATTTTTCAACACATATTGGAATTCCTCTGAGAACGATAGAGGATTGGGAGGCGGGGCGCAGGAGACCGCCGGAGTATATACCAAGATTGATAGCGTATCAGCTAAAGTATGAAGAACTGATCGAGAAAAAGCAAAAGGAGGAGCAGGATCCAGAAAAATAACGGGACTGTAATTTTTGCAACGGAAGATAATCCGTATTAAAACAGTAACGGATTATGAAAAGGACGGAGGATAAGCTGGATAGCAAACCGGTGCTTTCTGCAATTCAATACAGAAAAATCAAATAGATTTGCGACAACTGAAGTTTTTTTATAAAAATATATTGACTCTGCACTTGGTGCAGGATGTATAACCTCTACATACAACCACATGAGAGGAGAGTTAATGAATGAGAATTGGAGAAATAGCAAAGCTAACAGGATTGAATATCAGCAATATACGATTTTATGAAAGAAAAGGATTGTTGTGTCCTGATCGGAAAGATGATAGCAAATATCGTGACTATACGGAAGCGGATGTGCTGCGAGTAAAAGAGATTCTGCTCTATCGCAAAATGGGAATTTCGATAGAAACAATATATTTACTAATAAATAGACAGGCAAATCAGAAGGATGTTTTATTAAGACAGCACAAGATACTTCAGGATGAAATAAGGAATCTGAAAGGCTCCGCTGAATTATGTCAAAAGGTTCTTCATGATGGGGGCTTGGAAGTAAACGGAGATCAGATTGATCAATATCTGGATTATGTATATCAGGAAGAAGAAAAAGGGGTAAGGTTTGCAGAAGTGGAAGAACTCTTGGATGATATTACAGAGTATACAAGAGAGGAAGTATTCTACTGGAGTCCCATTCGTGTATGGCTATATAAACAATCATGGGTAGCAGTTGTTTTTTCATTATTCTTCTGGGGATTAATAATTATGGTACCGATGAGTCATCTGATAGATGTTTATCAGAAACGAACATCATTAAGTATTCCGTTATTGTTTTTGTATGGAAGTATTTTAGTGATTTATTACCTGGGATTTAGGAAGTTCCGAAAATCTAAAAGAAGATATCTCCGGCGTTCTTTTGTTGAAAAGGATGGTGAAGAAGAATGAGTTTTATTATTCAACTTTTTGAACAGATTATTGAGTGGCACTGTTTTTTCTTACATGATTATGGAATTGCAATTGTGATGATAACATTGGAATTGCGGTTATTATTACTTCCGTTAAATATCAGGCAAAGATTAAACGTCAGAAGCAATCAGGAAGTACGGTGGTTACCCTGCTGATTGCTAATAGTTTTTTTGTTTTTATGATACCTGCAGGCATTGGATTGTACTATTTTATTTCAGGTCTGTTCCGGTTTATAGAACAGTTCATGTATGATTTGGCGTGTGTTCGTAAATTCCAAATGGGCAAAAACAGATAATAGAGGATAAACCTGTATCATCTGTTTTGTGTCTATCATCTTCCTGATCCAAGCTGCCAGAAAGCCACAGCACTGGCTGCTGCTACGTTCAGAGAATCTACTCCGTGAGCCATCGGGATGCGTACGGTATAATCACAGTCGGAAATAGTGGTGGCGGACAGTCCGTCACCTTCTGTGCCTAAAACAATGGCCAGTCTCTCTTCTGACATAAGCCGTGGATCATCAATGCTTACGGAGTCATCATTTAATGCCATAGCAGCCGTTTTATAGCCAAGTTTCTGCAGAAGACGGATACCCTGCTGAGGCCACTCGTCAGCTTCATTTCCCAGAAAAGTCCATGGGATCTGAAACACCGTCCCCATGCTGACTCTGACGGAACGTCGGTAAAGCGGATTGCTGCACGCAGGAGTGAGCAGTACGGCATCTATGTTTAACGCTGCTGCAGAACGGAAAATGGCACCTACATTCGTTGGATTCATGACATCTTCCAGAACGGCAATCCGACGCTTGCCTGCACAGATCTCTTCTACTGTCGGAAGTTTTGAACGGCGCATGGCACAGAGCATTCCGCGTGTCAGCTGAAAGCCGGTCAGTCTGGTAAGTACATCGAATTCGGCTGTATAGACGGGGATATTTCCGCAGCGTGCGATGAGTTCCTTTGCTTCCCCGTCAATATGCTTTTTTTCTGCTAAAAATGAAACCGGTTCATATCCTGCATTCAGAGCGCGTTCGATAACCTTTGGACTTTCTGCAATAAAAAGCCCTTTTTCAGGCTCATGCCGGTTAAGCAGCTGTCCTTCCGTAAGGCGGGCATATACATCCAGCTCAGGTGCCTCAAAGTCGGTGATTTCAATGATTTTTGACATAAGAACTCCTTTTGATAAAATTAAAAGATTTTTTTTGATTTATGCATATCATAGCAGAGTTGAATGAGAAATGAAAGATAGTGGCTTGACGTTTGTTCTTAAGATATGATACCATACACTTATGATTGGCATGAAGTGTTCAGTATCATGCTGAGAACGATATTAGACAGAATGGAGATCATCATTATGGAAAGAATTAAAACATTAGAAACACGTAACTTATGTGAAAGTGCAAAAAAAGGCGGCTGCGGCGAATGCCAGACATCTTGTCAGTCAGCATGCAAAACAAGCTGCGGTGTGGCAAATCAGTCTTGTGAAAATGAAAAATAATAAATAAAGATCGAAAGATATATAAGAAATGCCGCCGGTACTGACGGCATTTTTTGTATGTAAGAAGACATGAGGAGGAAACGAATTTGGTACATCAATATCAATTAAATGGTTTTCATATAGTTTTAGATACCTGTTCAGGCGCGATTCATGTAGTAGATGAAGTTGCCTACGATATGATCGCATTATATCCGGATAAGAGTAAGGAAGAAATCATCACGGAATTAATGGGAAAATATGGCGACAGAGATGATGTGACTGAGGACGAACTGCGTCTTTGTCTGCAGGACATCGAAGAACTGAAAAAATCAGGACAGCTGTATACGGAAGATACCTTTGAATCAATGGCGGGAACATTTAAAGAACGTTCCGGCAATGTAGTGAAGGCACTTTGTCTTCATGTGGCTCATACCTGTAACCTGAATTGTTCCTATTGCTTTGCGAGTCAGGGGAAATATCACGGGGAACGTGCGCTGATGAGCTTCGAGGTTGGAAAGAGGGCCCTGGATTTTCTGATCGAAAATTCGGGAAGCAGACGGAATCTGGAAGTGGATTTCTTTGGCGGAGAGCCACTGATGAACTGGGAAGTTGTGAAGGATCTGGTGAAATATGCCCGTTCGGTTGAAAAAGAGCATAATAAGAACTTCCGATTTACATTGACTACCAATGGTGTTCTGATCGACGATGATGTCATTGAATTTGCAAATAAGGAGATGAGCAATGTTGTTCTGAGTCTGGACGGAAGAAAGGAAATCCATGATTTAACGCGCGTAGATTATGCAGGGAACGGAAGCTATGAGAAGATCGTTCCGAAATTTCAGAAGCTGGTAGAATCCCGCGGCGGAAAAGGCTATTATATGCGCGGAACCTTTACCCATGCAAATCCGGATTTTACAAAAGATGTATTCCATATGGTTGATCTCGGATTTACAGAACTGAGTATGGAGCCGGTCGTAGCTGCAGCAGATGACCCGATGGCACTGACAGCGGAGGATCTGGAAATTGTAAAAGAACAGTATGAAATCCTTGCAAAGGAAATGATCAAACGCAAAAAGGAAGGCAGAGGATTTACGTTCTATCACTATATGATCGATCTGACAGGAGGACCTTGTATTTACAAACGTATCTCCGGCTGTGGCTCAGGTACGGAGTATATGGCGGTGACCCCCTGGGGAGATCTCTATCCGTGTCATCAGTTTGTGGGAGAAGAACAGTATAAGCTGGGAGATATCTGGAATGGCGTAACCAATGAATCACTTCGGGAAGACTTCAGAAGCTGCAATGCGTATGCGAGACCGGAATGTAAAGACTGCTGGGCGAAGCTCTACTGTTCCGGCGGCTGTGCGGCGAATGCATATCATGCGTCCGGTACAATCCGAGGCGTTTATGAACCGGGATGCGAATTGTTCAGAAAACGTATTGAATGTGCGATCATGATCAAGGTTGCAGAGGATGCGGCAAAAGGAGATGCATAGAATGCGTACACCGATTGCGGATTTTGTCAGAGAATATGAGCAAAACAGAACCAGCAGATTTCATATGCCTGGACATAAAGGAGAAAAGTTTCTTGGCTGTGAAGCCTATGATATTACAGAAGTGACAGGTGCAGATGCACTGTACGAGGCACAGGGAATCATTGCGGAGAGTGAACGCAATGCATCGGAGCTGTTTGGAAGTGCCCGGACAGTGTTTTCTACAGAAGGCTCCAGCCAGTGCATCAGAGCGATGATGTATCTGGCTGTAAACTGTCAGAGAAGGGCAGAAAGGCCGTATGTGATTGCGGCCAGAAATGTACATAAGGCCTTTCTCTATGCGGCAGCATTACTGGATTTTGATGTTGTCTGGCTGTGGCCGGAGAAGATGCATTCTCTGTGCAGCTGTCGGATTTCAGAAGAGCAGCTGGAAAAGGAGCTGAAAAAATATCAGACTCCGCCGGCGGCAGTTTATGTTACAAGCCCGGATTACCTGGGAGGACGGGCGAACATCAGTGCCCTTGCAGAAATCTGTCACAGATATCATACGATCCTGGCAGTTGACAATGCTCATGGATCCTATCTGCATTTTTTGGAAAAGGGTGTCCATCCTCTGGATCTGGGGGCAGATATCTGTTGTGATTCTGCTCATAAAACACTGCCGGTACTGACTGGCGGAGCCTATCTGCAGATTGGAAAAGGGGCACCGGAGTATTTTGTAAAAAATGCAAAACAGGCAATGGCACTGTTCGGATCTACGAGTCCATCGTACCTGACATTAATGTCCCTGGATCTGTGCAACGCTTATCTGGCGGGAGAATACCGGGATAAACTGGAGGAGCTGACAGAACGCATGGTGCAGATCCGCAGTATACTTCGAAACAGAGGATGGAAGGTAGAAGTAACAGATCCATTGAAGCTGACAGTTTGTGCACCGGAAGGGCTCACAGGATTTGATATCGCAGAGCACTTAAGAATACAGCAGATCGAATGTGAGTATGCAGATCGCCAATACATCGTATTGATGATGACTCCTGAAAATACGGAAAACGATTTTGAACGCTTGCTGCGCGCATTTCCGCAAAATGAGAGAGTATATCGATCGTTCCGTGAGCTTGAGCCGATAAAGAGTATACAGCAGTGCTCAATCAGAGAAGCTGTTTTTTCGGAACATGAGAAAATCAGGATTGAAGATGCCGTCGGCAGAGTCTGCGGTGCTCCGACGGTCGGATGTCCGCCTGCAATACCGATTGCTGTATCAGGAGAAGTGATTGATGAAAAAGCAGGGGTATTGTTTGAATATTACGGTATTACTGAAGTGGATGTCATAAAGCAGTAAAATAGTTGAAGGAAAATTGGAGCAGCTGCAATGATGGAAAAAGAGACGGAATATAAGAAAATGGATTTAGAGGATCGACGGATTCTGGATGCATCGATGGAGGCAGGACATATTCTGCTTCAGAACGGTGCGGAAATTTTTCGCGTGGAAGAAACCATGGAGCGAATCTGCAGATATTATGGTGTGAAATCCGGTGATTTTTTTGTGCTGAGCAATGGGATTTTTACAACCGGAGGACATGGAACGGACAGACAGTATGCGAGAGTGCAGCATATTCCGGTAAGAGGGGCACAGCTGGATAAAGTAGTTGCTGTCAATCAGCTTTCCCGTGAGATTGAAGAGGGAAAATACGAAAAGATCGAAGATGTTGAAAAAAAACTGGAAGAGATCCGCAAGATGCCTGCTAAGAAAAAAAGAAGTCAGATCCTGGCATCAGGAATCGGAAGCGGGTGCTTCTGTCTGTTGTTCGGCGGAAGTCCTGCAGAATGTCTGGCGGCATTCCTGGCCGGTCTGCTCTTATATGTTTTTGTTCTGGAAATCAGCGTTCCTCATCTGAGTAAGATTATCGGAAATATCTGCGGTGGTGCACTGGTTACGCTGGTCTGTATTGTGTGCTATCAGCTGGGAATCGGTGAAGATTTAAGTCACATGATCAGCGGTGCGATCATTCCTCTGGTGCCGGGTGTGGCATTTGCGAATGGTATTCGTGATATCGGCGATGGTGACTATATTTCGGGGGCAGTACGAATGCTGGATGCAATACTTGTATTTTTATGTATTGCCATTGGTGTCGGCGTGATGTTCAGCATTTATCATCGAGTTGTGGGAGGTGTTCTGTTATGATAGGCGAACTTTTAGCAGCAGCCGCAGGAACGGTTGCATTTGCACTCTTATTTGGTGTTCCTGAAAAATATTACGTGTATTGTGGTTTGATCGGTGCATCCGGATGGCTTTTGTATGAGGTTTTGCTGACCCGGGCAGGTGCAGGTACAACAGAGGCTACATTTCTGGCGACGGTACTGGTAGTGCTTCTCTCCAGATTTGTGGCAGTGTCCAAACGATGTCCGGCCACGGTGTTTCTGATTTCGGGAATCTTTCCGCTGGTACCAGGAGCCGGTATTTGCTGGGCTTCCTATTATCTGGTGACGAATCAGCTGGAGGCTGCATTATCCAGTGGATTTACTGCTTTCAAGGCGATGTTTGCCATTGTTCTTGGAATTGTCCTTGTATTTGAATTACCATATGATTTTTTCAGAATTATGAGGCGCAAATAGTATCAGTCGATATACAATGTGAATGAACAGAAGGGTGGCCTTTGCCATCCTTCTATTGGTATCGGAGAAAGATCTGTTCAGCCTTTTCCCAGTTGATGACCTGAAACCAGTCATCAATATAGCTGTTTCTCTGATTATAATGTTTCAGATAATAGGCATGTTCCCAGACATCGATCAAAAGAAGCGGACACATTCCCGATTCCAGCGGCGTATTCTGGTTTGCAGTAGTCACAATACGAAGTTTTCCACGGTGAAAAACCAGCCATGCATATCCGGAGCCAAATACAGACAAGGCTGTTTTTTTAAAAGTTTCTTTAAAATGGTCATAGCTGAAGAAGTTTTGAATGATCGCACAATAGAGATTTCCTTCCGGCTGCCGGTTGGAATCGGGAGTCAAAAGATCAAAGAAGAGACGGTGGTTGTAGACACCGCCTGCATTGTTCCGGATGGTTTGCTGAACATTCTGCGGAAACTGGCAGAGATTGCAGAGAAGCTCTTCTAAGGAAAATTTCTGAAGTCTTGGGTACTTTTTTAAGGCGTCGTTCAGATTGTCGATATAAGTCTGCAGATGCTTGTCATGATGAAGCTCCATCGTTTTCTCGTCGATCCACGGCTCTAAAGCGTCAAAGGCATAAGGAAGCGGAAGATTGGTAAAAGGATAACAGTTGTTTTCCATAAATTCTCCCAAAAGTATTTTTTATAAAGTATATGCCGGAAAATAAGAAAGAAGAATCGACAAGGGGATTGTACCGAATTTTCCCCCTTTGTTCTTGGCGCTTTACAAAAATAAAGTAACAGTGTATAATGGCGTCATTATCATTATTTATGAAACAGGGTTTTTTTATAAATGCAGGTGAAAAATGGAGGAGATAAAATGTATTCTTATGATGAAATCTTAAATGAAGATCCACAAATTGCGGAGGCGATTCGGGCAGAAATTACAAGACAGAATTCTCATATTGAACTGATTGCTTCGGAAAACTGGGTAAGTAAAGCTGTTATGGCTGCGATGGGAAGTCCTTTGACAAATAAATATGCGGAAGGTTATCCGGGCCACAGATATTACGGGGGATGCTCCTGTGTGGACGAAGTGGAAACGCTGGCAATCGAACGAGCGAAAGAAATTTTCGGCTGTACTTATGCCAACGTTCAGCCGCATTCCGGTGCACAGGCGAATATGGCGGTATTTTTTGCACTGCTGCAGCCGGGGGACACAGTACTGGGAATGTCACTGGCTCACGGAGGACATCTGACACACGGAAGTCCTGCGAATATGAGCGGAACTTATTTCAATGCAGTTAATTATGAAACCGATGCGAACGGATTTATCGATTATGAAGAAGTCAGAAGACTCGCACTGGAATGTAAGCCGAAACTGATCGTGGCGGGTGCAAGTGCATACTGCAGAATCATTGATTTTAAGAAATTCCGTGAGATCGCAGATGAAGTGGGCGCTTATCTGATGGTTGATATGGCTCATATTGCAGGCCTGGTAGCAGGAGGTGTTCATCCAAGCCCGATTCCATATGCACATGTTACTACGACAACGACTCATAAGACTTTAAGAGGGCCTCGAGGCGGCCTGATCTTAAGCAGTGCGGAATTTGCTAAAGAACATAAACTAAATAAAGCGATTTTCCCGGGAACTCAGGGAGGACCGCTGATGCATGTGATCGCAGCAAAGGCTGTCTGTTTTAAAGAAGTGCTTCAGCCGGAATATAAGGCATATGCAAAGGGTATTGTAGATAATGCCCAGGCACTTTGCAAAGGTCTGATGGATCGTGGAATCAATATCATTTCCGGCGGTACGGACAATCATCTGATGCTGGTGGATTTAAGAGGAACAGGCATCACAGGAAAGGAAATGGAAAATCTGTTGGATGATGCAAACATTACCTGTAATAAGAATGCGATCCCGAACGATCCGGAGTCAGCATTTGTAACGAGTGGCGTACGTCTCGGTACAGCTGCTGTAACATCCCGTGGTATGAATACAGAAGATATGGACAGAATTGCAGAGGCGATCGCGCTGATGATTCAGAGTAAGGATAATAAAGAAAAAGCAAAAGCAATCGTTAAGGAACTGACGGATAAATATCCTTTAAATGCATAATTATCAGGAGAATGGAGAAATATGATGAGAAATAAGAAAAGATGTCTTGCGGGAATGCTGATCATATCTGCATTGGCACTGACCGGGTGCGGACAGAAGAAGGTAACTGCTGAAAGTCTGCTGAAAGAAGCTCAGGCAAACATGCAAAAGATGGAATCCTTTACAGGGGATATGGACATGCAGATTTCCATGGGAATGTCCTCAGATGAAATGGGAATGAATATGAACATTGATATGGGAATGGACGGAACCTTTGAATCCATGACAGACCCGCAGATCTTCCACCTGGACGGTTCCATGACAATGTCCATGTTGGGAATGTCTATGGATATGGAAGTCTATACACAGGCAGAAGAGGATAAGATCGTGACCTATACCGGTGTGATGGGAACCTGGGTGAAACAGGAGACCGATCTGGATGAAAATGTGGAAACACTGCAGGATATGTACTCCATGGTCGGGGACGGACAGGATATGATTCTGGCAGAGAAAACAGAAATGTTTGACGGAAGGGAAGTTTATGTGCTGACAGCCAAAGTCAGTGGTGAACAGCTGGAATCTCTGCTTGGTCAGATGGAGTCAATGACAGGAGAAATGGGTACGATGGATTTATCTTCCATGACAGCGGATGTAACTATGAAGATCTATAAAGATATGATGCTTCCGGCATCTGTAATCGTTGATATGACAGTCGGCGGCGAAGGTATGGAGTCAAACGGTATGACGGTGACGCTGGATAAAATGAATGTGACGATGAATTATACCGGTTATAACGATGTGGAAAATATTACGATTCCGGAAGAGGCATTAAATGCACAGGCGGCAGATTCCATGCTCGAGGATGAAAACACCGATATGTAATTTTTTGGCAGACCTGCAGTTTGCAGGTCTGTTTTTCTGTGATACAATCGATTTACATGGGTATAAATCAACTTTCGATGGGAAAACTATAAAGGAAATGAGAAAACAGGATGATTAAAGCAATATTTTTTGATATCGACGGGACATTGCTGTCTCATCAGACCAATATGATTCCGGAAAGTGCGGTAAAGTCGCTGTTGGAATTAAAGAAAAAGGGGATAAAAACGTTTATTGCCACAGGCAGACATCCGTCGGAGCTGCATGTGATCCCGATCAGGGAGCTTGGCTTTGAAGGAGTTGTCGGACTGAACGGACAGCTTTGCATGGATGCGGAGGGCAGGATGATTTATGATGCGCCGCTTGCAGAAGAAGATGTGGCTCAAGCTGCCGAAATCTTTGAACAGAAACAGATTCCGATGTTCATGATCGAAAAAAAAAGAATGTATGTTAATTTCATTGATGAAAAAGTCAGACGGATTCAGGAAACATTTCTTCTTCCGCAGCCGAAAGTCGATGAATATCGGGGGGGAAAAGTATATCAGCTGATCGTGTATGCAGCCGAAGAGGAGGAGGATGCAGTCATGCAGCATCTGCCGAACTGTAAGAAGACCAGATGGCATAAAGAGGGAATAGATATTCTCTCAAAAGACGGGGGAAAAGAGATCGGTATTTCGAAAACACTGGAGTATTACGGAATAGACCGGCATGAGACGATGGCTTTTGGGGATGGAGATAATGATACGGATATGCTTCGTTTTGCCGGAATCGGTATTGCCATGGGAAACGCTGCAGAGAACGTAAAACAATGTGCCGATTATGTGACGACAGATATTGATGATGATGGAATCAGAAATGCACTGCTGCATTTTGGGATTCTTGAATAGATGCCCCGGCATAATATACAAAAAGATGTGAAGTAAAGCTCTCGAAAAATACAATTTTACTATTGAAATCATGACACACAGGTGCTAAAATTGCGTTTGGCAAAATGAGGAGGAATGAAAAATGAGTGTATTATTATCTATTTCAATTGCAGTTTTAGCCGGACTGCTCATGACGAGAGTCTTTAAGCCTTTTAAGCTGCCTTCAGTAACCGCATATCTGATTGCGGGTGTACTGATCGGACCGTATTGCCTCGGTGCGTTTCATTTAATAGATGGTATCGGATTTGTCTCAGAAGAAGCAGTAAGGAGACTTTCCCTGTTTTCGGAGGTTTCCCTTGCGTTCATTGCTTTTTCGATCGGAAATGAATTTCGCATCGATGAATTAAAAGAAACAGGACACCAGGCACTGATCATCGGTATTTTTCAGGCACTGGCAGCAACATTTCTTGTAGATATTGCATTGTTTGCAGTACATCTGGCAATGCCGGATAAGCTTTCCGTTGCGCAGGTGATCACTCTGGGAGCGATTGCAACTGCAACAGCACCGGCAGCTACATTGATGGTTGTTCGTCAGTATAAAGCCAGGGGGCCTCTGACAAACCTGCTTCTTCCGATCGTAGCGCTGGATGATGCGGTTGGACTGATCATATTCGCAGTTTCTTTCGGTATTGCGAAATCGTTAGTCAACGGTACAGCAGATCTGATTTCGATTATTGTAAATCCAATACTGGAAATCGTATGTTCCCTGATTTTAGGTGCGATCATGGGCTGGGTTCTGACACAGCTGGAAAAGCTGTTTAATTCCAATACAAATCGTTTGAATATGACAATTGCACTGGTAGTATTGGCAGCATCTCTCTCTATGATGGAATTTCATGTCGGACCGGTACATATCAGCTTCTCTTCACTGCTTGTATGTATGATGTTAGGTACTGTGTTCTGCAATTTGTGTCCTCTGTCATCAGATATTATGGCTGCTACGGATAAATGGACATCACCGCTGTTTGCATTGTTCTTCGTGGTCAGCGGCGCGGAGCTTGAACTCTCTGTATTTACGGATGGAGCGATCGTATTTATTGGTATGATCTATATTATTTTCCGTTGTCTTGGAAAATATTTAGGTGCGAGATTCAGTGCGGAAGCTACCAAATGTTCTCCGGAAATCTGTAAATATCTTGGAATTACACTGTTCCCGCAGGCAGGTGTGGCACTTGGGATGTGTACAACAGCCATGCAGCTGGGTGACCAGGGAAGTCTGATTCGAAATATTACGTTATTTGCAGTGCTGATCTATGAACTTGCAGGACCGCTGCTCACCAAAGATGCTCTTACAAAGGCGGGAGATATTCAGCCGATGTCAGAAGACGTGCGGAGAAGAAGGGAAATCAAGCTTGCCTCAGTTGAAAAGAAAAATAAATAATGATATCATGATAAAAGTGGACTGTTGATACTGTCCACTTTTGTTTTTCGGAAAAAGGAGTAAAAGATGAGTGAACAGAAAATTACTGAGCGTCTGTTTGAAATTCAGGATCCGGGTTATAAACAGTTTCACAGTAAATTGATACCGACGATCGATCCTCAAACGATCATCGGAGTGCGGACACCACAGCTGCGAAAGCTTGCAAAGGAACTTGCGGACAGTGCAGAAGCGGAATCCTTTTTGAACAGTCTTCCGCATCTCTATTATGAGGAAAATAATTTGCATGGTTTTTTGTTGGAAATGATCAGGGATTATGACCGCTGCATGGAAAAGCTGGAAGAATTCCTGCCATATGTGGACAATTGGGCGACCTGTGATATGATGTCACCGAGGGTTTTCAGGAAATATCTACCGGAATTAACCGAAAAGATCAAAGAATGGATGACATCTGAGCATGTCTATGCCGTACGTTTCGGAATGAACATGCTGATGAAATACTATCTGGATGAGCAGTTTCGGCCGGAATACCTGGAGTGGGCAGCCGCGGTCAGATCTGAGGAATATTATATTCAGATGATGGTTGCCTGGTTTTTTGCTACGGCGCTGGCGAAGCAGTATGATGCAGCATTGTGCTATCTTACAGAGCGTCGCCTGGCCCCATGGGTTCATAATAAAACAATACAGAAAGCGTTAGAAAGCAACCGGATTTCCATGGAGCAGAAGGCCTGCCTGAAAACGCTGAAGATCAGAAAAGCATCCGTATAACCGGAATCTTTTTACCTGACCATGTGAGCAGTGTACAGACACAGAGTGCTGCAAAGGAATAGAGTACCCCTCCCGGCAGAGTACATAAAAGCGGAATCGTTTTCAGCTGCTCTACAGTCATATAGAACAGCAGCTGATGCATGAAATAGATTCCAAGTGTATTGCTGGATACCAGTTCTATAAAACGGGTAATCAGATTTTCCTTTTCCGGCTGATAGAAAAGGCTGAAGCAGTAAAGAACCAGTACATTGAAGAGAACCGGCAGAGTGTCATAGCCTTTAAATACAATATCCCAGAAGACATCGGTTGTTCTGTAATAAAACTGTCCCCAGACTGCCATCAGGATACAGGAGCACATCAGAAAAAAGGTCAGAATAACATTCCGTTTTCCGGAGATTTTTTTCCTGATCTGCGGTTCTGCTTTAAAAAGCAGTCCGCCAAGTCCGAAGTAGACGATAGAATAACCATACATACCGGCAAAGGGATTAAATATATTAAACCAGTTGGTGTTAAAAGCAATTCCTGTTCCGGTAAGGAGATATTTTGTCAGAACTGCCAGCATATTCAGAAACTTGTTTCCGAATGTCATAACCGCGCAGATGATTAAAAAGTAAAGAAATACTCTTGGATAGTGGTCATAAGCGGTTTTTAACAGCGGGAAAAAAATATAAAGGCATACCAGTGCTCCCATAAACCACAGATGGTGGATCCAGCCTTCCTTCCAGGTCATGACAGCCGTGATCAGTTCTGAAACAGAAAAATACTCCTGTCTGAAAGGCATCAGTATGAGCATGTATATCATTGCCCAGGTGACTGTGATAACAGTCAGTCGGCATGTTTTTTTAATGTGTTTTTTTAAATCCAAGGGACGGTTCAGAAGCAGATAGCCGTTTACAAGGAAAAACAGCGGCACGCAGACAGAAAAGATGCCCATGCAGTTATAGTTGAATGATGCGGACGGTTCCGTATGTACATTAAATTCCCAGGGATAAATATAAGAATGGTAAATTAAAACAGCAAACATTGCAATGAATTTCAAAAGGTCAATGTGACTGAATCGCTGTCTGGCTGAATTTTTATCTGACATGGTAAAAGCCTCTCAAAAATTAAGATTTTAAAATAATTATTAAAAATTAATTAATATTATCATAAAATTAGATGAATTGCAAATGAGGAAAGCGATAAAAAAGCAGGAGGCGGGGCCGTTACGGCTCCGCCTCCTGCTTTCAGACTGTAGACAAAGTTGGTGCTGGAGATAATCTCCAGCACCACTTTTTTAAAAAAATGTCTTTTCCTTTAATAACCGCTCAATATTATGGATAGTCGATATTCTTTCTTCCCTTTTGTCCAGTATCTTGGCCAGTTTTTTCAGGTTCATACATGCAAAAGTAAGCCCCGCTTTCATTTCCATCCGGGCTCTCCCTATGTATTGTGTATAACGAAATCCATGGTGTTCCTTGGCTGTTCCGAAAATCCTCTCGATTGTTTCCTTTCTTAGGTCATATATCTGTTTATTGCCAAGTGTATGCCTGATATCCTCCGCTTTCTCCATATATTCTTCCCACACATGGCGGGTAACCACTTTTATGTGTTCTTTACTTTCCGTACATCTATGAAGATTGGGGCAACTGGCACATATTTCTCCGCAGCTTACGTATTCCCTATAACCCTCTCTGTTTGTCGTTTGATAGGATAATATATGGTTTTCCGGACATATGTAGCAGTCATAGTACTCATCATATGCATACTCATATTTTCGGAAAAACCCTTCCTTTGTCATTGGCCTCTTGTATGGGAACAGAGGCTCGATACCATCTTCTAACAATTCATGGGCGATTGCTGGTGTACGGTAACCGGCATCTGCAATGATCATAGCCGGTGAATAGATCTTTATCTAGTCATAAAGTGTTTTGAATGTCCGGCTGTCATGTTCATTCCCTGGATGAATGCTGTATCCCAGGATCCAGACGTGTTTATCACAAGCTGTTTCCACTGCATAGGCGAAAACATGTTTATGCTCGCCTTTACGGAACCAGCCGCTTTCCGGATCACTGGTACTGCATTTCTGCGTTTTAATCCCTTCTGTAATTTTTCTTCATACCAAAGGGCCTGTTCATGTGCAACTCTTTTTCG
>JBJEMI010000029.1:0-2762 GCA_051879615.1 Lachnospiraceae bacterium
TCTAAGAGACTTCCCAACCGCTTGATTAAGAAGTCTTTTAGAGCATACAACACCGGCACTCAATTTAAATTTGCGGTACTGCCTTACAGCGAAATGCTCCGGCTCCCGCTCCTCCAGGTCTTCAAACAGAAGATCCACCGGATTTTTATACTCTTCATCTTCCTCTCGTACCTCGGATTCATTTAAAAGATCCAGAAGTGTGGAGAAGTTCTTTTCCTCCTCTTCACCTTCATACCAGATATAGGCAATCAATGCAGTGTACAAAAGCTTCTCCGCTTTGTACCAGAAATCCTGTTGCTCTTTTTCTCCTTCTCCCTTGGTATTGGCCATAATGACCGTTACCAGTTTCAGGATATCCTTCTCTGATTTGATATAGGCGAATGGATTGTAATGAAGACTCTTTGAAAAATTGATGGTATTTAATACCTTGATCACATAGGGCTGATAGATTGGTTTCCCATCTTTGCCCTTGATGATCCTTCCGGTGTCATCCCTCTTTGGTGCGCCGCGTTTTAACATCTTACCGACCTCGCCGATCAGGGTTCCCTTTGGGTCCGTCAATACAAGACTACAATTCATTTGCATAACACTTGGTTTCACAAAAAATCTTGTCTTACCGGATCCGGAACCACCAATGACCAGGATATTTTTATTCCTGGCATACTTTGGATTCTTCGGTCTGCTCTCCATGGTAATGGACTCTGTAGCTGTAAGTGGAATATTCATCCAGGGATTGTCTGCCATATATGGCTTGATATCTTCCCTGTCACCCCATTTGGCCGAACCATACTCCACACCTTTTCGGAACTTCTTGGAATCCTGCTGTTTCTGCCAGATCAGAATCCTGGCTACCACAGCCACACCGATACCAATCAGCAGGTCCTTACCATCCAGACTTGGAATGACACCAAGTACCTGATTGGAGTGCTCCATCAGATACATAATCTTTTCACCAGCCGCCTCTCCCTGACTGATCTGATACAGATGGAAGGTCCGGTTGGCAATGATAAAAATAAATATATAGGGCAGGTTCATGATAATCAGCTTTTTCATATCTTCGGCGGACAGCTTACCCTTCAGCTGACCAGTCAGCTTATAAAAGAAGGACTTTACAGAAAATGAGGACTTTGTCTTCGATCTGTTCTTCGTTTTCTTTGAACTCATCGCGACTGATCCTGCACCTTCTGTTTGATCTTGCTTCTCTTATTCTGAGCAACCATAGCCCTGTATTTCTGCAGCCTCTTACGGATCGTATTCTTATTGGCTTTCTTAATCTGAGCCGATGAGAAATCACGGAATGCCGCATGAATCGCATCCTGATCACGGCCTTTGAAGAACACCATATACACCGGAGGATCCTTTGACTTATCCTTCTTCACGGCATAATTCACACCATAGTATCTGGCATAGCGTTCAAAAGACTTGATGTTTTTATTATCGATCTCGATATTGGTCATGCCGGCATTCTGAGAGGCAAGCTCCTTCACAGTGATTTTTCCCTGCTTCGGATGATTCTTCTTCGCCGCTTTCTGCTGCATTTTGATATTCTTTTTCTGGGTTTTCTTCTGATCATGGTGCCTCATGTAAGCCTTAATAGCGGATAAAAGCACACCGCTTGTCAGCTTTGTGGCACGGATCACAAGGGTCACCGTTTTATTGGAAACTTCTTCCTGCATGCGTTTCCTCCTCCCTTCTCAAGTACTTAACTGCTGTCCATATATTAAATACACCTCCTCTTGATTCCTACTGGGATTCCTGCAGCTTCATCCATTCCATCTTCAGATCCTGCTCCTGCATTCTCTGATCGGAACCTTTATAAATCACCGGCAGGCACATCTCCATCAATCGGCTGTAAATGCGCTGATGTTCCATATCCAGATCAGGCCTGGTCATGTCCTGATAAGACAGGTTAGTAGTCACAATCAGTGGCTTCTTGGTGCAGTACCTGCAGTCGATCACGTTGTAGATCATTTCCAGGGCAAATTCGGAATTCCGTTCAATGCCCAGGTCATCGATAATCAAAAGCGGATAAGATACCAGGTTTGAAATAATCTGATTCTTATCCGCATAGGGCTTCGTTAATTCATTTAATATTCTGGAGAAGTTGGTCATCATGACGCTGACTCCCTGCTCCATCAATGCATTGGCAATGCATCCGGCAAAGAAACTCTTACCGGTACCGACCGGGCCCATGATCACATAACCAATATTTTTCTCCTGCATCTCCTTCCAGTCTTTCACATATTTTTTGGCAAGATTCAACTTGGGATTCTTCCCATTATCATTTTCAAAACGCCATTCATAGAAACGATTCTCGGTAAGTCCAATGGTCTTTAGGCTTCGAACTCGTATCGCGAATTCTCTTCTCGCCTCCTCTTCTTTTTTCGCTTCCATGACGGCCCGGTCACATTTGCACAGGCAGGGAACAACTCGTTCCGTTCCCATAAAATTATATCTGTTCTCTTTACGCTCTTTGCAGACTCCACACCAGAGAAGGCCCTCTTCATCGTAATAATCCGAAGGTCTCTCCGTGGAATTCTCCTCTACCCTGCCCGCCACATCAGAAATATATTCTTCCATACTCATAATCCTTTCCCTTCCGGCACATCATAGTTCTTCACGATAGTATGCTTCTTCTCCTTGGCAGCCCAGCTGCAGATGGTCGCATAATGGTTATGGTACTTTTTCCCGGTGGACTTCATGTAGGAAGAAAGCTTCTCGATCCATTCTTTCCAGTCATAAGGAAAGCGCCGCTGCAGTTC
>JBJEMI010000030.1:0-2720 GCA_051879615.1 Lachnospiraceae bacterium
TGTATCGCGGTAGTGATGCTTTTTGTTTTATTAGGTAAAATACCAGAGATTTAGGAATGGATGGAGAAATACTCTTTTCATTCCTTTTTTTATTTGTTTAATGGCAGATGATGCAGCCACAACCAGCTTTGAGCTGTTTATGGATAAAACTTATTTTAAGAAAGGTGGAAAGACACATGAATGAAACAAGAATTTTTGCAGATGCGTATCAGACGACGTTTGCAGACCCAAAGGAGATGCTGGAATTTTTGGCACAGAGAGCAAAAGAATCTTCCTGGATCCGTAAGCCTACAAGAACACTGCGACTGGTTCCGGCTATTCAGGAAGCGGGTAAAATGAAGGACACAGTAGGAAAAAACTGGGAAGAGATCCTGGAGGATACTGAGAATAATACCCAGCTTGCTTTAAAAATTAAGGGTGAGACCTATCCGGTGCGTACCTGTGCAATCCGGACAATTCTGGATCGGGCAGGAATTTCTGGTTCCGGGCTTAGAAAACTGGAAACAGCAAATTATGCGAAGGTAGTGAATTACTGCCTGAAGGTAGCGAAAGGGGATGCTCTGATTAAGATTGCAGATGGAAAAGTATCTGCAGTTCACGGTGGAGATCATCATGATTACAGCATATTGGATATGCGGGCAGTATTTGAAATGACCATGCAGTTTCTGAATACCAATTTTCTGGGAAACAGTTACGTGGAAGGTTCCGGAATGTTCGATCATTCCATTGTTTCCGCAATGTGGGAACTTGGGGGAAATCAGGAACTTCTGGATACTTACAGGGATGCTTTAAGTGATCATGGCATCAGCGATAATATCATTGCACCCGCTGTAAGGCTTACTACATCAGATGTTGCAGTAAGCGGAGCAAATCTGTATCCGATGCTGACTTGTTCCAGCAGTGGCAGGACGATCAGTCTTGGCAGTCCAATTAAACTGGCGCATACCGGCGGTGCTGATATGACACAGTTTCTGGCAAATTTAAGAATGCTCTGTTCCAGATATCAGGATGCAATTTCAGATATAACGAAATTGATGGATATTGAAATCCATCATCCGCTGAATTGTATTCGTTTATTGATGAAACGCCTGGGAATCCGAAAAAAATTGATCAATGATGTGGCGGAAATGTTCGAGTTCCAGAAAGGAAACGGACCCTGCACTGCACATGACATTTATTTTGCTATGAACGAAGCATCGTTCTTTGCAGCCTGTGAAGGAATGCAGGGGGCAGCAATCATTAATCTGGAAGAACAGATTACCCGTGCATTGGCTTTAGACTGGAAAGAGTTTGATGTAGGCGGAGCAATCAAATGGTAAGTCAATAAGAAAAATCAGAAGGAGGAAATAAAGAATGAAAGGACTGAATTTGAATTATGAACCGGAGATTGTAGTGGATATCAGTGGACTTACGAGAGAGGAATGGCTTGATTATCGTAAAAAGGGAATTGGTGGCAGCGATGTAGCCGCCATCATGGGAATCTCCCCGTTTGCGACAATCCGGGATCTATATAACAACAAGGTGGGAATCCTGCCTGCTATTCCGAAGGAAGAAGAAAGTAACTGGGTTGCAAAGGAAGTCGGGCATCGGCTGGAAGATCTTGTCGCAGAAATTTTTGTCAGAAAGACAGGACTGAAGGTATTTCCGGTAAGAAAAATGTTCCGGCATCCTCTGTATCCGTTCATGCTTGCAGATGTGGATTTTTTTATTTTATTTCCCGATGGTACATATGGAATTCTTGAATGTAAGACCTGTAATTACAATGCAAGTAAGAAATGGGATGATGATGCAATTCCGGATAATTATGTGCTCCAGGTCAAACATTATCTGTCGGTCATGAACATGCAGAAAGCTTATATTGCATGTCTGTATGGGAATAATGAAGACGAATTTGTATTCCGTTATCTGGAGCGTGACCTGATGGATGAAGAAGACATCATAGAACAGGAAGCATTCTTCTGGGAGGAATATGTTGGAAAACATGTGGAACCGCCGTATAACGGAAAGACAGACCTTATTTTAGATAGTATTCGGAGATCTGTGGGATATGCGGACATTAGTCTCCCGGAAATCGAATTATCATGTCTGGAATCTAAAAATCTTGAAAGATATCTTGCTTTAGCAGAAGAAAAATCCCAAATTGAAAAAAGAAAAAAAGAGATCGAATCGGAGCAGCGTGCGATCAGTGTGCCTTTTGTGGAGCAGTTAGGAGCCGGATGCAAAGCCATTTTAAAGGATGGTACAAATTGTTACCGGGTTACGTATAATCCGACAAAACGTACACAGATCGGAAAAGCGCAGATGGAAAAGCTGAAGATCCAGCATCCTGATATTTATGAAGAATATGCGAAGACAACTGAGAGCAGAACGTTTCGTATAAAGAAGGAGGCTGCATAATGTTTGGCAGATTCAAACTGGAGGGATGTGGAAGATGCGATGCAGATATGTGAATAAGATCTATATGAATGAAGGAAATGGTTTTACTGTAGCGCTCTATAGTACACAGGATAATTCTGTGCCATTGTCAGCAAGGGATAAGTATCTGGCATCCCGAAAGAAGATTGGGTTTACTGCCGTAGGATACAATCTGCCCCTTACAGACCAGATTGAACTGGAAATGGAAGGAGCCTGGGAAAACGGAAGTCATGGCCTGCAGTATAAGGTGGAATCCTTTATGGAAATTGTTCCACGGACGAAAGAAGGAATCATTGGCTATCTAG
>JBJEMI010000031.1:0-14815 GCA_051879615.1 Lachnospiraceae bacterium
TAAACTGAGTTTTCACTCCCGAAAAGTATTCTGAATAAGTCATATGTCATCCTCCAAACATTTTCGACCATTGGTCGACTCTTTTTATTTTATATGTTATCATCCTGTTTGACCATCGGTCAATTTGCGTTTCTCACAATTTTTCATAAAATTTAACGTGAATTTTAACCAGTTGTGCTATAGCCTCCTCCTGTGCTATACTGAACTAATATAGACCATCTCAGGCTGCTGAGACTTTATCATTTGATTTCAGAAAGGTATATTATGGAATCCAATACAAAATACAATATCATTCTGGATGCTCTGCAGGAGCTCCTTCTGGATAACAGCATCCAGAATATTTCCGTAAGTGAAATCGCACAGAAAGCAGGAATCGGCAAAGGAAGTATCTATTATTACTTTCCCTCAAAGGATGCCATCGTAGATGCTCTTGTGGAAAGAAATTATGAAAAGCCTCTGGAAACAGCAAAAAGTCTTTCAACTCAGACACAGATTTCACCGTTTACACGTATGGCCATGATTTTTCAGGCCTGCAGAAACTCCTCCATGGAATTTTTAAAACAGGGCAGCGGCACATTCCCGGCACCCAAAAACACAGAAAGCCTCCAGGAACAGGCTTATATTCATCAGAAATATTTAAAGCACATCATTTCAGAGCTGAAGCCGGCCCTCACTGAAATCATCCAGCAGGGCATCGATGACGATCTGATTCATTTTGATCAGCCTGAAGAACTGGCCGAAATCGTTCTGATCGTTCTGGCAGTCAAGTTCGATAATACGCTCGCTCCTGCTACAGCTGAGGATGCCGAAAAAACGATCCGTGCCCTGATTTCTCTTCTTGATAAGAGTATGGAGCATCCGTCCGGGTCACTGGACTTTTTAACCGCATTTTAAAATGAATTTCCTGCAAGATAAGAGGCTGCCGCAGGATCCCTGGTCTGATATGTCCGTGTCCACTCTTTCGTTTCATCATTGCGCTGTACCTCAGACCGGTGCTGACACAGGAATTTCACCAGCTCGTATCCGCTGACCCATATCTCATGATTGCCCTCTCTCTGGGACTCGTCAAAGATCAGCTGCAGACCGAAATGAAGATGATATTCATCAATATTATTGACATTCTCTTTTTTACTGTAGCCGGTCCGCCCGAGATAACCGATCACATCTCCTGCCTGAACAATATCTCCCTTATCCAGTCCTTCGGCATAGGGACGATTTTGTCTTAAATGAGCATAGTAATAATAGCGTTTCCCATCAAAACTGTTGATTCCGATCCGCCAGCCGCCATACTGATTCCATCCCAGTTCTGCTACATAACCGGATTCCACGGCAATAATGGGAGTTCCCACCTGCCCCATCATATCATGTCCCAGGTGATTTCTTTTATATCCATAGCTCCTGGATACCCCGAAATCATCATAATCCGAATACGGAAAACCCTTCGCAATCGGATGATATGCCTTCAGTCCATACACTGTCTTCCATCCTTCTTCGTCTTCCTTCTCATATTCTCCTGCCATACCGTCCAACACCGCACCATAGGCTTCCCGGTAATAGGAGTAATACTTCATCTCTTCCTCCAGCGCCTTTTCCGTCTGTTCTCCATTCAGCAGCAATTCTGCAATCTCATCCAAATCCTTTTCCCTGTATCGCGAAAAGTCACCTCCGTATTTTGCACCCAGGTACGACAGAAGACTCACCCAGTTTAAATGCGTCTCTTTTCCGTAAGTATTCAGATCATACTGAAATGCCTTCTTCATCGCCTCGCAGGTCACATTGAATTCCACCCACTTGATATAATCCATTTCCTGCGTATCGCTGCTCACCTCTTTCGTCTCATTCACCGCATGTTTCTGATCTCTGAAGAGGGGGACACTGACGGCTGCAAGCATCACACAGAATAACAGGATGATCAACCTGTCACTTTTCATACTGTTTCCTCATACTAATGTCTCTTATTACAGTACTTTATGCCGGGAATCGTCATTTCTTTCGTTAATCCATGAAACCGATGCATTCATGGCCGCACGACACGCCTTTGTCCTGTCCAATGCATTTAACATGACAAAATCATGGATGATCCCCTGAAATCTCATCGCCGTCACAGCTACTCCTGCATCCCGGAGCTTTCCGGCATATGCTTCTCCCTCATCCCGGAGTACATCTGCCTCTCCGTTCAAAATCATGGCTTCCGGAAGTCCGCTCAGCTGTTCTGTATCCGCACGCAGTACAGATGCCGTAATCTGATTTCGTTCACACCTTTCCAGAGTATACTGATCCCAGAACCATCTCATTTCCTCACGATAAAGATAATAATCCTTCGCAAACTCCAGATAGGAATCCGTACAGAAACAGGCATTGGTCACGGGATAATACAGAAGCTGTTTCTGAATATACGGTCCTTTTCGTTCCTTTGACAGCAGCGTCATTGCAATGGCGATATTGCCGCCTGCGCTGTCCCCTGCCAGCGTCAGAGTATCAGGATCGATCTGAAATCCGAGTTTTTCCAAAACATAGGGCAAACGATTCAGCACTGCATAGCATTGTTCGATGGCTATGGGAAACCTCGCTTCAGGCGCACGGGAGTATTCCGGAAACACCAGAATACATCCGGTCCGTGCCGCCAGTTCTCTCACCAGCTTTTCATGGGTATGAAAGCTCCCGAAAACCCAGCCCCCGCCATGAATATAAAAAATCACATGAGACGGCTTTTGAATTACCGGCGGACTGACGATCCAGGTGGGAACATTCGACCAGTTTTCTGTATATACAAAAATTTTTTCAATATTTGCAGGATACATCCCGACAGGTGTACTCTGAATCCTCTCAAGCATCTCCCGACCTTTCACAGGAGGCAGCTGATAGATCCTTGGAGGAACTGCCGCCTCATTGCATACTGCGACTGCCTCCGGTTCCAGGGAAATTCTTTTTTTCATAAAAATCCTTTGATATGTTCTTTCACTTATTATATGTAGAGATGTGTCATCGCTGTATGATCATTTACATCAAAAAGGATGTGCAGCATCTGCACATCCTTTTTGATGTTATATTTTCAGCCTTTTGGACCGTTGATCAGTATTTTATTAAACTTTCCAAAGAACACTGCGGTTGTGACAGCAGCCGCAATGATATCGCTGATCGGTTCGGCTAAAAATACCGCAAATACTTTATTTTCCAGAAATACCGGAAGAATAAAGATCAGCGGGATCAGCAATATGATCTTTCTGAGACAGGCGAGAAGAAGCGTGATCTTTGCCTGTCCAAGTGCCATAAAGCTCTGCTGGCAGCTGTTCTGAAATCCCAGCGAGAAAATTCCTGCCATGTAGATTCGAAGTGCCCAGGTCGTATATTCTGCCAGTGCCGCATCATTTGTAAACAGGCGGGCGAATATCTGCGGAGCCAGCATGACTGCTCCCCAGCAGACAAAGGTAAATACGATACATACCTGAAACTGGGAAAAAAATGCCTTTTTAACACGTTCACGATTCCCTGCCCCAAAATTGTAGCTGATGATCGGCTGACCGCCCTGGCAGACTCCCTGTAAAGGCATCACTACAAGCTGACTGACACTCATGATAATGGTCATTGCTCCAACGGCCAGATCCCCGCCATAACGGGATAAGCTGGAAGTAAAGCTGATTGACAGCAGGCTTTCCGTTGACACCATCACAAAAGTGGAGATTCCAAGTGCCAGACACGGACCTACAACCTTCCATTCAAACTTCATGTTACATTTTTTTAATCGAAGGATCGTTTTCTTTCCTGTCAGGAAAAAGAGAACCCAGCATGCTCCTACCGACTGGCTGAGAACAGTGGCTAACGCAGCACCCTTTACTCCCATATGGAATACAAAAATAAAGATCGGATCAAGAACAATATTAATAATTGCACCGATGACGGTAGTCATCATACTGATCTTTGCAAATCCCTGGGTTGTGATAAATGGATTCATTCCCATAACAATCAGTACAAATATACTTCCTGCCAGATAGATTCTTGCATATTCTTCCGCATATGGAAGCGTCACATCACTTGCACCGAATAAACGGAGCAGATCCGGCGCAAGCACATAAAACAGCACTGTTAGAACAGCCGCGAACAGCAGCAGCAGAGAAAAACAGTTTCCCAGAATCTTTTCGGCTTCTTCATTCTTTTTCTTACCCATTTCAATGGCAGCTCTCGGTGCACCGCCGGAACCTGCGAGCATCGCAAACGCATTGAGCAGCATTAAAATCGGCGTAAATAAGCCGACACCCGTCAGGGCAGAAGCGCCGATTCCGGGGATATGACCGATGTAGATCCGGTCAACGATGTTATATAATAAATTTACGATCTGAGCGACAACTGCCGGTATGGCCAACTGTGCCAGAAGCTTCGGTATACTTCCCGAACCCATATCCTGAGTCTTTTCTTTTTCGTTCTTTCGCATATTTTTCCTTTCATTCTCAAAGTCAATAGTCAATGCAGTCATTCTACATTTACAGAGTAAAATCGTCAAGACCTTACTGATCCGATTTTCACTCGTTTTTCAGTATCCCGAATCTCTCTGCCAGCAGCAGCCAGTTTGCCCGGAACAGCTGCATAATCTGCCAGTATCCGGGTCCGCGGAGCCCGAATTCGTCAATCAGGTCAAATTTTCCCTGAAGGCTCCGCACATCCTCAAACCATACCTCATGTGCGCTTCCCATGGTATCTGTATAATGGAAATAAGGGGATCCGGCCACTTCGTCAAACCGGATGATTGCGCCATAGGCAACAGCAAGCTGTACTGCTTCCACATTTCCGATCGTTTTCGCCTTTGTACTTCCCCGGACAAAGGGAAGCGGCCAGTCATATCCGTAGTTTGGTATTCCGAGACTGATTTTCTCTGTGGGAATCTCCGTCACAGCGTATTCCACCACCTGCCGAACCTTGTTTAACGGTGCCACAGCCATCGGAGGACCGTAAGTATAGCCCCATTCATAAGTCATCAGCAGTACAGAATCCGCCGCTGCTCCCAGGGCACGGTAATCTTTCCCGGCATAGAGAAGTCCCGGCTGATCCGCAGATGTTTTCGGCGCAAGCGCCACGGAAAGGGTATATCCTGCCATATGCATGGCATCTGCGCAGGCCTGCACAAATGCGGTAAAAAGATCCCGGTCTTCAGCCAGAATATACTCGAAATCAATATCCAGCCCCTGATACCCTTTCTCCTGCATGACGGCAAGTAGATTCTCTATGAGCCTGTCACGGCTGTCAGTGTTCCTCACGACGGCGCTGATCAGTCGATTGTCAAACCTGCCGTCCGGTCCCAGCGGTGTCAGCGTCAGGATGGGACGTGTCCCAAACTGCAGGGCTGCCTCCACCATCCACCGGTCATCTGTAAACGGTTCGACCAGTTCCCCTTCCTCCGTAAAACCATAAGAAAAGACGGACAGCTCCGACAGATACGGCAAAGTCTGTTCCAGCACCCAGCGGCTGATAAACGGATAGGCATATCCGTTGCTTCTGATCAGTCTGCCGCTCCCCATCTCCTGTCCGTCCATTATAAGAAGCGACTGTCCGACCGCCAGTTTATATGGATAGACCAGCTGGTTATCCGCTATGATCTGCCCCACCGGCACTCCGAACTGCTGTTCGATCCCATCCACATCATTGCCCGGTTTCACCACATAAATACTCAATTCCAACCTCCGGCAGTTTCCCCTGCTTCGGGGAATATCCTTATAGTATATGCTGCGAAAAAAAAACTGCCAACCGATACCGGCGGCAGGGTTCTGCTTTCCTATTTATATATCCTTCCTGGTATATTTCAGAAAAGCTGCTGCAATACCTAGCACACACAATGTCATGCCGACAGCGACCATGATTCCATCAAGACTGCTGTTTGTTACAATGTCGGCACCTTCGCAATAACCGAAAGGTGTGATGTATTTCAAAAATTCTGCGACTTCCGCAATGTTCGCAATCAGATTCAGAAAATACATCATTGCGGCAATTCCCAGTCCAACTCCCACATTGCCTTTTCGCATAAATGCAGATATCCCAAAACAGATGCCTGCCAGCTCGATTTGCAGAAGATAATAAGCGAAATGAAGCAAATTAAGTTCTTTCCACGGAATTTCTTCACCGATGGCGACAATTGATCCTACGGAAAGTGCATAGATTATCAGGTTCATAGCAGAAATCTGAATAAGAACGGCGATCAGCTTTTCTGTAATGATACGTTTACGATTTACAGGATGTGTCAACAGAAACTCCGCCGTTCTGTCCTTTTCCTCTTTACAGAGAATACCGACTGCACAGAGAGCAGCATAAAATGCACCGCCAAGTCCCAATACATTACCGCACTCAATGGTATAAAAGCCAATGAGCGTGCCAAAGTTCAATCGATCCATACCGAAAGCGTCGGTGAAAGAACCCATGGATGCAAAGACATTACTGACACTCTCCATCTGCCCCTTCATCTCCGGAAACAGAAATACACAGATTACCAGAAGAATGCCGATAGAAGCAGTCCAGATTAAAAAAGAATTTTTCCCCTGTTTCAGCTCATGCTTAACCAATGTCATATGTTCTTACCATCCCTTTCGTAATAGTGCAGGAATACCTCCTCCAGATCAGGCTCTGATACAGTCAGATCCGTAACCTTACCTGCTGCCAGAGTCTGCAAAAGCTCATTCATATCACCGCTGTAAAGAAAACTGACAGAATCTTTCATATGCTTTCTGTCCCGAATACCGCCTAATCCATCCAATGTCACACTGCCGTGAACGGTGATACGCCTGGCATTGGTGCGTGATAAAGCATCCACACTGCTGCAGGCAATGATCCTTCCCTCACGGATAATAGCTGCCCGTGTACAGTTACGCTGTATCTCAGAGAGCACATGGCTGGAAAGGAACAACGTTGCACCTTCTTTATTTCGCTCATGCAGGATATCAAAAAATTCGCGCTGCATCAGAGGATCTAATCCTCCGGTTGGCTCATCAAGTATCAGCAGGTCCGGACGATGCTGCAATGCACAGATAATACCCACTTTTTTACGATTTCCAAAAGACAATTCATCCACCTTTCGGGAACTGTCAAGCTGCAAACGCTCGCACAGTTTTTTTGCCTCATTTGAGCAGTCACGTTTTCGTAAATCAGCAGAAAGCTTCAGAACATCTTTTACTTTCATTCCCGGATAGAACACAGCTTCAGAAGGCAGATACCCGATCCTCTGCAAGACTGCCTGATTATCTTTTACAATATCCTTCCCAAAAATCTGTGCATTGCCGTCTGTAGGCGAAATCAGGCCAAGCAGAGTACGTATCGTGGTGGATTTACCGGCACCGTTAGGTCCGATAAACCCAAAAAATTCTCCCTCAGCTACGGTCAGATCGAGGTCAACAATGCCTCTGGCTTTGCCATAGTATTTTGTCAATTTCCTGATTTTGATCGCATCCATTTATCATCACTCCTTTCGAAGATAGATGCTCTTCCAGAAATTTATAAGCTTTGTAAAGTCTTTTTCCATCTGGTCCATATTCAGATTTCCACGCTGCACCATCTCCCAGATGTAACCTTCGGAAGCCCAGTACATTTCACGATACATCATAGGGATATCCAGTCCCGGTATAAACTGTTCCGGGTCAAGATTCAAACGTGTTTTATCTGCTTTCAAGTTGAAATATCTATGATAACTCTCCTGGATGGCGGCATTGATCTCCGGATCTTTCTCATAGAATGCCTTAATGGTAAAGCTTCCCATATCCGGATACAAACGAATGATCTCCATCTTCGCCCGCATTCCCCGTTCCATACTCTCGAACAATTCCTTTTGACCGTAGCACTCGTACCTGGTCAGAAATTCAATTGTCGTTTCTGCACACTTGTCCCACAGAAACAAATACAGTTCCTTTTTATTATGAAAATAATAAAATAACAGAGACTTACTGATACCTGCCGCATCTGCGATTTCGCTCATAGGACTGTTTTTATATGAATTCTGTGAAAACACACGATAGCCGGCATTAATAATAGCCTGCTGTTTTTCCTCAGGCAGCAAAAAAAATCTTTCATTCATAAAGTCACCTCCGTTAACCGATTTGGTCAAACTTATGATAGATCCGTTGACCGAATTTGAGAAGACCCAATCCCCGGGATTTTGTGAAAGTTCTTATCATCAGTTACTAAAATATCAATCCCTCTCAGTCGACTTTTTATGCTTTCTCTGCTATGATTGGAGCAGCAGAAGTTTTCTATATCCACGGATTGCGGAGACGCATGGCCTCCGCCTAATGAAAAACAAGGAGCAACCATATGTATCGAATTTTAATTATAGAAGATGATTTTGCCCTGGCGCAGATCATGAAAAAACAAATCGAACCATGGGGAAACGAAGTTTGGCTGATTACTGATTTTCAAAACGTAATGCCCGCATTTATCGAATATAGTCCTCATCTGGTTCTGGTGGATATTATGCTGCCCTTCTTCAACGGATACCATTGGTGCAGCGAAATCCGAAAGATCTCCACTGTACCGGTTGTATTTATTTCTTCGGCTTCCGACAACATGAACATTGTCATGGCAATGAGCATGGGCGGGGATGATTTTATCCCCAAGCCGGTTGACCCGAATGTCATGAATGCGAAGATTCAGGCAATTCTCCGGCGGGCATACAGCATGACAGGCACCACTCCGGTATTGGAGCATCACGGAGCCATCCTGAACCTGAGTGACAACACCCTGAATTTCGAAGGAAAGAAAATCGACCTTACCAAAAACGAGTTCCGTATTTTACAGACGTTGATGGAGAACAAAGGAAAAATCGTCAGCCGCGATACCCTGATGATGAAGCTCTGGCAGGATGATTGCTATGTAGAGGAAAATACGCTGACGGTCAATGTAACAAGATTACGAAGAAAACTGGAGAAGGCCGGTTTTTGTGATTTCATTACAACCAAAGTAGGAAGCGGGTACATCGTCGAATGAAGAAACTGTTATTTTCCTATCTAAGAGAAAAAAGATATTCGGTGCTGCTTTTTTTCCTGTCTTTATTGATCTTTGCCGTGATCTATAACCTGTATGGGGTAGAAGGGGAAGCATATTTCTATGCATCAGGTCTGTGCATTTTCATGGGTCTGCTGATTCTGACAATTCGATTGATCAGGTTTCTGGGCAGTCATAAAGAACGACTGATAAAAATTTCGTCCATTGAACAGGATTATGGAACACTTCCCGTACCGGAAACTTTAATCGAGCAGGATTATCAGGAAATGGTTGCTGCGCTCGGACACCGCTGTAATGAGCTGTCTACTGCTTTGCGGACAGAACGGCAGGATAGTCTGGACTACTACACTACATGGGCGCACCAAATTAAAACACCGATCGCAGTGATGCAGATGATTTTAAATGCTGAGGACACGGAGGAGCACCGGGAACTGTCCGCTGAACTGTTCCGTATCGAACAGTACGTAGAAATGGTACTGAGCTACATCCGGCTCGGCAGCGAGACCAACGACTTCGTTTTTCAGGAATATGCGCTGGATGACCTGATTCGCCAGAGTATCCGCAAGTATGCACCGCAGTTCATTCGTAAGAAAATCCGGCTGATTTATGAGCCAACAGAAGTAACTGTATTGACCGACGAAAAATGGCTCTGCTTTATTTTGGAACAGCTGCTGTCCAATGCGGTCAAATACACCTATCAGGGAAGTGTGAGCATTTCCGTTTCACCGGAAAAGGTGCTGACCATCCGGGATACCGGCATTGGCATTGCCTCAGAGGACTTGCCGAGGATATTTGAAAAGGGCTTCACCGGCTACAACGGCCGAACCGACAAAAAATCAACCGGGCTGGGATTATATCTGAGCAAACAGGCCGCGGATAAGCTGGGCATCCGGATTTCCGCTGTTTCACAACCGGGAGAAGGTACGAATATTTCTCTGGATTTATCTTCTAAAAAGCTGGAAGTAGAATAAAAACTGCAGCCTTACAAAAATGTCACATTCACAGGCCGAAATGTCACCCGAATCGATGTTGGCATTTCGGCTCTTCTGTTAGGATAGAGCCATCACAACAAGGAGGTAATGTTCATGACAGTCTTAGAAGTAAAAAGTCTGAAAAAAATCTATACCACCCGTTTTGGCGGGAATCAGGTGAAGGCTCTGTCCAACGTGAATTTTTCCGTGGAGCAGGGTGAATATGTGGCAATCATGGGCGAATCCGGTTCCGGCAAGACGACTCTGCTGAATATTCTGGCAGCACTGGATCGCCCCACCAGCGGACAGGTATTGCTGAATGGCAAGGAACTTGGCGGTATTCGCGAGAAAGAACTGGCAACCTTTCGGCGGGAGAATCTCGGATTTGTTTTCCAGGAATTTAATCTGCTGGACACCTTTTCGGTGAAAGATAATATTTTCCTTCCGCTGGTGCTCAGCGGAACCGGTGTATCTGAAATGGAAAAGCGGCTGAAGCCCATTGCCGGAGAGCTTGGCATAGCCGATTTGCTGAACAAATACCCCTACGAAATTTCCGGAGGTCAGAAACAGCGAGTGGCCGTTGCAAGAGCATTGATTACCAATCCGCAGCTGATTCTGGCAGACGAGCCGACGGGTGCATTGGATTCCAAATCAACCGATGATCTGTTGGAAACCTTCCGAAAGATCAATGCGCAGGGGCAGACGATTCTGATGGTGACACACTCTGTAAAAGCTGCCAGCCATGCGAACCGGGTGCTGTTTATCAAAGATGGGGAAGTATTCCATCAGCTTTATCGCGGCAGCAGCACAAACGAGCAGCTTTACCAGAAAATATCCGACACGCTGACCGTGCTGGCGACAGGTGGTGAACAGCGATGAAGATTGGATTTTACAGCCGTCTGGCATGGAATAATATCAAAAAGAACGCCAGGCTTTATATTCCTGATATATTGACCGGCATGGGACTGACCGCAGTATTTTATATCATACTTACCCTGTCTATGGATAATCGACTGAACGAAGTTCGGGGCGGACGCTACCTGTCTTCCATCATGCCGCTTGGTGTGGTGATCGTAGCGCTGCTCTCCTTTATCCTGGTCCTTTACACCAACAGTTTCCTGATGAAGCAGCGGAACCGGGAATTCGGGTTATATAATGTGCTTGGCATGGAAAAACGGCACATCGGAAATATCCTGTTCTGGGAAACCGCCATTTGTTCCTTTTTCGTCCTGATCGGAGGACTGGCTGCCGGAATTATTCTGTATAAGCTGTGTGCTTTGCTGATCTGTCGTATTCTGACAGTAGACAGTGTTCTGGGATTTTATCATATTTCCCCTAAAACCCTGATACCTACGGCATTGTTCTTCCTTTCCCTGTATCTGCTGACCTACCTCTTCAACCGGATTCACATTGCACATATGAAACCGGTGGAGCTGCTGCAGAGTATCCATACCGGCGAAAAAGAACCGAAGGTAAAATGGCTGCTTCTGCTGATCGGTATCGCTTCCTTAAGTACAGGATACTATATCTCCGTTACAACAGCAGAACCGCTGAAAGCAATCGAACTGTTTTTCGCTGCGGTCATTCTGGTCATCATTGGTACCTACTGCCTGTTTATCACCGGAAGTACGGCTTTGCTGAAGCTGCTGAAACGCAATCAAAGGTTCTATTATCATAAAAAACATATGATTGCCGTCTCTGGCCTTCTTTACCGCATGAAACAGAATGCTGTGGGACTTGCCTCTATTACAATTCTGGCAACCATGGTTCTGGTGATGGTGTCCACAACTGTCAGTATGTATGCAGGTATTGGCGATACGATTAATAGACAATATCCACACCAGATCACTATGTCTTCCTCCTATGAAGCTAATGGAGAAAATGTTGCTATTCCAGCGGAAGATCTGCTGACCCTGGTTCGTTCGGCTGCTGAGGAAAATCATCTGAATCTCTCCTTTTCCGAGCAGCAGCGGTATCTTTGCTGTGCATTTCGCAGGGAAGGAGATACCTTCTGGACAGACAGAAGTGTTATGGACGGTAATTTGATGGAATGCTGGTTTATCACAGCAGATGAGTATCAAAAATTGACCGGTGAGCAGCTCAGCTTATCAGAAAATGAGATGGCTGTTTATGGACTGCCGGATAACTCTGAGCAAATGACGGATTCCTTTACGATTGGTAACAACAGCTTTGACTGCACGACCAGGCTGACCAGCTATCCGATTTCCATGACAGAGTTTAATATCGTGGACTGTTTTGGATTTGTTGTCAGTGATGAAACTGCGTTTCAGCGTATCTACGAATTACAGAAGGAAGCTTATCAGAAGTATGCTTCTGAAATATCCTGTAAACTGGTCATTGATTTTAACGATGAGGAAGCAGTTGCCGCAGTCTATGACAAATTTTCACACAGTCTGCATGAACAGATGTTACAATATGTCAATTCACAGCCCGATTCCGACGGAGGTTTTGGCATGAGCGTAGACAGCAAATGGGATACGATCGAATACCTCTATGGAATGTACGGAACACTCCTATTTCTCGGTCTGCTGCTGTCGCTGGTCTTTCTGTTCGCAACAGCGCTGATTATTTACTACAAACAGATTTCTGAAGGGTATGAGGACAGAAACCGTTTCCAGATCATGCAGAAAGTGGGTATGAGCGCCGATGAAGTAAAAGGTGCTGTCCGCAGTCAGATCTTGCTGGTATTCTTCCTGCCGTTGATCACTGCAGCCATGCATATTGCCTTTGCGTTCCCAATTCTGACACGCCTGTTAAGGGTGCTGTTTCAGTCCAATCAGGCACTGTTTATGGGCTGCACAATCGCTTCACTGGGAATATTTGCAGCGATTTATGTGCTGATCTACAGTATAACGGCAAAGCTTTATTATCAGATCGTAAGATAAAAAGTATTTCCATTACAGCAAAAATTCACGATTGTCAAAACAAATAAAAATGGATTGGAAAACATTGAGCTTGGAACTGCTTCTTTCCGAAATCCATGCTTTTGCTTTCTCGTAGTTGGAACGAATCAGCCCTCCTGATCACCATGATTGATGGTCGGGAAGGCTGATTCAGTTAGTTATTTTTTTCGTCAAAAAAATACTCTCATACAGGTAGATTTTCACACTTTATTTCGCAACCCTTGACATCAGTACTACCGTCTCAACTTGCTGTTCTTTAATTCTGACAAATAATGCACCGCTTTCCCCATTATAGGTCACAGGGAAGGTAAAGTGAATTGCTTTTACAAGATGCCCGTCTGTACGCTTTTCTTTGTAAAGCTCGATGTAGGATATCATAGCCTGCAAAAGGGCTTTTTTATCTTCCGGAGTCATGATGTCGTAATACTTACTGAACCCTTCCAGCATTTCAAAAATAGACTGCTTTGTCATGGTAGATTTTTCTGCCATGGCGGTCTCGCTATCGATTTCATCCAGTCTGCTTTGAGCATCGTCAATCTTTTCATATAGATCGTCCATGACACGGTTCAGGCTGTCCACCCGTCTGTCATAATGTCTGTCGTTTGCGTCCAGCTCCGCAAGTCTTTTTTCATTGGCCATAAGGTTATTGCAGTATTTGGTATATTCCGCTTTGATGGCATCCCGCTTCTTTTTTAAAATGCTCTGGTCAGTCGCACAGTCCACTTTTCTGGAGACCAGTTCAACAAACTCGGGGACTGTTATCATGGATGCGATAACATCCCTGACTTCTTTCTCCAGCTTTGTGCCGCTGTAATATTTATTTGCCAGGGAGCAGGAAATCCCGTTCCGGTCTCTCCCGGAGATGCAGCGATAGGAAATATACCGGGGATAGAATCCCTCTTTTCCATTCTTTCTCGGCCTTGGCGGCGCTGTGTATCCGAAGATATTCTTTCCACAGTCCGGACACCGGATAAGCCCTGTCAATGGATAAACCGTCGTGCTGTCGCTCCTTGTTTTCCGATGGCGGATATTCTCATTCAGCCTTGCTTCGGCTTTTGAGAACATTTCAGGTGTAACAATCGCCTCATGAACACCCTCGACAAGAATGATTCTGCTCTCGTCATCCTGTTTTACCACTTTCGTTTCGTTGTTTGTCCCCTCAACCTTGACTGTATGGCGGCGGCCATAGGCTATTTTACCGGCGTAAACAGGATTTTTCAGAATTGACCTTACTGTTCTTTCCGTGAATACCGAAAACCGGGTATTGCCCCGCTGCTCCCGTTTCACACCCTCGTCATTCAGTTTTTTCGTGATATACCGGATTGTCTGCCCTTCCTCAACATAGAGATGGAATATCTCCTTTACAATCTCAGCTTCCTCCGGACATACTACCAGAAGCTTATTTTGAATGTAATAGCCAAAGGGAGCCTGTGCTCCGTTCCAAAGGCCGCTCCTTGCTTTCTGCTGCCTCCCGGCAAGTGTTTGTTCATGGATGTTCTCCAGCTCAACTTCTGCAACCGCACCCATAATGTTGGCAATCATTTTACCTGTGGCCGTCGAGGTATCAATGCCGTCTTTCACGCCCAACAGCCCAATGCCGTAGCTGGCCAGTTCCTGAAGGTATTTTGCCGTATCGCTCGTATTTCTCGCAAATCTCGACAGTTTGAACACAAGGACATATTTGATATTATCCTTCTTGCTTCGGATGTCATCCATCATCTGATTAAAGGCGGGCCTGTGTTCGGCGTTCTTGCCCGATTTTCCCTCATCAGAATATCTCCCGACAATGTTGATATCGTGCATTTTGGCAAATGCCCTGATTTCTTCCTCCTGGGCATCGAGAGAAAAGCCATCGACCTGGATCAGTGTTGAGACACGGATATATATGTAGCCATTTTCCATATGGGACATCTCCTTTCATGGCTTTTGACAGCGTATAGAAATCCG
>JBJEMI010000032.1:0-2666 GCA_051879615.1 Lachnospiraceae bacterium
TATCGTAGGAAAGAGGGGATAATGTATGTATAAGATCGCGAAAGAAAATCTGTCCGCATTATTCCGGATGATTGCGGAGAATCAGGAATTATATCTTCCGGTAAAGACAGCCGGTCAGACAAACTTTAAAGTCTGGACTGAAGAGGCAGAAGCTGACCTGGATACACTGAAAACTGTAAAATCCCCGAAAGATGCATTTTTCCCGCAGAGCGAGAATCTTTACAGTGTGAAAAAAGAAGGCAAAAAGCTTCATATAGAACCGGAAGCACTGAAAAATCAGGATTTTGTTGTATTCGGTATGAAAGCCTGTGATGTACAGGCAGTACAGGTGCTTGACAATGTATTTCTTACAGACCCGGTAGATACTTTCTATGCGGCAAGAAGAAAACATGGAACCATCGTGGCACTGGCCTGCCATGAGCCGGAAGAATCCTGCTTCTGTAAAGTATTTGGCATTGACTGTGCAGAACCAAAGGCAGATGTTGCTGTCTGGATGGTAGAAAATGAAATGTACTGGAAATCACTGACGGAAAAGGGTGAGATTCTGACAGCAGCAGTGAAAGATCTGCTGACAGAAGCCGGCAGTGAGGATGAAGAAAAAGTGGAAGCAGAAAAAACTGCTGTTCGTACGATTGTAGAAAAACTGCCTTACAGCAATCTGTCTCTGGAAGGATGGAATGGCGATGCTCTGGCAGAAAAATTCAACTCCCCGGTATGGGAAGAATTGTACAAGCCATGTCTGGCTTGCGGAACTTGTACCTTTGTGTGCCCCACCTGTCAATGTTATGACATTAAAGATTATGATACAGGACACGGCGTACAGCGTTATCGCTGCTGGGATTCCTGCATGTACTCAGATTTTACCATGATGGCTCACGGCAATAACCGTACCAGCCAGATGCAGAGATTCCGTCAGAGATTCATGCACAAGTTAGTTTACTATCCGGCAAATAATAACGGAATGTATTCCTGTGTAGGCTGCGGCCGCTGCGTGGAAAAATGTCCGGCATCCTTAAATATTGTAAAAGTTATCAAGTCCTTTCAAAAACAGGGAGGTGAAAAATAATGTGCGAATGTACCTGTCATGAAAATTATACACTGGATACTCTGATTCCGAAAGTTGGAGTCATTACCGATATCCGTCAGGAAACACCTGATGTAAAGACGTTCCGTGTCAATGCACCGGAAGGCGGAAAATTATTTGAACATATGCCGGGACAGTGTGCCATGGTCTGTGCGCCCGGTATCAGCGAGGGTATGTTCTCCATTACATCCTCACCGACAAACAAAGAATATCAGGAATTTAGTATCAAAAAATGTGGTATACTTACCGACTATCTGCACAGCCTGGAAGTAGGTGATGAAATCACAGTCCGCGGACCTTACGGAAATTATTTCCCGGTGGAGACAGAACTGAAAGGCAAAAATCTCCTGTTTATTGCCGGAGGTATTGGTCTGGCACCACTTCGTTCCGTTATCAACTATGTGTTGGACAACCGTGAAAATTACGGAACCGTAGACATCGTTTACGGTTCCCGTTCCGCAGACGATCTGGTACAGCTGAAAGAAATCCAGGAAGTCTGGATGAAGACAGAAGGGGTGAACGTATACCTGACCATCGACCGGGAACAGGAAGGATGGGATGGTCATGTGGGATTTGTGCCTAACTATGTAAAAGAACTGGGCTTTGATACCGACAAGACAGCACTTGTCTGCGGACCGCCGATCATGATCAAGTTCGTACTTGCCGGACTTCAGGAACTGGGCTTTACCAGAGAGCAGGTATACACCACATTGGAGCTTCGTATGAAATGCGGTGTGGGCAAATGCGGCCGCTGCAACATCGGTTCCAAATACGTCTGCAAAGACGGCCCGGTGTTCCGCTTCGACGAAATCGATGAACTGCCTAACGAGTATTAAAAAGAGAAAGGACTGCCAATTATGGAAAATATGGTTAATGTATATTTTTTTGGTAAGAAATATAGCGTTCCTGCAGATCTGACCATCATGACTGCGATGGAATATGCAGGTTATACACTGAAAAGAGGCTGTGGATGCCGCCATGGTTTCTGCGGAGCCTGTGCTACGATTTACAGAATCAAAGGGCAGAATGAATTGAAGACCTGCCTTGCCTGTCAGACACAGGTACAGGAAGGTATGTATGTGGCTAGTATTCCATTCTTCCCTACCGATAAGAGAACCTATGATATCAATGAGATTAAACCGAATCAGCAGATTATGATGGAGCTGTATCCGGAAATCTACAGCTGTATCGGATGTAATGCATGTACGAAAGCATGTACCCAGAATCTGAATGTTATGCAGTATATCGCCTATGCACAGAGAGGAGAATTTGAGAAATGTGCGGAAGAGTCCTTTGACTGTGTAGGCTGCGGATGTTGTTCTGTCAGATGTCCGGCAGGTATTTCCCATCCGATGGTTGGTCTGCTGGCAAGACGTCTCACCGGAAAATATATTGCACCTGAAGCAAAACATCTCACAAACAGAGTGGAAGAGATTAACAAGGGTGCATATGATGATCTGATTGAACAGATTATGCAGAAACCGATCGAAGAGATGCAGGAACTTTACAATAACAGAGAGATTGAGAAATAGGGAGGGCGTGAAACATGTATGCACCATATCCAGAAAATATGATGGAATCT